>CAVRNH010000075.1:0-23646 GCA_963722085.1 uncultured Methanosarcinaceae archaeon | reverse complement strand
AGGATCACTAGCATGGAGAAAATAACGGTCGCGCTTGTAATGGATAAGGGTGTGTTTATCAATTACAGCAGTTTCTCCATTTTAGTCTCAAGAATCCTGTAGTTTTGGTTGGAAAAAGACGGAGATGCTTAGAGTTGTTTGAGGTATTCCTGACCTGGAAGGTTCTGTAAAAAATGTTTACCGATGGGTGGACAGCTTCCCCGAGACCGTGATCCTGAGCCCCATATCAGGATTTTCGAAATACATTTTCCCCAATATTTGAAACAACTTCTATACAGGCTTCAGGCTTCTTGCTAGCACTGGTCTCTTCTCTTACTTCCTCTCTATATCTACTGTCTTCTGAAATTTCGAGAACTCGGTTGCAGAAACTTTCCTCAAACTCCGATTTGTACCGCTGCCGAATTTTCCAGTTTTCAAGCCAGCTACAGTAAAGAGAATCAAGATCACATATTCCGATTTTTATAGAGTTCCGATATTTTCAAGCCCTACATATGGGAAATAGATCTCTTATCGTTCCTTTTTCATCTTCACAAATCAGGATTCTTCCATTTCCAAAAATCAGCGACCTAATCTCTGATGCCTCCACTTTATCCTTCCTTAATTCCCCAGTCCTATAAGGCCCTCTAAATTCCTATTAGGCTTATTAGAGTCTATAATACTCTCATAAGGCTCCATAAGACTACAAAGAAAGTTCTGCCTGGGATCTAAAATTGGCTCTATGCTGTATCGAGCGAGTAATTCAGATCTACTTCCTGAATGTAAGAGTGACATATTTAATATTTAGATACTTTTGTTGTGAAATATCACAAACAAGATCGATGTTTATCTATTTTATGTAGTTACATTTCAACTGAGAAATTATTTTCAATCCGCACAAAATAGCGAAGAGCCCCTAAATTTAACTGGATTCTCGAACTATACTACAAACTATGCTAGTATCATCAAGTTCGAATTGCCTTTCTGAATTTAATCCCAGTACGAAAATTGAATTTATTGCCTCAAATAGTTTAGGGAAAAAATTCATGTAGTACGGAAAAGAATTTCACTATAAGCGAACTTTACATCAAAAACTACATCTCTGATAATCATTTAAGTAAATTTATTTATAATATGATTTCACAGAAGTGGAGATTTCTCTCTTTTATGCGCTTTTAAGTAATAATCTCAGCCAATTCAAAAAAATTCAATATAATTTCTTTCTGAAGATATATATAAATTTCATGAGAAAGTTTATATTTCATTGGGTTATTTTTAATAAATGCTTTAAAAAACAGAAGTAAATAAATTACCCAAACACAGAGAATGAGTTTTTACAATGGCTTACGTGAAAAAAACGTGTCCCACTTGTGGGCGAGAATTTTTAGTCCTTAAAAAAGCCGAGGAGAAAGCAATTTACTGTACACTGGCATGCCTGACAGTGGCTCAGAATAAACTCGAATCCAGAGATGTTGCATTTCCAGGTCTTGGCTGAAATTTTAAGGTTTAAATAGTAAAAAATAAGGAGAACACCCTTATAAAGGGAAACGTTTTCCAACATTTTTATTTTCAAAATAAACGAAAACCGAATTTTTACTTTCCAGCGATTTTTTTTGCAATCTGGGTTACATGCCTGCCCTGATAACGGGCCATTGAAAGTTCTTTTTCTGAAGGCCGAGGACTGTTATTCGCTCCGGCAATCGTTGAAGCTCCATATGGACTGCCACCTGCAATTTCGTCCATTTCCATTTGTAATTTTTCAGCATAAGGAAGCCCGACAATAATCATTCCAAGATGAAGCAAGCTAACATGAAACGTAAGGATTGTGGACTCCTGGCCTCCATGCTGTGTTTGGCTGGATGTGAAGACACTTCCCACTATTCCTACAAAGGCATCCTGAGCCCACAGTGCTCCAAGGCCGTCAAGGACTGTCCGCATTTGTGCAGTCATCATCCCATAGCGCGTAGGAGTCCCGAAGATCAATGCATCTGCACCGGCCAGCACATCTTTATACATATCCCTTGTCAGCACAGGAATATGGGCAAAAAGTTTTTTTGTCTCAGTCGCCCCCATTTTCTCAATAACATCAAGAGGCAGAGTCTCAGGGACCTGATAAATTTGGACTTCAGCTCCTTCGACTTCTCTTGCTCCTGCAGCTATGGCCTCTGCCATCTTGTAAATATGACCGTGAATGCTATGGAATATCACGTTTACTTTAACCATACAATCCCTCTTAGAACAAATCAAAACATAAGTAAAGCGATTTGGGTTTTCAAATATACATTGAAGCGGCTTAATTATTCCCAAAAACTCCAAAATCCCTTCTTAAAAATAGCCCTCTGATGTCTTAAATAGCTTGTTGGCAAAAGTTAATTTTTCTTCCTGGCTTTATCAGGACTCTACTTTGCCTTATCATGGGTTACGTTGCCTTATTATGGGTTACATTGCTTATTATGGCTTTATATTTTTACTGACTACTTTCTTATGCTGCTGACAGTATAAAATGTAAATTTTGATGTCAAGCCATGATATGTGGAATATATCATAATAGTTATAAAGAAATATGCTGTATAGGCAGGACATGCCCTCTCTTTCTATCGTAATGCCTTCCATGAATGAAGAAGAAACCATCAGAATTTGCATAGAGAAAGCTCAATCCATAATCAAAAAATACGGTCTAGAAGGGGAGATAATAATTGCTGACAATTCCTCGGACAGAACCCCAGAGATTGCATCATCTTTGGGCGCAAAGGTTATAGGCCCGATAAAAGGATACGGAAATGCCTATCTCAAAGGGCTGGCCGAAGCGAAGGGAGATTATATTGCTATTGCGGATGCGGATAATACATACGATCTGCTTGAGCTTGATAAATTTCTGGATCCTCTTTTATCAGGAGATGCGGATTTTATAATGGGGACCAGAATAAAGGGCAATATCAAAAAAGGAGCTATGCCATGGCTGCATCAATACATAGGCAATCCTCTATTGACAGGAATGCTTAACTTCCTGTTCAAGACAAAAATTTCGGATGCTCACTGTGGAATGAGGGCTTTTACGAAAGAAGCACTTAATAAAATGAATCTCAAAACTCATGGTATGGAGTTAGCATCCGAAATGGTAATTGAAGCCGCAAAATGTGGACTGAGAATCAAAGAAGTTCCCATTACCTATTATTCACGCAGAGCTCCCTCCAAACTTCGCTCTTTTCACGATGGATGGAGACATGTCCGTTTTATGATGCTCTATCGGCCAGTCCCTTTCCTCTACTTGCCAGGCGCTTTTGTATTTATCTTGGGCTTTCTAATAACTGCTTCCCTTCTTCTTACAGAAAGTGCTGTATATGACCGCTTGCACTCCTTTATTTTAGGCAGTGTGCTGCTAATAATTGGTGGACAGACTCTTGCTACTGGCGGGTATATGAAAACATACGGTCTGATCCACGGCATGTATCGGGATGACATAAAAGGTAAAAAATTGCTGAGCTACCATTCCCTCGAAAAAGAGTTGCTTGGAGGCTCCCTTATTCTGGGATCTGGTATTGTTCTTGGCCTTAAAGTCGCCTATACGTGGATGAATTCCGGATTTGGCTCCCTGAAAGAAGTGGAATCTGCAGTTCTTTCAATGGTGCTTGCAGCGGTTGGACTCCAGTTAATCTTTTCTGCTGTTTTCATAAGTGTAATGCTTCTGGAAATGGATACTGACTGGTAAGTGGTGTAATGAAGATCGCTTTTGTATACGACGCTATATATCCCTGGGTCAAAGGCGGCGCAGAAATGCGCAACCATGAACTGGGAAAGCGACTCTCAGCAACGCGGCATGAAATACATGTTTTCGGAATCAAGTGGTGGGAAGGCGAAGATATTATTGAGTATGAAAATATGACCCTGCACGGCGTTTGCAAAGCTCGAGACCTTTATGTAAACGGCAGGCGTTCAATTTCCGAAGCTCTTATTTTCGCTGTAAAATTATTTCCTGAGCTTTGGAGAGAAAAGTTTGACCTTATCGATGTGAGTGTTTTTCCTTACTTTTCTTGTTTTACCGTAAAAGCAATTTCCATCCTAAAAAAGACACCGTCGGTGTTCACCTGGCATGAGGTATGGGATGATTACTGGTACGAATACATGGGAAAAGCAGGCTTTTTTGGAAAAGTTGTCGAAAAAGCAGTTTCAAAGGTTTCGGGAAAAAACATAGCGGTTTCGGACTGGACTAAGAAGAGGCTTGAATCACTGGGTGTTCCTGATGAAAGTATTACGGTTATTCCTAACGGGATCGATCTTAAAAGAATTTCTCAGATTGAACCGGAGGGCGGCCTGACTTCTGCAGGGCTTGATGGGAAACTTTACGACTTAATTTTTGCCGGGCGACTTATTAAGGAGAAAAATGTTGATGTTCTGCTCAAAGCTGTAGCTCTTCTTAAAGTCAATTTTCCGGACATCAGATGCTGCATTGTTGGGGACGGGCCTGAAAAGGCAGCACTTCTTGAACTTGCAGAGAAACTGGCAATTTGCAGTAATGTTGAGTTTCCGGGCTTTCAGGAATATGAGGCACTTATCGGAAAAGTCAAGGCTTCAAAAGTGCTTGTGCTGCCTTCAAGCAGGGAAGGCTTTGGAATGATTGTAATCGAGGCTTTTGCCTGCGGAGTACCGGTAGTAACTGTTAGAGAAAGATACAATGCAGCGCAGGGACTGGTTGATAATGGAGTGGATGGTTTTGTTGTGGAACTTGGAGATAGAGAAATTGTAGCAGGGATAGAGAAAGTATTTGGAAGGAAGGCGGAGTATAGAAAAATGCCTGAAGCCGCATTTCGGAAAGCTAAAAAATATGATTGGACGGAAGCTGTAATTGAATTAGAAAACAGCTATGAGGAGTTTGCGTGAAAATTGCGATTTTCCATGATTACATCTGAGCAATAGGCAGAGGAGAAAAACTGGTCCTAACCCTTGCAAAGGGACTGGAAGCAGACGTAATTACTACAGATGTGGACATGGATTCTGTAAAAAAAATGGGTTTTGATGTCATAATAATCATAAGCCTTGGAATACCTTAAAAATGCCCCCGCTAAAGCAGATAGATCCCTCTTTTAAGTTTACAACCTGTGATTTTTCGAAAAAATATACTTTTTTTATATTTTCTGGAAACTGGGCATTTTTGCAGCAAAAATATCAGGAACTTTTAGAACTATACAAGGAGCGGAAGCTTTCTGCAGAATTAGAGCATACATATCCACAATCAGAAAGAAAGGTTTGAACGTTA
The DNA here is from genome assembly GCA_963722085.1 of uncultured Methanosarcinaceae archaeon. Lineage (GTDB taxonomy): Archaea > Halobacteriota > Methanosarcinia > Methanosarcinales > Methanosarcinaceae > Methanosarcina. Next base: position 18,416 of record CAVRNH010000075.1, on the reverse strand, counting down.
TACAGGCTATTCTTGCGGCGCTCAAAAGAGCGCCACTAACTATAACCAATAGTTACAATTAATTGTATTAATTTATGCGTTTACCTGCCGAAAGCAAGAGATATCTTTTCTTTAGTAATTTTTGTCCCTTCTTTTTGTCAAATGGAAACCACTTCTCAAGCCCACCAATACTGCTATTCTTTCATCAGTTAATTTGTAGTTTTTATTCCATACTTGTTTACCAGAGAAATCCATATGTTGTAGGTATCTTCGTCTAAAACCTTACCTGTACCTATAGTATTCCAGGTTAAAGCATCGTTGTATTCTTCAGAAACACCGTCAAATGAGTTACCATTGCATATAATTAATACCTCTGGCATGGTTGTTAATTTGGTAGTTGAATTTCCAACCACATAATCGCCAGAACTATCGGTTACAATGCTTGGCGAGGTAGATTCGACAAAACAGTAGCCTGTATCTTTATAGCTATATTGTTGAGGACCTTTAATTCCAACAGCATCATGTTTTTCGTCTTTAAAACGGAACATGGCAACTTCATAGCCCAAACCTCTCAATAAATATGCGAGCAGCTCGGATTTTCCCGAACACACACCGCAGCCTGTGTACAGGACTTCATAAGGGTACTTTTCTTTTATTTCTCCAGATCTCAAGCTATCTATGTCATAATTTATGTTTTGGACGAGGCTTATTGCAATTCTGGCTTGGTCATTTTTATTCGGGGTAATATCTTGAATTTTCTTAACTAAAGGATCTAACAGATATTGTTGCTCTTCATTATCCAGATTTCTCATGATGAAGTCTATATCTGTTGGTTGAGGCTGGTCTCCTCGATATGTAATATATCTTGGCTGGCCTTTTAAATAATTATTCATTCCACCGTATACGATATAAGATATTTGTGAATGGGTGCCGCGCAAGACATATTCATAGTTTACGGTTTTTGGATTAGTCATATATTGGGACACAGCCAATGGTATATTGCTTTCCTGTTCTATGGCACTTGAATACCCAGTATTATCTTGCTCTACAAGATCTGATTGTCCGCCGCTATTCTGGCTTACAACCTCAGGCGTCATCTCAACAACGGGTGTCATTTCAACAACATGTGGCGTGTCTGTAAGTACAGGTGCCTTGTTAGCGTCATTTTGTCCAGTTTCACTAACATTTATTGACTCAATATCTTGAACTGCTTGGTTGAGGTGCTCCATTATGTTATTTGGGGTAATTGTAGTGTTGTTGGATACATAAAGATCATCTGGTGACATCGGAATTGATAATGATATAGAAATGACTATCAAATACAAACAGAAATGAATAATCACATTTAATATACTTCCATTCTTTCTCCTGCTTATTAACCAGATAAAGTACCATCTAAATGTTCTATAAAAATGGCGCAATATTAGAATTACTAAAATGAGTAACAAAATTGAACCAACAGGTAACTGTGCCAAAAATAGCTCATTTAATAGTGTCCGATTTTGAAATACAAATGAAAAGGATAAAAGTATTATACTTAGTCTAAACATTTCATCTGTCGTTTTGTTCCAGTCCCAATGCATGATAAACCTCAGACCAATCGGCTTTTTCTCTTTCGTTTTGTGCGTCAACTCATCTAGGCTTCATTTTAAACCGCATATTTAGTTACAAATATTCATGTTTATTTAAATCAACTGCGATTTGTAATTAAATAGACAATAAGACAATTTGTAGGACCAGATTAAATCTTTGAGAAATAATCTAATTTATTTAAATAGCAGATATAGTCTACCTTTAATTAAATTGAATATAGCTGAGAACTTTTAAACACGAAATTTCCAATATGATAATTGGAGCTCTATTGATCATTAACTTCAAAGTTGTAGTTTTGAATTTGGGATAGAATCAGAGAAATCGACAACCCTCTAATAATGATATAGAAAAAAACATTAAATAGTGCTCAAGGGTTATTTGATTTCTAAAAATGCTACTAGTGTCGCGTCATCCATCAGTGATTAAAAAGTTCTGAGTAGTTGCAATCGATTTTATACGACATTTTACTGTTGACTCGACACTAGTGTCATGTCATTACTCAGTAATTTAACAGTTCTGAGTAGTTGCAATCGATTTTATATGACATTTTACTGTAGACTCGACACTAGGGATCTCAGAGTTAATTAAGAATTAATTTCAGAATTAATTTCAGAATTAAGCTGTAGTGATATTTAGTATCTTTTTAGAGACAGAAGAAACCTGAGCTAAGCTTCTCCTCATTAAAATCGGAAAACAGAACTATTTGATGATTTCCATACTATTTACTAGTGCGTGCATCATCTTTATCTATGCTGATGAAGCACCAGAATGCTATATTTTTTCATGACTGTGTGTAGAAGAAAGGGGAGGGTTAGAGGTTATAAGCCTCACGAAGTTTTACAACTAGTGCTTCAACCTGCTCAACCGCGGTTCCAATATATTTATCTGGATTTATTAAATTCTCGATATCCACAGCATTTAAATATCTTGAAATATCAGGAGATTCCAGAAGTATACTTTTAAAATGCTGTCCGGTTTCATGAGCTTTCATTGCCGCAGTTCTTACAAGTTCATGAGCTTCCTGCCTGCCCACACCTCTTTTTGCAAGTTCGATCATTACAGCTTCTCCCATGTTCAGGCCCTTGAGTAGCTCCAGATTCTTCCGTATATTTTCAGGATAAAACTTGAGATTCTCCAGCACACTAATTCCAAGCTTAAGAATATGGTCAGTCAATACACAAGCTTCCGGGAAAACCACTCGCTCACTGGAGGAGTTAGTTAAGTCTCTTTCATCCCAGAGGGTATTATTAAGAAGTTCGGGCTCGACCATGGCCCTTACTATCCTGGCAAGCCCGCAGATCTGCTCTGATTTTATGGGATTGCGTTTATGGGGCATTGTGGATGACCCTACCTGTTTTTTTCCGAAGCTTTCTTCAAGCTCGGCGATCTCGCTGCGTTGGAGAGTCCTGATTTCAATGCCAATTTTATCAAGAGTTGTGACTGTATTTGCCATCCACATTACAAATTCAGCGTGCCTGTCCCTCTGGATTATCTGGTTGGATACATCCACGGCTCCGATTCCAAGGCATTGCATAGTAAGTTTCTGGATGAGAATCCCGGATTTTCCAAACGCGGCCTGAGTTCCGACGGCTCCGGTCATTTGCCCTACTGTTACTCGAGGAGCAAGCTGATACAGGCGATCCAGTTGCCTTGAAATCTCAGCCGCCCAGATAGCAAAACGGAGTCCATAGGTCGTAGGAATCCCGATCTGCCCGTGAGTCCTGCCACAGCAGATAGTTTGCTTATGGGCTTCTGCCTGATTGACCAGTACTCTTAACAAAATTTTAAGTTTATCTTCAAAGATCCCAATTGCGTCCTTTATTTGGAGAGCTGTTGCCGTATCCAGGATATCATTTGAAGTAGCTCCGAAATGTACCCATTTTCCGGCATCATCTCTGCATTGTTCAGAAATAGCAACAACCACAGCCATCATATCATGGTGGATTTCGGCTTCGATCTCGTCAACTCTTCCAGACTTTACTGAAGAAATGCTTTCAGATATTATTTCAGCCGCATCTGCGGGAATCAGCCCCATATCCGCCTCAGCCCGGGCAAGAGCTGCTTCAGTTTGCAGTATCTTGGCAAGTCTATTTTCCTGACTCCACACATATTTCATTTCTGCTGTACCATACCGATAATCTATTGGATGAATTGCCATATCAATCACACCATTTATGAGATAGGGAATTAACTGTTTCCAGGGTTTTATAAGCCTTAAACTATTTTCGCATTAATTGCATTAATTAATTCTTGGCTTCATTTAATTTCAATTTTAACTTTGTCACAGTACAATGTTAACTCAATTAGTAAATATGTTAACTCGTTAGTGCAATGTTAACTCATTATTAGTACAACGTTAACTCAATTACATCTTTAGTCCTTTTAAGTTTGCAGAGAATGAATAAAACAACATAACCATTAAATAAGCTTTGAGTCCACAAGCAGGAAAAACAGCAGATTTATTAAAAACAAAGAAAAAGCTCCCGACCTCGATGGGCAGCGGATTTTTGATGAAAAGCGTTATATCCCTTAACATCCATTAAGCGGGCTATATACCTTATCGTTAATAAAAAAATAATAGCAGGTGAAAAAAATGGCTCGTTTTCCAGAAGCAGAAGAAAGATTATTAAACAAAAAAATCTGCATGAAATGCAATGCTAGAAATGCAATAAGAGCAACTCGCTGCAGAAAGTGCGGATCTAGTGCCCTTCGAGTGAAATCTAAGGAATCCAAAGGAGCATGATCTTTTTTGCAGGTGGAAGCACACCTTCAAAAAGTTATTGATCAGGAAGGAAAAGTTCATCTTACCCTTATCGACCCGGCATCTCAATTGCCTGAAAGAGCAGCTGAAATCGCCCTTGCAGCGGTTAAGGGTGGCACTGATGCCATCATGATCGGTGGCTCAACAGAAGCGTCGGGAATCCTGCTTGACGAAACCGTCATAAGGATAAAAGAGAAGGTAGATGTCCCAACCATCCTTTTCCCGGGAAGTTCAGCCGGGCTCAGCAGGTATGCAGACGCCGTATTTTTTATGAGTCTTCTGAACTCCAGAGATATAGGGTATTTGATCACAAATCAGGTGCTTGGAGCTCCGCTTGTATACAAAAGTAAGATCGAACCTATCTCTATGGCATATATTGTGGTCGAACCTGGTGGAACTGTTGGCTGGGTAGGGGATGCGAAATTGATCCCCAGAAAGAAGCCCGAAATTGCTGCAGCCTATGCTCTTGCAGGCAAATACCTGGGCATGCATTACACATACCTTGAGGCCGGATCCGGAGCTGATACGCCTGTAAACCCTGAGATGATTGGGGCTGTCAAGCACGTACTCGGGGAAAACAAATTAATTGTTGGCGGCGGAATAAGAGATGCAATGACTGCAAAACTCTGTGCTTCTGCAGGTGCGGATATGATTGTCACAGGCACAATTGTTGAAGAAGTAAATGATGTAGCTGCAAAGGTTTCTGAGATTGTATCCGCTATAAAGAGATGATTTCCTAAATCTGAGGCAATTTTATTTAGACAGAGATGATGATTTCTTAAAAGATTCATTAGGATGTGCTGCCTATTTTTCAGGTTAAAAAAGAGTTAACTGAATTCAATTTTTTTATTAAACACCCATTTTCTTAAACATCCGTTTTTACTTGTCTTTTTTCAAGAGAACAAGAAGTCCGTGATAGATTTAACTGAAAAACCAGCCTCAAGGCAAAGAAGTCCGGACATTATGTAAAAAAGTCGTACATTATGTAAAAGAAATGTACAATGCATTATTACAGTTATATATCTGTCAGGCTTATCAATATCAAAATTTTTCTCATTACCCAACCTTTTTATTTTAGAAACTATTTATATACTTGACTTTTAGAATCTGTTCCGGCAGCAACATAGCAGCCGATTGTAATAAATAGTTTTAAAGGAAAATACCTGACTCTATTTTAGTATCACATTCTACTAACCTAATGGACCTGAAACATTCAACGGTTCAGAAAAGACAAGTTTTTCATTAAAGAGAGAGTATCGACCTTCAGAATTAAGATCGAGTGTCAACTTGCAATCAACACGAAGAGGTATGATTATGCTCAAGATTTCCAATCTGGTAAAAGATTATGAGGTGCGTTCCGAAAAAATAAGAGTATTGGACCATATCGACCTCACAGTAGAAGATGGAGAAATTCTCGGGATTACAGGCCGAAGCGGGAGCGGAAAATCGACGCTTCTTCGCATCATCCGTGGAGTGGAACCCTTTCAGGAAGGGACTGTTGAAGTAGATGGGGAAATTATAACTCCGGATTCCGGGATTGAAGGGGAAATGTTTCTGAAAAGCGTAACCGCAATACATCTCCAGCGGAATTTCGGGCTCTGGAATGGACCTGCAATTGAAAATATAATAAGGAAACTAAACTACCTTAGGACGGGACATGAAGCCCTTCCACAGAATGAACATCTTCCGCACTCTGTAAGTAATGATTACGACGACCTCTTTGAAGAGGCAATGGAATATATGAAACTTGTAGGCCTGGAACATAAAGCTCTTCATTCCACCAACCTCCTCAGCGGAGGAGAAAAGCAGAGAGTTGTAATGGCAAGGCAGCTTGCTGCAAAGCCCAGAGTTCTTTTGCTGGATGAGCCTGTTACAATGACCGGGCCGGACACAAAGCAAGAAGTGCTTGATGTAATAAAAAATCTGAAAGGAATATTGAACATACCAATAGTATTAGTTTCTCATCTTCCGGAAATTCACGCCTATCTTGCTGACAGATTGGTCTTCCTTGAAAGCGGGAAAATAGTAACTGAAGGAGAACCTTCCTGGGTGCTTAAAAACTTCCTTAAGGATATGAAACCAAAGGAAGGGCTTGCAGAGCCTGAAAATAAGGAAGTTTGCATAAAAGTAGGGGACATTTCGAAACGTTATTCCCTTATCCGGATGGGAGAAGTCCTTAATATCAAAAATTTTTCGCTTGATGTCTATAAAGGAGAAATCCTTGCTATGATAGGTCCATCAGGTGCTGGGAAAACAACACTTATGAAAATAATGGAAGGGCTTATCAAACCAAAGGGCGGAACTGTTGAGTATCTCTGTAATGGGGACTGGGTAGATGTTACCGAATATAGCGAGAAGCGCATGGAGCTTCGGCGGATTATGAGCATCATGAATCAGGAGTTTTCCATGTCCGTAAACTCTACGGTAAGGGACCAGATTCGATTCAGATTAAGCATCAAAAGGAAAGGTGTAATCGAGTATGCAAGGAAAAAAGCCAGGGAAATGGGGCTTTCGGACGAGACACTCGATACTATATACCGTCTGCCAGACATGCCCGAAGAAGAAAAAGACACTGCTTTGAAGGATCTGAATCTGAGTGATAATATCTATTCCGAACTCTTCCCTATAATCCCGATAACCGATGTCGATACCTATGCAAAACCAGTCTTTGAGGCTCTCGACCTGCCGATGGAAGTTCTTGACAAAACTCCTTATCAGATCAGTGGAGGCGAGCATGTTCGGGCTTTCATTGCCCTGAGCCTTACAACTTCTCCCGAATACCTTATGCTTGATGAACCTTTTGGAGATCTTGATCCTGTAACCCTCAGGGATGTAACAAACTCCTTAAAAAGAATCAATGAGCGTTTCGGCACAACCATTGTGCTTGTGAGCCATCACATGGATTTCGTCCGGGAAGTTGCCCATAGGGCTATACTGATAGAAAATGGAGCTCTTGTTATGGACGGAAGACCATCTGAAGTCTGCCAGGAGCTGATTAACAGGAGCAACGCTCCCTATCTGGAACACAGTTTAGAAGACCTGATAAAAGAAAGTTGAGAAGAAATCTCTTCAAGTTTAAAAATTTTGCATGAGCAAAATTTTTATTTATATCTTTTTCTATGAATCTTGTTTGTTAAGAAAATTGATTTATCCCCTATTTTTCAAGCTTGAAAGCGTATTTCTGTAAATCTATTTTTGAAATAAGTAAGCATCCCAAATTTTTATGTGCCAGTCCGGTTACTATTTATGCCCTTAGTTGCAATAGAACATCAGATCTATTTAAATGATTATTTTAAAGGAAAGTGGGGGAATCTATGAATCTTTTTTTGGCAAGTTGTTGCGACTTCATTCCTGTGAATGTCTGCACATGAAACTGGGAACTTGAGATATGAGATATCAGTGAAAACAGCTCAAGACTAACCTATTTTTGTCTTTTAGAATTGGATTCCGTTCCAAAAGCTGCGCAAACCTAAAAACGTTAAATTTGACCTAGAAAGCTCTGATTTTACTTTTTCATTCACAGAGCACTCGATGCGTAAGAAATCGAGTTCTAAAGCTATCAGAAATAATCCGTACGATTCACTTAAAGGCGACTTATATGAGTTCCAGAAGAGTTCGGCTAACCGGACCAACTGCTTATCTAACGAGTATGAAGAGATTATTAAGAGATAATCTGGAGGGATTCCTTCTAAGAGGGTGGAAGCAGACGGATAAGGAAAATATTGGGGTTATAGACGATGATATCATCCCAGATATTGTAAAAATTCAGTCCGAAGCATTTCAGAATCAAAATGAAAAAGACATTTTAAGATATTCAAAACACTCTGGAAAAATATTCTATGTAATTAAAAACCAGAGAGAAGTTGTTGGCTACTGTATATATTACCTTAAAACGATAATTTCTTCCAAAGGTTTTGTGAAACAATCAGTAATATATTCAATTGCAATTGGCAAGAACTTCAGAGGAAAAGGTTTTGGTAAGAGGTTATTAAAAGAGAGTATAGAGGAAATGAAACTGAACAGAATATCATCAATTTTTTTATATGTCAGTCAAAATAATCTTTCTGCTATACAATTATATGAGAAAACTGGCTTTACAATAACCGAAGAAATCGAAGATATATGCAGCCAAAATGAGAAATGTTATAAGATGGAACTGAAGCTTATTTGATTTAGGTCCGCCTTCCATTCTCGAAAGCAGTCTTTCTACATTATACGTCCTGTATTATAATTTATATATTATAGTTTATGTGTCATAATTTCCGCGTTATATTTCTACATATATTTCTACATATATTTCTATATTATAATCTCTGCGAGTAATTTCTACAGAGTTATTTCTGCAGAGTAATTTCTGCAGAGTAATTTCTGCAGAGTAATTTCTACAGAGTGAGTTCTAAAGAGTAACTTACTTGTTTGTTCACAATTAAACCGTTTAATAATGCCTTAATTTTCTCAATCGATTCTGCATTCCTCTAACTGTCGATCCCATTCTTCATTTCCGAATTTTATGTAAATACTCTGAGGCACAATTGGTTTCTCTAGATCTTTAACTGTTTTTTCCGAGAGGTTCTGGTTTTCGACGATCTCTTTTCCGGCATGTCTGAGTAATTTTTTATATTTCCCGAGTAGCGGTTTTAGCATGAAGTTGTTCTTGCCTCTGAAAATTTCCCCTTCTCCTCTATAAATTTCGGCAATAAGTTCCGTATGCAAGGTCCTTGCAAGCCTTTTGAAAAAAAGGCTTTCGACTTCAAAATTTGTCTGTCCAGGGAGCCCGGCATTCGAGATGACGGCAATCTTAGGATACTTCTCATAACGCTTTGCGTGCCTATATTCACCGTTTTTATCTTCCTCAAAGTGAGGTAAAAGAATTGGAGAAAGTCTATCTATGAATTTTTTCATTAAAGCCGGGACATTGTCAAAGTACACAGGACATGCAAACACCACAATATCCGAGGTCATGAATTTGGCAAGCAAGTCGTCCATATCATCATGTAAAGTACATTTACCAGGCGTCTTGAGCCAGCATTCGAACTTTCCCTTACAGTACCTGATGTTCTTCTCAGCAAGAATAATATTCTCAGTTTCTGCCCCGGCTTCTTCTGCTCCATTCAAGAATTCTTCGACCATGATGAGGGTATTTCCTTCCCTGCCTTTATGGCTCCCGCTGAAAACTGTTATTTTCATCCGATAATCCTCTGTTGTCCCCATTAGGAATTAAAATTATTAAGCTGAGTAATTGGTATTCTGGTTTATAACAGTATATTGATCAATATATAATTCCCATGAGTATAAATGCCCTCCGGGAGTTTGGGGCAAAGCCCGGAGATTAACGAAAAAGAGACTTGAAACAATCCAGAAACATAAAATGACAAAAAAACGATTCAAATGCCTAAAAGAAAAAGAAGAAAACAATTCAGGGGTATAAAAGAAAAAGAAGAAAACGATTCAGGGATATAAAAAGAAAAAGAAGAAAATGATCCAGGGATATAAGAGGACTAAAACAAAAGGGATTTATAACCTGGAAAAGGGAAGAAAGAGCGAAAATCAGGTAAACCATTTACTTTTACTGATATCTTAAAGCATCTACAGGGGCTAATTTTGCTGCTTTGCTTGCGGGATAGACTCCTGCTATAACTCCTACGGTTATCGCAACCATTAATCCTGTCTCAAATATGTAAGGAGAATAAAGGAAGGGAAGCTTCAGGATGGTTGTGACAATATAGGCCCCTCCGATTCCCAACCCTAATCCTATCAGACCTCCAAAGAGGCTGATAATAACTGATTCTACTAAAAAGAGCAGGAGAATATCCATACTAGAAAAACCAAGAGCTTTCATAATCCCAATTTCCCTCGTGCGCTCAGTTACAGTTACAAGCATAATATTCATTATTCCTATAGACCCTACAATTAAGGATATAAGGGCCACGGCAACCAGGAAATTCCTCAGAGCATCTCCAAGCTGGTTAATTTGTTTAAGAATGTCGGCCTGGTTAAAAATCCGGTATGGCTTTGAGTCCTCATCATCAATATCCCTGGAAGAGACTCCAAAGTTCTTTGCAAGCCGCTTATCCACTTCTTCTGAGACATTTTCCACTTCTTCTAGATTATCGGACATGGCAACGAAAGCTGAGAAATCATCTTCTTCAAGCATCTGGTTCATTGTTGAAACAGGGATAAAGATGCTTTTGTCCCGGTCAATCCCCCCGCCTGCGAATGAAACGTTCAATGTTTTAATTATGCCTTTTACCTTGAACGTTCGGGTTACCGTCCTGTTTCCCTCAAGACGCAAGGTAACATCTATTGAACTGCGAGAGGAAATATTTCTTTTGAATTTCTCATTTGCTACTTCAGATCCTATAGCTGCAGAAAACGCATCCTGATCGCTTATAAAACTGCCCTTTTCCATAATGATATTGGAAGTATCCTTATAGTCCCCGGTTACTCCTATGATGTCAATATTTTTCTTTTGAGAAAAGTATGTTACCTCCCCTTGCTGCTGTTTTATAGGGGAAACACCGGCAATACCTGGTGTTTTATCAATAAGTTGGAGTTCATTATTATAGAAAAGATTCGGCTCCTGGCTGTATATAATAATAAAATTCGACCCCTGAGAATTGATTTCGTTGGCAAAATAAACATTAAAACTCTCCCCAAGGGAGACATTTGCAACTACTGCAGCAATCCCTATGACAATTCCCAGAGTAGTTAGCCCCGAGCGAAGTTTTGCGCTCCAGATACTCCCAAGAGAGATTTGGATAGCTTGCTTTATTTTAAGCATAAACCCTCTTATTTCTACCCTGACTTCCCCATTCTTAAAATATCACGAATAAAGCATGCAGCTTAAACTTGAAAATGATAATAAAAATTGTTTTACCCTGAAACAATTTAGCTTCGAAATCGTTTCAATTTTTCCCCTATTTTACAGCCCACAAAACCGAACTGCATTCTAAATATACCTGCATATTTCCTTCTGCTTTTCTCTTTTCTCTCTAGACATGCAAGATTATAACACTAATATTTACGAATTCAGTTATTAGATAGATGTTGTATCCTGAAATTATTTCGCATATTCAAAATTTTTCAATATTTCAATCTTTGATACAATAGCAGGCAGTCCAATGGAGTCAAAAGTTGAAGAAATTTCAATTTCATTATGGTTCTGTAGAATGGACATAAAATAAGAAACCAATTTGAAATTTCAGTATGGTAGTGAGTCATCTGTACCTGAATGTAATTGCGATATAATAATTTCAAAAAGCGAAATTATTTTGGGATAAAACAGTTATTAGATAGTTATGAATTCGGTCATTAGATGTTATGAATTCTATTACGAGATAGATGAGATAGTTTTCTATTGTACTTAGATTCTATGACTGCTTAAGGTAAAAGTTTCATAATATGATTGGAATAAATTTGTTCATTTACATTTATCTTTTTACACGATTAAGTTTTTTTGTCAATAGGGATTTTTGCCAATAAGAGGTTCCTGCTCGGTATCCTAGTATTCTATCCGGATCTGCTAAGCTTGGTGAACTGAGATTCCCTGGATCTAAGCTTAGTGAAGTCTTTTCCCCTTTCTTTTTTGTAGCGCTGATTATCTGACTCTCGGGCAGCGAGTTTCACAACTGAGGGCAGATTCAACTTAACATAGTTGATGCAGAATCCTTTCTGAATAAAACGGTAGTAAATGCATTATGTTAACATGTGGAAATTTTACATGAAGCCAAGAATTTTTATACTCTCATATATTATTATTTAACTAGTAAAAATATCTAGATAGTTATTAAATATCTTTAAATAGTATGAAGTGGGATCTAGGATACCTATTGGTGGTTTAAATGAAATATATAATCGCAATGATAAGACCTGAGAAAAGCTTGATGCTGTCAAAAAAGAGCTTCAGAAAGTTGAAGTAAATGGCCTGACAGTTTCATCCGTTTCCGGCTATGGTGCCCAGAGAGGCCATCTGGAAGTTGAAAGAGCTAAAGCTAAAAAATACGAAGCAAACCTGCTTGAGAAAATCAAGATAGAAATTGCAGTTAACGATGATTTTTTGGAAACGACAATTGAAGCAATACAACAGGGGATCCAGAGATAAAGACGGGTATGTCGGAAGCGGCAAAATATTCGTGTTACCACTTGAGGACGCAATCAGAATTCGCACTAACGAAAAAGGCTAGTGATGCTATCTAAGAATATAAGGAGAAATAAATAATGGCTATTGACGGCGCAGATACTGCGTGGGTATTGATTTCCTCAGCACTTGTACTTTTAATGGTGCCTGGGCTTGCATTGTTCTACGGTGGACTTGTCCAGCGTAAAAACGTCCTGAGCAGCATGATGCATTCTTTTGCTGCAATGGGTGTTGTCACTCTTGAATGGATAATAATAGGCTACTCACTTGCCTTTGCACCGGGAAACTCATTTATAGGCGGCCTTGATTACTTCTTGTTAAGAGGCATTGATGTTAATTCAGTAACAGGAACCATTCCAACATATGCATTTATTGCATTCCAGGGAATGTTTGCAATTATTACTCCTGCCCTTATCTCTGGTGCTATTGTTGGACGTATTAAATTCAAGTCATATATTGCATTTATCTTATTATGGGGTCTTATTGTCTATGCCCCTGTAGCTCACTGGGTCTGGGGAGGAGGTTTTCTTACAGGAAAAGCTCTTGACTTTGCAGGTGGGACTGTTGTCCATATAACCTCAGGGATTTCTTCACTCGCCCTTCTAACTTACCTTGGGAAGAGAAGAGGATATGGAGTGGATTCCCTGAAGCCTCATAACGTTACTCTTACCCTTCTTGGTACCGGACTTCTCTGGTTCGGATGGTTTGGTTTCAATGCAGGCTCTGCCCTTGCTGCAAATGAAACCGCAGCTCTTGCATTTATGACAACGCTTGTAGCCCCTGCAGCTGCTGGATTCTTATGGATGGCTCTTGAGTGGAACCATTTCGGACACCCAACTGCTCTTGGGCTTTTCAACCGGAGTTCTGGCAGGATTGGTTGCAATCACCCCGGCCGCCGGTTTTGTCACGCCCGTAGCAGCAATTCCAATAGGCCTGATAGCAACAGTCTAATCTGTTATACAGCCGTGAACCTCAAAGGAAGGTTTGGTTATGATGATTCACTGGATGTTTTTGGAGTACACGGAGTTGGCGGAATGACAGGAGCCCTTTTAACCGGTGTATTTGCAAGTGTGGGGGTATCAGGTCTCCTTCTTGGGAATACCAGCCAGTTTCTAATTCAGGTTGAAAGTGTTCTGGCCTCAGCTGCATATGCCTGTATCTGTACTCTGATCATCGGATTTGTAATCAACAAGACTATGGGACTTCAAAGTCAGTGAAAGCGAAGAAAACATTGGGCTTGACCAGACACAGCATGGTGAAGTTGCGTACAACACCTGATTACAGGATATCTTTACCTGTACTTTTTTTTATTTAAAAATGGAATTACAGGAAGTAATCCCTCTGGGGTCTAAATAATAAGATATTTTGAGAAGATTCAAGTTTGGAGGCAGAAAAAGAATTGCCTTCATAAAACCATTTTTTTCTATTGTCAATGTCCTGAATCTTATCAAGTTTAATTCTTTTATCGTATTGTATAAGTTTTACTTTTATCGAGATTCCTCTTTCTTAACCACTCGTGCCCGAAGGACCATTTTTAATTATTATGTCGGGAGCGTGGAGGGACACGAATACCCCGTCCTTTACAGACTGTCCGATAATTACTATCAGTGATATTTGACTTCCTTATTTTTCGATTTAAAGGCGTTAGACATCTTATTTTTTGCATGTTTTTGACTTAAATTGAATTGTCGGACAACCTCTTTGGGGTGGAGTGGCCGCACGCAATTTGATTTTTGGCTGTCATACAATTATTTGGTTAATTATTACTTTTTAAAAACCAAAATACTATCTTCCTTTTATTCTGCGCTTTGGTGACTGAAGCAGACCTTCTTGAAACATCAAAACGCAAGTATTCGTTAAACTAGTGCTTCGATTCCAAAATACGCCCACAAATCTGAACTTTTAAATGCATCCATTGATCAATGAATTTTTTATTCAATAATGGATTCATTTTGGAATCGATACACTAGAATTAATCGTGAAAACATCAACCAAGTGGTAAGGAGTGACCTATGTGTGAAAAAAATGGAAAATAATAAATAGAATAAAATAAGAGGTAAAAGCCGATGAATTGTTAGTTCTATGAACTGTTAGTTCTATGAACTGTTAGTTCTTATGGCGTTTTTTCTTGCTTGTAAGTGTTTTTTTGGACTTACACGCTTGAGATTAAAATCAAGAGCATATGAGTCTTCGAATTGTTTAAAATTTAGACTGGTGGTTTAAATTCAAAATGAAGGGTTCAATGCTCTTTATTTCTCAGTTCAACCGATAAGTCCCATCACCTATTGTGTTACCTACCATTTTTTTTATGGGATGAATGAGGCTAGGGTACAACAAGAAGGGGCTTACAAGCAAGCAGTATCCTATTTCCTATTTAATCCTATTTATACTTTTCTCGATATGTGGCTTTGTTTTAAAATTAGCTTTTTAGCTTTAATTTTGAAACTAATGCCTAAATATCATTTAAATTTCTGTTATTAAATAGTTGCCAGGAAATCTTATTATGGAGCGATCCCAAATTCAAAGTTTATTTCTTTAAATCATTTTTGAGTTATCAATCAAGTTTCTGATCGCGAAATCAATCTTGATAATTCCGAATGATAGGGAATACAACGATTTTTAGAACCGACTCATAATATAATTTTGACGCAAATATTTACACTTTACTCACGTTATTTGAAAAAACTTGAAGGCGCCAGAAAACTTAAGTTTTCAGACTTTAAGGGTATAAAAAGACTCACTCAAACTCACAACCGCGAAAAATGCTGATGAAGGAAATATGGGAACAGTTCTTTCCTAGTTTTATCTCGTAATTTGAATATTGAAGGAAAATAGAGAATTTACATAGTTGCGCTGCTCCGATTTAAATATGAGTGAGCGTGTGAACCAAGTATTTATGAAAATATCCCACATGCTTAATTGAGCCAAACCAAAACAATATAATAGCACATTAATATATAAAGAATTAATATAATAATAAAATATTAATTACTGTAAGTCGCTTATTAAATTTGCCACAATCTAGAACGTGTTAAATGAGTGGAAATGTTCAAATGAGTAGAATAAACCATGTCCCTATAGCAATAATGAATTATAAAGAAGGGATGAATCTACGACTAAAGATCTTAAAACCCTCCTCCTGCAGAAATGCGAAAGTATGGATATACCCCTGGTTGGGGTTGCCAGTGTTGAGCGATGGAATAATCCTCCATTCCTGCCATGGGTGCCTGAAGAATTCTATCCCCAATCCATATATCCTGAAGCAAGATCAGTGATAGTTATCGGATTGCCTATTTCCCTACCGGTATTGGAGACGTCCCCCTCGATATATTACCGCGAACTGTATAAAACTGTAAATACTCTATTGGATCAATACACATATCGACTTTCAAACTTCCTAACAGATAGAGGATATCCATCTGTTTTCGTACCAAGAGATGGATATGGAAACATTGAGGTACTTTTGCAGAATCCCATTGCATTCTTTTCTCACAGGCATGCTGCTTTGCTCGCCGGGCTCGGAACCTTTGGAGTAAATAATACGGTTCTCACACCAGAGTATGGCCCCAGGGTCCGTTTCGGTTCGATTTTGTCCACAGCTGAACTCCCTTCAGATCCAATGTTGGAAACCCAGCTTTGCACCCGCTGTATGCGCTGTGTGAAGATGTGCCCCTCGAATGCTCTTAATAAAGAAGATTACCCCAGCGGACTAACAGATAAGAAAGCCTGTTCCTCTTATAGTGCTGAGTTAAATAAACGTTACATTTCACCCTGTGGGATATGCATTAAGGTCTGCCCAATAGGAAAAGATAGGACACTATATAAGCGGGATGATGATGCAATATATGTAGATAAGGATCGTTTTGCCAATCATCATAGAGCGTGGAAACATGTTGGATCTTATGGCGGAAAGAATCTGTAATTATAATTTTAGACGTAATATTTACACTTTGTTCAGGTTATTCAAAAAACTTACATGCCCAGAAAAAATAAGTTTTCAGACCATTAGGACATAGACAGATTCATTCAAACTTATACGCGGAAACGTGGAAAATTCAGAAAAGACTGTGCCCATAAATTAGTCCTCTTGAGCGGAGCGAAAAGGACCGCGCATCGTCGAGCCGCAACTCGACCGAAGCGGAACTCGGGACGGGCAAAGTCTACAGGTCACGGGCTGAAGTAGATTCCCCTCGTATTCCCCAGCCATACTCCCTTATAAATACAGGAAAGCAATCAAGAGCTTCTCTTTCCTGTTCATTTGTTATCTTCTCAGGTTTTGTATTCTCGACGAGAATACAAAACCTGAGAAGATAACAAATGAACAGGAAAGAGAAGCTCTTGATTGCTTTCCTGTATTTATAAGGGAGTATGGCTGGGGAATACGAGGGGAATCTACTTCAGCCTGCCGAGTTCTTCAGTTCGGTCGAGTTGCGGCTCGACGATGCGCGGTCCTTTTCGCTCCGCTCAAGAGGACTGATTTATGGGCACAGTCTTTTCTGAATTTCCACGTTTCCGCATATAAGTTTGAATGAATCTGTCTATGTCCTAATGGTCTGAAAACTTATTTTTTCTGGGGCGTGTAGGATCTGAATAACCTGAACAAAGTGTAAATATTACGTCTAAAATTATAATTACAGATTTTTTCCGCCATAAGATCCAACAAGATGTTTCACGCTCTATGATGATTGGCAAAACGATCCTTATCTACATATATTGCATCATCATCCGCTACTGTAGTTGTACTATCTTTTCTATTGGGCAGACCTTAATGCATATCCCACAGGGTGAAATGTAACGTTTATTTAACTCAGCACTATAAGAGGAACAGGCTTTCTTATCTGTTAGTCCGCTGGGTAATCTTCTTTATTAAGAGCATTTGAGGGGCACATCTTCACACAGCGCGTCACGGTACAAGCTGGGTTTCCAACATTGGATCTGAAGGGACTGTGGACAAAATCGAACCGAAACGGACCCTGGGGCCATACTCTGGTGTGAGAACCGTATTATTTACTCCAAAGGTTCCGAGCCCGGCGAGCAAAGCAGCATGCCTGTGAGAAAAGAATGCAATGGGATTCTGCAAAAGTACCTCAATGTTTCCATATCCATCTCTTGGTACGAAAACAGATGGATATCCTCTATCTGTTAGGAAGTTTGAAAGTCGATATGTGTATTGATCCAATAGAGTATTTACAGTTTTATACAGTTGCGGTATATTCAAAGAGGTAGTCTTCCGGTAGGGAAATAGGCAATCCGATAACTATCACTGATCTTGCTTCAGGATATATGGATTGGGGAATCCTTCAGACACCCATGGCAGGAAGTGGACTATTCCATCGCTCAACACTGGCAACGAACCAGGCTATATCCATACTTTCGCATTTCTGCAGGAGGAGGGTTTTAAGATCTTTAGTCGTAGATTCATCCCTTCTTTATAATTCATTATTGCTATAGGGACATGGTTTATTCTACTCATTTGAACATTTCCACTCATTTAACACGTTCTAGATTGTGGCAAATTTAATAAGCGACTTACAGTAATTAATATTTTATTATTATATTAATTCTTTATATATTAATGTGCTATTATATTGTTTTGGTTTGGCTCGACATTGTGGGATATTTTCATAAATACTTGGTTCACACGCTCACTCATATTTAAATCGAGACAGCTAAACTGCTGTAAATTCTCTATTTTCCTTCAATTTCAAATTACGAATTACAGGAAAGAACTGTTCCCATATTTCGTTCATCAGCATTTTTCGCGGTTGTGAGTTTGAGTGAGTCTTTTATACCCTTAAAGTCTGAAAACTTAAGTTTTCTGGCGCCTTCAAGTTTTTTCAAATAACGTGAGTAAAGTGTAAATATTTGCGTCAAAATTATATTATGAGTCGGTTTCTAAAAATCGTTGTATTCCCTATCATTCGGAATTATCAAGATTGATTTCGC
>CAVRNH010000074.1:0-39201 GCA_963722085.1 uncultured Methanosarcinaceae archaeon | reverse complement strand
ACAGCATTACTGTATAATATGGAGGATGATCCTATATTGAGTCTCGCTCAAGATTATAACCAAAATGTAGTTAAAATATAGTTAAATATACTAAAGACTGTATAACTTCCTTTTTATTATCAAGGTTAATCACTCATTAAAATTTTATTAGCGCCATGGAAAAAATTTCACTAAAAGCCTCTATGTTTTCTTTTTTGTTTTCTTTTCAGGGTCGCTTCACTTTTATTCTTTGCTAATCCGAAGGTTTAAAATATGTTTTATGTATATAAACAGTAAAATTATTATCAATATGTTATGTTGGTAACTATGGCAACAAGTGAAGAAAGAAAGATAGCAAATCTGGCTAGAATAAAAGAAATTATGGAAAAAATTGAAAATACAACAAACGATCTTGATCTGCTCGTCGAATTAAATAGACTTATTAACAAACAATATTCACTGTCCCTAAAATGGCATACAATTGTATTTAAAAGCGAAATTGATAGTAGTTTGTTGCGTCTGGAAAATATACGCCGGAAAGAAATCGAAATCGCCAATAAAAGGCGGCGATCAAGGAAGGAGCCAAAAGAAGGCCTAAAAGAAGTTTACTATGATTCCTCCGAAATACCTAACGCGTTTAAACTTGATTACTGCCTGGTATATGATGCTGAAAAGAACCAATACAAGTGGTTAAAGTATAATAGAAGCGAAAGGGAAGATATTTTTGTAATCCCAAAATCTATGATTGGGGAATATAGTCTCAAATGGAGTGAAGATGTCAAACAAAAATGGGGCGAAGACAAAATCGGGCAAGCCGAATTATTGGAAAGAAGCCTTTGTAATTGAAAAATAAAATAAGTCAAGTAGAGCAAAGGTTTTAAAATCATTTACTTAATACCCAGCCGGTTGACTCTTAAAGAGTGTGAAGATTTTAAAGCCGTGGTTTCTAAATATCCTTGCAAAGAAGGAGTTATTTGAGGCGCTTCCTGTTGGAGAAGTAAATGCTTTAGCAGTTGACAGACAGGACTTTGATTTGATTAATGAGCGTAAACTTAAATCTTTATTAATTTAAATGGATCTTGCCAATTAAAAACATTATTTCTAAATATTCCCATGGAATTTAGGGAAGTAAGTTAATTATACTTATTATGCACGTATTCTGAACATGTGAGGTATTCGGACGCCAATTGTATACCGAATATCCTTCCTGATCTGGCTTATTATGTTCTTTTCATTTTCTTCCAGAACATTCGCGTAATGAACGATTGCAAAGTACAAGATTATAAAAGCTGCATATTCCCAGTTTGCTCCAGTTAGCAAAAGTGATTTTCTGGCTGCGAGCATAAACACAACCAAGAAGATGCCGATAAGAGTTAATCTTCTGTACGTTGAGGTGAAAGGATGCATATTCTGATTCTTCCAGATTTTAAAGGTCATGAAGATCTCAATTGCTGAAAACGATACGGAAGATGCGATTGCTGCCCCTACGATTCCATATTGAGGTATTAGTATGACATTAAGAATGACATTCATTCCAGCACTCGCTAGCGAGCACTTCATAAGTAAGCCAGAATCTCCTGATGCCATTATAGTATGGTAGTTAAATCCGAAGAACGCGTTTGTTATGAATCCGAGGGCAAGGATTTGAAGGACTATAGCTCCGCTTGCATATTCTGCCCCATAGATTTTCGTGAGAAGAGATTCGGGATACACAAACATCAGTACAAAGAGCGGAAATGTGAGCATGAAGCACCATTTAGTCATTATCTGGTAGATCGGCCCAACTAATTCAGTCCTGTTCTCTCCCCACAACTTTGAGACTACAGGAACAAATACAAAACCCATAGGACCTATTATTATGGACAAAAACCCTATCAGAGGATATACTGCACTGTAAATTCCTACAACCTCAGCTGACTTAAAATAACCAAGCATTATAGTATCTGTCCAGGTCATAATGTTTAACAGAGTTGCAGTAATCAAAAGTGGGAAAGAATATCTGATTAATTGGTTTGTAGGTTCGCTAAATTTAAGTTTTAACTTTAACTCACATGGGGGCTTTTTAATAAAGTAAATTGACATTACACCGAACGTAAATATCATGGAAAGCAGATCCATGAGCACTACTCCATGAAAGGATAAACCAAAGAATACGGCAGTTGAAGCAAATACCAGCAGAGACAGAGGTCTTATGATATTATAAAAGTACATATTTACGTTCGTACGATCGAATCCCCTGTAGACTGCTACTGTCACGTTCAAAAGTATGGTAAAAGGAATGGCAAAAATCATAATTTTTATAATGGATAAAATCTTGCCCTGTATGTCAAAGCCGTCTCCTGCCAGACTCTCAAATAACACCGGAGAGGCTATCATGGCAAGTACAGCTGCTGTTAAACCCATGACTGCTGCTGATGTAATTAATTCATGAATCTTGTATTCTTCATTCCTGCCTCTGAAATATGCGATGTACCTTGGCACTCCATCATTAAGCCCGAGAGTTGCAATAGCTCCTGTAAGGGATATTACTGTAAGAGCAAGGGAGTATATACCGAAGTCTTCTGGAGAGAAATATGATGTGAACACTCGTTTAATAGTAATATCGAAGAGTAACCCAATTAGGGTCCCTGCAAATATTACAACAGAGCCTGTCACAATCCTATTGACCGATTCATTAACTGACACATTAACACCTTTGATGTGTCCTCAGTTCGAATTTTCCCGGTATGGTCTCCAGAAACGATTCTTTGTTACCGTCACTGGCGAAAATCCTTGGCTTTGCTTCTTAGTCAAGCTGCACACACACCTTCACTTTTCTTTTATGAAGTATTGTATTGGAGGTACTTTAAACTTTCTACAAAAATAATGCCTATTGCTATATCAGCTCTATTATAAATTATAGAATGTATACGGAACAACTAATATAAGTTTCTATAGATGCATCGATCGTAAATTGACCCAATTAACCAAAAAAGCAATTAAAGCCTGTTTATAGCATGATAAGTGCAAATGTTTTCGCAAAAAATGTCATTGCAACAAATTTGCCTTTGAGCTTTTTACATAAAAGTATCCCCAATAGGCTTTTAATAAGGTCAAATATGAAGTGAAAAATTAGGAAATGTAATAAAATTAGGAAATGTAACATCTACTTTATAACCTTTTTTTCTAAATAAGATTTATATATCTCAAATAATATAAATAGAGTACTTTGGTAAATTTTTAATGGCTATATTTTAATTATACTTCTTACTTTTTTGATGATTGTTTTTGTACTACCAGGAAAATCCTGTACTCTATAAATTTCAGCTTTCTTTTTTCTCAAATTCGCATATCCTTTTCTAATCAGCCGCTTCCTGCAATCTAAGAAATCTAAGAAAAATCTTTTAAGGTTTCACCTTTAAATTACAGGTATGAGCAAAAAGGTCTTTGTCGGGGTTGACGGCTGCAGCGCAGGCTGGTTTGCAATTTTCCTGATTGCAGAGAACGAAAAAAAATGCGAGTGGAAAACTGGGCTTTTCCCTAAATTCTCATTTCTTATTGACTTCTTGAAAAAACAATATGAGCAAGTAGAGTTTCTGATCCTGATTGATATCCCAATCGGCTTGAAATCCGGAGGCAGTGGAGAACGGCTTTCTGACGTTGAAGCACGCAGAATCCTGAAAACCCGAAAGTCCAGTATTTTTCCGGTACCTTGCAGGGAATCCGTATATTCGGAAAACTATGAAAAAGCCTGTGAGGTTAATCAAGAACTTACAGGAAAACGAATCTCGAAACAGGCCTGGAATATAGTCCCCAAAATTCGGGACGTGGACAGTTTTCTTGTTGAAAATGAAATTTATAGAGAAAAAGTAAAAGAAGTAGCACCTGAAATCTGCTTTCAGACATTTACAGTTTTTCCGATTAAATCTTCAAAAAAAAACATCGACGGCTTTTATGAAAGGATTAAAGCTCTTAGAAGCGTTTGCCTTTTTACCGATGAAGTTGTCGAAGCTGCGCTTTCAAGGTACAGGCGAAAGGAAGTTGCAAAAGACGATATCCTCGATGCTCTTGCAGCTGCAGTAACTGCAAAAATGGGATATAAACGTGGGTTTGAGTATGTGCCTTGCAAGCCCGAAATCGACAGTAAAGGGTTGAAAATTCAGATGGTTTACTTTATTCCAGAGTCGAATTCCAGGGTTAAGTCTGAAAAAGAATGAAGCCTACATATTAATTCTATGAATTTCACATGAACTCTTTTTCATTTAGAGGTTCAGCCGTTTCAATACAATATTGAAAAAGCTCCTTTCCCCAGGATATAGCTTTTTCCTCAAAGCACATAACTATCTGGTCCCTTAATTTACCGCTGATTTCAAAAAGCTTGAATGCAAGAAATCTGTCCGTTACAATAACCGAAGGAATCGTTTCCGTTTTTCGTAAAATAAATAGTTTTGAGTTTTTACCTCTGCACAGCCTGCCTGCATCCTCCATATAACTTGAGAATAAGCGTTTTGCAACATTTTCTGTCATGCAGAGCTTAATTTCAGCTCCCTTTTCCGCTAGATCTGCATAGATTGAAGGAGATTCAGGGTGAAAGTAGGATGCAAAGGTCATGATTTCTCTTGAGGTCAACATATTCTCAAGGAGTACCTTTGGGGTTTCAGCCAGGTACTCAGTGCCAGGTTCAAACACTTCTAACTGCCCTAACTCATCTATTCTCTCCAGCAAAAAATCTGGAATCGGATTCAAGTCATGAGTCTTCCAGTACTCAATGTTCTTTTCAAGGATCTCAGTAATATTGACAAGGGGCTGCATATTTTCGACTATTACTTCCCCTTTTTTGGATAAACTATAGATTTTATTTTCTTCGTTTATAAGACCGTAATCTTTCATTTTTTTAATATGGGGCTGGATTGAACTGGCATCTACCTTAAGTAGTTCTTTAATTTCATCAATGTCTTTTGATTCTTTTTTCAAGAGGAGCAGGAGATCTTTTTTTCTATTCGAAGAAAATATCAGGTTAATATGAGATTGTTTCATCATTTTCCCTTAGTTCCACCCCTTATTTTATACTAAACTATTTATATTTTTATCTTTTGACTACAATTAATTTCTAATTAATTATATTTCTATTTTTAGGATTTTGTTTAGTCTAGAAAATCATAGGAGATAAAAAGGATACGAAATAAAATAGCAGAGAACGAAAAATGAAAATATTAAGGTCTATTTCTATTACTTTCTTCCAATATGGTGAGAACATTGATCCTGGAGAAAAGTAGGGGAATGACTAAAGGGTTTACCCCTGAAAGCTGCAACAGGGCATAAGCATTTGATGAAAATAACTTGTACAATAAAAAATGGTTTAAATTACGTTTTAGACATTAGAGATTTAAATACGGTTGATTTCTCGTTTTGACCGCGTAAGTCTAAGAGATATGCAGCGTACCGAAAATTATGTAAGGCTAATTCCAAAAATCAAATTTTTTTCCGAATTTCATATTACGAATAATTATTCGAGTCTCTGATCATAAAAATTAATGTTAAAATTCTTACTGATTAGGAATAAAATAGATTTGAATAAAATAGATTTGGAACAAACTCTAAAATATAATTAACTCTGTATCCTTTTTCCTTCACCATAAAAACAGGATACAGAATTAACAGTTAACGTATTCTTACTTTTCGCTAGCTGTGTGATCATTACAGCTGCTTTTACTTATTGTTTCGTCCTTACAAGTTTTTTCGCTCACGCTGTCTTCTTCGGAGTTACTATCACTTATAGCATCATCCGTACAGGTTTTTTCGCTCACACAGTCTTCTTTGGAGCCACTGTCGCTAATTGTTTCATCTTTACAGGTTTTTTCGCTCACACTGTCTCCTTTGGAGCCACTGTCGCTAACTGTTTCATCTTTACAGGTTTTTTCGCTCACGCTTTCGCCTTTGGAGCTACTAGCGCTGGCAATTTTATCGCAGCTACTTTCACTGGCTGTTTTGTCACTGGCTGTTTTGTCACAGCTACTTTCACTGGCTGTTTTGTCACTGGCTTTTTTATCACAGCTACTTTCACTGGCAGTTTTGTCACTGGCTTTTTTGTCACAGCTACTTTCACTGGCAGTTTTGTCACTGGCTTTTTTGTCACAGCTACTTTCACTGGCAGTTTTGTCACTGGCTTTTTTGTCACAGCTACTTTCACTGGCAGTTTTATCACTGGCTTTTTTGTCGAGCTACTTTTGGCTTTTTTGTCACAGCTACTTTCAGTGGCAGTTTTGTCACAGCTACTTTCAATGGCGGTTTTGTCACAGCTACTTTCACTGGCAGTTTTGTCACTGGCTTTTTTGTCACAGCTACTTTCACTGGCAGTTTTGTCACAGCTACTTTCAGTGGCGGTTTTGTCACAGCTGCTTTCACTGGCAGTTTTGTCACAGCTACTTTCACTGGCAGTTTTGTCACAGCTACTTTCACTGGCTGTACAGTTTTCCCAGTTATAGTTATTTACGGTGTCGTTTTCACAGCTATAGTTATTTACGGTGTCGTTTTCACAGCTATAGTTACTTACGGTGTCGTTTTCACAGCTATAGTTACTTACGGTGTCGTTTTCACAGCTATAGTTACTTACGGTGTCGTTTTCACAGGCGTAGTCGCTCACGCTGTCTTCATCGCTACCATCACTAGCTGTGCCGCCTTTACATGTTTTTTCGTCCACGATGTTATTTTCACAGGCGTTTTCACTTACTATATTGTCTTCACAAATGATGTTGGTGCTAACGCTATTATCACTAACACATGCCGCTACCGCGGATGTCTGTTTGTTTTGAACATGCAAATTGCATGTACTTGCTGATGCAACTGTCAACGTTACTACAAAAAAGACTGACATTAAAATAGTCATCATTTTTTTAATTCTATCTGATGGTTGTTTCAACATTCAATTAACTCCTTTTTGTTACTTAAATTAACACAATTTAGGGGTTCTCGTTTGTCGATTTATGCTTCAACGACAGATGCACTATGAATTTAGTTCAACTGCGCAAGTTCTACTTTTTTTTAATTTTGTTGGCTATCTGCTAATTGACGGCTCTGAGATTAATCGGTTAAAATATAAACTTACTTTTCAAATCATGAAAAATTCGGTAGAATTAAATTTAAAAATAAGTTTAATTAGACCCCTATTAATGAAAAAAAGCTTTATAACTCTCCATTATGAATTATTTAATTCGGACTTTAAGAAAGTGTCTTTCTAACTCTTAGTTTATTCCTTTTTCAATTTAAAAAATAATGTAAAAGATAAACTTCCATTTTTCGTTATTTATCATTTTAAATTGTCAACGTATTGTGAAATTTATAGAAATTAGTAACATTTAGAGTTCTCTTCAATAACTAAAAGTACAACCGGATTTTAGTTGGCCTAATAAAGAATAGTAAATAAGATAGCAGAAAGAGAAAATATAAAAATCTCAAATGATATTTCATTATCCTCTAATGATATGGTGAGAAAACTGATTCCAGAGACAAATTTTCCCGGAGAATGTAAAGATTCAGAAAAAAGTGAATCTCTTTTATCGGACTACTTAATTGAAGGTCCAATCAGGAGTTCGATAAGCAGTTCAATCAGTAGCTCAGTCTATGCTTCATCAAGCAGTTCAATGCGTAATTCAACTGGGATGGAATTCATTCTGATTCCTGCCGGAGAATTTGAAATGGGCTCTCAAATGCGCGAAAAACGTAGAAAACTTTGGGAAAGTCCTGTGCACAGAGTAACCATTAAAAAGCCTTTTTACCTAGGCAGATATCCGGTTACACAGGAGCAGTGGCAAAGAGTTGCGGGAAATAACCCTTCATTCTTCAAAGGCGGAATGTGTCCTGTTGAGAGTGTTTCCTGGATTGGAGCTCAGGCTTTCCTTCAAAAACTCAACTCCCTGGAAAAAGCTGATGAAAATAACTGTCTCTATCGCCTCCCCACAGAAGCCGAATGGGAATATGCAGCAAGGGCAGGAACTGTAACCAGTTACTTTTTTGGCAATGAAGAATCAAAGCTCAAAGAATATGCCTGGTTTCTCGAAAATTCCGGGCTTGAAACTCATCCTGTCGGCTTGAAAAAGTCAAACCCCTGGGGACTTTATGATATATACGGAAACGTAGGGGAATGGGTTCAGGACGAATACCACATAAGCTACAAAGGCGCTCCGACAGACGGCACAGCATGGGAAAATTTGTTACCAGGTGTATCTATTCCAGTGAGGGTTAGAAAGGGAGGGGGCTGGAACGGAAATGCAGGCTGCTGCCGGTCAGCTGAGAGGCTTTTTGCGGCACAGGATAAGAGACTCAACAGCCTTGGGTTCAGGGTAGTAAGGGAGATATGATCATCTAGAAAAATCCAGATGAGACCTTTTTACACTTAGTTACATCTTCTCAGTTCCAAAATTTCCAATATCAGTATTCAGGGAGTTTTTCCGGTGCCTTCTCTATCATTTTAGGAAAATATTCTGGATAAGGTTACTTACTGCCTTATAGAGGTGCTCCACTGAGGCTGCCTTAAGGCTTTCACCTCCAGTATGAGGGTTCACTATAGTAGACCCTATGGAGATACAGTCTATTTCATTGTCATATTTTTGTACAATATAGCTGCATTCGAGACCTGCATGAATCACGGTCGCTTTGAAATCATCACCATAGATTTCTTTGTACACACCTTTTGCTTTATCAAGTAAGGCAGAATTGTCATTTGGTCTCCAGGACGGAAAGGGATCACTCATTTCTACGGTGTACTTGTAGAGTTCCCCTATCGTTCTTTGGATTTGAATAAGGGCTTTCATGGAATCAAAATCAGAGCTACGGTTTGAGATATTTATTATCACATTACCTTCTACAAAACTATCTTCTTTTGGCTTAATGGTAATATTCGCCAGGTTACTTGACGTCTCAACCAGATTAGGTATTGTCGGAATCATGCGGATGATGCCGTTTGGTATCTGTCGAAGTAAGCAAAGAAGCGCATCTGTTGATGCTTCATCAAGAGAGTTTTGGATGGAGTTCACTTTTTGAACATTACAAACAAATTCACTCTCCTCTAGATTATACTGTACCCTTAAAGCTTCACAGTAGGCCTTAAAATCACTTTCAAATTCTACCTCATTGTTACCTGAAATTGCAATTATGGCACTGACACAGCTTGGAATTTTGTATAGATTAGGCTCTTCATCCCTTTTCATTGAAATGAGATGCAGATCATAGCTTTTAATGCCCTTGCCCACTATATCGAGCTTAGTGAGTCGGTTATTGAGCCGGATGAGGGCTTCGGTGAGGATTTTGATAGGATTAAGCCTTCCAGTGTTGATGTTAACTCCGGAATGCCCTCCAAGAAGCCCTGAAATCGATAATTTCAGTGTGATAAAATCAGAGGGAATAGGCGATAAAGTGGCATTTCCTGTATACTGGGTACGGCACCCTCCAGCACTGCCGTAAATAATAATTTTTGCATTTTCTGCGTCGAGGTTTATGTATGTTCTTCCTTCCAGGAGATTTTTGTCAAAACCTGCAGCTCCAACCATTTCGGCTTCTTCCTGGACAGTAAATAAACACTCAATTGGGTAGTCTTTGAGTTTCTTATCCTCCAGAAGGGCAAGGATGGTAGCTAAGCCAATTCCGTCATCTGCTCCCAGTGTAGTGCCTTTTTCTGGATAAGAGATACTTTCTTCATCTCCTGCTTTTATCCACTTTACACCTTCTTTATCAGCATAGCCAAAGACATTTAAGGGGAAAATATCCTTATGAGGGGAACAAACCATATCCATGTGAGCTTGCAAGGTGACGTAAGGAGCACTGACATGATTCTCTGAACCTTTTCTGCGAAGGACAATTGCCCTTTTTCCGGGATCTTTAGCATCGGGTTCGTAACAAATGACTTCTACACCTTCTATTTTTTCGGCACAATGTATAACATATTCCCGAACACTGTCCTCCTCCCCGGAAGGATGATACAGTTTTGTTAGTTCCATAAAATGGTCGTGAACCGCTTTTGGCTCAAAATAACCATCCAATTTTTCTGGCATGCATTTCTCACTCCCGAATATCCCCTAAAATTTCACAGAAGTATTTCTTTTATTTTTTCCGTGAACATCTCTAAAGTTGCTGTTTTATTTTAAAATATAATTCTTCAATCTTTTAACTGTAATTAAATTTGACACTATTATATAATATAAGTTCAATGTTAAAAAAGAAAACACTTTGTTTAATCTTGAACCGCAGTATAGATAGCCGGTGTTTGATCAAAACAGTAATCTTAGATTCACCTTCCATCGGAAACCTTATTATGTAACTGAGGTTTTGCCAAAATTGATAATAATGCTTTAAAAGCAAAAAAATCGTTTAATATTGGTTATTTTCCAAAAAATTACTTCTAGAACCTCTAAAATAGTACTGCAAAATACCTTTGAATATGGAATTCCGCATTGAGAACCCATATAATATTACTTCTGCTTAAAAAATTAGCATTTATTAGGATTTATTCCCATAAAATGCTAAAAAATATAAATATTTAGTGTGTTTTTAAAATTTAAATGGGCATTTTTCCTTAATTCTAGGGTTATTAATTACTCTAATTTGAATTCCAGATACATTAATGTATTAAATTCATTTTAAGTTGTTATTAGTAAAATTTTTTGCAAAATAAGCTATGCCGTCAAATATTATTGGAAATAAAGGAATTTAAGGAAAAATGGCAAAACCTTAACTCTCAAGATTTACTCTTCGAATCATATCCTTTGAGCGACCAATATAATTTTGCACCCTATAAATAAGCATTCTGAGAGTTTCGGAACAAAGAACAAACTGAAAGTTAATAATATAGCTCTGTTATTGTCTATACCTCATTTTCATACTTCTTTTTGCACCCTGGCCCCTGTCTGCTCTTTTACAGGCAGGGGAAAAAGAGGTTCAGGTGCTTCCGACAATTTAGGAGGGAATTCAATTTTGTGTCTATTCAGGAGGTGCAATTATCTATATTACTAATTTCTATTTAGCATTTTTGTTTCTATTTGTGGTATTTGATGTTACATATGAACAATAAAATTACATTTTGTTGAACATATGGATTCGGGGGAATTTTCTGTTATATAATTAAAAAAAAAATACTAAACTGGGTCAATAAATTGAAACTGTTTTCCTATATAAAAAAGATAGTCAAAATGAAAATAAATCAGATTACATTGAAATAAAAGTATTTGAAAATAGTTAAGTAGTATCCCGTCGTCGAATAAAATAATACTTGATGGGAGAAGCAGTAAGCCACTTTTAAGTAAAACAAGTTTTAGAGGAATGAGTGTGCTTTTAAAAGATACAAAGCCTGAGGAACTTACCTTCCTTGTAAAAAAAGCCCTGGAATTGGAGGCAATTGACGCAAAGATAATTCCCACTTATAAGGTCTTTGTGGAGAAGAGAGTAGTATTAAAATGCAGGGGCTGCATAGGATATGGTAAAAAACTGACCTGCCCCCCGCATGTCCCAACTGTTGATGATTTTAGAGAGATCCTGAAGGAGTACAGATATGCATTGCTGGTCAAGTTCAGGTCTCCTGCAGTCGCAGACGAAGAAGTAGCAAAAGCCCCATACAAGACATGGCTTGACCCTGCCGAGCCTGAGGAAACAAGGGAAAAGGCATCAAAGTTCTGGTCAGATTATTTTGACTACAGCAAGAAAATGATGTTCGCAATGCTCGAGCTTGAAAAGGCAGCTTTCAATGAAGGTTTTACCTTTGCAGTAGCATTTGTGAACGGTTCATGCAGGCTGTGCGAAAAATGCAATGTGGAAAAGGGGATCTGTCTCCATTCAAATATGGCAAGAATCCCTGAACATGCAGTTGGAATCAATATGAAGAAAACAGCTGCAGAATCAGATATGCCCCTGGAATTCCCAATTAAAGGGCAGCCTGAACCTATGTCCATTCTGTTAATTGACTGAAGCCATTACCAAAATTTTTTCCAGGCAACTCAGCCTGGAATTTTTTTGCCTGCCAGTTGCTTGAGGCTCTGGATTTTCATTGTCGCATGAACTCTTCCACTTTTATCTACAAAATTTGGGCTTTAAATTCTGATTCCCTCCTCAATTTTTCATCTCCCCGACAATTCTCAAGCCTTTTAGTAATGCCTGTGGCCACCTTTTCTTTAAATGTCTCTTTAAATGTCTAAATGTCTCTTTAAATGTCTTATACTGACATTTTTATTAGTTATTCTAGTCGGGCGCTAAACTCTGCTAATAAATCGATTTTTCCATACTCGATTTCTAATTTAACGATTCCAATTGTTTACAGATTTCCATTAAATACATAGGTTGTGCCGACTGTATTGAGCAGGAAATGTTCAGGCATTTCCTCTGCAAACCTGTTTATCGCTTTCCAGCCTGTACAGTGCATGGGCACGATACAATCAGGCTTGATCTTTTTCATTTCGTCAATTGTGGGCTGAATTATCGGCTCAAAAATCTTGCCTGTCAGGTGGAAGCCTCCAAGGACTGCATGAACCTTATTTGTGCCTGTAATTTTCTTTGCATACTCGACTGTATTGATAATTCCTGCATGAGCACAGCCGCTGATGACTATAAGCCCTTTACCCTTCATTTTTATTACCAACCCCTGGTCGTCCCGGAAAGGATCAATAATCCAGTTTCCATCGATTTTTGCTTCAGCCCATGGGAATCCTTTTTCAAACGCCGTTTTACGTTCCACCTCACCTGTAGTGTAGATAAGGCCATCTGCGATCCGTGAAGCTTTTTCAGATTTTAATGGAGCGGCTCCTGCTCCTATCAGGACACCTTCATCGAGCACAGGCATTCTGGAAGGGTGCCCGACTGCGGGAATATTAAAGCGACGCTCAAGAAAGGCTTCTGGATGAAGGAGAACCTGAATTCCTTCCTCTCGTTCTTTACTTAACGATTTCAAGAGCCCGACAAGCCCGAGAAAATGGTCCGGATGCCCATGACTAAGGGCAATGGCTTCTATTTTGCCAAGATCAGCCTTCAAAAGCTTTGCATTGTTTAAAAGGCTGGATGGTGTAACTGCTGCATCCATAAGCACGACATGTTCCTCATGCCCTGCGTAGACTTTGATCAAGCACGAAAACCCGTGTTCGGCAAAAAGAATTTGAGGAAAAAGTACCTGCGGCCTTCTGCATATATCGGTACTTTCCGTTACTAACAAATCTGTGTAATTATCAATCAGGATTGTTACTTCCAATCTGTCAGCTTCCCGAATATTCAACTTATCCATGCAAACACCGGGTTTTATCTGGAATGGGGATTCTTCTCTAAGTATGGATTCTTCTCTAAAGTATGGATTCTTCTCTAAGTGTGGATTTTCTCTCTGCAAGATTTAAAAATATGTGTAAGCCTGAATGAGTTTAATCTTTATAAATTTTTCAAAATTACTCTTATCGGTATTGGCAATCTTTCAAGCAATCTGATACCCCTCAATCGTCGATATTTTCTCAATTAACCTATACTTTTCTCGCAGCTGCGCTATTGTCTTCATCAATTAAGGAATGACGAAAATATAACTTCAATATTTCTGTTGCCGATATTGTCTTTGATGGTTATTTGGGGGAATAGTATTATAGAGCCATTTCCAAAGTGAAAACCTGAAGTTATTTTTTAACCATTCCTAAGCAGCCCCACGTATGTGCTTTTCAATGCCTTCTCGACTTTATATCCATTTTATTGGGTCTTGAGTCCATCAGAGCATTGACTTCTCGTGCTTTCAAATGAGCTGGCCGTTATAGGTATAATTTACTCCCATGAGGATCATTATAATCTCATAGACAAATAATATCTGAGGCAATATCGTCATTAGAATGTGTAACTATTTAATCGAAAAGGAAATAGAAGAATCAAATCGATATATCGGAAGAAGTTCTTCCCTCTTGCAATAAATCCCGCCTTTGCTACTTCGAATAAGCTCATAGGGACCAATTTAAAATAAGAGAACTGAATCTGAAAGAAGATTTCTTCGAGAATTTGTCGCCCATCAAGGGGAAGATGGGATGTACCTGATTATCTTTAAAAATTATTGCTGTAACAAAATATACCGGACCGATATTTATGGAAAATAACCCTAAAAGGAAGACTGAGGAAACAGGAGATCCAGACCGGCCAGATAGAGCAGGTAAGGAAAACAGGAAAACCAGAAGAGGTTCAGGCAAGATCGGTGACACTGCATATGATCGCCTGAATAAAGCCCTCGAAACTTATGAGAAAGTACTTAAAAAAAAACCGGACGACGCCGATGCCTGGGCAGGGAAAGCCGCTGTTTTTCTAAAGCACAGAATGTATAAGGACTCCCTGAAAGCAATTGAAAAAGCTCTTGAAATCGAACCTGAAAACATCAGATACCTTTATGAAAAAGGTTTCGTGCTCCTGCAACTCAAAAGGGATGAAGATGCCCTGCAGGCTTTTGACAGATTGCTTGAGATAAAACCAGATAGCGATAAAACCTGGAATATAAAAACCTCAATCCTTTGCAGGCGTATGCAGCATGAAAAAGCCCTTACTGACTCTGAAAAAGCCCTTGCTGCAAATCCAAAACTTGCTGGCGCCTGGTATGCAAAGGGCTATGTTCTTGTTGACCTCGGCAGATATGAAGAGGCTATACATGCTTATGATGCAGCCCTAGAGCTCGATCAAAATCTTGCAAGAGCCTGGGAAGGCAAAGCCTCTGCTCTCTATAACCTGGACAGACCTGTAGAGGCTATTATAGCCTATGACGCTGCCCTTAAAACAAATCCTGACAATGCAAAAACCTGGGCCGGAAAAGGTCTTGCTCATCTAAAGCTAGGCAAACACAAAAGAGCCCTTGAAGTATGCAGCAAAGCGATTTCAATAAAGCCTGACTCTGCAGAAGCCTGGTACTGCAAGGGTATGGCCCTTTCAGGCTTACAAAAAGATGAAGAAGCCCTTGGAGCCCTCGGAAGAGCCCTCCGAATCAATCCGGACTATGCCGATGCCCAAAAAGCCAGAAATTCTGTAAGCTCTAAATTAGGAATAGGCACGGATGAAGAGGAAGAAGAGGTGGAAGAGAAGAAACCTGAGGTAAGGAGGAGCGTATGGACTAGGAAAAAGCCAACCAGCGAGATAATAAAGACTACTTTGGGCCAGAAAAGAGAGCACAGAGGGAAAGAGGCTAAAAAAAGCGAATGGACACGAAAAAGCCAAAAGGAAAGGTGATTAAGGGAAACAAGATGGAAGAAAAGGGGAAAAAGAAGTATCCCTTATTTCTTCTTAGTGAGAAGCTTAGTCATTAGACGCTTAATTACTTTTTTGTATGCAACTGGCTAAATCCTCTCGAGAATCCTCTCGAGAATAGCAAAGAGGTATTATCTCGGATGTTTGTGAGAAGTCTGAGGCACTATGCAATGCCACCATGTTGTGCCTACAAAGTTTCTGCTTTGGATTGTGAGCTCATTGAATGTTTATTAACTCAAAAAAATGGTTAACTGAAGTTTTACCATTCCCCACTAAATTCATTATTTTCAAATAATATTTAATAATGAAGCTTATTTTGTAAAAAAATTTGCTTAAAATGATTAGAAATCAATTTTTCAATAATGCATCAATGTTTCTAAATAAAGAGACCTTAAATCGTTTAAAAAACGAAAAGTTAAACCACGGAAAGCACGGAAAACACGGAAATAAAGGAAACAAGGGCACAGTTCTTCCGTGCTTTCCGTGTTTTCCGTGTTTATAGAATCTTGATTGAGCTTTTTCGTGCCATTCTGTGTTTTCCAAGGTCATATAAAGGCACTAAATATAAGATTTTGATAAAAAAAGCTTTTATAACTGATTTTTCAGCTTTTAAAGCGCTTTTGTTAATTTTGGCAAAACCTCAACTAAGAATAAAATTTGTCATCCTTCAATGCAACATTTCTTTACTGGTAATAACGCGTAGGTCCGCAGGTATTTTATTATCGTTGACAGCGCACCGATTCCTAATTAGTTCCTTTTATTTTAGATTATAATTCCGTCAGACATTTCGTCCCTTTCTTCAAATTACAATATCCTATTATTGATCTTTCGGATAGGTTCTTAACTTGGTGAGATAGTCTAATTCTTTTTGAGTGAGTAATAAGATGGGATGACGGCAGGTACGAGGCAAAAGCTCATATTATAAAACGACAAACATATTAATTTATGGATTTAAATTGTATCGAAGGATAAATTAAAGAATTGTGTCATAGTAATCCAGAAAATATTAGGAATAATTGAAAGCTTTCAGTAGCTACCATTATTTTTTTCTCATCTATTTCCATACCCCTACAACCGTTTGACCTGCTGGAACATCTTTCAATACCAAAGCATGAGCTCCTATGATTGCATTGTCTCCAATCTTGATTGAACCCAATATGGTCGCATTTGCTCCAATCTTTACATTGTCCCCGATTTGAGCTGGCTCTTCAAGGTAAAAATTTCTCCTTGTTCCAATTATGACACCCTGACGGATATCGCAATTTTTCCCCAATATTGTGCCTGTGTTGATGCAGATGCTGTAAGGGTGAGAGAATATAGTTCCTGCTGGAATTTGAGATAAATCAATGTCGCATAATAAAGCCGTCTTAAGGGGGAACTGCTTTGAAAGGCAGTAGTATATATTGGATACATCTTTTAGCCTTTTTGCAAAAAAGGTTCTAAAATCATATCTCCTTATAATTCCCATATTATCATATCCTCAATTATAATGTGCAAAAATGCTTATACTAAAATTCTCACTAGCGCATCCATTCCTAATTTATAGTCAACATAGAAAATATTTACACTGAGCTTATCCCAAAACCGATCTTTATTCTCACATCAATAAAAGTTTTAGAACAATTTTCATTATTGGAAACTTGAGTTGTCATTCAGGATTTGAGAACTCAGAGACGCTATTTTGAGTTTTGGAATCAGCTCACTAGTAAAAACTACAATTGTAAGAACGTTCTTAGAAAATTTAAATGAAAAGATAAACTACGCAAAGCACGGAAAATAAGGGAATAATTGTGCTATGCTTCCTTTTTTCCGTGGTTATAGAGTTTTTATTTAATTCTCTGTACCTGGCTGTATTTTCTGCTTATAGTATAAAAGTGTACTTAATTCATGTGTTGACTATAATTCCGTTTTCAAATTTTATTGAACTTCAGCAACAATCACAACATAATTTTTCCCATATTTTTCAGCACATGCAGGACAGGTAGTGTACCACATATACCACTTCTTGATTTCCAGATCTTTGCCTTTTGCATAGTCTTCAAAATCCATGCACCATTTTCCAGTATCTTGGAAATCTCCCTCGTACACTTTGCTCAAAAACTTGCCACTTAATGTCACATTCTCGGCATCTCTCACTTCTTTATCAACAGCCAGGTAAAGGTCCATATTGGATTCAGAGGTATGATCCGACAAACAAAGCCAATCTGGCATTTCTGCACCAGATTTCATAACTTTGTCGTTCATTCTCATTATTACCTCTCCAAAATTTATAGGCATATAAAATTGGGTGGTAACTGAATCCTTGATGAATTTCTTACTATTCCATTCAAAGGTTTTTTCATCCCAGGGAGCGGGGTCAAATCGGGGACAACATTCAGGGATTTCAATTTCGCTGCTCATATTTTTCCTCCTTTTTAACTAATAACTTCATAGATAATTGGTAGACTTTGATTTAAATTTTATTCATTTAAAACCATTTTGTAATTGTAGAACATCCAGTAGACTTCATGCCTTTAAGGTATACTTTACGTTTTCTCCAGTGCTATTTTCCTTAATGTTTGACAAGGTTCAAGTTAACTATGTGTATCCACTCGATAAAGTAAAAAGCTCCGTAAATAAACGACAAGACAGAGCTCCAGCTTTCAAAAAGTTATTTTTTTTCTTGTAACTGAAGAGAAATGTCACTGCCAAACTGCAGAAATGTGGTATTGGCATTTGTCAAAATCGCAAAAACAGGTCAGGTCTATAGATAAAACAATCGAAAAATAATAAATTGTATAAATGAGAAGGATGGTAAAAAATATAAAAGGAGAATTCGTCACACAGAAACCAAAAAATCTTACGTCTTCTTTGATAGTATCGCATGATACCTGTAATTATAATACATGGAATTTACATATTCCATTTTAAAGCCATGTCTATTGGCAATTTCTTCAATTATGTAGGGGCTATGTGTATATCCAGTTATATCACCAGGATGACCTTTCAAAAGCGCTGATGCCCACCTGTAGCATTCAATACATAGTTTAGGTATAGTCTTCCAATATTTGAAATTCTTTGAGAACCATCCATATTTCCATAAAGGATACACCCTGGGATCAATTATATCAAATAAGACTATTTTTCCCCCTTCATTAAGATAATTGGATGCATTCCAGATGAAAGTGTCTAATTGCTGAGGTGTCAGGTACTGAACCACCTGGGCGGCAGTAATCCGATCAAATTTTAAATTTAATTTGTTCCAAACTGTTTTATCATCAGCAAGGATTAAATCCACATTTTTATAATTCTGCTGACACATTTTCTTCTCAGCTTCAAGAAGCATGGAACTTGAAAAGTCAGCCCCTACAGCTCTCTCATAATTAAGCACGTAATACTTCAGAAGTTCTCCTGCACCGCACCCAAAATCTAGGAGAGTCTTACCGCCACCTAAATGAAATAGTCTTTCATTAGCCTCCTTGGAAAGAAATTCCTCAGTAGAATACTTGTGGCCTCCGGTTTTCTTATTTGAAAAATATTCTGCCCAAGAAAACTTAGATCTATTATATGCTGTTTCCATATAGAATCCCCCACTCCGGTCTATTTCTGCTCCCTTTCAACTCTCAGTTCCCCCATTTCCCGAGAGTAAGTTTGAAAAAGCGAGTCAGTAAAAACGATATATCTTTCTGAAGTTTATATCGAGAAACATATTTGAGATTAGAGATATTGCATAGCTTTTATATAATTTTTGAAATAACTATTCTGAAAGTTAGTTCTGATCTCCAGGTAAGTTCAGCTATTTAGATCATTTATATAGTATTTTTATGAGCTCATCGATAAACCAATCCTTATTCTACGTTAATAAAATTTTTAGAATGTCTTTCATTATTGGAAACTCAGTTGTCATCCAGAATTTGAGAACTTAGAGACGCCATTTTGAGTTTTGGGACCAGCTCCAAATTAAAAAGTTGGAAAAAAGATTATGGTCCACTAATACTTGATTGATGTTCTCATGACCAAATATCAAACAGGACTTTCGCTTGCGTTTATAAGCGTATACCGCAGGTTGGCTCAAGTAGTGCAAAGTTACTGGAAAAGAAGAGCTGGAAACTGTACTTCGATCATTTTGGAACAATATCAATCAACAAATGATGAACTACCTGCATAACTATTCATTAAAAAACCAGCCTTATTCGGTTCACATTTTTAGCGGAAAAGACAGCGTCTGTGCAAAGATACTTATACTGCAGTTCTTATATCAATCTTATATAAAATATTAAATATGCTTCTCAGAGTAGTGATGTTCATAAATGTGTGGGATTGCAGTTTTAATTGATTTGAATTAATCACCAAATTACCTGTAACATATCAACTTGATGACAGATATAAAAATCAAATATTTATACTGCAGTCTCGTATATCATATCTTATATACAAAATTAAATATGCTTCTCAGAGTAGTGAGGTTCATAAATGTGTGGGATTGCAGCTTTAATTGATTTGACTCAATCATCAAATTACCTGTGCCATATTAACTTAATGACAGGTGTAATTAATCATAGAGGTCCTGATGACGAAGGATTAGTATTATTCTCTAAAGCTAACCATGCATCAAAAGACCAGCCTTATTCAGCTCACGTTTTTAGTGGAAAAGACGGTTCTCCTAAGCTGCGAGATCTATCTCTAAATTATATTCCAAAGGAACAATACCAAAATCAAAAAATACCAGATTCAAGAGTTGCCTTTGGCCATCGCCGTTTGTCCATTATCGACCTGTCGCCTTATGGCCACCAGCCAATGTGTGATTTGAGTTCAAGATACTGGATAGTTTTCAATGGTGAGATTTACAATTATAAGGAAATACGTGAAGAACTGGAAGTTTTGGGGCACCCTTTTGTATCAGGTACAGATACGGAAGTTATTCTTAACGCCTATAAGCAGTGGGGGAAAGATTGTTTAAATCGCTTCAATGGGATGTGGGCATTCATCATCTTTGATACAAAGAATGGAACCCTGTTTGCCTCAAGAGATAGATTTGGAGTCAAGCCTTTATATTACTGGTATTCTCCAGAGGGCTTTTTGGCATTAGCTTCTGAAATAAAAGAATTTACAGTTTTACCAGGATGGAAAGCAAAGTTAAACGGGCCTCGAGCTTATGATTTCCTGGTTTCAGAGGCAGGTCTCGCAAATCACACCTCTGAAACGCTATTTAGGGATGTGTATCAATTAAGAGGAGGTGAGGCATTTGAAGCTCAGGTTAACAGTCTTTCTACTGAGTTGCCCATATACAGATGGTACAACTTAAAAATAAGTAAACTTGATATCACTCCTGAAGAAGCCAAAAGGGAATTTTTGAGACTTTTCCAGGATGCCGTAAAAATAAGAATGCGTTCGGATGTGCCTGTAGGGTCTTGCCTCTCAGGGGGTCTGGATTCATCATCCATTGTATGCGTTGTCAACGATATTCTTAAAAAAGAAAAAATGGAAGAAATTCAAAAAACTTTTTCGGCTTGCTCTGATGTTGAGAAATTTGATGAAAGAAAATTTATCGATGAAGTTGTTAGAGCTCGGAATATTGAAGCAAAATATATTTATCCTTCAACTGAACAGCTGTTTGATTGCCTTGATTCTCTAACCTGGCACCATGATGAACCATTTGACTGCACGAGTATTTATGCCCAATGGCTTGTGTTTCAGTTAGCTTCTGAGAATGGCATCAAAGTGATGTTGGACGGGCAGGGTTCAGATGAACAACTCTGTGGATATCACAGGTTTTTTGGTTGCAGGTATGCTCAACTATTCAAATCTTTGAATATATTACAGCTCGGTCGTGAAATCGACAAAGTAAGAGCCTTGCATGGAGATTCAATGATAGGTTCTATAATGATGATGGGATTTTATTTAACGCCTCTTATGTTAAAGCAAAAATTAAAGAGATTACTTGTTGAGAGCGGTGTCCCAATCTCG
This sequence comes from uncultured Methanosarcinaceae archaeon, assembly GCA_963722085.1. Classification (GTDB taxonomy): domain Archaea; phylum Halobacteriota; class Methanosarcinia; order Methanosarcinales; family Methanosarcinaceae; genus Methanosarcina. The sequence goes on along the minus strand of CAVRNH010000074.1, from coordinate 18,075 downwards.
ATGCTTTCTGTTAAAAAATTAGGAGCCCCTATTGATTCAAGGCAAAAATTAAAGAGATTACCTGGTAAAATGAGTTTGCCCACATCGACGCTTTCAGTTAAAAATTTAGGAGTTCTTAATGATTATAATAATCTAGTTAAGTTACCTTCAGGGGATATAATCCAGAAAAATTGCTATGAACAGCTAATTTATTCTGTACTTCCCCAACTTCTACACAGCGAGGACCGGAATTCAATGGCACATTCACTGGAATCAAGAGTGCCTTTTCTTGATTTTAGGCTTGTGGAGTTTAATCTGAGTTTACCTCCAGAGCTAAAGATTGCTGATGGATATACCAAACAGATACTCCGTGAATCAATGTCAGGAATTCTTCCAGAAAATATCCGTATGAGGGTAGACAAGGTAGGTTTTGCCACTGCAGAAGAATCCTGGATGAAGGGAGACAATTCAAAAATTTTCAGGCAACTCTTTGTAGAAGCAGTTGAATCCTCCAGGGGCATAATCAATGAAGATGCAGTAAAAAAATTTGATAGGATGATCGAGGGAAAAGAAAGATTCAATTCATATGCTTGGAGAGTTATCTCTTTTGGAAGATGGATGAAGATGTTTAATGTGAGTATATAAATTCAAATGTCTAATTTGTGTCCTAAAAGATTACGGGATCTGGATAATTTTTCTAAAAAATTATATATTTATAAACACTTTGTCGATTTGTCCATCCTGAGCTCCTGAACTACACCAGGATTATTGTCAGGTTCTGGATTATCGAGTTCTCAGAAAAGAGATCTGACACTATAGGATCGTAGTGCTGGACTGATGGACTGGTATTTCATTGATGGACTGGTATTTCATTTATAGTGTTCTCGTGAATACGTGATAAAAGCGCACGCATTGGGAATTGACTGCGGACACTATTACTGATAATATCTTAAAGTTAATTTCATATTGCCATAAGATATAAAATATTAATTTTCTTTAGAGATTCCAGTCTTCACAGGATTTTCTCATATATTTCTTTTATTTTCTTAGTATTTGACTCCCAGAAACGGTAATCTTCAGGATTTAGTTTCTCTGGCTTTTTATCAAGATATTCTGTAATGGCACCTTCAAGCTGGAAACTTTTTACAATCAGCAGATTTTTTCCTTTTTTCCTCCTTTGAGATTCCTGATGCTATTACAGATTTTCCCAAATTCAGGTATTCGTTGAGCTTCCAGACACTTTTATCAGTTGTATAAGTGGTAAGCATGCTTTCCTTAAAGGGGATCATACATATTTTTGCCTTTTTTATTATGCCCGGGATATTTTCGTGTGGTTGCCAACCTAAAAATTCTACATTTTGCGGTTTCTTAGCCAGATACCAGCTGGCAAAAGGTCCATCTCCTACAATCCTGAACTTTTCATCAGGTAGCTTTGAAGCAATTTTGAGAAGACTCTTAATACCTTCCCGTTCACAGATCCTTCCAAGAAAAGTTATTGCTTCTTCGCTTTTCAAATCCTTATTATTGTTTACAAAACTTTTCCATGGGTAATTTGGAATTTCATACAGTTCAGTCTGCAAATTTCCTATATAATTTTTGACTTTATCTCCAAGAGGCTTATTTACTGTTGTAATAAGATCCGAATTAATTGCTAGTTTTCTCTCAAAATGCTCAGCTACTATCTTTCCCGGCAAACCTATGTTCATCTGCAATTCAAGCCCCCAGGGTGACCTGTAATCGTAGATTAGTTTCTTGAAAAACTGGCCTTTGAGTTCTGGCAATCTGCTGTATATAACGTCGGGTACATTAAAAACATGAACAATATCTGGCTTTTCTTTCCTGATGTATTGCTCTGTAAGCCTTGATATTTTTATCCAGTTTCTACTTTCAAATTTTGGAACTACAATATCATATCCAAGTTCCTTCAGGCTCCCTTTGAACATTTGAAGGCGGGTTGTCCTCTCAGGTTGACTGGAAAGTAGCATAATCTTCATATTGCTCTCCTCAGAACATCTTCGTATTGCCTGGCGAGTATTTCCCAGTCAAAGCTTTTTGCAATTTCCCTATATAATTTTTCATCGGGCTGAATCTCAAGAAGCTTTTTTGTCTCTTGGATGAAACTGTCCTTATTATCATAATAAAATAACTTATCTCCAAGTATTCTCACAAGGGAAATTGTCCTGCTAGATAAGACCGGTCTCCCGCAAGCCAGGTAATTAAACACTTTTCCTCCAGCTGCATACTCATTTTTATCCATTTTTTTTAGTGTATTTAGCCCTATATCCATAGCTGAAATATAGGTTCCTAGCTTTTCATACGGTACAGCTCCTGTGAACTTAATCCTTTCCGAAACTCCCAGCTTGCTTGCCATTTCTTTAATTTTTTCACCGTAATCTGTGAATAAACCTGGCCCCACGACCAGAAGCGTTACTTCCAGCTCAGGAAGAGCTTCAACAGCAGTTTCGAGATCAATCCAGTGCTCGAGGGAACCTACATATCCTATAACATTTCCTTTAAGGCCAAGTGCTCTTTTTGCTTCTTCTTTTGGAATAGGTTTAAGTAAACTGCAATTTACCCCATTGGGAATTACTTCTGCATCTTTGACCCCAATCTCTTCAAGAAAGTCTTTAAGTTCCTGGGTGACAGTTATTACAGTAGCTGCATGTTTCAGATTATACCTTGTAATTTGCCTTACACCGGTCTTGACAACTTCCCCAAAAAAGGATTCTGGATAATATATTGAAGCTGACTCCTCGAGATGATCAAGATAATCAAACACAACAGGAATATCTAAAATATTTACCAAAAAAGAAGGAAGAATATTTGTGGAGAGCACTACATCTATGCCCTTCTCTTTAATTATCTCTCTCATTTTAATAAAATGTTTTGGCCAGTTTAGTAAGTAATATAGAGAAGGATCCTCCACATCCATAAATTTTGTATCTACAAGTTTACAAGCTGTTTCTCTCGGCTTGTTACCTTTGAACTTCTTAAGGTCGAAATGAAGAACATATACCTCATGTTTTTCTGCAAGAATATCAAATATAAAATTAAGCCGATTAGGTACGGGGTGTCTGATCCAGTCGGTGGTTGGTATTACAAGAATTTTCATGGGATTTCCTTTCAGTTTTATATGTACTTTACATTTACAGATTAAACTTGGAACATTATTTATATTTTTTGTGTATATTCATTACAAAGAGATGTTACATATATTATAAACCCGAGTTCCGCTTTTTTAGGCGCATAAACTTCTTATGATCTCGAATTATGTGCTTAAACTTAAGCACATGAACTGCAGATTCTAATTTCAAAATCACAATCTTCTAACCCATCAGATTTGTGGAATTGGATGTATGCGCTTAAAATTTGGGAACTTAGGTATAAAAGATATTAGATATTATAGTAATAAGAATAAGAGTTAATTTATATATTACTTCTGAATTAATTATTCTTAATTCATTATCTCACTTTCCGCGGGGACCTTTGGCAAATTTATTCATATTATTAATGGGAGCTTGTCGCTGGATCTGAATATTCTCAGTTTCTTTATCTTTTTTAATTCACTAGTTAGAGAAACCATTTGAAAAATCAACTTCTTGTATAAAGAGTGATAAAATCCTATCATAAAAAAGTCTGGTAACGTGGAAATGTGAGGGGAAAATGAATTGTGAAGCCGATAAGAAGAAATGAGATTTTAAAAACTCATACAATAAATTTCAGCTTCATTTTCAATAATTCATGTATTTCATTGTAAAAACGGCACTTCTTAAAAGGGATCTCTATGAGTTCTCAGGATCATCCTGCATCATCATTAAAAAAAATAAAATAAAATAAAATAAAATAAAATGAATCGAGCCTGTCTTATACTCTGGCAGTTGCAATAATGGTTTTTTTGCCATGTGGATCAGATTACTCCCCTTGGACTCCATATTCTTATCCAGCGGGCTTTAATTGCGTTTGCCCCAGGGCAGTTCTTAGCTCTTTCAATAGTTGGTTCTACAGATCATGATATGGCTGAGAATCTATTCAGTACCTTATTCATAATGTTCTTTATGCTGGCATCGATTTCTGCAAAAGAAAAAGTACTCTCAGTCAACAACTTCGGACTCAAAAGGAAGTTTTGAGCTTACAGTGCCCTATTCAACAGAAGGTCCGATTTCAGGCGAGACCCAGTTCGATAGTGCCCCTTCAGGCCCATATAAACTGAGTTACGGAAATACCATAAAAGAAGTAAGAGTAAGCGAAGAAGCGATATTGAAAGGAGAAGAAGTGAAGTCCTAAAAGGTAAGATGGGTGGTTGAATTTATTCTTGCACACCTATTTTTTTACTTTTTTCCTTCAGTCTCTTATGTTTTGTGCATTTATTGTGTGAAATTCTCACTGGATACTTTAACTTTGCAAAAAACCGCTTATTTTTTAATATGTCCGTTACTTATATATACTAGAGTATACTATTAAAAAATTATTTCACATAATGAGGTCTTCTCAAAGTGAAATTGTGCATTTTCCATATTTGCGAAAACGATTATCTTTTCCGAATAATGGGTGGCTTGAAAACAACCTCTAACTTGCTACGAAGGAACTTTTTTGTTCCGAAAATATTGAGTCCACTTAGGGAAGCTATCCTGAATCTGCTTTATGATCAGAGAGCCGTAATAAGTATCTGACCAGTAGTTGAGTAGGATTATAAGCAACTATAAGCAACTACAACTAATTGCCACATGAATCATATAATTAATTTGATTTTATTCTTCCATAAATTATATATAATTGTAAAAAAATGTACCTCCTAAAGGGGATTATTATGAGTTCTCAGGATCATCCTGTATCACCATTAAAAGATAAAATAATATCCAGCTTGCCTTATACTCTGGCAGTTGCGATAATCGGTTTTGTAGCTCTATGGATCAGAATACTTCCTTCAAATACCGTTTTTTTATCCAATGGGTTTGTAAAATTTGTGAGCAATGATGCCTGGTATCATATGCGAACTTTTAATCTGCTTCTTAATAATTACCCCAATAGAATATTTTTCAACCCAATGACGGAGTATCCTAAACGGGAGTTACATACATTTCGGCCCCTTATTCGACCAGATGATGGCTATTACTTCCCTGATTCTGGGCCTGGGAAATCCCAGTTCCGAACTTGTCAACCATGTAGGAGCTTACTTCCCTGCAGTCCTCGGAGCTCTTACAGTCATCCCGGTTTATTATATAGGAAAATATCTCGGGGGCCGTAAAACAGGAATACTTGCTGCCATTTTAATTGCATTTGCTCCAGGACAGTTTTTGTCCCGTTCAATGATCGGCTTTACAGACCATCATGTGGCTGAGGTTCTATTTAGTACCTTTTTCATAATGTTCTTTCATGCTGGCATTGATCTCAGCAAATAGAAAAAAGCTGACGTTTTGAAGATATATTTAATAAAAGAATTGATATCCTCAAAGAGCCTCTTGCATATTCCGTTATGGCCGGTATTATGTATTCGGCTTACCAGCTTATTTGGCCAGGTGCTCCTCTCTTCGTATTAATTATTATGATTTATGCTGTATTCCAATACATACTTAACAATTTACGTAAAGAATCAAGTGACTACCTTGGGATTACAGGTATAACCACGTTCTTAGTAAGTGCAATCCTGATACTTCCTTTTGTCCATCCTGATATGGGTTTTGGGATTTATTACTACTCTTGGTTCCATGCTATTACTGCTTTTGGTGCGATTATCGGTTTTGTAGCCTTGAGTTACATTGAAAAGGTGTTTGTCAAGAAAAGATTAAATTCTTATCACTATCCTCTGGCAGTATTTGGAATTGCTATCGTCAGCTTGATAACAGTAAGTATTGTTGCTCCCTCTCTTTATTCAACTATCATAAATACTCCAAGCACAATTTTCGGGATTCAGACAAGGTGGGGCTTCTACAGTTGCTGAGGTTGCTTCTATATTTTACGGTGCTTCAGGTTTCACTCTGTCTAAAGTTTATGGGAACTTTACAACTTCAGGATTCTTTGCTTCCATCCTGGGAATCTTCATCCTAGTTGCAAATGTATTCCGAAAGCCAAAACCTCAAGAAGTACTGGCCCTTGTCTGGAGTGTACTTATTCTCCTTTCTATCTATGGCCAGAACCGTTATGCATATTACTATTCAGTAAATGTTTCAGTTCTCAGTGCCTTCGTAGGAGGCCTGCTACTTGAAAAAGTAAAGTGGAATGAACTTGATGACAAGTTCAAAGCCAATGTAAAATCGTTTGCAGATATTCCAGGTTTCCTCAGGTTCATCAGAGTAGAACAAATATTTGCAGTCCTTGCAATAATTGTAGTCCTGATTATTCCGGTATATGGATCTGCAATGCAATATACACATGGTTCGAGCGACCCCAATGATTACTGGTTAGAAGCGTGCACGTGGCTTAAGTCAAACACTCCTGATCCTGGAATGGACTACAATGCTATCTATGATGCTCCCAAGACAGGAGAAAGTTTCCAGTATCCCAGTACAGCATATGGTGTTATGTCCTGGTGGGATTACGGACACTTTATCGAAGTTATCGGGCATAGATTGCCCAATGCCAATCCTTTCCAGGCCGGAATAGGTGGGCGCAGAGTAAGTCTCAGTGAACCGAATCTACCTGGAGCTGCGACATTTTTCACGGCTCAATCAGAAGAAGAAGCAAACAAAGTCCTTGAAGCTGTAGATCCGAGACCAGACAAAGCAGGAGCACGTTATATCATGTCTGACGAAAGGATGGCTACAGAGATATTTATGGCAATGCCTGAATGGACACTTGATACAGTCGGATACTTTAAGTCCTACTGGGTAGGGACCGGATATCAGTATCTGCCCTCAACTCGCTACTATAATTCTATGGAGTCAAGACTGCATATCTTTGACGGAAACGGCTTAAAACATTACCGAATGGTACATGAAACCATGGCAGCGCAAACCTCGGAAGTGGGATATAAACAGGTCTACAATTACCTCTTTGAAGGCAATGTTCCTGAGGTAAACACAGGTTATGTTAAGATTTTCGAATACGTTAAAGGGGCAAATGTAACCGGAACTGCTTCCCCTAACGAGACCGTTAAATTAAGCACGAAAATTGTTACGGGGCAGAAAAGAGCATTTGAATACTCTCAGTCAACAACTTCGGACTCAAATGGAAGGTTTGTGCTTACAGTGCCCTATTCAACAGAAGGTCCGATTTCAGGCGAGACCCAGTTCGATAGTGCCCCTTCAGGCCCATATAAATTGAGTTACGGAAGTACCACAAAAGAAGTAAGAGTAAGTGAAGAATCCGTATTGAAAGGAGAAGAAGTGAAAATCTGAAGTAAATCTGGACTGTGCGGTTGCGCGCTCTCCTCTCATTCATTTACTCTCTCCTTATTTTCCATATTTTTCTGTCTACTTTTTCGGGCCTTTAAACTATATTTGCCCGGACAATTACTTGTGCTTCCCGTATTTCGCTACATAGATATACTAATAAAAAATTTACTTTTCAGGTGAAGTGTGATGCAAAATCCTATTGTAGGCCGAGTCTGGAAATTCGGAGACGACGTTGATACTGATTTGATTATTCCAGGGAAATATCTGCGAACTAAAGACATGCAGGTCTTTGCAGCTCATGCAATGGAGGGAGCTGACCCAGAATTTGCAAAAAAAGTAAAGCCAGGAGATATCATTGTTGCAGGCACCAATTTCGGCTGTGGTTCCTCCAGGGAACAGGCTCCTCTTGCCCTTAAATATGCAGGAGTGGCCTGCGTTATAGCAAAGTCTTTTGCAAGGATCTTTTTTAGAAACGCGATCAATATCGGACTGCCTCTTTTAGAAGCTGATATCGATTGCCAGGAAGGAGATGAGATCAAAGTTGATCTGCTCAAAGGTGAGGTTGTAGTTCCGGAGAAAGGTACATTCAAAGGAAACAAATTGCCGGACTTTCTGCTTGAGATACTTACTGATGGCGGACTTGTGGCCCACAGGAAGAAAGCTCAAAGGGAGCAAAAAGAATAACACAATCGAAAACCAAACTCATATTAATAACCATCCAAATAAACCGATAGTTATGATTTTTCCTGATGAATATAAACATGTGGGCGTGACAAAGTCCAAATGTGCAGATACTGAAGAGCCGATCTATTTCTTAACCGACTACTTAATCACTGAGGGAGAAAATCCTGGGACGGGCAAGGCCGAGTATGGCATTTATCGTGTGAAAAAAAGTGGAGAGGGACTGCTTAGAAAAGTTGAAAGGCTGGAACTTATTGCCTCAGGTGAAGAGGTAGTCAAATACGACAGAGAATTGAATATAAAAGATCGCACCCTTCTTATCGAAACTGCGGCAAAACTTTGTACAGGCAAAGTGAATACAGTAATTTTTACAGGTATGGACAAACATGTAACAATTGTTCATGACCCTGCCCCCTCTGATATCCTTGAGATAGAGATACTAGACGTTGCTCCCCCTGAGCCTTCCTGGCTCTCTCTTGTTGTAAGGAGGCTTGAAGCGAGTGGAATTTTCGGCGATCTGCAGGTTCGGTTTGCTGAAAAGATAATTGATCTTCGAGGTTTCGAAAGAAAAAATACAGTTTTTCCATGCAGTGCGTCGGGACTTAAAGGAAAATGTCTTGATTCAGATACGCTTACCGAAAACGGACATCTGCTTGTAGGATGCGATATCTCAAAGACCCTTTTTGAGATGCGTTTTCCTGAACTTGAATATTCCTTTATAAATATCTGTCCTTTCAAATCCGATATAGTAGTGCCCTCAAAACCATTTATTACACGCTGCTGCAAGTCTGAAAATTCGGGCGTCGTAAATATTTCGGGTTTTGAAGGAGCTGTTGTCCACTGGGGAGCATCGGAATACCAGGTCGCTGAAGCTATAAGAGATCTTGTACAAAGGATTAGGAATAACTCATTTGTAGATAAATCATAAAATTTAAAAGTCTTATAAAAAGTTTCTAAAATATTAAGGGATAAGGTATTTCCTTCAGAGTTAGATAGCGAACGACATTGTTTATTCTAAATAATTATTTCATCTGTTCCTTGGATAGCATGCATTATGAGCTTGTTTTAAATCCATGACAGTAAAAATGTAGCTAAAAAATGTAGCTCACTTAATTAACAGTAATTCTTGTTTTAATGATGGTGGGTTGAAGGATATAATAAATAAGAAATGTAACTCCTTACTTAACAGTAGTTCTTGGGGAGTTTCCATCTTAGCAGCAAACTGTGAAATATTCTGTTAAGATAAGGAACTAAATTTCTATATGCTTTATACGGCTGTAAAATATTATTATATTGAATTCAGAAGGATAATTAAAAATAGTCCCCCAAATCTGAACTTTTATCCAGTTGTGAAATGTTCCTGTATTAATATCAGAACAATCGGAAAAAGCAAGATCCCCCAAATCTGAACTATCCAGTTGTGAAAGTTCCTGTATTAATTTCAGAACAATCGGAAAAAGCAAGATCCCCCAAATCTGATCTTTTACCCAATTGTGAAACATTTTGTATTAAAATTTAGATGGATAAGATGAGTCAGACGCCCAAATCGACACATTTTGATTTTTGAAGCGGAGCGAGCAAAATGACTGAGATACTTGAGCAACTCAAAAAATCAATTTATAATACAACCGAAGCAGGAATAAACGACTTCTCAGGAGAATTTCTTAGCCTTGAAAACCAGGAAACCCACCACAGCGTAGTACTTGACAAAAGCATATCAAAATTTGACCTCATGATAAATAATGTGCTTTTCGCTATTGAATTGCAAGGCGAATCGTTACCAATAGAGGAAATTCCCGAAGAAAGAAATAGTGAAGAGCTTGACGCCCAGATAAAGCACTTGGCCAAACTGAATAATAGCATTAAGGTACTCTCGGAATCAAGGGCTTATCTAGAGATACTTCGAGCTGAAATGATCCAAGCAGCGGGCAGACAAGCTTCCAAACACTTAAAAATAGGAACAGAACTTTGAAGCTTAAAGCTTCCCTTTATCTCTTTTTATTTTCTAATTTAAATATTTCTTGGACTCTAATGCTTCAATCTGTTTTAGATTCATAGGGTCTCAAAACTAAGTTTGATTCTACAATTGGGATAATACCTAACTTTAAGGTCAATTTAAACCTGAATTTTAGAATAATTCCTATCTGAATTTAGAGTCAATATTGCACATTATCCATTGTAGGAATTGATTAAGTTTTGAGACAGCCTGTTCAGAAGGCTTTCCAGGATGTAAAGGACAGTTTTTCCGGATTTGGCGACGCTCCTATCAGGGCTATGCTTTCAGGCTTGAAGAAAAAGTCAATCGATTCTTCACCAGTTATTGATGGTCTCAAGGCTATTCCGGACTATATTGTGGACTGTTGTCAGCTTGCCCGCGGAGCATTCAAGGTTAAGATTTCTTTTAATATTAAAGAAATGAACGCAAGAATACCTGGTTAACCCTGTTACTTTCAAACTGATCTACTGAAATGAATTTTATTATACTTCTTTGCCTGATTTTTAGTTTGCACTCACTTCAACTCAGTGGTCACAGTACATACAAATTGCTTTTTCACATTCTTCATTCTGGAATTTCCACTTTAGTCCCCAGCGTTTAATTGCCTGTATAATCTTCACAAAATCAACCCCACTATCAGTCAGGTAATACTCGGATTTTGGGGGATTTGTTGAGTCGTCGACCTTCTTCGCAATTAAGCCTTCATCTTCCAGTTCTGTAAGCCTTTCCGAAAGTATTTTTGGAGTTATGTACCCCAGTTTCCTTTTCAGCTCATTAAAGCGTTTCTCTTTCTTTTCTCCTTTGTGCAACTCCAGAAGGATATGTATTGTCCATCGTTTACCGATTATATTCATAGTCTTGTAGACTGTGCAGTCTTTCATAGTATAGACATAGAAACTGTCTGATATATAAGTTAGTATCTCTAATATACTGGTATAAAAAGGATACTAATATATATATTTAATTTATAAAATAGGTATATGTAATTATAGTAAAAGTTTTCTAGTATCTGGCAAAACAGACTTAAAGCAGTTTATAGCTGTGAAATTATGCCCCAGTTATATAAAAACTGTCAAGCAGTTCATAATTAAGTAAAAATCAGAAAGTAAAACTTGGAGAAAAGATCACACATGAAAGATAACTTACCGGAAAAAGCTGCAATTGTTCAGAGAGACCGTGAAACTTACGCAATCGCCCCCCACCTTCCCGCAGGAGTCATAGATCCTGCAACCCTCAGGAGAATTGCTGATGTTGCGGAAAAGTACGGAGCAGCTGCCCTCAAAATGACCTCTGCTCAAAGGATTGCAATAGTGGGCCTGAAAGAAGAAGACCTTGATAGTGTATGGGCTGATCTTGACATGAAGCCAGGAGCAGCTATAGGGCTTTGCGTAAGAAGTGTAAAGATCTGTCCGGGAACAACTTTTTGTAAGCAGGCAAAACAGGATTCTCTAGGCCTGGGCCTGAAGCTCGATGAAAAGTACCATGGAATGCCCATGCCCTCCAAGCTAAAAATAGGCGTTTCCGGATGTCCGAACTCCTGCGCTGAGCCTGCTATTAAGGACATAGGGATAATGGGCACTGCCAAAGGATATACCCTGATGGTCGGAGGTTCTGCAGCTGCAGTGCCAAGACTTGCTGAGGTTGTCGCAAGGGAGTTGTCTGAAGAGGAAGTCCTTGAAGCGGTAGATAGAATATTTAATTTCTACAAAAACGCAGGTACAAAAAAGAGACTCGGAAAGTATATTGAAGACATCGGCCTTGAGAACTTCAAAACCCAGGCAGGGCTGTAAAAAACAGCCTTTGGCCATCTGATAAGGGCGAGCCTAAAAAGTTTCCTCCTCTAACTCTTAACCCCAATTATTTGGGGCTTTAAGAGTTAAAAATTATAACATCTCCTTTAGAGCCTGACTGATAAATTATACAGATAGGACTTAGGAATAATGTCAGGTTGGAATATTCGCTATATAAAAACAGTCAAAAACAAGGACTCAAAAGTATACATAAAATATACCTTCATAATTCTCAAAGATATGAAAATTTCGGTCACAAGGGGAGAATTAATATGAAAATTATTGAAATGAAATCTTCACCTGAAAAGCCTAATCCTCACAATGTAAGTGTTCGCATGCTCTATGATACCGAACATGCCCAAGCAGTACATATAGAACTCAAACCTGGAGAAGCTTTAAAAAAGCACGTTACACCTGTGGACGTATTCTTTTATGTTCTTGAAGGAGAAGGTGTTGTTGAAATCGGGGACGAAAAACAGGAAGTCAGCAGAGATATGCTAATTGAAAGTCCTGCAAAAATTCCCCACCGTCTTCTGAATCCCGGAAATGGTATCTTTAGAGTTCTTGTTGTTAAAGTCCCAAGGCAAACTGAACCTACACACTTGCTGTAAGTCTGTGCTCAAAATGGATTGTATAAAATAACCGAAATAACCGAAGGAACAATGACCGAAAAAATAAGCCCTAAAAGATAGCTGTCATCCGCTGTGATATAGTCTCAGAAGCCTGCCCGGGGAGGTTGCTTTAAGGATCTCAAGAGAAGAAGTCGCACTTTGGGGCTTACGATCCAGACGCCCAAATGATCTCCTTTTCACATGCAAAGTTTGTCTGGAAGGGGAGTGTACCGTCTGCTAAATGACAAAAAGCATGGCCTGGACGTATGCATCTCAGTTTCCTCATGTTTATAATAGATATTAATCTAAATACTCCAATCTGGATATAGTATTAAAAATACATTATTAATACCTGAATTGTATTTGCACTGATTTGGAAAAAGGGATCTGAGAAGATAGACTGATCCTAATCTTCTATTTTGCCGCCTAATTATATCAGTGTTATGATTATTTGAAATTTATCAAATTATTCAAAAATAATTTTTCCGCATTTTATCGAACTAGCACCTTGATGTTTTTGGGGATGGAAATGTGTGATTGATGCAGATGTTGAGGGCTATATATTCTGTTGTGCAACTCTACCCATTCCCTGTTAATAGAGGACTTTGAAGTAAATAAGTGTCGGAGAAAGAGAATGTGACCCTCCAGCGCATCGAAACAACCAAACATTAAGTTAATTCTACGGGGGTTATCAGGGGAAACGTGGGTTAAATTCCTCATCTGGGTAAGGTACTAGCATGGCTTATCAAGTTATGTTTTTGCAACATATAGTTGCCCTGCATTGATTTTAGATCTTTTTTGTCTTGTGCTGCCTTCAAGAGTTATGCCGTTAGATGAATAATTTTTTATTCAGATACACCATAAATTAGATTGGAAAGAATATCTTATTTTATTAGAGAGTTTAAGTATTTAGTAAAAGCAAGGTATTACCTAAGTTCATTTATTCAAAAATAATACAAATTTTCAGAAAAACACTCTCAAAGTAAATGATATCAGGAGATCTGTTATGCGACTCCCCAATAAAATTTCTGGGAACAAATTTGCAGGATTATTAGCCATTATTATTTTAGTTGCTTCTACTATGGGGTGTACGAATCCAGGCTCGGATAAGAACAATTTAAGCTCCAGTCCAAATGTAAAGGTGATACCCCTAACACCTGAAGCAAACATTACGTTTGTTACTACTGGATCATCATTTTCACCAATTATTACAGTTACAGGAAATCCTAAAATTCAATGGATATTTGGTGATGGTTCAACATCTGATTCTACGTCTCCTACTGTAAATTTTGGTTCAAGGGGGACAAGAGCAAACACTTTGGTAGTAACACCATGGAGTGCAGTAACTAAGATCAATATAGGTTATGATGGCTCAGATGGTGGAGTAACTCCAAGTTCCAGTACAATAAAAAAATTAAAACAACAGAATGTAATAGCTGTTACTGGTTTAGAGAATGTTGCACCATACCTCAAAGTATGGGCCTCAAGTCAAAATCCAATAACTGCGCTGAATTTCAATAACTTCACGTCACTGCATACTATTGAGTGTTTTTATTGTACATCATTGACTACTATCAGACTCAGTAACGTTCCATCTCTGACCAGGCTTTGCGTCGAATATTGCAATATTTCTTATCTTGATCTATCAGAAGCTCCTTCTCTGGCTGATCTTCGTGGAGCATCTCAGGGAAGTTCAACATATACAATAAATTGGGGTACTACAGGGGCTCATTTATGGCATATATGTGTTAGAGATAACCCACAGATGACCAGCACGTTCCCAGTCAGTCAGTTCCCAGCTTTGAAGGATTTTTACGTCTGGAATGATAATCAAAGCGGTACCCTGCACCTAACTTCAACAAATTTAAAAAGCGTTTTATCATCCAATAATCATTATAATGCTGCTATTTTTTCCGGTTGTTTCCCTGCTGGTAGAAAAGGTACTGTGAATATTCATAATAATAGCCTCACAAGTTTAGATATTTCCAATGATCCTGGTTTACTTTATTTAAATGCTAGTAGTAATTCACTAAATCAAACAGCAGTAGATGGGGTACTCCAAACACTGGATTCTTATAATACTAGTGGTGGGTCTTTAGATTTAACTGGAAATGCTGCACCATCAATTACAGGAAAAGCACATGCAAATAATTTAACTTCTAGGGGATGGAAGGTTCAATTTCATAAAAAATAAACCATTGCAATTTCACAAGTACTATAGGGAATAGGGACCTAAAATTTTTTTTTGAAACAACAAGTTGAATAAGTGTTTTATACTTCGGGAGTGCGGAGGGCCACGAATACCCCGCCTTTAAGTCAGGAATAAAGTGAACCCTCGCCTCTCCCTATTTATTTCCTTTTAAACCTCTAAATCATAGCTTTTTTGTAAAATGGTTTTTTTGGCACCATGGACGTAAGTTGGAAATGTAATAGCTGATGCAATTGAGCACTATATTTAAGGAATTACAGAGGAAACCGAAAGGAGAGTTTCAATCATTTAGATTGAGGAAGTCTTGTCAAAGGATACTTAATGATTCCCGAGAAACAAAGCGTGCGGCCCGAAGCATACCCTATCCTTTTGGATGGAGTTGCCGCATGCAATTGATTCTTCAAAAAACATTAAATTTAGTTTCCCTTTAAAAAATAAATTTATTTTGTCTGAAACCCAATTTTATCTTGTCAAAAATATCAAAACCGATTGAAGAGGGCAGATAATTCTCCTCTGGCGTTTGCTTTTGGAACCTCCGCTTATCCCAATAAAAGATAATTACAAATAGAGACGCTTTCATTCCTGCTGAATAATGA
The DNA here is from genome assembly GCA_963722085.1 of uncultured Methanosarcinaceae archaeon. Taxonomy (GTDB): domain Archaea; phylum Halobacteriota; class Methanosarcinia; order Methanosarcinales; family Methanosarcinaceae; genus Methanosarcina. The sequence continues at coordinate 2,882 of CAVRNH010000074.1, read as the reverse complement.
TGTTTTATTTCTTTTCTCAGGTAAGTATAAGAATCAAGATAATCGTATAAATCATCAGGTGTAAAATTTTCAATGAATTGCGTGTCATGACATTGGATCAAATTGTTCAGTTTGTGATTTGCCGATGAAATTGTTTTTTCTTTTAATGCTTTGGCTTCACAATTTCTAATATATTTTTGAATCTGAAAGTTTTCCAAGGTTTACAAGTGGAAACTTGGGGTACATATACTATAACAGGTTTAAGTAGTAGTATCAAAAAGATAGCTCAAGATGTGAGGTAAAGGTCGTAGAAGGCATCCGCCATTGAAAATCAGCTTCAAATGATACATATAGCCAATAGAGAGATCAAAAGCAGGAAAGATGAAAGCCCTGATGAGGAAAATATGTCTACAGAAGAGAACAAAGCAATAGTTCGCCGATTCTTTGAGGAAGGACCCTCTAAAGGAAATCTGAGCATTGCTGACGAGTTATTATCACCTGATTTCGTTATGCACATCCCACTTCCTACGTCTTCGGGAATTGAGGGAATAAATGAAGTAATTACTACATGCAGGGCATCCTTTGAGCACCTTAATGTTACAGTTGAGGATATGATTTCCGAGGGAAATAACGTTACTGCTCGTTTCACAGCTCGCGGTATACACAAAGGTAATTTTATGGGCCTACCAGCTACAGGAAAACCGATAACTATGAGTGGTATAGAAATCTTCCGCATTAAGGATGGCAAGATTATTGAGCTGTGGGGTGAAGTCAACCTTCTTGGTCTGATGCAGCAGCTAGGCCTTTTTCCTGAGCCTGGGAATCAGGGTTAAGCTCCAGTGAGCACACAGAATACCCTTCAAATCTTTGTGTATCCTTTAACTTGGTGGTCATAATAAATCAAAGTTTTTCCAAGTTGTTCTCACAATCGCATCCTGCTTCCCATTCGGAGCCTTGTATATTCCTGTATGCATAAAAGTTCAAAGAGTATATTTAAATGAAATAAATATCCATAGATGAAACATCAACTATCTTATTAAGTACGAACTAATTTCAGTCCATAGTGAAAATACAACTTATGGATCAAGGGAATAAAATGAACCACGATATTACCAGGGACAGAAAAATGGAAGAAAATGAGAACTATGAAGGTGTCATTCCTGAGCTTCAGGATATTCCCCTTCCTAACACCGAGAATATACTAGACTCAATTTTGAACTCTTTAAATTATAATATTGCTAGCTTTTATGCTTATGCAAAGTATAAGGACTATATCTCTGAAAAGACTTTAGATACCGAATTGCTGCAGAGAAGTATGAGCATTCACAGGGATTTTTCGGCTCTGTTTTTGCACACGAAGCATGAACTGGTATTTGTTTATCCGGAGCTTTTAGAAAAAGTCGAGAAGGTATTGTTCAAAGGGGAAACAGGTACTGACCTTATAAAGTACACTTTCAAATTGTGCAAAGTAATAAATGATTATAAAATAGCGCTGCATAGAGAGGGGTATTTACCGGACATTAGAATGCACTTACTGCTAGCTAACATCTAATTCTCAACATTTAACTGCACAATTTCAGGTAAAATTTTTACATTTTAATCTTGAAGGGGGTCGTTTTCATAGTAAAAAGAATAATCGTAAAAATTGACGAAAAAAAATGTACCGGCTGTGGAAAATGTGTTGCACCCTGTGCCGAAGGTGCTATTAAAATAATTAACGAAAAAGCGAAAGTAGTATCCGAAGAGCTTTGTGACGGAATGGGCTTTTGCATCGGCATCTGTCCCGAAGGTGCAATCTCAGTTGAAGAAAGATATACTGTTGAATTCAATCGAGAAAAAGCTGAAGCCCAACCGAAGAAAAAAGACATCTCCATCCACTGTTTCACCTGCGGAGCCGGGGAAGACACTCATTACCTCCTCCCTCTCAGACATAACATGGAAAGCCTTTGGGTTTGCACTCGCTGTCTTCCAAAACTAATTCACGGTTGATGCCTTTAAACCTTTTTTGGTCGTGTCCCCAAGTTATTGAACAGGAACTCTAAACGTTAATAATTCCTTTAAACTCCATATGTGATCAGTTATTCCTTCTGCCAATTTAAAAAAGAAGTGTGAGCGAATGCTATTTAAAAATTGTATTATCATCAATCTTTTTATGTTCTTTTTGATATTGTTTATGGCATTCTTTACAGAGATAGGATAATCCAGCTTTTCTTTTATAAAACTCATTTATATTTTTAATTCCTCTACACTTACTACATCTTTTCATTCTATCAGGTAAAATTTCTTTTGGCTTGATAGGAAGACCATACATACATTCTTTACATTGACTTGTTAATCCATCTTTTTGATATTTATGTTTCCAAAATTCATTTCTATTTTTAATTTCTTTACATTTTGTACATCTTTTCATTCCTTCGGGCAAAATCTCTTTAGGTTTTCCTTTTGATCTACATTTTTTACAATAAGAATCTAATTCATCCTTTTTACTATTATCTTTATAATATTCACCTACACTTTTAATTTCCTTACATTTCATACATCTTTTCATTCCATCAGGTAATACTTCTTTTGGCTTAGCAGTTAATCTACACTCTTTACACCGATCTTGTAATCCATCCTTTTTACTTTTATCTTTACCAAACTCACTTTCATTTTTCTCAATTTTACATTTACTACATCTTTTCATTGACACTACTTTTGTGTGTAATTGTATAAAGTTTTAATTTCCCCTTCTAATTGGTCTGCAGTTTTATCAAATATTTATACGTCCACATCGTAATAACTTATATTTATCTCATATGTTTTACAGCAATTCCCGTTCTAAGCGAAAACACATCCAATTGACGGGTCTCTAAATTTAATTTTCGCAATTAATATATATCTCGGTGGATAATATTCTACGT
>CAVRNH010000073.1:0-39878 GCA_963722085.1 uncultured Methanosarcinaceae archaeon | reverse complement strand
AATAGATTGAATAAAAAAATCAACGCCCGAAATACCTTTCTGTAAAATTTATGAAATAAGAATGGAGTTTGATGAATATCTGATCCAGTTAGTGAAGTACTGTATTAGTAATAGTCCCTATGCCTCAATTAAAAATCCCCCAAAATGTTTTTTATGATCTTAACAGTTTCATCTCTGAAAAATACACTGGAAATTTACCAAATTCATTACTTATTGCTCAAGAGTTTATTTTAAAACATCAAGATTATGGAAGAGAATTTGGTCTTTCTGCAATAAATAAAGCTATAGAAGATGGAATAAATCAAGGTCTTTTTTGATTAGCAGGTGTCAAGCTATTGTCATACTGACTTATCAATAACTTAATTAACAATATTTAGTCTTCTTCTTTTTCTAGACGAGCATCTTCATATATGAGAAAATATATTATTTAGAAGGTTAAATAATTTAATGAACTTTGGAGTATTCATAATGGATGAAACCTGTTTTGTTATAATGCCAATTGGTGATCAAAAATACGGCAATGTTAAAATATCTTCAACTGATCTTCGAAGTAAGTACGATAATTTAATAAAAATAGCCATTAGTAATGCAAGACCTAATTTGGAGATCACAAGATCAGATGATATTGCTGCACCTGGTGAAATAACAACAGACATTTTAATACAGTTAATGCATTCTGATTATGTAGTAGCAGACATTACATACCCAAATCCCAATGTTTTCTATGAATTGGGCATAAGACATGCTTGTAGACCTAAGACAATTTTAATCAAAGAGAATGTTAAAATAGATATTCCTTTTGATATCCACAACCTACGTTATATTAATTACGAAAATACAACACATGGATTAAGTAAATTATCAAAAGATTTAAAGAAATATTTTGACAATTTTGACAGAAATCCAAATAATCTAGACAATCACTTTCTTAAAACAGCCAGATCAGTTGAATACAAATTCTTGGAATTTGGTAATGAAGGAGATAAAAAAGAAAAACGTATGCAGAAAAAATTAATGTTAAAAATGCTTGAAAATCCCAAACTTCGTAAAAAGTATCTTAACAGTTCTGATCCATTGACGGCTTTAATGATCGAAGAAATATTAAAATCTCCTGAAAAAGAAGAATATTTTGAATGTTTAATTGATGATAAGAAGTTAAAGCTTTGATTCACTCATAATTTAAAAACAGTACTTTTTTCTGATCCTTTAGAAAAGTGTGTATTTATAAATTGAAAACACTTTACAACCTGAATTCCGCTTTTTTAGGCACATAAACTCCTATTGATGTCGAATTATGTGCTTAAATTTGAGCACATGAGATTAAGGCTCTAATTTCAAAACCACAATCAACTGACATTATAATTTAGTGGAGCTTGGCATATGCGCTTAATCAATCTTTTTATGTTCTTTTTGATATTGTTTATGACATTCTCTACAGAGATAGGATAATCCATCTTTTCTTTTATAAAACTCATTTATAGTTTTAACTTCTCTACATTTACTACATTTTTTCATCCCATCGGGTAAAATTTCTTTTGACTTGATAGGAAGACCGTACACACATTCTTTACATTGACTTGTTAATCCATCTTTTTGATATTTATTTTTCCAAAATTCATTTCTATTTTTAATTTCTTTACATTTTGTACATCTTTTCATTCCTTCTGGTAAAATCTCTTTAGGTTTTCCTTTTGATCTACATTTTTTACAATAAGAATCTAATTCATCCTTTTTACTATTATCTTTATGATATCCACTTACACTTTTAATTTCCTTACATTTCATACATCTTTTCATTCCATCAGGTAATACTTCTTTTGGCTTAGAAGTTAATCTACACTCTTTACACCGATCTTGTAATCCATCCTTTTTACTTTTATTTTTACCAAACTCACTTTCATTTTTCTCAATTTTACATTTACTACATCTTTTCATCGACACCACTTTTATATGTAATTTTATAAAGTTTTAATTTCTCCTTCTAATTGGTCTGCAGTTTTATCGTATATTGATACGTCCACATCATAATAACTTATATTTATCTCATATGTTTTATTTAATCATACTTTCCGCAGATCACGGATGTGAAATTTATTTGCCTAGTTGCCCACTATTTCACAATAAAGGTAAACAGGCTGTCTCAAAACAATTTTGAATTCTACAATTGAGTAATATCACATTTCCCTTAATTTTGTGTTTAATTTCACCTTTAATGGTTTTAAATTATATTTCTCGAATTGAAATAAAGGGGTTATAATTTCCAAATTATATTTTACAGTTTTATTCAAATGCATAAGTTATGATTAGGTAAAAGATTGCTTTCTTCCATCTTTTATAAAATCTTCCAAATGCACTTATAGGATCTTTAGAAAAAGAAAACGATATGTGGTGCCTCAAAATTTGATCTTATACCTTCATTTCTTGTGCAAATTATTTTTATATGATTGTTCAGCCATTCATGGGTTAGAAAAAAGTATACTCAAAAAGCAGAAAGTCTACTCTAAATTGGAAACCAGTCTATTAATTTAAGGACAAGCACTAACGTCTATGTTCGCTCTTCCTGTAGATGAATAGTAGTTCCCTATGCCCAATGGAGTTTCATCCATCATCATCGCACAGACAGATACATTAGTATTTGAAATTCCAGATTTTCTGTTTTTAATTCATAATTAAACCTTTTTTGAGTACTGCTTCTAGAAAAGTATTCTATCGGTTCCCAATGACTCTGTATGGACAATATAGGTCAATTTTGGACAGCAATTATTTAATTTAAAAGAAAAAAAGATCAATTTAAATCCTATTAGCTAAATCAAATTGAAAAAGACTTTTCAAGTAATTGTTCCTTATTTCAAATTCATAAAGTATTTATTTTGCTGAATTCTGTTTTAAAGGTCAAATAAAGGTATCACCACCATGCCCCAAATGGAAATACCAGAGCAGTTGTTAGATGTTCTTTCTAGTTTCATCTCTGGAAAATACACTGGAAATTTACCAAATTCATTACTTATTGCTCAAGAGTTTATGTTAAAACATCCAGATTATGGAAGAGAATTGGGTCTTCCTGCAATAAACAAAGCTATAGAAGATGGAATAGATCAAGGTCTTTTTTAATCATTTATGTCTCTTCATCACACTGTACATTAAGGAAATAATATAGAATATTTTTTGATTTCTTCTGCTCTATATGGATTAAATTTAGACAAAATAGAAAAAGAAATAACAATTGTCTGATATACACCTGAAAAGGTGTAGGAATGAAAAACAAATTTTTAGTTTTTTGTATATTATTTCCAATGTTATTATTTATCTTATTTCCTATAATGGCTCAAGCGGCTGAATACAGGGAAGTTAAAGCGGAAGATATCTTAAAACATATAGAAAATGGCGATGATGTAAATCTTACACACTGTCGTGTTGTTGGAGAATTAAATGTAAGTAGAATAAAACTTGAGACTGTCCAAAACCCAAATTATAATGAAACCTTGAATGGAGAATTGGCCAACGAAAGTATAAGTGTAATTGAAAGCAATATTACAATCAAAGATTCAATTTTCGAAAAAGGCCTTAAACTTTCTAACGTAGTCTTTAATGATTCAGTTGATTTCACTGGATCAACTTTTAATGGTTCTGTAGATTTTTCTGGATTAACTTTTAATGCTCCTATTTATCTCGATGGATCGACTTTTAATGCCCCTACCAATTTCACTGGATCAACTTTTAATGTTCCTGCTGAATTCGTTTTAACGACTTTTAATGCTCCTATTTATTTTAATAGATCGACTTTTAATGAGTATGTTAACTTCTTACATGTGACTTTCAATGCTCCTACTTACTTCACTACACCTTTTATTGGAAATTTAAGGGTCATAGAAGGGACAGATTTTAATGGTTTTGCTCTTTTCCATTATTCGATTTTTAATTATCCTGTTGATTTCACTGGTTCGACTTTTGCAAATGCAGTTGACTTCACGGAATCAACTTTTAACGATTCTGCGGATTTCTCTTTTACTATTTTTTATAATCCTGTTGATTTCAAAGGGCCAAAAAATTTTAAAAAAATCATAACTAATGATGAGAAAATCTGTAATGTTTTCAGGGAATATTATCGGAATGAAGCACGATATGAAGATGCAGATAATATATACTATGATTATCGAAAGATCGCTCAGAATAGTAAAGACACATCATTTTCAAAGTTGATGGATATTATTAGTTGGGCTACATGTGGCTATGGTCTAAGGCTTTCACACACACTAAAGTTTGTAGTGGGTATCATAATATTTTTCGCATTTATATACTTGGCACTCTTGGGAATTAATCCAAAATCATACGCAACTAAAAAATTGTGGATTTTAGCCATTTTGGAAGCTCTTCTTTTTAGCATCAGGCATTTCACCACACTGGGCTCTGCTGAGTGTCCTAAGGACTTTTTATGGAAGTTATTGGTCACATTGGAAGGATTGCTTGGTTGGATCATGTTGGGAATATTCATGGCGACTCTTACTAATCTGATGATAAGGACTTGATTTCATTTCTTTAAAATTATAATATTGCAAACTACCATAAAAGAAGTTACCGGATTTTTTATAATTTCTTAGAGAAATGCCACTTTTTAATTCTTACAATGAATGCATAAAGTTAATATGTTTGGTTGCATTCTAATCCATTGGAATTGGCTTAATGATAATTATTAATTTTGGGAATTGATTGTCATGCCTCAATCATTATTGCCAGATTATGTTTTTGATGAACTAATTAGGTTTGTCCACGAAACTAATCGTGATGGTTTGCCAAACTCGTTACTTATTGCTGAAAAATTCATTTTGAAGTACCCTGATTATGGAAAAGAGTTTGGCCTTACAAAAATAAATAAAGCCATTGAATATGGGATAAAACGAGGTCTTTTTTCTGAGCATGACCTTTAAAATTGATTAATTGATCTTAATTAAATAAATTGATTTACTCTGTCCCTAATTTTTTCCTCAAGATATTTCATTTTTGGGTGACTGAGAACTCTTACATCTTCTGTTTCTTGAGGTAGCGATTATTTTAATAGTATCAGTGTTTTATAGAGGCCCATGCCCTCAGAGTCGCACAGGGAAAAGGACATTTTTGAGTCCCAATTCATAGATAAATACCTGAGCGAGTACGCGAGTGTTTCGTCAATAGTACGGGAGGCGCTGCCTTTTGAACTTATTGCAACGGTTGGAGGGGTTATCGCAGGGATTATTTTCTCCGGGATGACCAGCGAACTTGAGATGATCCCTGGACTGATAGTGATTTATCCTGGTGTGCTTGGGCTCAGGGGAAACATTTCCTCAACCCTTGGTTCAAGACTTGGCAGTGCAATCCATATGGGGCTTATCACGGGATTCGATAGGAATAACCCTGAACTGACTAATAATATCTCCGGTTCCCTAATTCTAAGTTTCATTACGGCTATCCTGCTCGGAGTCCTCGGGCACTTCGTTTCACTTGCTTTTGGCTTCGAAAGTGCAGGCATCTTAAAACTTATCCTTATTTGCGTAATTTCAGCCGTGACATCCGGGGTAATCCTCTCTTTTGTTGCAGTTCTGCTTGCCATAGGTATGTTCAGGTTTGGTTTTGATCCAGATAATGTTGTCACGCCTGCTATTGCAACTATCGGGGATATTATTTCCATGTTTATGCTTTTCCTCTCGGCAAAACTGGTGGTGATGATGCTTTGAAAAAAGCACGGGGCCAGACTCCTTATTACACGGTCCGCGGGATCACCCAGCGTGGACTTCCAGTACTTTCTATCACCTGTGTAATGGGGATCATCGTCGGACAAATCCTGAACTCAAGAGAAAGCAGCATAATTTCCATGCCTGCGATCCTGATCCTTATTCCCTCTCTTATCAAGATCGGAGGGGATACCGGCAGCATGCTTGGAGCCCGGCTCTCCTCGGCTTTCCATATGGGGCTAGGAGGCACAATAAGACATAACCCGGTCGTACGCAATAGCGTTATTGCAGCATCAATTGTGGGGCTTGTTTCATCAATTTCTGTGAGCATACTCGTCTTTCTGGCAAGCCACCTGATGGGATTTGGAATGCCTTTTTTTACTCTTTTTGAAGTCAGCGTTATAGCAGTTGTCATACAACTTTTCGTCGTATATTCTGCAACAATTGCCATTGCCTTTGCATCCCACCGTTTCGGGATTGACCCGGATGATACTGTAATCCCTATCATAGCAAGCCTTGGAGATATGGTGGGAGTTGTCGGAATTTTTGCAGCTCTGCATCTTCTGAATATTTTATGAATTCTGGAGCTTAGTTGTAAATTATTAACTATCAGATCAGTATGTCAAATTCTTCAGTTTTGAAAGCTCCTCAGGAGTTCCTACAGCCAGTAGAATTGAGTTTTCCCGAATCACATCTTCTTCCTCTGGATCAAAGGAGAGGGTGCCGCTTTTCCAGATTCCCGCAATTTTTGCACCTGCCCAATGCTGCTGGCTGGAGACCTCCTTAATCGTCTTGCCTATAAGAGGGCTTTTCACGTAGACAGGAAGCTCGACTATATGAACCCCTTCAAAAATCTCAGTTGCTCCCGTGACTCTGCTTACAAGCTTGTCCATAGCTTTTTTTGTGATAAACTGTCCAAATATTGATTTGGGAGAGACGACCATATCAGCCCCCGCGTACTTGAGGTATTTTGAGTTCGAGCTATCCTCAACAATAGCAATAATGTTTAGATAGTCAAACTCCCGAGCTGTCAGAACGATATTAGCATTGCTTTCATCGGATTTGTTTGCAATAAGGAGTACAGCCTTCTCTATACCTGCGTTTATGAGTGTCTGTTTATCACTCGGAACCCCGAAAATACAGGGAATATCCTTATAAGAGAGTTCCCGGATCAACTCCTCTTCGTCATCTACTATTACAAACAGTAAGTCCTCCGTGGCCAGTTCATCTATGAGGGTCTCAACAAGCTGGTTGTATCCGCAGATAATAATGTGGTCTTTCATTCCAGTAGAGACTTTTCTCGGCAGCCTGAACTTTATAACCCTGTCAAACCAGGGAGTAACAACATAATTTACAAGAAAAATCGAAATCAAAATTATGCCTAGAGTCTGTACAATTATAGAAAAAAGCCTTCCTGCCTGGGAAGTGAAGGTCACATCGCCATAGCCTACCGTTGTAATAGTAGTTGTAGCCCAATAGATAGCAGTGATAATATTTGCATTTTCTGGCTGGTTCTCAAGAATCATAAGATATTCGAAGATCCGAATATATACAATAAACAAGAGCACAGCTGCAACTCTGTATGCAAGATTGCGCTTTTTATGAGTTACTTTCCGAAGTCTGGCTATAAAACTGATTTTTCTACCCCTTAGGTAAAATCTTTAAAATCGGTCCGAACTTCCCTATTACAAATTAAGCTGAAATATCTTATAGCATTACTGATAAGTCTATGGTGACTTTGCTCTAAAATAGAACATTATGCATCTTTATTGAAACATTCAATTTATTGGAAAAACTATGCCCCTAATAAAACTCAATGTTCGATATGTGCAGATGCCAATTCTCAGGTAATGTTCAAAGGTTTGTAACCAGTTACAAAATTTGATTATGCTGCCGCAAGTCTTTTCCAGTCCGCATAAAGTATATCCGCGGGTCGAAGAATAATGTCAAATCGCAATCTTTTTACTGCATTGTCAATTACACATTCTCATAATACTCGTCCCAATTCCTCTACTTTATTTACTTTACACTTAGTTTTTATTTAGGGCCTGTCTTAATATTCAATCAATTTCTACAATTGGGATGGGACTTACGTATCTGAACTGAAAAACGGTAGCATTAAACTGTTAAATGTCTAAAATTAATTTAAACATGATGTCTAATGTAATTTATTTTGCACCTTAAGTGTGTAAGTCCAAATTATTCAAAATATAAGATTGTCCTATATTTATGAGAAATGAATGGATATTATAACTACGATACATGCAGGTTTAAAGCCGGTATGTGTCAGAGAATGCGAGCAGATAAATAACCAGTCGACAAAGAAGGGGGGGGAAAAGAACTTGATGCAATCCTATATAGTGGAACATTACCTCAACAAGGCGGTAGAGGTTTATTGTGGCGGGCCCGATATTTTCAGGGGAACCATAGAAACCTGCGACGATAATGTCCTCACTCTAAATAACGAAGGAAAACTTACCCATGTAGCCATTGATAAAATAATCGCCCTATGGCCTCAGTAAGCTATAATTTTAATATTTAGGACTTACGCATTTGAACTGAAAAACGGTAACACTTAACCGTTAAATATATGAAATGTAAATTTAAGTCATGATGTGATTATACTTGATTTTTATTCATCGAGCGTAAGTCCTTGGGATAAAGTACTTTCCTTAAGGTCAATGTGAACCTGAAATTCGAAAAAATTTACGATCTGAATTTAAAATTAACATTGCTTATTATCCAATTGTAGAAATGGTTTGAATTTTAAGACAGCCTCAAGAGAATTGAAAAAAGAATGGAACAAATAAAGATCGGCAACACCCTCATCGATTATCTTTTAATCTATTCTTCACGGCAGAAAACCATCGAACTTATAATTGGTCTGGATTCCGGATTTACTGTTAAATCCCCAGGCAGCGTGAGCAAAGAATAAATTGCTGCAAACCTCCAGCGGAAAGCCAACTGGATCATAAGTAACCTCGATAAAATGAACGAGGTCATAAGGAATGAGACCAGAAAAGAGTTCGTGAGCGGAGAAAAGTTTCTGTACAAAGGAAACGTTACAGGCTAAAAGTCATACAGGTGAATGAGGAAATAGTCCCATCCATGACCTTTACTCACAGTAAATTCATAGTGCATCTACCCGCAAACATTCCTGAATTTGATTATCCTCGCATAATACAGCTTTTATTCATCGATTTCTACCACCAAAAAGCAGAAAAATCCTCAATCAGAGAGCCAGGAAATATCTGGTACACTTTGAAGCGAAACCATCTCTTATAAAAGTACAATCTCTTAAAAACAAATGGGGAAACTGTTCTAAGACAAATCAGTTAAGATTTAACTGGCGGGTTGTTATGGCTAAAATGTCCATAATCGACTATATCGTAGTCCACGAGCTCTGTTACACGAAATAAAAAGACCACTCAAGGGCTTTCTGGAATGAGGTACAGAAAATCCTTCCTGATTACGAAGAAAGAAAGGAATGGCTGCGTATAAATGGAGACCTGTTGAAAATCTGAAGTTCCAATGGTTCTCTTTACATGCTGACTCCTTACCTGGCGCCTTCGGGCAAATAGTGTCTGTTTTGTAACTTATTCGTTTGGCAAGAAAACATCAATGCAATCTGGATCCTACGTTCCGGTTTTTTAGGCGCATACGCTTCTCATGATATCAAAGTATGTGCTTAAACTTAAGCACATGAACATTAAGCTCCAATTTCAAAATCACAATCATCTTGCCTATCAGACTTATGGATTTATGTTTATGCGCTTAATATTTTGGAACTCAGGCTTGATAGGATCGTCTTTTTCCGTCTGGTCCCGGAGTCATATTTTTTTTGGCAAGAAAACGACTCAGTACCAAAATCCAGTGATGAACGTAAAATTAAAAATCACTAGCTTTTGAAAATGGTCGCGATCTTTTGAACGTGACCTACTGATTGATGCCGGAAAGCTTGAATATTGAGTTTGATTGAAGACTGAGTCCTCCTTGGAAATTCGAGATTTCAATCAAAAAATGTAAAAATCACTAGATTTTGGAACTGAGTTCGAAAAACATCAATGCAATCTGGATAGGATCAAAGGGTTATAAAAAAGTAGATTTATAAACTAAATCCATGGAGATAGATATTAAAAGCTGCAGTGTAAAGCAAGAAAACAGAGTAGACAGAATTACTTTACATTTCAGATGCAAGCCATCTTAAATCTCGAAAGAAAGTTTCCGGAGGAGTAAAGATAAGGAGCGAAAGGAGTAAAAACTCCGGAAAAATTTGATTTTCCATAAGGCTAATTCCCAAAAAGGATAGTCAGCCATTATGGGGGGAATTCTGTTCGAAGATCTTTACTTTGATGGAACAAAGGGCACATTTTTGCTCATTACCTTCAGCTTCTTGATTACTAAAATGGTTGCCTGAGATTCTTTGTAAATCTTGTCTTCATAATAACTTATGATCTCATCAATCGGAGCCGCAAGAGAATAAATTTTCATCGGTCGCCCTTTTCCAGGCTTTTTTTCCGAGCGCACACTAACCCATGACTGATTGCGCATTAACCTCATTGCAAGACTGACTTCGGGTTGCCTTAATCCAGTACTTATCTCAATTTCCTGGGATGAAGCTTCGTTTACATTGATAAGATATGCCATGGTTGTAGCGACATTCCTTGACATCCCTAGATTTCTTAACGTTTCAATAAATATGTGGTCGTCTTCGTCCAAAATTTTTAGTTCATAATTTTTCATGATAACCCCTTTGATACTTCTAATTTTATGGATAGTTTGTCAGCTAAAAAAATTAACATGGAAACTATCATTACTGATTTTTAAATTATGCTTTTATAATTACTTTAAAGCAGACCAAACTTATAAATGTTCCTATAAATGTTTCCACAGTATATATATTTACACAATAACCTGTACAGACTTTGATATTTTGAAGATGATAAAAAAATGCTTTTGCGCAGTTAGCGTATACTTTCCGTTTTATTTAACACTTAATGAGCAAATTTTTGAGAGTTCGTTTCTGAAATTGTTGTCTATTAATTGTTGTCTAATGATTGTGTTTTCAGTTTTGCATGATTGGCAATTGCACATTTGTGATAACTCCAAACCTATATTAATAGACTGATTTTGGTACGCTTCGATAGTTACTCGTTTTTTTATTAGATTGTAGGGCAGAGTTAAGCTCCTTCGTGTGAAGATTAATGGTGACTAATTTCAGCCTGTTCTTTGGGATCAGACTTCGAGACTGGCCCTCTGCCCTCAAAAACGCTTCTTCGATATTTCTAATCACTTCACTAAATTGCTCCATCAAATCTCTCCACCAAATTGCTCCATCAAATCTCTCCACCAAATTGCTCAACCAAATTGCTCCATCAAATTTCTCCACCAAATTTCAAATTCTTATTGACTTTTCGGATAGGCTCTAAATCGCTCCATCAAATCGCTCCACCAAATCGCTTCATCATTTTTCAACCTCCCTTTCGTATCCAAAACGTATTTATACAAAGTGCTTCATTAGACATTGTTGTACACAAGTATACAGTAGTGATAATTAATGCACGCTTCAATCCTCCACATCCTCAACACAACAAAAACTCGCATTCAGGCTTTAGGGCTGCATACACGTCCTGAAGCCGTGCAGATGCAGTTTGAGAAAAGGGATTTTCTCTCTGCTGTTGCTGATGCAAAGGCAGATGGGAGGGTACCTGTGATTGCGGAAGTCAAGCCTGCATCTCCGGGAAAGGCATTTATGGATATCTCACCTGCAAAAGCTGCAAGGCTTGCATGGGAAATGGAAGAGGCTGGAGCTGTTGCAATTTCCGTTCTGACAGAACCAGGGATTTTTCGAGGCTCACTTGAAAACATGGATGCAGTCAGGAAAAACGTATGTCTGCCTGTCCTGAGGAAGGACTTTATAATTGACAGAGTTCAGCTGGAGGAAGCAGAAAGCGATCTCGTGCTTCTCATAGCAGGAATCCTTGGAAACGAGCTGGGTGACTTTGTCGAGTTTACCTTTGAAAAGGGTTTCGAACCGCTGGTTGAAGTCCATAACAGGGCTGAGCTTGCGCTTGCACTGGAAACCGCTGCAAGGGTTATAGGGATTAACAATAGGAATTTTGAGACACTTAATGTCGATCTTGGTACCACAGAAGAGCTTGCACCTCTTATCCGCGAGTATGATCTTGACCATGGGACCAGGCATCTCATTATAAGTGAAAGTGGGATGAACAACGCAGAAGATGTCAGGCGCGTAATCCAGGCAGGTGCAGATGCTGTGCTGATAGGATCTGCGCTTATGGAAAGTGACTCTGTTTTTGAAAAAACCGAAGAGTTCGTCCAGAGCCTTAGCTGGCGTCAATAACTCTTTTTTTTCAGACTTTTTGGAGCTTTCAGCCTGCCGAATTAAGGTTGAAAAATCCACCACGACTTCAAAACGAATTTTGTTCCATAATTATCAGAAAATTGCGAGATCAGGAATATTCGAATCGGATCGAAATAGGAAATCTAAGTATCGGAAATCCAAAAATCAGAGATCTAAAAATTAGAGATCTAAAAATCAGAGATCCAAAAATCAGAAATGAAAAACCAGATTTACGCTGGCAGATTGCATCAAGAAACAAGGGAGTAATTGAATTGACAGGAATTAACGTTTCAGAATCTCAGACTAAAGATTCGTACTTGAATGAACTTGCAGGCTCGAAAACCGGCAAGAAAACCCTGGTAAAAGGGAAATATGGGAAATACGGGGGACAGTACGTTCCCGAAGTCCTCATGCCGGCCTTAGAAGAACTGGAAGAAGGTTACGAGCGATACAAAAACGACCCGGAATTTCTTGCAGAACTTGATCACTACCTGCGAGATTTTGCAGGCAGGAAGACGCCCCTTTATTTTGCCAGGAACCTGAGCAAAAAATACGGGTCAAAAATTTACCTCAAGCGGGAAGACCTGGTGCACGGAGGAGCCCACAAACTAAACAATGCCATAGGCCAGGCTTTGCTTGCAAAATACATGGGGAAAACCAGGCTGATTGCAGAAACCGGTGCAGGACAGCACGGCACTGCAACTGCTATGGCAGGGGCTAATCTCGGCTTTGAAACCATTGTGTACATGGGTGCCAAGGACGTAAAACGCCAGCAGATGAACGCATACCGCATGGAACTAATGGGCACCGAGGTGAAAGCCGTACACACAGGTTCAAAAACCCTCAAGGATGCAATCAACGAGGCCTTCAGGGACTGGGTCACGAATATAGCAAACACCCATTACCTGATAGGCTCGGTTGTTGGGCCTCACCCTTATCCTGTAATAGTAAGGGATTTTCAGAGCGTTATCGGGCGAGAGGTGAAAGAACAAATTCTTGAAAAAGAAGGGCGTATGCCTGATTCAATTATTGCCTGCGCTGGCGGTGGGAGCAATGCAATGGGAATTTTCTATCCTTTTATTGACGATAAGGAAGTCAAGCTCATTGCCGTTGAAGCCGGGGGAAAGGCCCTGAAATGTACGG
Organism: uncultured Methanosarcinaceae archaeon; assembly: GCA_963722085.1. Taxonomy (GTDB): domain Archaea; phylum Halobacteriota; class Methanosarcinia; order Methanosarcinales; family Methanosarcinaceae; genus Methanosarcina. The sequence goes on along the minus strand of CAVRNH010000073.1, from coordinate 26,666 downwards.
AAAAGGCAGCTCTCCACTCGGCCTGTCTTTGCGCTGGGGAAGAAGGAATCCTGCACGGAGCCAGGACAAAGGTGCTTCAGGACAAAAACGGGCAGATTCTTGAATCCGAATCCGTTTCTGCAGGACTTGACTACTCAGGGGTAGGGCCTGAGCTGGCTTACCTGTCCGAATCCGGGAGAGTTACAGCTCGTTATGCTACTGACGATGAAGCTGTTGAAGCTTTTCACGAACTGAGCCGGCTTGAAGGAATTATTCCTGCTCTGGAATCTTCCCACGCCCTTGCTTTCCTGAAGAAAGCTGCAGAAGCAGGGGAACTGGGAGAGCTTGTGGTTGTAAACCTTTCCGGAAGAGGGGATAAAGACCTTGAAACCGTCCTGAGCCTTAAAAGAGGGATCTGAGATGAAAAGGCAAACAATCTCAGAAAAGTTCGGTGAGCTCAGGGAAAGAAACGAAGGAGGCCTGATCTGCTACGTAATGGCAGGAGATCCCTCTGCAGAGGTAACAGGTGAGATTGTAAAAGTCCTTGCAAGCGGAGGTGCAGATATCATAGAACTGGGTTTTCCGTTTTCAGACCCAGTAGCCGACGGCCCAACCATCCAGGTGGCAGGCCAGAGAGCACTTGCAGCCGGCATGGATATCCCGCGTTACTTTGAGCTTGTCAGAGGTCTCGATGTGCCTATTCCTCTGGTGTGTATGACCTATTATAATCCTGTATTCAGGTATGGGGTGGAAAAATTTGCAGAAAGAGCCGTAGAGGCAGGGATTGGCGGATTGATAATACCCGATATCCCGGTAGAAGAAGCCGCTGACCTGAAAAACAGCTGTGATAAGCACGGGCTTGATCTGATTTTCCTGGTTGCACCTACAACAACTGATGAAAGGATCCAGAAGATCCTGAAAAGGGGCTCGGGTTTCCTGTACCTTGTATCAAGGCTTGGGGTTACAGGAACGAGACAAGACGTATCGTCTTCTACTAAAGACCTGCTTTCCAGAGTGGAAACTAAGCTTCCGAAAGCCGTGGGATTCGGAATATCTACTGGAAGGCAGGCTGAGGAAGTAAGAGCAGCAGGAGCGGATGCTGTTATAGTCGGCTCGGCTTTTGTCAAGATTATCGAGGAAGGAAAAGACGTAAGCAAGAAGCTGGAAGCTCTTGCAAGGGAACTCAAATCAGGTATACTGAAAGCCAACTACGGTAGACTGAAACCCACTGAGGTATACTGAAAGCCAATTCAGGTGCTGAAAACCAACTGACGTAGACTGGAAGCCATTTGAAATTCACTGACCGGAAAATAATGGAAGGGGAATTTAAAAGCTATCAAAAGCGTGATTCGAACCAGACGTAATAGGGAAATAGGGAGTTTAATAGGGAATAGGGAGTTTAAAAAGGAGGCAGGGAAAATGCGGAAATATATTAAAAAATTGGAAGAAGGCCATGATCTAAGTTCTGAAGAAGCTGAAGCCGCAGTAAGCAAAATTCTTAGCACGGCCGAAGATGACGAAATTGGGGCATTTCTGCTTGCCCTGAGGGCAAAAGGTGAAAAGCCCGAAGAAATCGCAGGTTTTGTGAGGGGTATGAAAAAGGCTGGCAACACAATCAGGCCCAAAACAGCCTTCAGGCTTGTGGATACCTGCGGAACAGGGGGAGACGGCCTCAATACTATCAATGTTTCAACAGCAGCAGCAATAATTACTGCTGCAGCAGGGGTCCCTGTAGCCAAACACGGAAACAGGGCTGTAACTTCAATGTCAGGAAGCTCGGATGTGCTTGAAGCCCTGGGGATTAAAGTTGATATGGCTCCGGAACCTGTCAAAAAGACAATAGAAGAGATAGGGATAGGGTTCATGTTTGCACCGGTCTTCCACCCGGCTATGAAAAGGGTCGCAGGGATCAGAAAGAAACTTGGAGTCCGTACGGTCTTTAATATCCTTGGACCTCTGACAAACCCTGCAGGCGCTAAAGGGCAGGTAATTGGGGTTTTTGATAAAAGACTCTGTGAACCAATAGCCTGTGCTCTTGCGGAACTTGGAACCGAACAGGCCCTCGTAGTGCATGGAGACGGGATGGACGAGATTTCAAACACAGGTGAGACCTTTGTTGCTGAATTAAAGAACGGGAAGGTTTCGACCTATACCCTGACCCCTGAGTCCCTGGGTGTACTGAGGGCAAATTCTAAGGATATCATCGGAGGTTCGCCAAAAGAAAACGCAAGGGACCTTCTGCGTATCTTCAAGGGTCAAAAAGGGCCAAAACGGGACCTTATAGTCATTAATGCAGCTGCAGCCCTTTATGTAGGTGGGATAGTAGGTTCTATAAAGCAGGCAATTCCTATTGCCGAAGATGCTATTGACAGCGGGAAAGTTATGGTTAAATTTAATCAGTTCCGGACTTTTACGTCCGGATTTTACGGGCAAAATAATAACGGTGCTCTTCCGAGAAACAGTATACTTGCACCTTCACGATCCAGAACTCCTATATTAAGCCCGGCCTCCGGGGAAAGGACATGAAAACGAAGCTAAAAACCAGGATAAAAATCTGCGGAATCCGCAGTCCTGAAGAGATAGATCTTGCAGCCCGTTACGGAGCCGACGCAGTCGGCTTTATAACAGAAGTTCCTGTTGAAAGCCCAAGAAAGCTTAATTCGGAAACTGCCGCTTCTCTCGTCTCCAAAGTCCCGAAATGCATGGATTCGGTGCTTGTCATTATGCCGGAAAATTCTGCCAGGGCTGTAGAGCTTATTAAGAAAGTAAGACCTGATATCGTACAAATCCATTCCATGCTGCCCATCCCGGAACTTGAAGTAATTAAGGACAATACGGACATCCCAATTATAAAGACTCTTTCTATACCTGCAAAGGCCGAGATTTCAAGAGAAGATGAAGATAATTCTATCCTTATTTTTGATCTTCTAGAGCGGGTCAGCTTGCTGGAAGACGCAGACGTTGCGGATTCTATCCTGCTCGATACAGGTAAAGCCGGAAAGCCGGGGGGGACTGGCTTAATTCACGACTGGACGCTGAGCCATCGAATTGCTCAGGAATCCAGGCTTCCTCTTATTCTTGCAGGCGGACTCAAGCCTGAAAATGTGCAGGAAGCAATCAGGGTTGTTTCTCCGTATGCTGTAGATACGGCATCTGGAGTAGAGACATGTGGAAAAAAAGATGCTGTGAAAATTAAAAATTTTATTGAAGAAGTGAGGTGTGCTAATGATTTCCTTTGATCTTGGAAAAGAAGAATTCGAAGAGCTTGCATCGGGGATAAAGCATCCTTGCCTTATTCAGCTCCTTGCAAGAGTTGATGCCGGCTCTCCTGCCTGCTCTCCTCTAGAGCTTTACCATGCCCTGCGGATTTCAGGAACTTCAGGATACTCTTATATGCTGGAATCGGTGGAAAAGCAGGCAAGTAAGGCAAGGTATTCGTTTGTTGGAAACGACCCTGATGCAGTGCTTAAAATAAATGACCGAAAGATTTCCATTGAACTCTTGAACCCGAAAGCTTCAGCCCTTTTTGAAGTAATCCAGTCGAAAATAGAGGAGAGCTGTGGGCCTGACACCTGTGAAAACAGAGAAGACCGTGAAAACAGAGAATCCAGAGAGAGAAACAGATGAATTGAAAAACCGAAAATTTACGGCTGCTATTCCTCAGGGAAAAGATTCATTCGATGCCTTTCGCCTGGCCTTTCCTCCTGCAAACGGAATGGAACTCCTTAATGCGATGCGTTTTGACAGGCAGACTTTCCTGGGTGGAGCTATCGGGTATACAGCTTATGATGCAATTTACGACAGCTGGCTTGGGGTTGAAAAAGGCTTTGAGTCCGAGATTCCTGAACTTCAATACATGTTAGTCTCAAAAACTTTTGTGTTCGATCATCTAACTGATGAGATATACATAGCAGTAACGACTCTGCTAAATCCGGGTTCAGATGCCGGAAATCTCTATGAGAAAGCCCTCCTGGAGGCAGAAAGGCTTTGCTTTAGACTCAAGGAAGCTGCTCTATATGGAGATTCAATAGAAACAATAGTTTCCGATGCATCAACAGCTTCAGGTGCATCAACAACTTCTTCATGTGCATCAACACTTCAGGTGCATCAACTTCTTCAGGCTCAACTGCTTCAATCTTCAATACTGACAGGCAGGAGTTTGAGGCTTCCGTACTCCAGGCAAAAGAGCACATTTTTGCAGGAGATATCTTCCAAGCAGTTCTTTCCAGGAAATGCGAGTTCAGCCTTGAACAATCTCCTTTCGAACTCTATATGCAGCTTCGGGAAATCAACCCGAGCCCTTATATGTATCTATTCGAGTTCGGAGACCTGGCGATTGTAGGTGCAAGCCCTGAAACTTTGCTGACTGTACATAAAAGGACTGTAATCACAAACCCTATTGCAGGCACCTGTCCACGAGGGAAATCCGATGAAGAGGACGAAGCCCTGGCTTCTCATATGCTCAACGACGAAAAGGAAAGGGCTGAACATGTAATGCTTGTCGACCTCGGAAGAAATGATGTACGGATGGTTACCGAAAGCGGCTCAGTAAAGGTTTCAGGATTCATGGAAGTTCTGAAGTATTCCCATGTCCAGCACATAGAAAGCACGGTTTCAGGAACCTTAAGGCCTGAATGTGACCAGTTCGATGCCTTCAGGGCGATATTTCCAGCAGGGACTCTTTCAGGGGCTCCGAAAATCCGCGCCATGGAGATAATTTCCGAACTTGAAGCCTCTCCAAGGGGAATATACGGCGGGGGAGTAGGCTATTATAGCTGGAATGGAGACGCGGATTTTGCAATCGTGATCCGCACAGTGCTTGTACAGGGCAATAAGGCCTCAGTGCAGGCAGGAGCAGGAATTGTGGCTGATTCCGATCCAGGATACGAATTTAGGGAAACTGAGCGCAAGATGGCAGCTATGCTTGCTGCTATCGGTGGAGAACCTTGAAATTAGATATGCATTATAAATCTTAAATTAAGAAAATAAATCTTGAATTGGGGAAAGTAAATATCAAAATAGGGAAAAAGTTCTGAAATATATAAAATTAATAGTCCAAGGGGGATTTTAAGATGAAAATTGTTTTTATAAATAATAAAGATTCATTTGTATGGAATCTTGTAGATTATATTTCTTATTTTGAGAAGGATACTCTTGTCCTTCCTAATACGGTTTCCTTAGAAGAGCTCAGAAAGATAAAGCCGGATGCTCTGGTTATTTCTCCAGGGCCTGGAAGTCCTTCTGACCCTAAGGACATAGGCAATTGTCTGGATATTATCAGGGAAATGGGGAAGGAAATTCCCCTTCTGGGAGTCTGTCTCGGCCACCAGGCAATTAACGTGGCCTTTGGAGGGCTGGTCAGGAGAAGCAAAGTAGGGCCAGTACATGGTAAGAGCTCAAAAGTCCTTTATAACGAATCTGCACTCTTTACAGCGCTTGGATGCCCATTCGAGGCAGGTCGCTATCACTCCCTTGAGATTGGTGAGACTGCACCTGGAATAAAGGTTACTGCCCGCGCAGATGACGGGAGCATCATGGCAGTTGAACATATGCAGTATCCTATTTACGGCCTTCAATTCCATCCCGAGTCCGTACTTACTCCAGAGGGATTGAAAATAATAAGAAATTTCCTGGAAATTTCCAAGAACTATAAAATAAGACAAACTGCTGTTTAAAAGCCACAATCTTTTAGATTATGGCTTTTTTCTTTTGATTTAAGCTCATTTTTTTCAATTTAAGCTTATATTTTCTTTTCGACTTAAGCCTATTTTTCTTTCTAATTTATAAGTTGCATTTTCTTTTTCTTTCTAATTTATAAGTTGCATTTTCTTTTCAGATTCTCAGATTAAGTTTTTTTCTCTTCGGGTGCCTCAGGCTCAGGTTTTCCTTCTTCAGTTTCGCCACCCTCTCCCTCATAGAATTCGTCTTCTGTAAATTCCTCATTGGGCCTGCCCGCATAACCTGCAGGCTGGAGATTCTGAAGTTCTGCAAACTCACCTACAGTATTTGCAATGAGTTGAGGGTATTTTTCGATTTGATCCCTTGTAACGAAACCTGCTGCTTCGGAAGAGTTTATAATTTTCTCCCTGGCATCTTTTGCTGCTTTGCTTAAATCTTCAAGGTTCTGCTTATTTGCAATATAATCTATTTCTTCAAGTGCCAGAGTGGTCCAGAGGGTTACAACCTCCATTTTCTTTGTAACGGCACCTGATCCTATAATCTCAAGAGTGTCCACAGCACTTTTTGCAGTCTCAAGCATCTGAAATTGTGTAGCTCCTTTTCCTACTTCCTGCACAGCTTTTGAAAAAGACCAGAGAGCACTTGAATAATTTTTCTCTAGCGAAAGTTCTGCCAGAGTTTTAAGGTCCTCTATAGTTGTGGAAGCAATGTTCTCAATCCTTTTCTGTACAGCTTTGTTGCCTATATTCCGCAGTGAGATCACGACTCTCTTTAAGTCCTTCTCAAAATCTGCTTCAACCAACTCTTTCCCGAATTCCCTGAGGTATTCAACATTTTGCAGTGCATCATATTCATTTTGTTCCCTTATTGCTTTCTCTCCAGCTTCTCCAAGTTCAATAGCTTTTTGTTCGTTCAGTGAGAACATATTAAAACCCCTTTTTAGCAAAGTCCTGTATAAAAATGCTTGAATTTTAAAATTTAATTATTTATATTGGCTTTCTATGATATTAGTCTTCCTGTATTTTGAAAATTTGTTGAAAACTACATGATCTATTACTAAAAATTTAGAATTCTGACTGCAAGCAATAACTAAAGTGATAGATGTTACTATAAGTCTCATTAAAACAACGCTTGAAGCTTTACAGTGAAAGTGAATGGTTATCTTAGTATTTTTCAGTCAAAGTAACCAATCCCATGGCCACTTTAACTTTTTGAAAAAGTCTTAAATATGGTTAATATTAATAAATTTATTTTGTGATACTATGACTGAAGATCTAGATAATCATAAGGGTGAGGGAAATTACTGGTATAAATTAGTAGAGAGATATGAAAAAGAAGAGAAAGAAAAACTAAATAAAGAATTCAAAGATATGGAATATTTTGAAAGAGAAGAACATTATCTGGAGATGATGGCTGAAGCTTATGAAAGATCCCAGACTAGAAATATCCTACTTGATGAAGCAATGAAAGAAGTAGAAGCTGAAGAAGAGACAAAAGATAGTCAAATTGTTTGATGCTAAAGTAATAACGCTTTTTAAGGATTTATACAATCCTCCAAAATGGGATCCTACCCTGGCGAGAAATCCTGTTGGGGGCGAACTTTAAAAGTTCAAGATGATCAAGCATTATCCAGAAAATTACACAATTGAGGAGATATATGAAGCCTGTAACAGATTAGGTACAAAATATGTCCTCAAGTAAGGTAAATTAGACAATAAAACAAAATTTGGTATTAAAACATTAAAAGCCCGATTTTTTTTCCTGAGAGTAATACCTTATCCAGCTAGTGTCGCTTCATTCCTCAGTGATTAAATATTTCTGAGTAGTTGCAATTGATTTTATACGACATTTTACTGTTGACTCGACACTAGAGTGTATGTCTGTTTTCTCGGATATGAAAAAAAATTGTCCTTGGGCTTTAACCTGAGAGGCATAAAGATTCAAAAAGTTGTAGGGAGGGCTATTTAAGATATCAAGTATAGAAAGTTCTCTACATTTTTTCTAAACACGAGGATTTGCCTTTTTTCAGATTAGATCAATAACCTGGAGATACGACGAAAAAGGTGCGTCTGAAAAACAATTAAGTAGACTAGAGCAGCAAGAGTATAACTAATCCAAATCAATAGCTACTTTTCTATGAACCTTTCATTTTTAGAACTGTATATATATAAACATTTCTCTATACACAAACACAAACTAACTTTGGAATTTTCACCTGAATATTTTGAGTTTAAGAAGATGAATAAGCCTTTAATAATTTTGAGGTTCCTTTTATCATATCAGCGGAAAGGAAAAATCATTTCCAGTTATTTTTTATATATGATAGGTATTCTACTAAATGCAGTTCTAAATGCTAATACTAAATGGGGTTCATGAGTAGCATTTAGCGAAAACAGTAAAGAAAGGGAAACGAGGTTCGCCATTCCTCGCCCCGAATCTTTACAAAATCTGGAGCCCCGCCCGGATAAGGAAAAGATTGAGGTTTTTTGCCATTCCTCAGTCTTCGGTCTTTGGTTCGGGAGAGGTTTCACAAAGAAACCGGGAAAATAAGGTTCGCCAATCCTTACTCCCAGTTTCTAAAAAAGAAGCAAAAGAAGTGAGAGGCAAATCCCTCTCTAAAATTTTTTTACCTCTCACTTCTACTTTTCTAATCTTGTCTTTAATCACTCCCTCTTCCTGGCTGCTCCTTTTCTTTATCGCTTCCTCTATCAGGGTGTTCCTGCTTTTTATCACTTCCTCTTGCAGGCTGGTCCTCTTCCTGATCATTTTCATCAAGCTGCTCCGCCATCCCATCACCCCCTCTTTTAAGCTGTTCCTGTGTTTCTTCACTTCCTCTTTCAGGTTGTTCTTCTTGTTTGTCACTCCCTCTTTCAAGTTGTACTCTTGTCATGTAATTGCCTCTTCAAGCATTTTTAATCTTTTTTGAGGTTTTTAAAGATATTTTAAGGTACTTTAAGCTTTTTAAACCTCTTTAATCCTTTAGGCCGTTTTTAAGTCCTTTTTACTTTCTTTTACATTTTCGCTGTTTGAGGGTGGTACATCAATCAGGATGAATTCTGCAGGGACTGCAGAAGAATCAGTCTGCAGGTGAAGGGTCCTTTCAAGTTCAATACGGGCCTGATCTCCCTGCCTAAGCCTCTGACCATTGACAAAAAGTTCTCCAGCAGAGAGATATATAAAGACCAGTCGGTTTTCTTCCGGATTGAAGTGAAGAATGTATCCTCTCTCGAGCTTGGCACGGTAAATTGTTGCATCCGCATTCATCTTCAGAGCACCCTCTAAACTCTGACCTGAGGCCAGGGGAATTAATCTATTTTTCCAGCTTGAGATCTCAAATTTCTTTTTAGAATACCTGGGCTCAAGACCGTCTCTGCATGGAAGGATCCAGATCTGGTATAAATGCAGGAATTCTTTTCCCCTATTGAATTCGGAGTGCTCAATACCTGTCCCGGTAGTGAGACTCTGTACCTCTTCTATCCCAAGAACCTCCCTGTTTCCCATGTTGTCTTCGTGGGTAATCTCCCCTTCAAGTACTATTGTTACTATTTCGACTTCAGAATGGGGATGAGATGAAAATCCCTTGCCTGGTTCGATAATAAATTCATTAAAAGCACGCAGGCCTCCGAACTGTATATTGTTCGGGTCATAGTAATTTGAATAAGAGAATAGGAAGTAGCTTTTAAGCCAGTCGGAATCCGAATAATACCTTGCTTCTGCCGGAATAATTTTGATTATATAAATCCCTCAACTTTGCCCAGTTATTATATGAGTATTCGATAATTCGAATAATAAGTATGTTTAATTGCTGAGAAGGATATACTTTTGGAAACAGAGATTCTGAACAAGTGTCCAGAGCCTTAGAATAATAAACAATGCTTCTGTTTTCCCAAAGTGCTTAGAAAACATTACTTTAAAATTGAGCTCATCCCAAAATTCACAACTACGTCCATATATCTCGAGTTTGGAATAATCAATCGATCTTCTGATTAGGAAAATGGTTCTGAAACTCTTATTGATGTGGAAACAAAATTGACTTTGGGATGAGCTCGTTCAATGTTATTAGGACTTATGCGGTTGAACTGAGAAATCAATAGCATTAAACCTCCAACTTCATAAAACACTAAACCAGTCACAACGCCGAATGTGATTGATTTTGTACTTCAAGTGCGTAAGTCCTGTTATGTGTATATCTATCTACATTCAATATTAATTATGTTCACATGATATATCCAGGCTCTTTACTGCTCCGTCATATCGAGTATTAGATTAAAACCCATTGTTGAGCCAAAAAGTCATGCACGAGCAAGTCTATATAAATGTTAAGACTGAGGCAATTTGAAACCTCATGAAATGGCTTTCTCAATTCAATTGCGTAAGTTAAAAGAGAAAACTGAGTTTCAGATACTCAGTTCAAAGAGCTTCCACCGTCATGTGATGGGTTCCTGCACTTACATTACGGTATACATAATAAACACCGTCTGCATGTATTACATTACATGTATTGGTCCCATCATACTGAGCCTTAACACCTTTTTTGATGTTTGTCAGCTTAATGGTAAAATTATTAATTGGTTTTGAGGTCGTAATGTCAACATTGACTCCCTTAGGAGTGTTATGTGCCTGTATTTTCGCGTTTTTAAGAGAATTATACTTTGCAATCTGGTCCAGCGTTGAGAATACAGTATGACCGGAATTCTGACTTACATAATCCAAAACTCTCGACATATTTGAACGCAGATCTGGTTTTGTCATCATCCCTTGAATATGACCGGCTATGATATAGTTCGCGGGGAAGTTGATTTTGTTGAAATACTTTAGACCAGCTGTATTCTTCTTGTAAAATTCATTTGCATCAGGTGCACAGATATCGAAATATCCCGGCACCTCCATCTCTATGGTATTTGTCTCTTTTCCGTACAGCAGCTTCTGCTTCGGGAAAAATGCATTATTGGATAGCATATCTCCTATAGGAGTCATGCTGGTGTAATATCCATAGCTACTATCGATAGTAAACCCTGCATTTGATGCAGCTTGATAAGCCGGGATAGCTGCAGCTGTATTTGGAAATCTGATTGATGAAAAACCATAGTTTGATACACCGGCAGCCTTGTTGATGATTGATTCAGCTTTTGTGACATTCTTTTGGAATTGAGATACTGTAAAACCTGCTGTCCAATCAGTGATTCTATGCGGGTGGATTGTGTGCGTATCTCCATACTTAGAAAAATAAGCAAGCCCTGATTTTGATGTTTGCGATTCCGAAACAATGAAAAAAGTGTTCATATCCTGCACGTTTGCCAGCTTCTTACTTTTCTCCATATCGAAGAAGTTACCAACTTTTGGAATTTCTGTATCAGTTGCAATAACATCATCTATCGTAACAGTTAATTGTTTATCGCCTTTAGGATATGTAACGCTTATGCCGTATGTGTTGTTGTCAAGTTCAAGAATCCAGTTTTTACTATTTTGGAACAATCGTGTTGCTGTATCTCTAGCGAAATAGTTGCTCGAGCCACCTGAGATAAACATATTTTCGTTTGAGTATATAGCCCTGGCTCCTGTTTTTGTGTTTTCAAACCGAATGAGCATATCACCATCCTTACGCACTGATGCCAGAACTTTGTATTTGAAGCCTGATATACTGCCACTGTCAGGGTTGAACGCTCTCATAGATGTGGATTTATTAGTTGTGCCTATGGATTTGTACGATTTAGATAATCCACTTGTTATTGGATCGGTGTTGTCTACAGTTATCGTACTATAACGACTAATCACGATTTCACTGGGCTTTCCCAGTATGCTGATCCTATTGTCCGCTATCGATCCGTCTGGTTTCATCCTTGGATCAGCAAAGAACCAGACCTTACCCCCACTGTTCAAGTATTTGTTTATAGCTGTAGCAGCCACGTTTGACATATGCTTGTCCGGAACCAGCAGCAATGAGTAGTTAGTTTTGGTGAGTTTCGATGTGATTGTAGAATCTGTAAGATAATCAAGATTGTATTCAAAAAACATTGCAGTACATATAGGATCATGAGTCACAACATCAGTTGAAGGAAGGTACACAGCTATTTTTTTCGTGTTGTCCAGGCAATTTGTAGAGCCCGCGGCTGCCAATTGACAGGTGAGAACAAGGCATAATATGCCCACAAGGATATTAGGAATTTTCATAACTTTAACTCCTATTTTTCTCTTCAATCAGTTCATAAGGCATCAGTTTCAATTTAATATCAGTATTAATATATATACATTCACCGTTAATTTTTGCACTAATGTATTTAAAGTTTTTGAGATGTTAAATGAGAAAAAGGAGCCAAAATGAGTATCAAAAAGAGGCTAGATGTAATCACTCTTCGGAGCCAGACATAACTAGCTATATTCTTTAACAAGCAAAGTGCCATATTAGGCATTTGCCTATAATATCTACGCCCTAGTCCGCGAGCATGATGTCGATTAACAGACAAAATCCCGTGTGAGCTACTGCTCACAAATGCTGTTATCGATCCTTGGTAAGTTTTTCGACATTTGTCTGACATCTCTAATCACACCTGTTGAGAAAGGGTAAAATAGTTGTATGCTATCCTCTGATAGTAGCATTACAGCCCCTTGAGATTTGTTTCTACAATACGCGTGTTTCTATCAACACGTTCGAAAAATTGCATATTGTAAATTGAAATCTATGACATTCCCATAAATGGACTATATATATTCTGGATTAAATTTAATGAGAAGAGTTCAGTTTATTGTTGTACTCTTCTTGAATAAAACCTTATATGAATCTTGACATGAAACTTTGAATAATAACTCATTATTAGTATGAAGCTTGGCACAATACACTCATTATTGTATGAAATTTTGAATAATACAACTCAATTGGCATGAAACTTTGAATAATTCAACTCAATTGGCATGAAACTTTGAATAATACAACTCATTATATCGAGAAATTCTTATCAAGATATTTTTCAAAAAGGTTCTTTGTGAGTTTGTGTGAGTTTCAGCCGTTTTCAAATTATTTTCAGATAATTGGCAGAAAAAAGGATTTTAAATGACAATCAAATGCAAAAAATGCAGTCATGATGCTATTATTTTTCAGAAATATTCCGGAATGCACCTCTGCAAGAAACATTTTGTAGAGGACGTTGAGAGGAAGATTAAGCTGACAATCCGGAAAGAGTACTGTATCCAGAAAAACGATATAATAGCAGTTGCACTGAGCGGTGGCAAGGACAGTTCAGTTGCTCTTTACATGATGCACAAAATTCTGGGAAAAAGACCAGATATTGAGATAGTGGCAGTTTCAGTTGACGAAGGAATACATGGGTATCGTCCTAACTCCCTCGAAGTTGCAAAGAATCTTACCAAAACTCTAGGAGTCCGACACATAATAAGGTCCTTCAAAGAAGCACATGGGGTAACTATGGACGAAGTGGCAGCATTGGACCGGGAAAAAGGTACATGCAGTTACTGCGGCGTCCTTAGAAATAATATTCTTAACAGGGCAGCTCTTGATATAGGGGCTACAAAACTTGTTACAGGGCACAATCTGGATGATGAGGCTCAGACTATCCTTCTCAACCATTTAAGAGGAGATGTGGAGCGTATGGTCAGGCTATCCCAACCTGCGGCTGTAGAAGGCCTGGTATTGAGGGCAAAACCTCTGAGGAATATTCCTGAAAAAGAAGTTGCACTTTATGCTCTCGTAAATTCCATTCCAGTGGACTTTAGCGAATGCCCGTATGCAGGAGAGGCCTTAAGAGGAGAAGTGCGGGAGATGCTTAACAACTTTGAAACAAGGCACCCGGGGACAAAATATTCCCTGCTTAGAGGCTTTGACAAACTTGCAGGAGCCCTTGCAAAAGAACTTCCTCCAGCCACAATAGATAAATGCAGGATCTGCGGAGAGACCTGCACCGAAGATGTATGTCAGGCCTGCAAACTGCTCGGTCGGGTTTAAGAGCGGCTCGGGGCTTAATATCTGGTTTGGGGTACTTGGTTTGGGAGCTTAAGATCAGGTATGGGGGCTTAAGATCGGGCTCTGGGCTTAAGGCCGAGTTTGGGAGCTTAAGACAGGGCTTGGGTGCTTAAGATCTGGGTTGGGCTGAAACAGCAAACATACATCATGCAAAAATTACGAACCATATAATGCATGATATATGCATATATCGTGAAGCCTTTTACGGTCCATTCGGATTGTAGAGCAGCTCTGCAGGATCATAGAGTTTCCTTCCCTTCCTGCTCACATAAAGGCGTGTCCAGAGGACAGTTATCACAGGCTGTAGAACTACTACAGGAAACAGGTATGTCAGCGCTGAAACCAGAGTGCTGTTTGAACCAGCGTAATCCCTAACAACAGTGGTGATGAAAGCCATCCCTATGTAAATCATCCAGATTAAGAGAACATCCAGCTTATTCTGCAAAAAGAAATGAAAACTCGCACTTAAAGCTTCAAGAGGTTCAAGTTCGTCAATAACAAGGGCATATTGAGTGAGCGCAAGCACAATACTTAAAGCCATTATATATAGAGTCCATAAAATTACTCCAATACCCAGCATACCGATACCCGGTACTGAAGCTTCGGGATTTTCGATAACTGCACTCAGATCCCCTATAGTCAGGGCTCCAGGTACAAGAAATACGATTCCTCCAAGTGTCAGCAGGCTTAATAATAGAACTGTCAGGAAAAGCCTGAACATATTTTTAGAACCAGAAGCGAACATATCAGATAAGGTAGTGTCTCCGGTTTCGGATGCCTTTTTCGCCATCCCTATTGCCCCTGCTGTGAAATAGGATTGTACGAATATTCCAACAAGGAAAAACACGAAAATCAGCAGTACAGATAGTAAAATATTCTCTGTAAGTCCTCCCCATACTGCGGAAAGAATTTCAGTGTCAGAGAGGGTAGAAATGGCAGCAGGATCAGTTATAATTCCACTATTTGAGATAAAAATTAAGTAACCCATCACGCCAATGAATAAGATATAAAGAACCGCATTGAAAAAAATGCTAAGGACAAATGGAATACAGATGTTCAGATTTCGAACCCAGCTACTTAATCCTCTGTTAATTATTGTTCCAAAATCTTCATACATGTGTCGTGACCATCCAATTATAAAGGCAGTGCGCCTGCACCCATTTTTGCAATCAACCACTAATTGCAAAAATATAGCTAATATGCAGGCTTACAGATACCATTTTTGGATACATACGCAGAAGATCAATATATAATCTCTTGTTTTTATACAACAAAGAGCAGGTAGGTAATATGAAAAAGCTAGAAAATTACGAGTGTTCTAAGGTTCCCGAAAAACCCGCGACAAACGATAATAAAAACGAGGTAACGGTCATAGGCCACTGCCTGCTAAATCCCCTCGCAAGAGTCAGAGGAGCAAAACCTCCTCTCCCCATAGATACAAAAGACAAAAATATCATCCAGCTCCCCTGCCCCGAAGCCATGTTTTTCGGAATGAGGCGCCGGGAAATCACCAAAGACCAGCTTGACCACCCCGCCTACAGGCGCTTCTGCCGGGAACTTTTCACCCCCTTTGCAGACCTCCTCGAAGACCTTGCAGCCAACGGCATAAATATAAAAATCATCGGCGTCCCGAAAAGTCCCTCCTGCGGCGTGGAAATAACCAGCGTCGGTGGAGAGCCAGGCAAAGTTAAAGAATTCCACCACAGCCATGTACCGGGGCCTGGAGTGTTTATGGAAGAGATCATAAAAGAGCTTAAGAAGAGGAATGTAAAGTTTGAGATAGAGGATGCGGGGAAGTAAGAATAAGTAATCATTGTCTGCTCTGACCACAGCAGAAGAATTAAAATTCTTATCTTCTAAAACTACGCCTGTACGCCAACGAAGATCGTCTTTTATGTCCTTGTTCATCTTCACAATAAAACGCGGCATTACTGAAGGGGGAAGGAAATCATAGTCTATTACAAATTTGAGAGTACCTTTATAATCAAAATCAAAATTAGGCTCCTGAATCTCCAGTAAGCTAGGAAGGAGTACAGTGCTGATCATCAAGGTCATAAGAGAGCTCAAATTTTTTCATTAAGTTGATAATAAAATTATATTGGTTTGGTGGATAATAGAAGTCACTTTTAGTTTCTTTGTTTCAGAATTTCAGGTAAGCATATCAAGATTCAGAACTCCTCTGGAATCGGCAATTTCCCTTGAGTTAACAATTTTATATACAGCATTAGTTACCCATTCAGGATCCAGAACATGCGTGTTCAAGAGAGTTATATCTCTGAAGTGCAGTACTACACCTAAATCATGAAGAAAATCAACAAGCGTATTCTGTTCAGATTCGCTCTTTTATTCCTTCTTGGTCACACATCATTTTATATTCTTTCGTACTCTATATAATTACAGTACTCACAATGAGTCATCGTCCTCATCATCCTGTGCACAATTTGGACATAATTTTTCAAGTCTGCTTTTTACATTAAACCAGCTTTTAGGCCACTTAATTTCAATATGTTTTACCTTCGTCAGTTCCTCTTGTAAAATTTTCGAAAACTCTTCAATTCCTTCATTTGACTTACAGGACAAACGATAAAAACCTCTAATTGAAGGATACTTTTCCAGAAGGAACTTTCTGTTCAGTTCAAATGCATGGATTTTCATCAATCTTATTGATAACTACCAAAACGGGGGAGTATCCACCGAAGTTTTCTATGAGCTTTGAGCCAATATTCAGGTTTTTCATCCTTTCTCCCATCTAACACCAGTATATATAGACTTCTTTTGGATAAAAAGAACTGATGTGTGGCGCGCATAATCTCCTGCCCGCCAAAGTCCCAAAAATTAGCCTTAATTTCCTGCTCCCCATTTTCGACTATCCACTTCCTGATGTTGATTCCTTGTGTCTGCGGCTCATTTCCATCAACTTCTTCTTCGAACAGCCTTTTCACCAGCGAAGTTTTACCTGCACCTCCTTCTCCAACCAGCAAAATTTTTACTTCATTTAATGGTTTCTGTTCACTCTCCAAAGACTTAAAATAGTTGATAACTGCCTCTCTGCCATTTTTTACAATCTCCACCGGAGGATTTTCGAAAGGATTCCCTCCTAAGTAAATTATATTGGATTTCAATGTTATTTTCCCATTCAATACTCAGACCCAGCTCCAAAATTTCAGGAGGCAGCGAAGTCAATTGATTACGAGATATGTCGAGATTCTTAAGGTTTTTCAACTCTGCTGATTTCAGGAAGCAGTGAAGTAAGTTGATTATCAGATATGTTGAGTTGAGTCAGATTTTTCAGTTCCGAGATCTCAGGAGGCAGAGAAGTTAATTGATTTCCAGTAACTGCATGAAAAAAATAATCAAATTAAAATTAGAGAAGATAGTCAGTTAAATATTTTTCTATTTTATTGCATAAAAAGACAAAGCTGTAAGAATTTCGCGATTTTTTTATAAGGAAAAAAATCAAAATCGGTTAAATTGAATATTCTATTGAAGTTTATATGTTTCCACTGCGGATCCAATCATATATTCTATATCTTCAACCGTATTTATATTCACAAGTGTTCTCAGTTCGGGATCAAATTCACTAATTTCCAAAATCTCAACAAAAACCACATCCATGATTTCGAAAACAAGCGTAACTACGGATTGTCTTCCTTTCTCAAAGGCTTTTTCAATTTCAGGAATCAGTTTTCTTGTATAAAATGCATGTAGAAGTTCACATTTTCTATTTTCCCATATGGGGGGGCAGCATCGTGCCCATTCGCTTTCTCAAAAGTGGCGTCCTTTCGTGCATGAAAAACTTTTACTTCTTTTTTCTCTTCCATTTAAAGTATTGATCTAATGCCATATCTATTGCCTCGTTGAAATTGAATCCAACTCCCATAATTTTAGGTTTTAGCATGATGATTTTATTTAATTTCTTTGATAAAGTTTCCCAGCTGTCAGTTTCCTCTGCTTGATCCTTTGCCATGTCCCTTAAAATTGAAACGATTTCTTTCAATTTTTCTTCTTCATTTTTCTTATTCAAAATGCGTAAGATCTCTTCCAGCAGTTCTTCTTCTCTTCTTTTTATCTTGATTGCTCCAAGTAAGTCACTTACAAGGTATGGTTTTCTTGACCCTTCCGGGACGAAAGAGTCTATACCCATTTCTTCAAGAGTGACCAGATGATCGTAGCTGACAGCTATTTCAGGTTCATCAGGAAGGGGAATTTTCTCGACGGCTTTTAACTTTTCGAAACTATTGTTTATTTCCCGTAAGTTAAAGAGTATGCTTGAAAAATAGTCGCGTTTCTGACCGCCGTTTACATTAATATAAATCCTCCTCGCCTCGTTATCGGATTTAATCACAGCACAGGAATTAAAGTCCTTATTCTCCAGAACTACACCTGTTCTCCACTGCAAATCATTTTTTATGTCCCTGTTCATCTTCACTATGAAGCGAGGCATAATTGAACGCGGAAGGAAATCGTATTCAATGAAAAACTTCAGGGCGCCGTTTGAGTCGAAATCGAAACTCGGCTCAGGAACTGCCAGCAGGTCCGGAAGGAGCACGGTTTCTTCATCGATTGTGTAGCACAACTCAAACTTTTTCATCAGATTGATAATAAAATCATAGCGGGCAGGAGGATAATAATAATCGCCTTCTTTCTTTTGCTCGAGAATGCCGTCCAGCATACAGAACCGAAGGACTCCTTTTTTCTTCGCCAGAGCCTCCGAATTTATGATCTTATATACACCTTCGGTAATCCATCTTGGTTCGAGCACGTGCGTATCAAGCAGGGAAATCTCCTTAAAGTGTACAACGACTCCCAGGTCGTTAAGAAAATCAACAAGGGTATTTTGAGAGGATTTATTGTCCACATTTTCTTCCAGACACATGTTCTGGTATTCTTCGTAAGTAACGAATTCACAATTCATATTTTCCAATCTGGTCTTCACGTTGAACCAGCTTTTAGCCCATTCTATTTGCACGTGTTCGATTTTTGAAAGTTCTTCCTGTAGTTTTCTGGAAATAGCCTTGACTCCCCTGTTCTCCTTACAAGAAGTTCGGAAGAATCCTTTTATTGAAGGGTATTTTTCCTGCAAAAAATTCCTGTTCAATTCAAAAGACGGATTTTCATCAATCCTGTTCAGAACAACCAGTACCGGTGAATCCCCTCCAAAACTCCTGATGTGCTTTAGCCAGTACTCGGCTTTTTCATCCCTCCTGGAATCCAGAACAAGAATGTAAAGGCTCCTTTTGGAAAGGAAAAACTGATGAGTGGCATGCATTATTTCCTGTCCGCCAAAGTCCCAGAAGTTAACTTTTATTTCCTTATCTTTATCTTTATCTTTATCTTTATCTTTATCTTTATCTTATCTTTATCTTTATCTTTAAATCTCCATTCTTTGATGTTGATACCCTGGGTCTGATACTCATTTCCGTCAAATTCTTCTCCTATAAGCCTCTTCACCAGGGAAGTCTTACCTGCACCCCCATCTCCGACAAGCAAGACTTTTACTTCATTTAACGGTCTTTTTTCACCTTCCAGCGACTTAAAATAGGTGAGGACTGCCTCCCTGCCCTTTTTCACAATCTCTACCGGAGGATTTTCAAATGGATTATCCGGTAGATAAATTGCTCTGAACTTCCATTTGTCTTCCCACTCAATTTCCAGATCCAGCTCTAAGATCTCAGGTGGCAGAGAGGTCAATTGATTGCGCGATATGTCAAAAGTAGTAAGGTTCTTCAATTTTGAGATTTCAGGAGGAAGCGAGGTCAGCTGATTCCTGGAGACTTGAAGTTCAGTGAGATTCTGCAGTTCCGAGATCTCAGGAGGCAGAGAGGTCAGCTGATTTCTGGAGATGTGAAGTTCGGTAAGATTCTTCAGCTCCGAGATTTCAGGAGGAAGCGAGGCCAGTTGATTATCATATATATTAAGTTTAGTAAGATTCTTCAATTCTGAAATCTCAGGTGGAAGGGAAGTCAATTGATTCTCAGATATGTCAAGCTCGATAAGATTCTTCAACTCTGAAATTTCCGGCGGCAGCGAAGTTAATTGATTACGAGATATGTCAAGTTCGGTTAGATTTCTCAACTTTGAGATTTCAGGAGGAAGCGAAGTGAGACTTTTGAAAGAAAGGTTCAGCGCAGTTACTTTATTTCTTTGAGCTTCTGTTATAAGATCCCCAATAACATTTGATTCCATCTATAACCCCTACCTCACTACCGCTATTAGTTTGCCGGATAATGTGAAAAAAACTCTATTTAGTATTTAGCCTTTATCCAAGACCATTCTAGAGTGAAAGTATTTGAATCTGAAAAATATAAAGGCTGTTAGATAAAAAGTTTTCTTTTTTCATACCGATAACAGAAAAGCCGCGCCTAGCGCTGACATGAACGGTAAAGATGCTATTTCGGTTATTTCAGCAATTAAAAGAGATCAGCAACGGTCAACAGGAAAATCACTTACACTTTTTGTTCTCAACCATAGCTTCGATCATACATTCTATATCTTCGACCGTATTGATATTTACAAAAGTCTTCAGCCCCGGGTCAAGTTGTTGGATTTCCGAAACCTCAACAAACACCACATCCTGCATTTCAAAAACCGGCGTAAGTACAGAGCGTCTTCCTCTCTCAAAGGCTTTTTCGATCTCAGGGATCAATTTCCTGGAATAAACTGCATGCAGAGGCTCATATTTTTCATCTTTCCATCTGGGGAGAGCAGCATCGTGGCCGTTCGCTTTTCCAAATAAAAGCTCCACAATCCTGGAGTCGACAAAAGGCATATCACCTGCACAGACAAAAGAGTATTCTGATCTGGATTCGAGCAGTCCTGCCCGAATACCTTCAAGAGGGCCTACATCGTCTAAAGTGTCAAAACAAAAGCGGATCTCACGGGTAGGAAATTTTTCACGCAATGGCCTGAACTTTTGCTCCTGGGTTATGTCCCGGACAGAGATAATTACCTCGTCCACAACTCGAAAAAGGCTTTCAAGCAGGCGTTCTAGAATCGTTTTCCCTTCAAATTCGAGAAGAGCTTTTTCGACCATGCCCATCCGTCTGCCCTTTCCTCCTGCAAGGACAATAGCACTTCTGAGCTCTGTTTCCCCTTGTTTAGCCTCTGTTTTTTCACCCATTTAATCCATCCGGGGATTTTTGTACTTTTTACTTACTTATGAGCTTTTTGTTTCACTTTTTTAGTTTTCAGGCCTGCTTTCTATCTTATTCTCTGTCATGTACCCAAAATTGTTCTTTTTCCGTAAATTCCTTTTTCCAAATTGGAGCTTCGGCTTTAATTCGCTCTATGGCCTCGCTAAGGGCTGGGAAAAGTTCGGTTCTGTGGGCGGCTGCAATAACGATGTATACTATGTCTTCTCCAGCTTCAATAACACCTGTTTTGTGGTGAATCAGGACTTCCTGGATTCCTGCTTTTTGCTTGATTTCTTTTCTGATTTTGTCCAGAGCTTTTGAAGCTTCGGGTTCGTATTTCTCAAATTCGAGCCTGGACGTTTTCTCGTCTCCGGCCAACTCGCGGACAAAGCCTGTAAAAGTGCCAATTGCACCTGCTTTTCGGATGGCCGGATTTTTTTTGGCTTTCTTTATAAGGGCTTCAAGGGTGTAGCGGTCCGGCTGGACAAGGGCCATTTCAACAAGAGAATTTGTCAATTCCTCATGCATGTCAATGTCCTCCGGCACCCTGAAAATGACGTTTGAGACTCCCTGAAGGCCTCCAAGTACAATTTTTGGAAGATTGCTTTCCTTAAATCCTTCTACTACAGCAAAGTCAAACCCCTGGTCGCAAAGCATATCAAGTGCATCTTCAAGATCCTGGTCTCTGGAGAAACTGACAAGTTCGGTGCCTGTCATTTTTGTGCCTGTAATTCCTATTACCATGTCAGCGCCTGCATCAAAGTGCCTGCCGGTGTCCGTTTCGGCGGGGTTGAGGCGCTGTTCCCCCATGTGCTTTACAGTGCCTACTTTCCCAAATTCGGAAAGTTTCCGGACAAGGGATGTGACAATGGCTGTCTTGCCTGATTTTTTATACCCTACAACTGAAATGACTTTCATCAAGGAACTTTATGGATTTACCGGTATAAGTAAGGGTCGGCACTTTTTATTTCAATACCCTTCCTACCTTTCTTAAATTGAAAGCAGTCCATTTTGCCAATCATTGATTATTCTGGTAGCAGTCCTTGTTACATCTACTTCACCTTTTTTCTGCAGGAAATTGCACTGTTTGCCTATAATTTCAAGCACATCATGAGAATTCTCATTTTCTATTGTAATATGATAGAAGGACTCAAGGGAGGTTTTGTTTTCAGCAATCATTTTTTCTATAATTTTCAGGGACACACCAACTTTATCCTGGAGATGGTTTGCATCTTTGACTCCCATCAGGCCCTGAGCATACTCATCGTTCTCACCAAAAGGTATCACCCCGGGTGTATCTATAAACATAATTCGTGAGCCTGCATCCACATTCTGAACTCCTTTTGTGTGGCCGGATACGGGGGATGTGCCTGCTCTGTGTCTGCCTGTAACGCTATTGATTACAGAAGATTTGCCCACATTAGGGTAGCCGAGGGTGCCGACAAGGATATCACGTCCTTTTATAGATGCGGATTCAAGGATCTGGTGCCTTAACATCGTTGTTCCTGACCTGTCTTTACTGGAAATAAATATTGTGGGCGCGACTTTTGAGAGGCGGGCTTTCGTTTCCTCAAGTTTTTCCCTTGAAACGAGGTCGCATTTATTAATGACGATTATTAACGGTTTGTTTAAGCGGCCTACTTCACGCTCGACTTCTATATTTCGGGTCTCATCAGGAAATCGGGCATCTACGACTTCAAGAAGAACGTCAGCTTTTTTTATTACGTCTTTTACCAGAGCTTTGTAGCTTGTCATACTGTGGCTATGCCACAAGAAGGTATATGAACGTTATAGTGAGGCTAGTGAGGCAAGGTTGTAAAGCGGACATCTAAACTATCGATTAAGCAGAGATTAGGTATCAGTTCGTCTTCTATTTTTGTAGTCTTCTATTTTTTTATTGATGTTTTTTCAGATATTCCTTAGCCATTTTTTCATTTTTTTTCCCATGCTTCAATGAGGCTAGAATAATCTAATTCGGCGAATGTAAAACGAGCATTGTTACACTGGAAACTAATATTGAAAGCGTCAACAAAGTAATGGAATATTTCATATCGTTGCAACAAAAACAAACGTTACTAATATTTTTGTGAAGATTCAAATATTGAAAGGCCTATATTCATATTAAAAATCTTTTCAGTTTAAACTTAGACATCTCATGAATACATCTCCATCATAGTCTTTTTATCGTCATAAAGAGGGGTAAAATATGGAAATAAATAAAGTCCGAATTCAGGATCTTCCTGAGGAAGAACGTCCAAGAGAAAGGCTTATTCGAAGTGGGCCGGAGTCTCTTTCAAACGCAGAACTGCTGGGAATAGTCCTGAGGACAGGATCAAAGGAAGAGAACGTTGTCAGCCTGTGCAACCGGATATTATCTGAATACAGTATCAAGCAGCTAAGTCTTGCAAATGTCTCAAGGCTTATGCAGGTTCATGGGGTTGGAAAGGCAAAGGCTGCTCAGATAGCCGCAGTTTTTGAACTGGCCCGCAGGCTTGAGATTTTTGTGGAGGACCCAAAAAGGAAAATCTGTTCCCCAAAGGACGTATATGCCCTGATGTATCCTAAAATGCGAGAGCAAAAGAAAGAAAAATTTATAACACTATATCTTGATACAAAAAATCAGATTCTTAAGGAAGAAATTATATCCATAGGTAGCCTGAACGCAAGTATTGTTCATCCGCGTGAGGTTTTCAAATCCGCACTTATGGAATCCTCTGCTTCAGTAATAATGGTCCATAACCATCCCTCTGGGGATCCAAGTCCCAGCAGGGAGGATATAATGGTTACCGAGAAACTTGTTGAAGGAGGAAAGCTTCTGGGAATCGATGTGCTTGATCACATTATCATCGGAGATGGCAGGTACGTGAGCCTTAAAGATGAAGGTTTTGTAAGATAAAATTCCTTGCAGAACTTAAACCTGGCATATTAATTACTTTCTGTAGATTGAAAAGCAGAACATAAAATAGACTTGAATACCAGTTGCTGAATAAATTCGTTTAGTAAGAGTTGCTGAATTTGTTGAATAATAGTCTTTGAATAACAGTTGTTGAATAACAGTCGTTGAATAACAGTCGTTGAATAACAGTCGTTGAATAACAGTCGTTGAATAACAGTTGTTGAGAGTTACGAAAGTTATTGGCATTAATGGAAGTCCACGAAAAGATGGAATACCACTATCTTGATTCAAACTATGTTTAATGAACTGATGATAAAGTGGGAGCATCAGTTGTAACTGCTCGCCGCTGAGGTGCTATTAGTGCCTTTAATGCCCTGAATATTTTTTGCATAGTAAAAATGTTTCTGGTAGGGTCAAGTTACTGGAATCTAGCTTACTGGAATGCTATCGTAGAAGTTGAGAAGATCAAGAACATTGAAAATATGAAAGACCTTGAACAAAATATGGCCTGTATATTGAAAAAATACATAGTAACTGAAACTCTTCGATAATAAAATGATCCTTCTGGAATCTCTGGTCAAACACCGTGAGATCACTTATCAGTAAGCTTATATCACTTATCAGTAAGCTTATATCACTTATCAGTAAACTTGTAGCATTTCCCTTAACTTGTAATATTTCCCTTAATAGATCACTTTCCTCAGTTAATGGCTTTACTTAGCTAAAACCTAAGCAGACATTGCCTCCTGGAATTATAGTCTATTATAATCGGATAGTTTATATGCAGCTTATTCATTCGATAAAGCTAGCTTTATCGAGCTTACTCAATCTACGATATCTACTGAGATCTACGATATCTACTAAATCTATGATATCTATATATCTACAAGAAATAGGCTTTTCAATCAAACGAATTTACCCTCACTCCCTATCCTTTTAAAAAGGAGGTTTTCTGAATTACAAAAAATTTAAACGCCTGTGCACTGGACAACAGACATATTCAGGAAATAACTCTGGATGACCCTTATACTGTACCTTACAAGGGCATTTACGCAATATGTGATGCGAAAAATGAGTATGCAGAGATAGTTGAGCATTCCAATTGCTACAGCGGCGCAGCCTGGTCTCTTTACCACTACGCAAAAGCGCCCCTTGTCCTGAAAGCCCGCTCAGCCGGGAATATGATCCGTTATCTTATGAAGACTGGAACTTCGAATCTCGAACTTAAATCTTCAGATAGCAGCCGCAGGAATTGAATCTGTGATTGTACAGGGAGATGAAGTAAGAATCACCTATGCCGGGTTAGGCGGCGGAGGCGTCGGTGCAACCCGCTGCAGGGCTTTGCAGACGGAGTTCTCCGTTATGAAATTTCCGAATCTGGGGGAGAAATGCGCTAGAGGCACGATTGTGGTTCCTCGCAGAGACCGTATCCTGATAGAGTATAGACGATAAGGATCGCAAAGATACAGGAGCCACCTGGACTCTGACTCATAATATCGCAAAGAAACTGGACTGCCAGGCAAGCAGTTTATTTCTCCCATGCCCTTGTCCCAGCTTTTCCCTGTCCCGGAAAAGACCGAGAATTGCATGTCGACCGTACTTGAGTTCGGCTGCGTGGATAATAAAGCAAAATCAAGGCTTACAAGAGTCTTTCAAAAATGCCCTTAAGAAATACAGTGCCTCCAGCCAAACCGGAATGGTTGTTCTTTCTGATTTCTATGCAAAAGGGATATACGGGTACAGTAACCGCTGTCGGACTGAAAGAGACTTGAAAACTGATGCCTTCACCTGTGCCGAAGAAAACGGCGTGGAAATCATGCTGGACGGCAATGGAACAATAGGCGCGCTTGCTTCTCTTCCCTGGTTCGGGAGGCCTGAAGAATCGATTATGGCTGGGACTGAAATCAAACCTATGATCACGGAAAAAACCGGAAACGTATTCGGTAAACAACATTGATATACGGTATTTGATAAATGACCTAATAAGTCAAGAACCAATTAGGCAAAAAGTTAAATTGAAAACCCCAGATAGAAAGCTCATACGGAATTTTTGTGGATTTTCCTTAAATTCTACTAACGGGGATAAGCTGGAAGAGAATACAGAAGAGTACACCGGATTCAAGGCCCTTTATTTTGCAGCGCTTGATAGTAACGTTAGCTTGGTTGTAGGCGTCCCCGGGTATCCCATTACTTCCTTGATGGAACTCTTTTTGGATAAATCCGGGGTAATAGATATTTTTGAGCCAAGAACCGCTGCTTTCAAAGCGGAGAATTCTGAAAAAGTGCACAATCCCACTTACAGTGCCAGATGGTTAACAAACGAAAAAGTTGCCTTGGAAACTGCGCTCGGAGCGTCTGCTTCGGGCAGAAGAGCCCTTGTTATTGTAAAACATGTTGGGATGAACCTGCTTTCAGATCCGCTTATAACCTCGGTTACACATACCATAGGGGCGGGCCTTGTTGTGATTGCAGGGGATGATCCTGGAGTTAAAGGCTCTAGAAATGAGCAAGACTCTCGATGGTACGGCAGGATAGCCGAAGTAGCAGTTTTTGATCCGACTGGTCCCGATATTGCTTACAATGCCCTGAGGCGGGCTTATGAGCTTTCCGAAGAGACGAAGACTCCAGTTATCCTTAGAGTTACTGCAGGCCTGGAAAAAAATGAAGGAAAAATAAAGCGTCTCCCTAGATCCTTACCTCCTCATCCTGAATTCGACCGTTCTATTTGGAAAAATCGAATGATGGAAAAACACCAGCTCTTTCACTCCAGAATCTACCCACTATTGGAAGCTGAAGCCGAGAACACTGATCTGAATAAAGTAATATTAAGGGTAGGGGGAGAAACAGAAGTCCGCTTCTGAGCCTGAATATGGGTCTGAGGCAAGTGGATTTGAGCATGGATCTGAGAGTGGGTCTGAGCGGATAGGAATCATTTCCTCAGGTTTTGTTTCTTTTATAGTGGAAAAAATATGAAAAAGCGTAATCTTGATCGCGAGGTTTCCCA
>CAVRNH010000072.1:0-10819 GCA_963722085.1 uncultured Methanosarcinaceae archaeon | reverse complement strand
TATCATTAACTGATTATTACCAGATAACCCACTTCAAGTTAACTGCTCAACAATATCTTCTCTGTCTTTCAGCAACAAATATCCTTTAATTTTGTTAGCTAATCTTTTTGGAAGCTCAGACAATTTGCTAATATGTTTTCCTTTTATCTTTTGCAAATCTTCTTTAAGTTCCGCGTAAGAAATTTCTTGTAAAGGAATTGTTGTTATCAGCTTTGCACCTGTTCCTAAAATCTCAATTCCTGAAGAAATTTCAATTTCTTGTTTTATCCCAGGTCTCGGATTGAATGTGATTGTCAGAGTGTCAACTGTTTCTTTAATCTGCATGTATATCTTTTGCAAGTTCAGATATTTCTTGCTTAATGATAAGATAGGAATCATTGGAATGATAATGCCAATATCGCATACTGTCTTGCCAAATCTTTTTCTTCCCTTATTTGTTCGATTTTGTCAAAAATATCTTGATTTTTCGGTATTTTTGGAATACTTGATTCTAAAATAAAAATTAGATTTTCCACTTGCCAAGTCATTTCTTCCTGACTGCCGATTTCCCATTTTTGAACTTCCTTCTGACAGCGCATGCAATTTCTTCTGTAGCGTTCCCTGAGATACCTGACACGCTGTCTTTGCTTTTTCCTGGATCTCTTCGAGAAGCTCTTTTAGATTTCTGTCCAAAATAGGCAGCCCTTTTCTCAGAACTTCTGTCGCAAACGGTGCTTTTTCATCAGCATCTTTCATTAGTTCTGCTGCATGATCACAGTATTTCCTATAGAAATTAAGCTCACCTTTCATCGCCTGTAAGTCCAGATTTCCCAAATTCTGGACTTCTTTTAATGCTTCTGCAAGATTTTCAACAGCTTCAAAAAGCTGTTTCCTTGCTCTTTGAGCCTTTAATTGCAGCTTTAGCTTCTGCCAGATATTTGTCTCACTTCTTCTTTAGCTTCCTGTTTTTTGAAAATTATTGTATGGAATGAGCGATAAAAAGGAAGGCAAAATTGAGAAGGATTATCCGTCTTCAGATGATTCCTGTGCTGCTTTTTCGAAAAATTCAATTGCCTTTTCTAATTCTTTTTTGTAATCTTCTTCTTTTTCGCCTGGGAAGCCTTGAATATAGAAACTCTTCCAAGAGAATGATTTGCGGAGGTTCTCACATCACTGTCTTCATCATTTGTCAGTCTATGTAAGTCATTCCATGCCTGTTGTTTATCTGGCACGTGAGAAAAAGCAGAACCAAGAGCTATAGGCAGCACTGGACCTCACATCACTGTCTTCATCATTGGTCAGTCTATGTAAGTCATTCCATGCCTGTTGTTTATCTGGCACGTGAGAAAAAGCAGAACCAAGAGCTTCGGCAGCCCTAGATCTCACATTACTGTCTTCATCATTTGTCAGTCTATGTAAGTCATTCCATGCCTGTTGTTTATCTGGCACTTGAGAAAACGCAGAACCAAGAGCTAAAGCAGCACAAGATCTCACAGAACTCTCTTCATCATTTGTCAGTCTATGTAAGTCATTCCATGCCTGTTGTTTATCTGGCACTTGAGAAAAAGCAGAACCAAGAGCTAGAGGCAGCCCTATACCTTACAAGCTGTCTTCATCATTTGTCAGTCTATGTAAGTCATTCCATGCCTGTTGTTTATCTGGCACTTGAGAAAAGGCAGAACCAAGAGCAAAGGCAGCAATAGATCTTACAGATAATCTTCATCATTGGTCAGTCTATGTAAGTCATTCCATGCCTGCTGTTTATCTGGCATGGATGAGAAGAGATGCTTTAATTGCTCTAACGCATGTATAAGCTCTTTTGGATCATCGCTTAGACTTTGATTGTGAATATTCTCTTGGTCGACCAACTGCCAAACACCGGAAATTCTATAAAATTTGGTGTTTAAAAAATTTTCTTTTTTGGTTTCCAAATTAGGAACCTTTGTATCTCAATAAAGTTAGGCTGTTGAACCTGAAGGTAGTCCTTCTGCTACTGAAATTTCTGGAAAGTGACTTCGTAGATGTATTTTCTCTTTTCTCATGTGATTTACATCATTTGTGCCGAGTCTATCTGTGCCAAATTATTAACTGTCATAATACACGAAAGGTATAATATTGCAATTTTATATATCGATTCTGAAGACTATATAATAAGCAGAGTTACTAACTAATTAATCCGAGATTCTATAATCATTGAAAAGTAGAGACTTGTACCAGGACTTGTAAATTATTCCCGTCGAGCTGGCGAAAAAGGTACTTGATTATAATGTCCGTAGCCTCAAAGTACAATCGAATAGCACCCATCTATGAGCTGACTGATCTACCGTTTGAGCTTCTATTTTTCAGGAAATGGAGAAAAGAGGCACTTTCATGCCTGAGTGGAAGGGTTCTGGAAGTTGGGATAGGGACCGGGAGGAATTTAAAATACTATCCAGCTGGCTGTTCGGTTACAGGAATTGATTATAGTGAAAGGATGCTTGAAAAAGCCAGAGATAAGGCCAGAGAAATGAAAAATGTCACTCTTCTCCTTATGAATGCCGAGAATCTGGAGTTTCCTGACAATAGTTTTGATTATATCGTTGTAACATTTGTCCTCTGCTCAGTTTCTGATCCTTTGAGAGCCCTTAAAGAGATGAGACGAGTCCTGAAACCTTCAGGCGAGATGATAGCAATCGAATATGTGCGAAGCAGCAATCATCTTATTGCCTGGTTTGAGGATTTAATCAATCCTGTCGTATGCTCCCTTGCTGGGGATAATATGAACCGTCAAACCATCGAAAATATAAATAAGGCCGGATTTACGATTAAACAAATAAAAAACCTGATTTTTGAGGATTTCTTCAAAAAAGTCAGGGCAAAGCCTTAAAGCCTTCTTTTCTTGATCTGATTAACTATGAGTTGGAAGCAGCCTTAATATTAAAAAAATTGAATCTTAAAGGTCTCTGTGCAGTGAAAAGTGATCAAGTCAAAAATCAACCTCAATCACGGCTCTCCCATGGGTTCAGAACCTTGAATTACATGTTTTTTGAAAATATAAATAAAAGTAAAAATTCCTGGAAAAGCCAGGAGATAAAATGAGAAGCTTCTATGACGTAAGTTTACTTCTCCTGGTATGGCCTTTGCGGTCCTGCGGACAATGCTTCACTCCATGGGAAATCTTTCTTCATTGACTCACTTTTAATTACCTGTTCCACATAACCACGATCAACCTTAACATCTGCTGTGGAATTTGTATATGCATAACTTCCCCCTGCATTGCTTGAAAGGCAGTTGTTTTCCAGGATAAATGAATGGGTACCGTTTAGCTTATTAAATATTGCATACCCTTTTCCAGCATCATGACTGGGTTGTGTATTAATTATTATATTATTTTTTACAATAGTAATATAGCCTTTGCCAGGAGATTTAAAGCCATTAACCCTTTTATGTGCAATAGCTGCACCGTAGCATCCATCGAATAGATTATTCTCTATGAGAGTATTCTGGAATCCGTTAAGAACTATACCCCCCGCCCAATCAGTACCCTGGCTGGTGCCGGCTTTGTAAAACTTATTATGATGGATGTATACATCTTTTGCTGAGTCTTTGGAATACTTAGATCCATAACCTGTAATCCAGACACCTGCAGCATTGGTCTGGTTAAGCAAATTATTGCAGATTTCAATATCATCCATAATGGTCGACGAATCGGATTGCTGGACTTGAATTCCTGCTCCCCCTTCCCCTTCGGAATTGATGATATTGTTATTGAATCTCGCATGGTTTGTATTATAGATTCTCAAACCGCTATTTGTTCTGCATGTTATAGTGTTATTCCAGGCTTCCATATTTGAAGAAGTGATAACATAGAGGGCGTCGTGCCCCAACTTATAAACCTTATTGTTGTAAAACTGAATGTTTGAACCTTTTGAGACTTTCAGCCCATCCCCATGGCTGTCATGCATATACATATCGTGAACTTTTATGTTTTGGGAGTTTACAAAATACATTAGATTGTAATATCCTTTTCCATTGCTTTCATCACTATTATTGTCATGGTTTCCGTCAATTTCAAAGCCCTTTATAGTAATATCCTGATTTCCTGCACTGTCCATTTGCGTAATTAAAGGTTTATCTATCTCCCAGCCTGCTTTATTTTTAAGTTTGATTACAGCTGTTGAATCGCCTTCAAGAACGGTATTACTTCCAATATAGATGCTATTCGAGATGACATAAGTATTAGGACCCCTCAAATAAACGGTCGTAAACTCCGGGTTTTCTGCCACGTAAGCAAGAGCTTGATTTATTTCTACCTGATCATCACTCCCGTCACAATTGAAATCTCCGCTCCCATTGGTATTTACATAAACTATCTTATTAGAAGGTTTAGAAGATTTACTTGACAGGAAGAAAACTATACTTGCAATTAAAAAAAGAAGAATTATACCGAAAATTACTATCTTTTTTTTGTCTTCCCATCTGCTTTTTGGTGCTTTTCCGTCCATTTTAATCCCAACAACACTATATTATTACTTTCTCCTATTAAACAATTTAACTCTTGAGAGTCTCAAGTCTTAATACTCAATAGACCAATGAATAAGCAGATAAGTCAATGGATAGCCCGATTAATCGGGGGATTTCCTGAAATGAAATTTAGGGCCTTTAAAACCCGCATGAGAACTCTTCTTTCCCACCAGGAAGGGAAAGTATTTGTTAATGATAAAGATCACAGGCAACAGGCCTATAAGATTCAGCCCTGTTAAAACCATGGCAAGTAAGGTTGTGCAATATAAACAATCGAGGTCTATCCCTAGAAAGATACTAGTAAGTTTTGTTAGTATGTCCTTCATAGGGAAGTGAAGCGCAAGCACAATCAGGCTGTTTCTCCCATAGTACTCCAGCACCTTGGAACTGCCTATCTTCTTGAAAATATAAACACAGGTAAAGATTCCTGAAAAAGCCAGGAAATAAAACGAGAAGAATCCTCCGTATTCCATCACGTTCATGTTGATCTTATCTGTCGGAAACTTGAGGAGGTATACGAAATATAGCAGGCTCACAAGGATAAAGATAATGGGCAAAAAATTCTCAACCTGAGAAAACTCTCTATTGAACTTTGAATTTGACTTCAGGAAACTGAAACTGGTACTGGAGTCTTCTTTTGAATCTATAAATTTTCTAAATAGATTTCCTGCTCCGTAAAAGACAACAGCAGTAAGTGCAACATCAGCGTTCCATGGAAGTCTGAAAGGTACGTAAACCGAATAAAGGTACCCGATAATTCCGGCTATAGTAAGCCAGATAATAAGCTTTCCCGGCTGCCAGTAATATCTTTTTGCAAGCCCATAGAAGAGCAGCTCGGTCACGAAAAGACAGGTCAGAAACCAGAGAGGTGGATTATAAGAGATCATTGTACCCGCGGCATATAGGATAGAATAAAGGCCGTAAAGAGCACTGGTTTCGAAAAATTTAATGCTTGTAACTCCCGGACTGTATACTTCATCCAGTAAAAAGTAAAACAGGCAGGTAAACACTGCAAACGCAGAAGTAAGGTACAATAAGGGAGTTCAATCTTCCTTTTATAAAGCTTGAAGCGGATTGTGCATATTTCGTGAAATTGAACAGGAGTCCCGAAATAAAAAAGAAAAGCGGCATATGGAATGAAAATACGTAAGTATCAAGCGCTACAGGCAGGCTGTAATGCGCAAATACAACAAGCGAAATCCCGAATCCTTTTAATGCATCAATCCAGTGCAGTCTCATAATAACCTTACAAAGTAAAGAGATAGCATTATATAAATAAGATTCGGCAACTATTCGTAATTCGTTATCTGATAAGTTAGTAGGGGTTTAGTGCCTTAAAATAAGAGAGCGAATATTTTTTTAATGACCAGTTGCACACTAGGAGATATAACATTCAGGTTTAATGTGCTGGCTTTGGAGTTAAACTATGTAAGTCCCACTGGTGTATAAGAATTTCTATTAAGAGCCTATCCGAAAGAGAGGGGTATTCCTTTAGCATCAGTTAAAATACTCCTTTTTGTACCTTTTTTGCCACGATCAGTAGGATTGGCTCCTGTTCCAGCTCCACCCAATGGTGCTTTTGTCATAGCACCATCAATTGATTGTCATTCCCACTCTAATCCTTTTTCGAAATCATACTCAAAAAGACCAGCCATCCACAGGTTCTCAAAGAAGCCAGATCTTTGCCACTCCTGAAATCGATCATGGACAGTGCTTGGAGCTCCATAAAATCGTGGCAGTGCTTTCCATTGACAGCCAGTAATAAGAAGATAGAAAATACCACTCAGTATTTTCTTATCATCTTTTCTAGGTCTTCCAAGCTTCTTTTTAGGCTTCGGCAATGGTAGTAAAGGTGTTATTTTATTCCAGAATTTATCAGAGATCTCGAAGTCATGCACGATTTTTCGTTTTGTCACTAATCTATATTACCATAAATCATAGTTATTCTACTTTTCGGATAGGCTCTAAATAAATCCAGATTCGATAACTGCTGAAAAAGTGGAAAAAATTGTACCAGGACTTGAAAATTAGTCCTTTCTAGCTGGCAAAAAAGGCACTCGATTATAATGTCCGCATTGGCGAAAAACGTATATTTCCTCATAATTCAGCCTTCCATTTATTATTCTGGGCCAGTTTCATCAGACCAACAATCTCATCTGGCTTTACCATGCTAAGGAATGGTTGAAAAATAACTTCAAGTTTTCACTTTGGGAATGGCTTTATAGCCCCATTTCCTAAATAGCCATCAAAGACAATATCGGCACATAATACTTGAAATTAAATTTTTGTCATTCCTAAAAGATGATTGTTATCTGGAGTTACCTTGACCATAAGACCGATAATCTCTTGCGGATCATGCTCTCGTGTTTAAAAATTGCGTTAAAAGCCTGATAATTTTTTAATCGAGGCAAAGAAACCATATTAAATAATAACTGCCAATTTCTAAAGGATGCTGGGGAAAACAAAGCGCTATCTTGAGGTTACAAAAGTTCTTTTTAAGTATAATCTTATTCCGGAACTTTACCGGGATCTGCGTACCGATTATATTTCGAATCCTGAGTGTACATGTACCTTTGATCTCGAAAACAGGCAGACGGCTGTAAAACTCAGGCAGGCTTTCGAGGAGCTTGGGCCAACTTTTATCAAAATGGGACAGACGATGAGCAAGCGGCCTGACCTTGTTCCCCAACCTTATGTTATAGAGATGGCAAACCTTCAGGATAAGGTTAAGCCTGTGCCTTTTGAAGAGATGGCCGAATCCCTTGACCTTGCGTGCGTATGTGAGTATCAGACGCGTGAAGAGCGTTCCCGCAAAAAGACTGAAGAAGAACTGAAGGCTGCAAGGGAGA
Organism: uncultured Methanosarcinaceae archaeon; assembly: GCA_963722085.1. Taxonomy (GTDB): domain Archaea; phylum Halobacteriota; class Methanosarcinia; order Methanosarcinales; family Methanosarcinaceae; genus Methanosarcina. Next base: position 3,488 of record CAVRNH010000072.1, on the reverse strand, counting down.
GAAAAGCAAAGGCTTTCATCAATATTTTTGACATCTCTTGATCCCAACCCTATTGCCTGCGGCTCAATTGCGCAGGTTTACAAAGGTGTTCTAGAAGGCAAGCCTGTGGCTGTAAAAATTCTTCGCCCAAATCTCATTGATACTATTAATATCGACCTTTCTATCCTGGACGATTTTAAGCCTGTTATGAAAAAGATTCTAGGGGTAGGAGAAAACTTTGATATTGACGCTTTTTTGTTGGAAATCCGCGAAATGCTTACGCGGGAAGTTGATCTCAGTATTGAAGCCGTTAATATTAGGCGCTTTGAAGACAATTTTAAAAATGTCAAAAATGTCGCGGTACCTAAAATTTATCCTGAATACTGCTCTACCAATGTCCTTACAATGGAGTTCATCAATGGGACTCAGATTAAAGACATAACCGATATGCAAGTGCCACAAAGCAAGAAATCGGAATATACACGTACTATCACCAAGAGTTACCTTAAACAGGTCTATATTGACGGCTTTTACCATGCAGACCCTCACGGAGGCAATATGCTGGTTGAAGAGAACGATACTATTGCCTTTATCGATTTCGGCGCTGTTGGGAGTATCGATGATGAACTTCAAAAGAATATGCTGGAATTCTATTATGCTATCAATAACAGAGATGTGGAAGGGGCGACTCAGAGTTTTCTGAAAATTGGGGGCGCAGATACCAAGGATGTGGATATCCGCAGGCTAAGGAAAGATATGGATAGCCTGGTTGCAAACCAGAACTACGGGCTTGAAGGCAGGCAGAGCGACAATTATGCAAAACTCGGGCTGAAATATGATATCCGGCTCCCGGGAGAATTTTCAACCCTGCAGAGAGCAATTCTACTCATTGAAGGAGTCTGCCTGGAACTTGACCCGAAATACAACATCAAACCTATTGCAATTCCTGTTCTCATGGATGCATATAAAAAGCTCAATGCCCCTAAAGGTGCTGCCCTTCATATTGAATTCAATACTGAACCTGTGGATGAGAAAGCCGAATTAAAGGCTGCAATCAGAGAGGTTGCCGAAAAAATGGAAGGTATGGGAGATAAGTTCATTTCCGTCAAACAAAAAGAAGGCAGAGGACGTGCTTTTTCAAAGGAGTTCTATCTGGCTGTCCTGATTATAGTCTCGACTTATATTCTATTAAACGGAGGTACTTTTTCCTGGGTTGGGCTGCTTGGGTTTGTGGGATCGATTCTAATAGCCCTTTTTACTGTAATTCGAGGTAAGGGTAACTGACCTTACTGCCGAATAAATTAAAGTCATTTTAACTAGTCATTTCAACTAATTTTTAACTAATCTTGTAAACAAATCTTTTAAACTAACCTTGCAAACTGTAAAAGTCAAATCTGTACAAATCAAATTTCAATGAATTTGAGCAACCTTTCTCCTTCACCTACCCGCCTGAGAAAATCTTCTCTGTCAGTATAAGGAATTCCAGCAATCACAGAATCAGCAGCTTTCTTGCCAAGGCCAGGTAGTTCCTTAATAAGAGAAGAGGGAGCCATGTTAATATTTAGAGGATAAGGAATACCTGTAATTGAGCGCATTCCGTGCCCAGTGACAGTAACATCAATAAATTTCCGCAAAGGTAGTGAAGCAGGAATTCCTACCAGCAGAGGGTATGAACCAAGTTGCCTTCCGAAAGTAATTCCTTTTTCATTCACTTCACACATAACATCTCTGAGTATTGTACCTTCAGGCACAACGCGCCGCAGCATTGGAAGGTCAATGTTTTTCCGAACCTTTTCCTTGTAGTCCAGAAAGAGTTTCTTGTGCTTTAAAGCAGCTTCATCCTTTCCGTAAATAGGCGTTCCTGGAAAAGCCATAACCTGACGAATGTTGATTCGCCTGAGGAGCAGCCCCGAATCGAGCACATGCTTCAGGAAATCGTAATTAAGCTGAAAAGTTTTTTTAGATTCACCGGGCAGTCCGTGCACAAAATTGATGCCCGGAAGAATTTCTGGAAGCCCGTTTATTCCTCTAACGGCTCCAAACTTGTTTACAAGTTCAATTGCCTTAAAGACCTCTTCGGAACTTGCTTTAAGGGAGTTTGCTGCAATTACCTTTGGGTCAGCACTTTCCATTCCGAATGCGGTTACGTCCCCTGATGTATGATATTTTATTATTGTTTTGAGAATCTGTTCCGACTCCTCAGGGTAAGTTGCAAGAGTGATCGGATTTGCATTGTCCATATGGAGCACTGAAAGCTCAGGGGCAGAATTCCTGATCCCCCTGTAAAGTCTTTCGATTACGTCAGGCTCGGGCTTTGGGACAGGCCCTCCGACATCTGTTCCATGGTAGGAGAAAAGATCAGGCTGTCTTCCTATCCTGAAATAGCGAGCGCCATGCGAATAAAGGGCTGATACTTCAGCGATCACATCTTCTACAGGTCGGTAATCCGAAGTCCCGTAGAAAGGTTCTGTGCAAAAAGAGCAGTGAACCTGCCTGCCGCAACCCCTGTAAGTTTCAAGTTCACACATACAATATGGGTAATCCGGGTGCTGCCTAATCAAAAAAGCCCCTTTCGGCCCCCAGCGCCCAATTTCTTCCGTTGTCCTGAAACGGTGTTCAATAGCTTCCGGAATTCGCAGCCCGGAAGAGGTACCTCCATTCCTATCGGTTCCTTCCTGTCCCTCAAAAAGGTCGTAAACAAAAGCTTCGATATCCATCCTGGCAAGCACAGCACCTTCAAGGCTTATCCCACCTTCAGTACCTTTTGCAGCCCTTCCGCCCTCCTTGCTGAATCCTAGCCTGATGGGGCCGCCTATTACTTTTATACCGCCTGCGACCCGAAAGATTGCCTCGATTTCCCCAGGAGTTATCGGGGAGGCCCGAAGATATTTTCCAGGCACGGTCATGCCTGCGATAAGAATCAGAAGGTCTGTTTTTCCTATTAGTGCTCCGGCGCCAGGAGGGTTTTCTCTCAGAGTGTCGATAGTAAGGTAATGAATATTGTTTTCGGAAAGCCCGCGCTCTCTAAGTGCACCTGCTATGTACCTAGGATAAGGAGAAATATATGGAGGAACTCCAAGGCAGGCAGGTTCGTCCACATAGCCGTCTATGATAAGTGCTTTCATGTAAGTTTTCGTTTCCGTTTGCTTAGTTTCTATTTGCTTGATAATTAACGGTGGAAGTATATTAGCGCAGTTAGATGCAAACTGCATGAGACTAAAACCCATAAGCATAGAAATAAAGAGAAAATCAGGAGAATGAAAAGTATAAAAAAGAATTAGGGCCGGGACCGAGAATCGAACTCGGATCGTAGCCTCCACAGGGCCACAGGATAACCTCTACCCTACCCCGGCCACAGGGGTCTGGGAATTCAGATTTGAAGCAACCTATAGAAGGAGTTTTTTTATATAAAGTTTTTGCCGGAAAGGGCAGGAGACTCTACTGAATAAAAGGAAGGTTTATGTTTCCGGCAACAAAGATGTGATATCAGTTAATTAACCAGTTAATTG
>CAVRNH010000071.1:0-47651 GCA_963722085.1 uncultured Methanosarcinaceae archaeon | reverse complement strand
GGCCGTCTCAAAACCATTTTGAGTTCTACAATTGGGTAATATCGCATTGCCAATTTCTTTCATTTCGACAAGAATTAATTAATGTTCATTTATCAACACAGCTTATTTGCCATTCTCGCTAGAATTCCCCTTTCATTCCAGCCTTGAATTCCTCCCCCAGTTATCATATTCAGAATTTCTTTCAGGCTTTTACCTTTTCTCCTCATGAAATCTGCTATTTTCTTTATGTTGTGCACTGTGCACATCATAAGAAACGCTCATGAGCCTTTGGCACATGCATGAAGCATGAAAAACTTCTGAATGTTTTAAGTTTTTCATAGAAAATTCAATTTTTGTCTTTATTTTCCCTCTCAAAAGAAATTCCCTGAATCCCCTATCTTGCTTCATCTGACCAAATACAGGTTCTACGGTAAACATTCTTTTCTGATACTGTTCCGTTCCTTCTCCTGTATTCAGTTTAGCCCTCATATCTTCCATTAAATGTTCTCTAGAGTCTCTAGTTATTGTCCTATTTTTACTATCAGTACATGCATTTTTTAGCACACATAGAGAACAATACTTGCAGACATAGTACCGTAAATCCGGTTCATTTTCCTTTTTTTGAATTCTTGTAAATGGAATTTCAAATGCAGCAGGGCAATAATAACAGTCTTTCTTCACATCATAAGTAAAGAGTAATTTCCTGAATTTCTTCGTTTTTCCTCTTTTCTCTACTTCATAAAAGTTGTCAGGAATATAAGCATCAATTTCCTCATCAAGTAAAAATTGTACGTTATCATACGAGAAGTAACCTGCATCTGCCAGCACTATTGTCGGTTTATATCCAAGTGTTTCCTTTACATTTTCTATCATTGGTTCAATCTGATGCAAGTCATTTTCTTCATCGACAAGATCTGCTGCAACGATTATTTGTTCCTTTTCATCAACAGCGACCTGACAATTATATGAAGGTTTCATGCTTCCATCTTTATGCTTCATGATTCTAGCATCAGGATCTGTGATATTCACTTTTTTAAGTTTCTCTTCATCCATCTTTTTCTTAGCAGCTTTAATTTTTTCTAATCTATACTTCTTATCAACCAGTTCTTCTGGCATCTTGTATGGTGTCGAATCACCATAAATTTCGTCTTCACGTTCATCTGTCTCAATGCTTTCCCTGAGTATTTTGTCAATCTCTTTTTCGATGGCATCAGAACTCTTACTTTGTTTTGGAGAAGCGTTCGCCTTAACTTTAGTTCCATCAATTGAAATGCTTGAACCAATCAAACCCATTCCTTTGCAAAGCATGACAATTTGTGAAAAGATTTCCTTAATTGAGTCAAGATGAGTTGAACGGAATCGACAGATTGTATGAAAATCAGGTTTTTGCATAGCTGTAAGGTACATAAAAGCGGTATCGGTTTGTGTCATGTCATCTATCTTGCGTGAACTTCGGATATTTATCAGGTATCCATAAAATAAGATTTTTAAAAGAAGTCTTGGATGATAAGCAGGGCAACCATTCTCAGAATAAGTAGATTCGATAGTACTAATGTCAACGACATCTATGAGATCGTTTAGTACTCTGGAAATATGGTTCTCGGAAACGAACTCTTCCAGATTTAATGGAAGTAAAAATTGCTGCTTTCGATCGTACCTCTTGAACATGGGAAACACTGAAATTAATTTTCTTCAAAATTATACTTTTTGTATAATATACTTCTTTAAAGAAAATAAATGTTCCGAATTTATGACCCAATTGTATAATCTGGGACAGTTTTGAGACAGCCTGCTGTAATCTGTTTTGAAATAAGCCCAGGATTTGACATACGGGTCCCTTGCATCGCTCAGCTCAACAGTTACCGAGCCATTTTCTTCCGAAACGTTATAAACAGGATAATCGATTTCCTGAGGAACAGCGGTACTATATAGTTCCCCTGCTCTTTCGATATAGATAGAGGCATAGGGGACATTGCCGGTTACGTTAATTTTTTTGATGTATTCACTTTTTTCGATACCTGACCAGTAGCTAACTTCCAGGATCTTGTAGTGGGTAGAGTTATACGGATATGCAGTCAGGAATTTTCCAAAGGATGAGGGATAGGTGTCCTGGTAGCTGATATTGGTTCCTTCGGCTTCGGAAATATGGTCTACGAGAAAGATTTTTGCTATCGGCATAACTGTAAGCCAGACAATAAGCGTAACTAAAAGAGCGGTATAGAATCGGCTCCGGTTATTCGTGACAAAAGTACAGAAGTTGTTGAATTTTCCGTTCCATTTTCCCTTGCTTTTCATATATCCCACAAGTACGATAAAGATGGGCAGCAGGGGAAGAATATTTACCAGGGGGTCAAAAAAGGAAATGGCCCCCATAATGGATGTTTCTGTACTGAACGGGTAAAGGGGACGCATTTTCCAGTTAGTAACGTAATCAAGGTAAACGTGGGAAACTATGGCTGCAAACCCGGCAGCCGTAAAAAGGCGGTCTTTTGTTTTAAGCCAGATAAGAAGCGTGACAAGCAAAATGAAAAGGATTGAGTGCATGAATTCTCTGTGGCCAAACAGATAAAAAAGCTGGTTTCGCGTTTCATGACTTACGCTGCCGCTGACGAGAACAAACAGCATGTAGGGGATAAAATCCAGATCAGGAAGGATTGACAGGAATACAAGAATATTTCGTTTTTTCCCTTTGAAACCAAGGGCCAGCGCTATCAGAAGGCCGACTCCAAGGTGGGTAAGTGTGTTTACCATTTGTTCTATCCCTGAATTATGAAAAAGACTTAAAATATATATCTTTAATTGAAAGAACGTGCCAAAAGAGGATCTATCGAAGAATATTAGATATCAAAAGCAGGAAATATCAAATATAGCTACAGGCGTAAAAATTAAATCTGGAATTAATGGATATTTACCAGCAATCCAAAACCTTATGCCCATTTCTCTCTTCACGAAATGAAATGTAAAATTTACGCAAAAAACTGTGATTAAAATAAGTACCCTTAGCTCCAGGCGGATTTGAACAACTTGTTTTTGTTTCCTCACATCAGGCCAATTTGCTTCATCAGGCTTACAAGATCGTAAAAAAGTTTCTCTTCGATGATTTCACCATCTTTCCAGTGAGCAACCGTACAAAATTCCACTTTAAATTTCTTATTTGTAGGTGGAATTTCATTTCCATCAGCCCCCATCATAGGTCCTTTCATTGTGCCCGTGAATGTGGCCACTGAACAGGTCCAGTCGCCCTGGCCAAAAAGTACCTTATATGGTCTGTTCTCGACGTGATTGTCCGGAAATGTCTTAAAAAATTGTACAGCTTCTTCATGGTGTGCTTTTTTTCCTCTTGTTGGCTCCGGTTGACCCGGCCAGTACACGGCTACCTCCTCAGCGTGACGCTTCTTGAATGTATCCCAGTCCTGTGAATTCCATGCATCATCCAGGGTTATCATCAGTTGCAGGTTTTCCTCTTCGGTCACTTGAATTGTCCCCCAATTACCATTCAATCCGGCAGTGTTTTGTCAATTTAAACTCCATTTTTAATTTCGATTCGGAAGATGAATATTAATCAAATTAATCATATCCTCTTATTCAGATATAGTTTTGCGGCCTTGCTTGATATTTATCCCAAAAGTCAAAATTTGCTTTTGAGCTTCGCATTTTGAATATCTGATCAAATTTTGATAATGAAAACATTATGAAAATATTATGAAAATATTATGAAAATATTATGAAATATAAAATATTATGAGAAATTCAAACAAAAATAATAGAAAACTAAGAATAAGAATGTTAAGAATAGGAATGCCAAGAATAAAAATGTTAAAAATCAAATGAGTTTAGGCCTCTTTGGGCCATGAGTTTATAGAAAAGTTAATTGATTGAAAATGTGTTGATTCTAAGTTAACTTCAAAGATCAGCTCCAAAGCCGAAGCCCCTTCCCTGACACTCCCGACAAAGCCCGAAATGGAAGGTGAGGGCTATTCAGTTAATTTTTCCTGTTATCACTACGTTATTACTATTCAGTGCTTAAAGTTGATATTGTAGGTATGGTTGTTTTCGGCCCAGAAGGTAATTGATTTATCTTTTTCCAGGGTGTAATTCAAAACCTTATTTGATGTACGGTCGTAGATCTGCGTATCGCTTCCGGCAGTTACGTTTACATTTATTAAGGACCTGACACCGTTTGTATGGGCATCAAATGTGACAAGGTTTCCACTGGTAGTGATATTATCAAAGTATGCATCATGTGAATTACGGCTTACTTGACTGTATTCGTAAAAAGACACTATGGATACGTTATTTGAATAATAATTATCTACCCAGGTCTTGAGTTTGGAGTAGCTGATCGAGTATTTTATAGCCGGGTCTTTGTCCATTTGATGGGTGAAAACAGCATGCGTCATTCCGGCACGGGAGGCTGGCTCCCACCAGGGCCAGGTGTCATCGTACAGGTTTCCGACATCTTTTTCGGCATGAACTCCTGAGTCTCCGTTTCTCCAGTACATTCCCAGTTTATCATATGCGTAGATTGCATGGGTAAGGTTATCCCTATTTCTCAGACAGCACCATGTTGTTGGCATTTTCCCGAATTTGTCATAAATATATTGATTTTCTTCATTCATTGTTCTATAAGCTTCTTCAAGAGGAAGGCTGTTGAGCTCTTTAGAGTAATGTACACCTGTTTCCCAGGAATTATTATTAACCAGACTCCTGAGGTATTCAAGATCGGTCTCATTACATTTCTTTAAACCTCCAACATCAAGCCATAGTGTGCCGCTCTCGCCTTTACTGTTCAGATAATCTATTCCTTTTCCGGTTACGTTTCTCGGAAGAGGCCCATCAAGGCCGAATGCCACCATTTTGCTGTCTCCAATTGGGGTTATGAATTTCCTGGCAGCTTTCTGGTCTATGCTGGAGATATTGACGTCAAGATATGTGCCTTCTCCAAAGACAAAGGACAAGAGCTTTATGTAACCGTTTGAAAAGTCTACATATGGCAACTTTTGTCTGTCGAGGTCATAAAATGGAGTAACTATACAGTTACCATCTTCTGTTAAGATAGTATTCGTTTTGTTCTCGCCGTCAAATATAATTTCGAAATTTGATTTCCCTTTAGCGTTGCCAATGGACATAATTTTAGAATCGATATTTCCGGACTCAGTCTCGAAGTAACTTGTCAATATAGTGTTGTTTTCTTCCTCTTGAATCATCAGCTTTGAACCCGGAGTATCAAGTTCAACAAAACTGTGTGGGTCATCTGTGCTCATGTCCATTGAGACATCATAGGCACATTTAACCATAGGCGTAAGATTACATACATAAAATGCACCAGCCTGTCTTGATTCTGCTACGTAGTTAAATTCAGGAATTGATGCACAGTTACAGAATGTATCTACATCTAAAGGTTTTACCAGATGCTGTGCATATTCAACTGTTCCGTAACATGCAATAGTTTCCAAAGCTGAAAGTAAACCATAAGAAACTAGAGGAGAACTTCTTGAAGTTGTATACCTCAACTCTTTTGAACTATTGTCGAAAAGAATTTCAGATTTTTGCGTCCCAAAGATTGTCGAATATATGTCGTCAAGAGTCGTCGTGTTTTGAATTCTCGCAATGAAGATATTACCTGGAATATTATTTGTTTCAGAATAATTTTGCGAAAATAATGTGATATTACCCTGGGGGATACTCGTTGTGTTTTCAGAATAAGTTGTATCAGGAAAATTACCTAGCTCTCCAGTACAACTTAATATAGCTGCCACTAAAAAAAACGTTGTCACGCAAGCAGTAGCCCTTATAATAAACACCTCAAATAATTTATAATTAAGCTATTTCCCATGATTTCAGCAACTATACCTACACCCTAAATGAATCAACTGATTACGATTTTAAATGGTGGAGACTCATATGATTATTGAGCCTGAAGGGAACACAATATAACCGGGGGAAGTCAAAGATTATATTGTAGAGCCACAATCGTAAAAATATTATAATTCAAACCTATCGCTGTTTTATGGGGGATCTTAATGCCATTATTCCGCAGATGTACAAACATATAAATATATTTACCTATTTTTCCAGATCTTCAATCCAAATTTATATGGATTTTAGGCTTGCCAAAAAAGAGAATCTGGCTTTTAATTTAATAAATCCAGTTATTTAGCTGTTAATTAGATTAAACATTATTATACTGAATATCCAATAAAATATCTGACTGACATATTTGAACTTAAAAAAACTAAAACAAGAATAGAACTTATCAAAAAGGACTTTACACAATAAAGACAGGAAATGTGATCATGGATTTGACAAAGTCTGATACGTAATTAAATTAAAGTTTTTCACAATAAGAGGATGAGAATTTGATTCAGAGGGTGAGAATTTGATTATTCTGAGAATACAATATCTTATCATTTTGTGAGTCTTTTTCTCGGAATTCCAGCATCCAGATAAATTTTGTTTGTATTAAATTAATTTCCTTATTATCTTTTTCCGTCCAAGTAAATGTATTATCACAAAAAAATTCTTACTCTCACTTATTTTGTCCATTATCACTTATTTTGTCCATTATCACTTATTTTGTCCATTATCACTTATTTTGTCCATTATCACTTATTTTGTCCATTATCACTTATTTTGTCCATTATCACTTATTTTGTCCATTATCACTTATTTTGTCCATTATCACTTATTTTGTCCATTATCATTTATTTTGTCCATTATCACTTATTATGTTCATTGTCACCCATTTTGACCAGACTGTATTTTCACTACTTTATTTATCAGAAATTCAATTTTACGATTTTACAAAAGAAAAGAAAACTTTTATCTTTTTACTTATGGCTATAATTACTTTAGCCATTTTTGCGTTAATTTCTTATAAGCTGTTAACATTTATATTTTTAAATACATTTAGTAAATAAACACGGCGACAATCTTTTTTATGTTGTAGTTCTTATTTATCCTAGGTAAAAATAAGTATTTTTGTATAAATTGGAGGTCTCTTGATAGATATTGATGGTATAAATACAGTAACGAAGTTAAACATGTACCAAGCATGTTTTTCACACTTCTCTAAATTCTTGAAAATTTTCATTAATAAGAAATTTGCTTTTTCCCTCGAATTTGAAGGCCATTTTTGTATAAATTGGAGCTCTGATAGATATGAGGAAAATGAAGAAAATAAAGAAAATGGATTAAAGAAAATGAATTTGCCTGGATGGAACATTCTCTTTCTGCAAGCCCTTATTCCATACTCAGAGTGGGAAAAGACGGAAATGTAATCTATGCAAATGAAGCATCCATTCCTTTGCTTAAGATGTGGGGAATTAGTAAAGGAGAGAGACTTCCCTCAAATTTCATGGTTTTCGTTAGAAAAGCAATCCTGGGAACGGGAGTCCAGGATATTGAGATAAGAGAAAAAGGTTATTCACTTACTTTTAAGTCACCCGGAGATGGATACGTATATATTTACGGGCTTGACATCGCATCCTTACAGAAAGATGAAAACGAGTTCATACAGGAAAAAGAGCACGAAAGTTCCTCCAGGTCCAAGCAGACCTCCGTATCCGCAGACTTCAGAGATTTAATGGATCTGACTGCAAAAACGGTAGCTTCAACCATTAAGGTCGATTCCTGCAATATTTTCAAAATTTTTCATAGTAACATCGAAGCCGTTGACGATAGGCCTTTAACTAGAGGTAATAAAAAAGACCAAGAATCAATAGTTTCTGGTTCTGATGAAAAAGAAATTCTTATTCCTGCAGTTTTACCCCAAAATTCGGGCAGTGCTGCAGAGGGTCAGAGAATTCGTAATGGAGTTTCTATTCAGGAAATAGGGTCCACAGGACAAATTAGTGAATCAGATGAACCTGCAGGCGGCATAAGTGTCTTTTTAAGAAGTCAGGAAAAAATCTGTATGGGAATTACACTTCAAAAAACCAGGCCAACGGGATTTACCCCTGAAGAAGTACGTTTTCTAAGATATGTCTTATCTCTTGCTCTTAAAGTCAAGGAATGCAAGGATATTGAAACGAAACTTCAGGACAGGATACGCTTTTTAGGAGGTCTGCTACAGAAGATCCCTGATCCTGCTTATTTTAAAGATACGAGCCAGACTTTTCAAAGTTGCAATGAGCTTTCTACCGGAAAGATCGCAGACCTTTCGAAAGAGAGAGACTGCAGAAAAGTCTATTCTTGAGCTTGAGGAAATAATTCCAAAGGAACTTAAAGCTATCTACAAAATGAAAGGTAAAGAGCTTTCAAAAAAGGTAGGAGGACTTCCCCTGTGCATACCGGATATCTGTGTGTTCAGGGAAAGTGAAGAAACCTTAAAAATGGCCCTTGAAGTACAAAAAGTGCTCTGGACAGTAATCAATAACAGCCCTGCAGTCGTATTCTTATGGAGAAATGAAGATAAATGGCCCGCTGATTTTGTTACTGAAAATGTATCTCAGTTAGGGTATAGTGCTGAGGACTTTACGTCAGGTAAAATCCTTTATGGGGACATTATCCACAGGGAAGATTTAGACAGAGTTCGGGTAGAGCTTGAATACCAGACTAAAATCGGTAATGAGACCTTCAGGTCCGAGTACAGGATATACACAAATGACGGGGCACTGCGCTGGGTTGATGAGAGGACTTTCATTCAGAGGAATAAAGCTGGAAAAGCCACCTACTTTCAGGGTATAGTTATCGATATTACAGAAAGGAAAGTTGCAGAAGAAGCACTTGAGAAAGCTGAGAAATTGCGGAAAAGAGAGATTAATCATAGAATTAAAAATAACCTTCAAATTGTCTCTTCTCTGCTTGATCTTCAGGCAGAAAAGTTCAGCGACAAAAAAGTTATTGAAGCTTTTAGAGAAAGTGAAAGCCGCATCTTATCGATGTCCCTTATACATCAGGAGCTTTACGAATCCGGAAAACTGGATTCTCTTGATTTTTCATCTTATCTCCGCAAACTAATAAGGGATCTTATCAGGTCATACAAGAATGAGAACAGTAAAATCAAGGTAAATCTTGATGTTAATAGCGTTTTCCTTAGAGCTGACACTGCAGTTTCCCTGGGGATTATAATAAACGAATTATTTACAAACTCTTTTAAATATGCTTTTCCGGTAGGAGCCGACGGAGAAATACTCATTTCATTTTCCAGAGAAGAAGACAAAAAAGAAAAAGGAAAGCAAAAAGAAGAAAATAGGGATCAGGTCTCAAGTAATATTTATTCCTCAATTGTTCCAGATTCTAAGAGTTTCCGGGATGACTCGAGAAAATACGAGTTCTTCACGCTTGTCTATGAAGATAATGGAAGGGGTTTTCCTGAGGATGTTGATTTCAGGAATGCGACCAGTCTAGGTTTGCAGCTCGTAAATGCCCTTGTTGACCAGATCGAAGGGAATATCGAGCTGGAAAGAGGCAGAGGCACAAAATTTACTATCAAATTCAAGGATGAGGTTCGTACATTAGTTGAAGATGGATGAAGTTCACTACAGCAATTAAAAGGGGATGAAGCTCACTACAGCAGTTAAAAGGGGATGAAGTTCACTGCAGCAGTTAAAAGCGGTGCTGGAATAGGGACTGAGAGAATCCGGGGAGATGATTAAAATATTTCTCGCTGCAAACTTAGCCATGTGAGATAGAGAGGTTACTCCCTAATAAATTGATATATGAAATTATCATTCATGCTCATACATCCATTAGGTAAGAAGAAATTATAGTTCGGCAATAGTTAGATAATAGTTAGATAGTAATTAGGTAGCCAGGTACAAAAAAATTACCTAATTTTAAGCATATCACATATTTATTAAACAAAGAATGAAGGAAGAAATATTTAAGTTAAGAAAAAAGTGTTTTTTAAAGAATGTTCCTTTTAATAATTACAGAGGGAGTGGATAGGATGGAGGAAAGTTTTTTCAAAAGAGTTTTAGTCGCAACAGATGGCTCAGAAAGTTCAATAAGTGCGGCTTCTCATGGAATAAAAATCGCAAAGGCTACAGGATCTGAGGTATATGCTCTTTATGTTATTTCAACTGAGTATGCAGTAACTACACGATCGGTTAAAGGTTGGACAGATGAGTTTGAAGAAGGTCTTGCCAAAAGGGGCAGAGTTGCAATTGCTAACATAGAAAGGCTTGGAGAGGAAGCCGACGTTAAAGTTAAGCCTGTACTTCTGAGAGGCATTCCGGCTGAAGAAATCATTAACTATGCAGAGGAAAACGATATTAACCTAATAGTAATGGGCACAAAGGGTCTTAAAGGCATTAAAAGACTTCTGATTGACAGTGTAGCAAAGAATGTTCTAAGGCACTCAAAAGTTCCTGTAATGATTGTTCGATGAATGCAGGCCCGAAGGCCTGCTAGTTTCTAACCTGAGTTAACTTCGATTCTTAACTAATTTCTATCTTATATTCTACTCTTAACTAGCATTTAATCTGAGCTAATTTCTAATTTGAGCTAACTTCCAATCTTAGCACTGTATTCCCTGAGATTACATCTCTTCAATCTTCAAAAATTCCTGATCCTTTAAATACATCTTTTGCTTCCTCAAAACTAAGGTCTTCAGGAGGCACAATGATGTCAGAGTTCACGATTTCCTTTGAATCAATCGGCTCTGCTTTTCCCTTGATCTCGGAAATTAGCCTAGCAAGCTCATTTTTAAACTCTTCAGCTTTTCCTTCCTCAACGAGGGTCACAATCCGGTTATCTATCTGGTTTAGTTCATCGCACAGGGTTTCAGAAGCCTGATATTGTCCTTCCCCCATTATCCTGATAATCATTCTCAGACCTCCCTTTTTTCATCTACATTTTTGGCTTCTTCCCCACTTTTATCCTTTTCTGGCCCCTTTCCGGCTTCGGCTTTAAGCCTGGCAAGCTCAGACTCGATATTGCTCTGGGTACTGATCTTTGAAAGTTCCCGATCGATATCGTCTTTGCCGCCTGTGAGATCCTGGAGTGTCCCGGCTTCCATAAGCTCATCAATTGCATCGGCGCGGGCTTTCATATCTTCTGTCTTGTTTTCAGCCCTCTCAAGGGCAAGGCCCACATCTGCCATCTCTTCGCTGATCCCGGTAACGGATTCGTTTATTTTCACCTGGGCTTCGGCTGCTGAGTACTGGGCTTTAATAGATTCTTTTCGTGTCCTGAAGATTTCCACTTTGGTTGAAAGACGCTTTTCCGCAGCTATTAACTTATCTTCCTGCTTTTCGAGTTCTGCAATTTCTCTGTCAATCCCATCAACCTGCTGGGCAAGGGCGGCCTTCCTCTCAAGGGCCAGCCTCGCAAGGTCTTCTCTATTAGCAGCAACTGCGTCTTTTGCCTGCCCATCAAGCTTATCTATGTTCTGCGTCAGTTTTGCACGCTGAAGCTGAAGGCGCTTTTTGGACGTTGTAACCTCTGCAACCCCCCTCTTAACATTCTGGAGAAGTTCCAGCTGCTTTTCATAGGAATAATCAAGTGTTTCACGCGGGTCTTCCATCCTGTTAAGCACCCTATTCATCTTTGATTTGATTACAATTTCCATCCTTGCGAATAATCCCATAAATTTTCCCCTTTAGTTTTTTTAATGTCGTCAGGTAAAGTAGATTTGAGGTTTCATGCTCTTCTGGAAAAGGTATTGAAACCTTTCTGCACTTGTTGGCATTTTTAAAATACCTTGCTATCTATTTGTTTTCGCTAGGTTATATTTTTAGTTTATCCATTATTTCACTGGTTGATTAAAGTTCAGATTTTAAGTTCACGTTTTTTTCAAGCTCTTTACTATGAATTTATCATTGTCTACAAACCGGCGCGTCATCAGCAACTAATTATATAAGTTGGTTATTATATATACAATGAGAAATATTCGCTGCCATGCGAACAATTTATATATTCAAAGTACAACTTATTTAAAGATATTATGGCAAGACCTGAGAATAAGACTGAATTCTTTTATACTGAAAAAGGGTTAATAGCAGTAGACAGTCCTGTTAAGATCAAGATTCTTGATTTGCTCAGGGAAGGGCCGAAACCATTTGACGAAATCGTAAAATTTACGGCAAAAGCCAAATCAACTATTTCTGTACATCTCAACAATCTCAGGGCATGCGAGCTTGTTGAAGAAAGCTACGACCCTGAGGATCACCGCCGAAAAATCTATTCCCTCACTTCTCATTATATGGGTTGCTCTCAGGAACCTTTCATCGACCACTATAATAGGTTGTTGGAAAATGTCGCTGCAAATGGAAATGACAGATCCTGCTTCACTGAAACTATGTTTCATGCCCTGCATTTTGGTTTTGAAGCGTACGGAATTGATAATGCACCTGTTTTAAAAATGATAGGAAGCGATATTGGAAAGCATCTTTCTTCCAATTTTGAAGCCGAAGCTCTTGAAGAGCTCCTTATAGAGATTGCACGCTTTTTGGAATTCCAGGGAGACTGCCGCGTTTCCGTGCTTTTAAAAAGCAGTCCTGCTCTTGAGATTGAAGACAATTTTAAAGCCAGATTAATGCCTGTCATTGGAAAACCTTTCTGCACTCTTAAAGAAGGCATTATTGAGGGGATACTCAAAGAAAAGTTGGGTCAGGAGTGCAGGGTTCTCGAGATTGAGTGTTATGGGACAGGGCACAAGCACTGTCTTTTTGAGATCACATTATAAATTCTTTTTTTAAACTGGCACTATTACATAGAAATTTTTATTAGGAAACCTGCCTTTGAAGTTACTAACTTGTCTCAATGCCAACTGGCTCAGAAATTATTCACAGAAAATCCCATCAGGTCCAACGATTTTAGCCTAACAGATTTTTTATTCCAGGCATGAGCATTAGCGGGCATCTCCTATTACAACTCCCATTTCAGATTTAAGGCGGGGACCTATTGCTGCCACTATGCCCGGACCATCTGTAGTCTCCCGGCACACGATTGCATGTTCCAGCAACCCAAGGCGCTCTATCTCATAAATATCTCTGCCGTGACCTGTCTTTTTTATTGCACTTTTGATTTCCGAGCGGGTGGCTGCATTAACTATAACCCTGTCTGTGGCTGCTTTCTTCCAGTTCCACCAGAGATCAAGCTGCTTCTTCGTAAAACGGGCTTTTATTTTTTTATTTGCTTCAAAAATCTCGACTTCAACCGGCAAATGAGGTATCAAGCCGAATCTGGACGCAAGCTGCTTTGGTTTTCCGCTGCCCAGAGCTTTCAATTCTTCGGTTTCAACCCTGACAGGTATACCAATATTAACTAGAAAAGCATCTTCTCCGAAAGCCTGAAGAAAACCTAAATATGTTTTACCGGCTTCAGCCTTTATTGCTGGCGTGCCATACCTGGAAATCAAGAAATTTGCAGACACCTCATCATCTTCACCTTCAAGAGAAAACTGGACCCAGTTTTCCGGAGTAACGGAGATTTCAACCTTTACTTCAAGATCTCTCAATTCATTCTCAACAAGGGTTTTCAACAGGTCAGTCATCCTTTCCCGATTTTTCCCGTAAATGTGTTGGAGGGTTATAACTTTGATCATATTTTCCTGCCTGTTATTCCAGATACCGCGCTCCCGAAGCGGAACTCGGCTGCAGAAGCTAACTCTGCATGGAAAGACTGTAATTTTAAATTTTAGTCCTCTTGAGCGAAGCGAAAAGGACACCGTGCTCCCGAAACGGAACTCGGGAAGCTAAACTCTGCATGGAAAGACTGTAATTTTAAATTTTAGTCCTCTTGAGCGAAGCGAAAAGGACACCGTGCTCCCGAAACGGAACTCGGGTGGCGGAACTCGACTGGTCGAACTCGGGTGGGCACCATCTGATTAACTTTTTAAGTATGATTCCAGAAGCTTTTCACTTTCATTGAGGGCTGAAATGACGACTTCACTAATAGGGCTTTCTGCCCTTTCAATTTGGCTCTGGAGCTTTTTAACATCCCGACTATAAGGACCGAGTTTTCGAGATATGGCATCCCTGCTATCTCCCTGCTCTAATGCACTCTTATAGATGCTTTCTATTTTACTTCTAAAGCTCTTAATTTTTTCAAGGATTTCGGCATTTACAGGGTCAAGCTCGTTTGTCTTTTCAAGTTTTTCCTCTTCTTCCTCTTCAGCAGCTTCTCCCCTTCCACTTTCTGAACCTTCTTCTTCAGCCTTTCTTTCGGATTCCCCTTTCTGCGCGGTTTCTACTAGAGGCTCCTTTGAAAGTATATCCCTGAACTCTTTAAGGGCACTTTCTACCTCTTTTCCATACTCCGTAAGTTCGACAAACTTTATCCGTCCCTCGAATGTGAATATTATGAGTCCGCACTGTTCCATTTTCGCGAGGATTCTTGTCGTATGGGCAAAAGTGGAATCTATCTCCTTTGAAATAACCGAAGCGTAGGTCTTTCCCATCGAGCCTATAAATATCAGCGCAAGAGTGGGCTTTTCCTGCAAAAATAACTTTTCTGCATTCTCATCGGACATGATATCACATTGAAAATTTTTAACGGATTAATTCCTAACGGATTATTTCCAGATATGAACTAAGACCTTTTATTGTTAAATAATTTATATATAGATTATTCTTAAATAGTTAATATATAAATCGTTATAAAATAGTTTCTAAGTAAATCGTTTTTAAATAGTTAATGTATAGATTATTCTTAAATAGTTAATATATAAATATTGGAGCTATTGTAAATCCTCACTCAGACTTCTAATAAATATACTCATCCTGACAGCGCTTTAATTATCTCCTTTATTTTGAGAATTGGCGCATCAGTCCTGAAGGAAGTCCCGCTGAAGTGAGTTCTGGAAGCTTCAAATCCATAGGCCCTAATGGCTTCAATCAAAGTCTCTATGCCGGTCGCAGAAACTCCTAACTGTTTACAAATCACATGTTGATCATAGAACATCGGGATCTCGAGTTCATCCCTGCAGAACGTAATTAGTTTTTTTGCTTTATCTTTTGTATTCAGAGGATGTACTTCAAGTTCTGAGATAACTTCATCACAGAAACCAGGTTCTCTGAAAGGTCCAAGCCACATAGGACCTGCAACTTGTGTAAGCTTCCCGCATACAGGGCACTCTTTTTCAATGTGGACTGCAAGCCCATATACAGGCCCTCTAAACCCGCAAGTTGGGCAGTGAATACTGAAACCCATTGACTTCAGAGTTTTATCAACATGTTTAATTCCGGGAATAATTTCAAGGTAAGTGCGGACGTAATGGCGTGTCACATGGGAAAGTATAGGCCGCATTCCTTTTTCATGCTTGGCAAGTTCTCTAGCACAGGCTCCCAGAAGGACTCGCAACCCCATCTCACTATGATACTCCGTGTTTAAAGGTACAGCAGCATATTTTCTGATCCCGGAGTTCAGGTGAGCTCCGCATAAGGGGGCCGTATCTGTTGCCGTAACAGACAGCATACTCAGCACTGAAGCAGAAGCTGCATCCAGAAAGGGAGATGGAGTGCCAAAAGGATCGACATCGACTATGTGGAACTTTTTCTCATGAAGTAGCAAATTTGCGTTCTTACGGGTAGCCAGTGTATTCTCCTCAAGTCCATTAATTTTGATATTCTCCTTTATCAATTCAAACGCATCCGAACTCCAATCATTCATGGTCGCATGTATTCCCACTTCACCTGCGATCCTAAGTCCCCGAATCCCTGAAGCGGAAAAAGCATCCACATAGCGAATTTCTTCCCTTAGGATCTCTTTTCTTGAAAGAAGCCTTTCAACAAATGCTGCCGTAGCTGCGACATTGATATCGCGGTTAAATTCCATCTCGGGATTATAAAAAACCGCAGCTGCCGAGGGAGGGAAGGTTGCATCCGGAGGCGGGACCGGAATTAGAACCTTTGTTGTGCCTTCGACTATAGTTTTACTGATCATTTAAAGTTGCTATTCTCTGGGATCTTATTTTACAGTGATGGTAATCTCATTTCTTATACTCTTTTACACTAAGGCTATAGCTTCCAGCCGGGTTTACTCCTGAATTGCAGCCAGGTTCTTATCTTGCTTTATATTTTTGATTATTATCTTACATCCCTATCTTGATTTATTATCCTGGTTTTGTTCTTTAGCTTAACTCAGGCAGCCTGACTTAATTGCTCTGATAGAACCATGAGAGCAGGACCTTTTGTTACCGCTCACAGTCCCATATAACGAGTCTTTCTTTTGTATTCTTAGTTATATATAAACGCATATAAATAATAGTGCTTTCATACAAAAAGATTCTATATTTAAATTCGTTTTGACTTTAAAGGCTTTGCTGCACTTGCCCAAAAGCCAGATTTTTTAAAAAAGGCAGTTTAACTGCAGGATACTTAATTTTGATCAGAAGCTAATCCCAAAACTCAAAATTGGCTTCTTTGGAGCTCATATTTTGAGTGACCATCAATTTCCTGATCACGAAATTGGGTCATATTTAAGACTTAATTCCATTGGTCATCTGCCACATATCTTTGTAGATCATATTCCACTGGTAGTTGGCCTTTATTAATTAAAATAACGAGTAAAAAAGCTCCTAGACGAAGTATTTTCATGGAAAAGAGCTACACGAATCTTTATGACTTTTTAATATTATCTTTTACAAGTTTTTCGCGATATTTCTCAAAGTTGACAATAAAAAAACGATTAATGGGAATTAAGTATTCCTTCAAGGTCAGCAATATACAGATGGAAAATAAAGCAACAAATAATGAGCCAGCTATATCCATAGGAAAATGCAGCCCTGCGTAAACTCTCGCAAGCCCACTGATAAACGAAATGAAGAACAATATAGCGCCGTTGTGTCTCATATCTTTAAACGAAAGGAGCATAAGTGAAATAGAAAACATTATTGTAGCATGGTCTGATGGAAACGAACTTTCAGAGGCATGAGATATAAGTAGTATTCCAGTTGGGATCATGAATGGCCTTGGGTGAAAATAGAATAGGCTGATAATAGAATTTATTCCCAATCCAAGAAGTGCTGCATATCCGGCAAAAAGTACCTCCTGCCGATATTTACTTCTTACAAGCCATATATAAGCAAGATAAACACAAAAGATATAAATGAAATAATTTGCTGCAAATATCATCGAAGTATCAAGAACGTGGTTCCTTCCTGCCATACCATTGAGGATGTGAAACCATACAAGATTTAGATCCGTTATCATAAAAACTCACTTTAGATCATACAAATTTGACTAAATTAGTTTATATTATATCATTTGACTTTTGGTCGTCAACTAGGTAATTAATATTTTATCTAATATATCAAAATTTTTGGTAGTTCAATTCCTGGTACTATGCCAGACAAGCAAGAGGTCAGGCATTTAATAGATTTTCATTTTGCTACAGCTCTATAGGATAATTATAAATAATAAAAATAATTTGAAATGCAGTTTACTTGACTGGATCAGATATCCTATGTAGAACTTTATGTAACAAATTTAAAAATAGTCTTTTTAAGGTTTCTGTTTTGATTCATTTTTAATTCAATTCCATTAATTTTTCATAGCTATTTTCAGATTTCCATATTATTCATTGCTTTTAAAGTTTGTAGTATTGATGCGGATAAACCCTAATAATCAGGAAATTTGAGAAAATGGAGTCTTCTTATTCCATCATTTAATTTTGTTTAAGTTCATTGTTCTCCCAAATCATAAACAATTTTGATAAAATTTGAGATCGTTAGATTAAGTTCTGCAACGAATATATAGATCAAGGAGGTATTATAAAAGTACTTATTATATAACAAGCATTATAAAAATAGATATTACAATGTGGCTATTATAATTGATGGCACTCTATATTTGAAAGCACTTATAAAAAACCGATAGAGGGCCTTCAACAGAAATTTGGGGTGGGTTATATAAAAGCCGTTGTTTATAAAGGACCAAATAAAGTTGCTGTCGAAGAGGTAGAAGATCCAAAGATAGAACATCCCAGAGATGTTATTATTAAGCTTACTTCGACTGGAATCTGCGGAAGCGACCTTCATATGTATCAGGGAAGGACGGTTGCAAAACCTGGAACAGTACTTGGTCATGAACCTCTGGGGGTTATAGAAGAGGTTGGAGATGCCGTGACCTCTTTTAAAAAAGGAGATCGAGTAGTTGTCACCTTTAATGTTGCCTGTGGGCACTGTATGAACTGTATCCGTGGCTTTCCCAGTGCTTGCCTAACCGTTAATCCTGAGGCGGCGGGTGGAGCTTTTGGATATGCCAAAATGGGCCCATATAAAGGGGCACAGGCCGAGATGCTGAGAGTGCCGTTTGCCGACTTCAACTGTACCAAACTTCCGGGATCTCCGGGGGATAAATGGGAAGACGATTTCGTCCTGCTGTCTGATGTCTTTCCTACCGGTTTCTTTGGCACAATGCTGGCGATGGTAATGCCAGGATTACCAGTTGCAGTCTTTGGTGCCGGACCTGTAGGCTTGCTTGCAGCTTATTCCGCATTGCTACAGGGAGCAGGCCAGGTATTTGTAATTGATTATATTCCATCGAGATTGAAGCTGGCCAAAAGTATAGGTGCTATACCTATCGATTTTACCATGAGCGACCCGGTAGCTATGATCGAAGCGTTAAGAGCTCAGCACTCAACTGTAGACACGTTGCTGCCAGGAGAAAAGAAGATGCAGGGAATAGTTTCTGGCATACAAAACCTGGCCGAGACTGTAGGTGCTCCTATAGAAGTTACCAAAGGAGATCCGGTGTCCACTATTGAAATGATAAGGGCTTCTAACCCGGCAATTGTGCAATCACTCCTACCAGGAGAAGAGAAAATGAAGGGGGTTATGTGTGGTATAGATGCGGTCGGCTATCAGGCCAGGGATAGGAACGACCCTTCAAAAGAAAACCCGACTCAGGTTATAAACGACCTGGTGAGATTAGTTAACCCTACAGGCCACCTTGGAATTGTCGGAGTTTACACGGGGGACGATCCTGGCGGCGTCAATGAACATGCCAAGAAGGGAGAGTATATCCTGCCCTTTGGGGCGCTCTGGGAAAAAGGCTTAACCGTTGGAACAGGCCAAACTCCAGTGAAGAAGACCATTGTCATGCTCAGGGACATGATAATCGCCGGAGTAGCAAAACCCAGCTTTATAGTAAGCCATGGGATTTCCATGGAAGAAGCGCCTGACGCCTACAGGGAGTTTGCTCGACGCTCAGAGGACTATACAAAAGTGATAATTAAACCTCAAATGTGAGATTTTTTAATATAGAGGACTATGAAAAAAAATGAAAAAACCCAGCAGATGTCTTTGATTATTTTAGAAAATAATTCAGCTAATTGCTGAGCAGACGAATTTACGAGCAGACAAATTACTGGGCGATTAATTGCTAGAAATACCATAATTAAAATAGGAAATGTATAATTAAAAATTGAATGCAATAGACTTCCCAGGCAAGATTTTCTTTATTTTCGGGTAAGTCTATCACATATATTTCACATATTTCTTTGGATAACAAACCTCATGAACGTTTTATTAAGTTAGTTATTCCTGTAACTTTTAACTCCAGTTTTTGTCACTTCACACTGATGCTAACACTCATCCTCGACTGGCCTACAATACTGAATTTATATTCTCCGGCCTCATTGAATGTATGAGTAAAAGCTCGCTTGTACACGAGGGTTGTATTCTCAAAAAGACCTTCTTCACTGACAAGTGTAAATTTTCTCTTCGGATTATCATGCAGGTTCATCCAGGCAACTGTTTCTCCTTTTTTAATTTCAAGGCTTGATGGACTTGCCCTGAAATTTTCCAGTCTTATCACATAAGGAGTTGCCCTGATATCAGGAGTTGAGATTTGACCAGCTGCGGGAGTTACATTTCCTTCGGGAATCACAGTTTCGGTGGTGTTATTTTCTTCTGGAGCTACATACTCCGGGGTTTCATTTACTTCGGGGGTCACGGTTGTTGCAGGTGTCACATTATCTGTTGGAGTAATGTTTGCTGCAGGAGTCGCATTGTTCTCCGGTGATGGCTTTTCATCTCCCGCGCACCCTGAAAGTAGAACGGCACCTAATACGAGAAGCAGAACAATAATCTTTATTTTCATTGTATTCCCTTCATCTCTTTAAAGTGGTTAACTTCGGAAGTTTAAGCATTATTCCTGGATTTTATAGAGTTTTATTTCCTAATTTTTTAGTGATTAATAAATGAATTGTTATGAATCTGGTTTATTTAATTCTCATGCATAAAATAGATTAAACTTTCAGAGTAGCTTTCGCTTTATATATTAATTTGAAAATTTTTAGTTCAGCTTTAGATTTTACTTCAGCTTTATATTTATTCATTTTCTGCTGAACTTTTAAATATTATTCGAAGATTTTAATCACATATTAAGCTATTCCCAAATTATAAAGATATTCCCAAACTGGACAAGGATTTTTGCAATCAGATCTGTATTTTACTCTAGATACACAGGGTCTGTATTTTACTCTGGATACACAGGATCTGTATTTTACTCTGGATAAATAGTCCAGGATTGAATAGAGCCTTTTGTATAAAGGAAAATAAATTTTGCCCTGAAAAGAAGAGATGTGGAACTGAAACCATTTTTATAAGGACTTTTTCTCTCCAGGTTATTTTTTTCTTGGATTGATTGTCTTAGATAGATTAATCCTTTAGATGTAATTCCATAAAAGTAAAGCAAAACTCCCGACAATCGAAATTACTCCGAAAGTTTTCATTGCACTGGAAAATAGAGCGTCGGAACCGGAAATTCTTGAGAGCACGATTTTGTTAATTGTGCTGATGAGACTTGCAAGTATTGCGGTATTTGCTGCGGTTGCATAGGAAATATTTCCACTTACGGCAAGGAGAGTTACTGAAACTATCACTCCCGAACTGCTGACAAGAGCCCCAATAGAAGTTGCGTAAATCCCGGCAGTCCCTCCAGTTATATAGGCAAGGTTTCCTACAATTAGAATCACCATAAAGGCAATACCGAACTTAAATGCCTGACCAAGTGAGAAAGGAGACTCAATCTTAAAGTCTCCCCCACCATTTATCGGGCAGATAGACTTATTACGTTTAATAGCTATCGCGACGGAAACAAGAATCATTATAATCTGGACAGGAAGCATAAGGAGAGTTGTCCGGCCGGTCGGATCAACGATTAGGGCCAGTATAAGGTTTCGAATAAGCATGGAAATATTACAGAGGAGAATGCCTGTAAGAATCGGATCGGCCATATCTGCTGCTCTTTTCGAGAGGCCCGCAAGAGCTGCTGTTGTGGCTTCGCTATTAACAAAGCCGCCCACAAAGCCTGAATAACAGATCCCGCGTTTTGTCCCGAACTTTCTCAAGAGCACATAGCTTGAAAAACTGATAAGTGAAACAAGAATTACGATAAGGATTGCATACCTGAGGTTTACAAGCCCGAAAAACTGTTTTTCCGGCATCACCGGATAAAGTATAAAAGCCACAGCCAAAAACTGTATTGCGTTGTAGAGCTCTTCTTTTGTCAGGTTTCCTGCAAACTGGTGGAGGGGTTGTTTCTGAATCAGGAGGATGGTGACAACTATTGAAGAGACAATCGCAAACAGCCAGTAGTCATAGCCAACAAGGATTCCCATTAAAAAAATAAAAAAAAGGCTTATCGGGCTGGTAACTCCAATCCGGTTGTAAACAGATATCTTGCAATAAGTGATTATGGAACAGATTGCTCCGAAAAAGAGCGTGACCACATAAACAAAGCCTACACCTGTATCTGTGCTTACGAGAGCCGTGAGCATGCCTGTTATGCAGGTTATAGTGTAACTCCTTACACCTGCAAAAATTTCATGCTCAAGGGCTCTATGCTCCCTTTCTATACCTACCATAATCCCTATTAGAATGGATATGGCCAGTCTTTTCATGAAATCCAGAAAAACCGGATCGAAACCGAATTCCTCAACTGTGGCCGTAGCTCAACCTCTGATGCTTTTATCTCTGAAGTCAAAATTGAGTTCTAGGAAATCTCAATTTAACTTATTAAATCATTCCATTGTCCGTGAACTCTGAATATCCATAAATTCGGAATATCCATAAAATCGGAATATCTATAAAGCTCTGAATGTCCATAAATTCGGAATATTCAAAATTCTGTATATTCATAAAACTCTGTATAATCATATTTCTCGAAGTATCTCTCAGGTTTTAAATGTATGGAGTTAAGTAGTACTGACAGAATTGGCGACATAATAAATGAGCCATGCAATTATCTACTGGTAAAGGTGAGCAACTAAATAATCTGAGACAAAATATAATTATATAGTAGATATTCATCCTTATTAAAGTAGTCCCCGAAAGTAGAAAGGATTCAGAGTACGCGAGAATCTTAAAACTCGTCAGGGGACTCTGAAACCTGATTTAAGTCTACTAACCTGATTGAGACCTGCTAACCCAATTTAATCTGCTAACCTGATTAAAACCTGGAATTTATACTTTTATAAAATCAACCTCAATGGGTTTGTTTTCTGTATTTTCAATCTTTATAACAGCACAAGAACCCTTGCAGGCTTCTCCAGGATTTACCACTACAGTCTTTCCGACCTTCTCAACACCTTTTGCTTCGTGAATGTGCCCGCAGACTATAAGATCAACCCTGTCAAGGAATCTCTGGATAGCTTTACTACCTACATGCCCAAAAGGAAGTTCGTCCCTGGCTCCGTGGGGAGGGGCATGGGTCAGGAGCACTATGGTTCCGCAATCTTCTGCTTTTTCGGCAGAGCAGACCATTCCTTCAAGGGCGTTTTCTATCTCTTCTTCAGAAAGCTCAAAGGGAGTATTGAAAGGTGTGGGGTTGGAACCTCCGAGCCCTATAAACCGGATATTGCCTATCTGTTCGGCTTTCCCATGCAGGTTTAAAGCTTTTGAGGCATCAAGCGCTTTCAAAATGCTTCTCTGATCGCAGTTTCCGGGAATTGCAAGCACAGGCTTCTCAAACATTTCCATCAATTCTTCGACCTTCTCATCGGGCCCGAAGTTAGTGATGTCCCCGACAATCACAACAAGGTCAAAGTCTCCGGCTCTCTCCATTATCTCCTTTATCTTTGAGTAATTCCCATGTGGGTCAGAAATAGCTAGTATCTTCATCCTTATCCCATCCTTATTTATACGCAATCCCTTTTCGGACTTTTAATTCCAGATTTTGAGCTTATTGCATTGTGGATTACAAGTTGCTTGCTTTTGAACATGCATACATCTTTTATATCCCTTACGTAGATATAGTGCCCATGCGCGATATCGTTATCATAGGGCATAAGGCAAAAACAAACGGCGATTTTTCTTTAAATGATCTCCCTGGTTCTGCAGGAAGGATGGATATTCTCTGCCGATGCGTAAGCTGTGCCCTTTTTCTCTCTTTCGGAATGCGCAGAGATGTAAATGTACACCTGCTGCTTTTAGGAGAGCCGGACCCCGGAAAAATTATCAGATTTGAGGGGCTTCACCTGAGATACCTGAATCCCGACGAGCGAAGTAGCGGCTCCCTCATCCAGAAAGCTATTCAGAAAAATGCAACCGAACTGGATATCCGTTCCACCCCAGGCGTCTGGATTCGCAGGGGAAATCTAAGGTCCCTGCTCTCACAGTTTGAAGGACGCACCTTACTTTACCTGAGAGAGGACGGAAAGGATATTCGAGAATTTGCCCATGAGATTCGGGACCCGGTTTTTATTCTGGGGGACCACACAGGTGTTACCGAAGAAGAGGAGGAACAGCTCTTTAAGGCGGGGGCAAAAATTATCTCAGTAGGCCCGATTTCCCTGCATTCCAACCACTGCATAACCCTTATACATAACGAGCTTGATAGGGCTGAAGCAGAAAGAGGAGAATTGCCAGGAGAAGCTGACTGCAGTGGTGAAGAATAAAGTGCAATTTCAGCTACAATTTCTAAATTTGATTCAATACAAAAAGCTATATTCCACCTCTCTGTATCAGGACTGAAGCTTACTAAGTTGCTTCTTTCAAGAATATGCCCCTTCGAATCTTAGCCAGTCAGGCATTCGCCCTTCCCTTGGATTTGTTTTCATCTCCTGGTTATCCACTCTCAGGTCTATTTCGAAACAAAGAATTAAAGAAAGTGAAAGAAAATGGATGTACTTGAAATCTCAAAAAAGACTCTGCACGAAGGCCCTATATGTGACAACTGTCTGGGTCGGCAGTTTGCGAAATTATCTACAGGCCTGAGCAATAGAGAACGCGGGCAGGCCTTAAAACTCGCCCTTGCCCTGGAAGGAGATCGTATTTATAAAAGTGAAAAAGATGATTCTCTTTTAAAGGAACTTGCCCTTTGCAGTGCTTTTGCAAGGAAGACGCTTGGAACAGGAGGTGAGGACGAGCAGTGCTGGGTCTGCCTGGATCTGTTCAAAAAGCTGGACAGATGGGCAGATGAAGCGGCAAAGGCTCTTGAAGGCCTTGAGTATTCAACATTCCTGGTGGGTACGAAAGTTAGCGGGCTTCTGAGTGAAAACGAGGAAATTCTCTGGGCTGAGACCGGGACTGCTTATGCCGAGCAGCTTAAGACTGAGCTTAACAGAGAAGTGGGCAAGCTAATTGCTGAAAAAGTTCAAAAAGATGTGGATTTCGAAAATCCAGATATTACAATTACTCTTGACCTTGCAAAGAATAAGCTTGAACTTCAGGTTCGCTCTGTATATATCATTGGACGCTACCGCAAAATGATCCGAGGGATTCCGCAGACCCGCTGGCCGTGCAGAAAATGTAAGGGCAAAGGGTGTGAAAGCTGCAATTTTACTGGAAAGCAGTACCAGGAATCCGTAGATGAGCTTATCAAAGGGCCCGTAATTGAAGCTTTTCAGGCAGTAGATACGGCTTTCCACGGCTCTGGCAGGGAAGATATCGACGCCCTGATGCTCGGAAGCGGCAGGCCTTTTGTAGTGGAGGCAAAATCTCCTAAAAAGCGCAGCACAGATCTTGAATCGCTTATGAGAAGTATAAACGAGAAAGCTGCCGGAAAAGTTGAGGTAAGAGAACTTTCGTTCGTTGGGAAAGATATGATTGAAACTCTGAAAAACTCAAAGGCAGATAAAACTTATAAGCTTAAAGTTACATTTAAAGAGCCTGTTCCAGAGGAAAAGCTTAAATCTAGCCTTGAGGCTTTGAGTGGCATAGATATTTCCCAGCAGACCCCAAGACGTGTAGTTCACAGGCGGGCTGACCTTATACGAAAAAGACGTGTGCACAGTATCAAGCTTGATGAACTGACAGACGATGGTTATGCTCATATAACAGTTAACTGCGAAGGCGGACTGTATGTAAAAGAGCTTATTTCCGGAGATGAGGGCAGAACAAATCCGAGTCTAAGCGGGCTTTTAGGTGTTCCTGCACTCGTGGAAGATCTTGACGTAGTTAACGTTGATATCTGAACCACATCTAAATCATGTTTATTCATTGGATCAGTAAAGAATTACCTGAATTCCGTCTTATTTAAATATTATCAATATTATCAAGATAAAATCTGTATTAATTAGAGAATAATCGAGCATTCTAAGGAGGAACATGCGATGACAAACTCCCATGGTGAAAGACGCTGTACAAGATACAAATTGCAGAAGACAGTTCGTGAAAGAGGGATTTCCCCTGTAAGCAAGGCAATCCAGGAATTTGAAAACGGGCAAATGGTTCATATTGATATTGACCCAAGCATTCAGAGAGGCATGCCCAATCCAAAGTTCCAGGGCTCAACTGGAAAGGTAATCGGACAACGCGGCCGTTCATATGTGCTTCAAGTCCGTGTCGGAAACGCAAAGAAGGAAGTTTTTTCTCTTCCTCAGCACCTGAAACCGCAGAAATACTGATTCCAGTTCAGATAGTTAGGTTTGAGAACCTAACTCTTTTGTCTTGAGTTACTATATACAGGCCTCTTACTGCAGGCTTTAGCTCATGTGGCTCTAGCTCATGCTTGGAAGTTTTCGGCAAATTGAGAGCGACGGACTATTAATAAATGTAAGGATTTAATTTCCCTTGAAAGATCTGTTAAAACAGGCTCCGAGGTGGATAAAAAACTGCTTTTGAGAACCTGATCTCTTTTTGAGAACCTGATCTCTATATCCTGATACAAGAATATATGTAATTATATATCGTTTGTTAAGCATATACCTGGACTATATCAGGATAATATTAATTTGAACAATCTAGCTTATCAAATACAGGTTTATTTCGTCAATATGCCAATTTAAATAAAACTTGAAAAGCTTGATCAAACCCAGAATGACGGATATGTTCACTATAATACTAATTCATATAACCAAGTTAGGGATATTGGCAGGCATAATAAATTTAGATTCAGGAATTATTGTAGCATTGAAGAATAATCAAGAATTATTATAGCATTGAAAAGTAACCAAAGAACAGTCAGAATTATTATAGCTTGAAGACTAATCAAAATAGATTGTTCTGCAGGGAATAGCAATTAAATATAATTTTTAACTGAAAAAGAGTGGATTCCAATGATAGTCAAGGAAGTCATCAATGAAGAATTATTGACGTTGGCTGAGGTCAAAGAAACACTTTCCAAGATTGCGGAAGAACGCAGGGAACAGGGTATTGAGGTAGGATACGGATTTCGAAAAGCTCTGAATCATGCTGATCAATTCTCAAAAATTAGCGGGAAAAAGTCAAGAGAACTTGTTAACAAACTGCTACAGTTAGAAAAAATGAAGCTTTCAATTGCGGTCAGGATCGCAGATATTCTACCCCAATCCAGAGACGAAATCAGATCCATTTATGCAAAAGAAAAGTATACCCTGAGTAACGAAGAGCTGGATCAGATTCTCGATTACGTGATGGAGACTCTGGAATAAGTTAAAATCAAAGAGAATAAGCTATATAGCAGTTTTCATCTTGTTATTTAGAAGAGAAGTATCCGAAACTACAGTGACTAAAGTATCAGGGAGTATCTTGACCTGAAAAAGTAAATGCAGAGGATTCTGTGATTTACTAAAGGCCTCGAGTTAGGGACTCGGTTACAGGATAGTCACATGTTTTAAGAAACTGGGATTTGAGAACTCAAGAGATCTGTTTATTAGGGCAGGTCCCGGGCCGGATAGAAGCGGAAATAGCTGAACATATCAGGTTTGACATACCCTGAGCACAGATAGTTGATTATAGGATTTCATATTAATTGATAGGATGGGTGCTGATGAGAGTAGATAAATCGCAATCAGGTAGACCGCATGCTGGCAGTTCAGGTGCTGAAAAACCTTCTTATGGCGGCAGGCGTTCAACAGGCAGACCGCAATCAGATAGGCAGTCAGAAAGAGCTCCGCGCTCATCCGGAAAATCCCTGGAAAATTCACAGGACAGAGAAGAATATGCGTGGGTTCTCGACTATCTTCCTTATGGGAAGTCGGTTGATGTAACTCCTTCATTTCAGAAAAAACCTCTTGTGCAGGCTATAGGAGACAAAAAATTCACGCTCATGGAGCTTGTCCCCAAAACAGGTGTAATTCCTAACATCCAATCAAGAGTATATATCGGACCTGGAGATAGAGATGAAATAGACCATGTAAAGCAGAGAATAGGCTATTCGGACCTTACAACAGGGGCCAATCTTGAACTGCCTTTTATTCTTGAAGCGTGTGTCAGGTACCAGGAGGAACAATTTGTAAAGTTCTTTAACGATGCCCATTCTATCACCACCCGTTTACACATGCTTGAACTCCTGCCAGGAATAGGGAAAAAGCTGATGTGGTCAATAATCGATGAGCGCAAAAAAGGGGATTATAAGAGTTTCCAGGATATTCGGGAGAGAATTCCAAGCCTTCACGACCCGGCTAAGGTTATTGCGCACAGAATAGAATTAGAACTTAAAGATGATTTCATCAAGTACAGACTGTTTACCACTCCCCCGCGCCGCCAGAAACCCGAGTGATTTATAAATTCTTTTTTTATTTTTTACGAACATGGCTCTCATTGATTAGCTTTTATCATTCAATTTTTAATTACTTTAAATTACTTTATAGTTGCTTAATCACAATATTATCGGTTTAAATAACTATATAATTATTTAATATCTTCTGTAATCACTTTAAATAATCTTATTATTGCTTTAAATAATTTTATTATTGCTTTAAATCGTTTTATAATTATTCCATGTATTCTATAATTGCTTAGAATCACTTTAATTCAAGTTAGTTTAATTTACTTCAAACCTAAATATTCACTGTATTCAGGAGGTTTCAGATATGGTACGTTCTCTTCTAGAAAAATATAAGATAAAAGGGGGTACTTTTGATCAGCATTTTCTGATCGATGCAGGCTACCTGGATAGAATTGTGGCTGCCGCTGAGTTGAGGGCCGAGGACATTGTTCTTGAGATAGGCGCCGGCGTTGGAAATCTTACTGAAAGGCTCGCAAGAAAGGCAAAGAAAGTAATTGCAATAGAACTTGATCGTGCTCTTTTGAATGTCCTGCACGAGCGTTTCGATAATATTGAGAATATTGAGATCATTGCAGGCGATGCCCTGAAAGTTGAATTCCCGGAATTTGATAAGGTTGTCTCAAACCTCCCCTACTCCATATCTTCGGAAATAACCTTCAAGCTCCTTCGACATAAATTCAAACTTGGAATTCTCATGTACCAGTATGAGTTTGCAGTACGCATGGTCTCCCCTCCCAACTGCAAAGACTATTCCCGCCTGACTGTAGATACCTATTACTTTGCAGATGCCTGCATTCTAATGAAAGTCCCAAAAGGAGCTTTCCAGCCAGCCCCGGAAGTTGATTCCGCAGTAGTCAAACTTATTCCTCGTCCTGCCCCATTTGAAGTAAAGGATGAAGCTTTTTTTATGGATTTTGTGGCCGCAGTCTTCAACCAGCGCCGGAAAAAGCTGAGAAATGCAATCCTGAACACAAATTACATGCTTAAGATTTCCAATATCAAAGAAGTAATCTCCCAGCTTCCAGAAGATTTGATGAGCAAAAGAGCTGAAAATCTGACTCCTGAACAGCTTGCAGAGATTGCAAATCTAATACTTGATTTGAAATCAAAAGAGACAAAATAACAATCTCAATAAAAGATACAAAAAAAGAGACAAAATAACAATCTCAATAAAAGAGACAAAAAAGAGAGACAAAATAACAAGCCCAAATCCGATAATCATGATTGAAATCGAATACGGAAAAGTCAGGGTCAAGCTCGGGGATACAGATCTTGTTTACGAGCCTGCAGAAGATTCGTTTTTACTTGCCGATGCAGCTCTTAAGGAAGCAGAGCCAGGCATGCGCATCCTTGAAATTGGAACAGGTTCGGGCTTTGTATCTGCTGTACTCCTGGCAAACTTAAAAGGAATTTATTTGCTTGCAACAGAAATTAATCCTCACGCTGCTCGTTGTGCGAAAGCAAATGGAGTAGAAGTTATCCGTACCGACATTTTTAAAGGTATAAGGCCTAAAAAACCGGAAAATCGCTTTGACCTTATCCTCTTCAACCCACCCTATCTGCCCACCTCTAAGGACGAAAAAGTTCCGGGCTGGCTGAATTATGCTTTTGACGGCGGAATCAGCGGGAGAGAAACCCTAAATAGGTTTCTGAGTGAGGTAAGAGATTATCTCAAGCCAGGGGGAAAAATTCTTGTGCTTATCTCTTCGATTACCGGGCTGGAGGCTGTCAAGAAAAAAATGATAAATCAGGGATTTAAGGTTGATATTGTAGAAAGGAAAAAAGTTTCTTTTGAGGAATTGCTGGTTGTCAGAGGGAAAGTTTTGTAAAGATCAAATGATCCCACAATCATTAATATTTAGGATTAAATTCGATTTAAATATTTAGAACTAAAGAGTCATTTTATTATTTAGGATTAAATTCGGTTTTAATATTAGAATAAGATTCGTTTTAATACTTAGGATTTAAGACCCATTTTAATCTTTAGGATAAAGGGATGATTTCATAGTTTTCTAGTAGGTAACGCCATCATCATTAAGTTTTTTGCATAGCAAGTTCTATATCCTATTAATATTAATTACCACCTCGAATATTATATTTAGAACTGGCAAACTATGAACGCTTTTTTATTCGAAAGCACTTGCCTGATTAACTGGAGATAACAACTGGATGTATTATGATGAAGCCGCCGATGCGGTTCTGAAGGCTCTGAACACGTCCGAAACCGGGCTGAGTTCGGGAGAAGCGGAAAACAGGCTTGAAAAGTACGGGAAAAACGAACTTAAAGAAGAAGAAAAAACTTCTGTAGTAAAGCTTTTTCTTGCTCAGTTCAAGAGTTTTCTAATTCTTATTTTGATGGCTGCTGCACTTGTTTCCGCATTCCTCGGAGAACTTATCGACGCCTCTGTGATCCTGTTCACGGTATTTCTTGCAGGAGTACTTGGTTTTGTCCAGGAGTACAGGGCAGAAGAATCAATCAAACTTTTAAAATCACTGACAAGCCCTGAAGCTCTGGTGTTAAGGAACGGTAAGGAAGTAAAGGTCCCTTCATCTGTGCTTGTCCCAGGAGACATACTGATTTTGCAGGCAGGAGACCGGATTCCTGCAGATGCCAGATTGCTTGAGGCTCTTTCTCTGAAAATTGACGAGGCTTCCCTCACGGGAGAATCTGTCCCAGTCCAAAAAAGCACCAACGCTTTCCCTCCTGAGACCCCGCAACCTGACAGGAAAAACATAGCTTATACCGGGACTGCAGTAGTTTATGGCAGAGGAAAGGCAGTGATTACCGCAACAGGCATGAAAACTGCTTTTGGGAAACTGGCCGGACTTTTAGGAGAAATTGAAAGAGAAAGGACTCCGCTTCAGGAAAAGCTTGACCAGTTCGGGCGCTGGCTTGGAGTTGCAACGCTTGTGGTTGTAGCCGTTGTGGCAGTATTAGGAATATTACAGGGTTTTTCTCCCTTTGAGATGTTTCTTTGGGGCGTTGCCCTTGCTGTCGCAGCAATTCCAGAAGCTCTCCCAGCAGTTGTGACTGTCGGGCTTGCTCTTGGTGTTCGAAGAATGGTGAAGAGACATGCTCTTATCAGGAAACTTCCTTCAGTAGAAACCCTTGGATCTACCAATATTATCTGTACGGACAAGACCGGGACGCTTACCCAAAACAAGATGACCGTTGAAAAAGTGTATGTAAACGGGGCTATTTTAAACGTTACAGGAAAAGGGTATGAGCCTGTCGGAGCTTTTCTCAGCGGAGATAAACCTGTCTCTGAAGATGTGCATCTTCATAAACTTCTGGTTGCAGGGGCTCTTTGTAATGATGCAGGATTAGCCAAGGAGGAAGAGGCCTGGGGTATTATGGGAGACCCCACAGAGGGCGCTCTTGTGGTTGTGGCAGCCAAAGCAGGAATCTGGAGACCTTCCCTTGAGGAAAAACACAGGCGTGTCGGAGAAGTTCCTTTTTCTTCAGAGAGAAAGATGATGACTACCCTGAACAACTCAGAAGAAGGTCTATATGCTTATTCCAAAGGAGCTCCGGAAGTTATCCTTGCTTCCTGTACGAAAATCTTTCTCAGGGGACAGGAGGAGCAGTTAACCCCTGAAATAAGGCAGGAAATCCTTAATACTATACATGAGATGGCAAATGAGAGTCTTCGAGTGATGGGGTTTGCCTACCGCAAGTTTACAGAAAATGTCAATCCTGAGGAAGCTGAAAGGGAAATGGTTTTTGCAGGACTCACGGGCATGCGCGATCCTCCCAGAGAAGAGGTAAAGGTTGCGATTGCCACCTGTACAAGTGCAGGAATCAGGACCATTATGATCACAGGAGACCACAAAATAACTGCTTCTGCGATTGCGAGGGAACTTGGGATTCTTCGTGAAGGAGACATCGTCCTTACTGGTACGGAACTGGAAGCCATTGATAACCAGAAATTTGAAGAAATTGTGGAGAAAATTTCGGTTTATGCAAGGGTGTATCCTGAGCAGAAGTTAAAGGTCGTTGAAGCCCTTAAGAAGAAAGGATATATAGTTGCGATGACCGGAGACGGGGTAAATGATGCCCCTGCCCTGAAAGCCGCAGATATGGGCATTGCCATGGGCATTACCGGAACGGATGTTAGCAAAGAAGCATCCAGCATGATCCTGACAGATGACAATTTTGCATCCATCGTTTCCGCAGTTGAAGAGGGCCGAAACATATTGAAGAATATTAAAAACTTCATTGCCTACGGCCTAACCTGCCACATAGGACTGGTCATTATCGTGCTTGTCGGAGTGCTAGCATGGCAGGTCCTGCCTGTTATTGCCGTTCAGATCCTCTGGATAAACCTTATCACAGACGGCCTGCCCCCAATGGCGCTTTCTCTTGAAGCCCCGGACAAAGGACTTATGAAGCAAAAGCCTCTAAAAGCAAAAGCAGGGCTGGTCTCTAAAAGAGTGATAGTAGCAAGCCTTGGATTAGGACTTTTGATTGCCCTGCAGTCTCTTGGAGTCATTTACTGGGCTCTTAATGAGGGGATGGCTCTTCTAAAGATCCAGAGTTTAATCTTTACCCTGGTAGTAATTTCCTTGATGTTCAATGCCTTTAACTGGCGCTCGGAAAAAATTTCGGTCTTTTCCCTGGGAATTTTTACCAACAGGCCCCTCATTTATGCTGTCCTGAGCACAGTGCTTCTGCAGCTCGCTGTACTCTATATTCCGTTTTTGCAGACAGCTTTCCGGACTGTGCCTCTCTCACTTTCCGATTGGGGGATGATTATTCCACTGGCTTCGACAACTCTTATTGCTATGGAACTTACTAAGTTTCTGGAACGGAGAGCTAATAGGTAAAATTAAGGAATGGAGTTTGCTTTTAGCATACTCCTCTTTCACCTCTTTTCAGCCTTATTTTTAGAAGGTCTTATTTTTTATATTCTTACATTTTTTATAATTTATTTTTTATAGCTATATTTTTACAATCTTTTATTTTTCGAATCTCTTATCTTCTCCAGCTTCTTCCAAAAAACCGAATAACAAAAATAGGGCTTTTTTATGTTTTATTAAGTCATAATAACTTAATTGACCCCGTTAATAATTGACAATCCAGAATCAAAAACCAGAAAATGAAGAGAGATCTCACGAATTAAATGCTATTTAAATACAATGTCTCTGTAACCATAATATAGAACAAAAAACAATAAGTATGAACACTATGACCCCGAAACATAGAGAAAATCTAACTAATCCGGAATTTATCGTAGGCATCGAACCGCCGCTCGAGAGGACTGAGAAAGCACTCTGGTTCATTTTCCGGGGTCGGGAAATTCTCCTTAATATCCATAAAAACCCCGGAGCCATCCCAAAGTTGCATGACCCCGGAGAGCTCGGACTTTCCGGAGTCAGAGAACAGTACCTGGGCACGCTTGACAGAAAACACTGCTATTCCATAGAAATTCCTGAAGGAACTCAGGCACCTGACGGAATGAAATTTGTGGATCTCAGGCAGGCTTATTCAGAAATGGGTGAGAGCTGCTTTGCGCTTGTGAACAAAGCAGTCCAGGTAATGGAGTGGGACAGGACAAACCAGTTTTGCAGTCGATGCGGGACAAAAACTCAGCGGAGACCCGGAGAAAGAGGGAAAGAATGTCCTGACTGTGGAGAACTTTTCTATCCAAGGATCTCCCCAGCTGTAATAGTACTTATCAGAAAAGGACATGAAGTTTTACTTGCAAGGTCGCCTGGTTTCCCACCAGGCATGTACAGCTTGATAGCCGGCTTCATTGAACCTGGTGAAACAGCCGAAGCTGCAGTTGTCAGGGAGATTAAGGAAGAAGTAGGAATAGAAGTTAAGAATATTACTTATTTCGGGACACAGGCCTGGCCTTTTCCGAATTCTCTTATGATAGGGTTTACTGCCGAGTATAATTCCGGAAATATCCAACCTGATGGGTTCGAAATTGAGGACGCAAAATGGTTTTCTTCTGAAAAGCTGCCTGTACTGCCTGGAAAAATCAGCATAGCCAGAAAGCTGATTGACCATTTCCTTAAAGAAGAAGGAATAGAAATTTAAAAGCTTGTTCATATCCTCTTCTAAATTGTATGGTAAAAAGTAAATTTCTCATATATGACGCACATTTAATAATTTAACTAAGTTTGGAAAACATAATCAAAAGGTCCATTTGACTTTAGAACTGTGCAATAAAATTATCATAAATTTTTTCAGTTAGAAAATTAACCCTTGAATATGAAGAGGATACTTCAGGCTGATTAATCGGGCTGATAAATAGAGTTAATTAAATCGGACTGATGAAATCGAGCTGATAAAGGATAACTATCAAAATACTTATCCATGCAAAGTTGATATTTCCATTCAGTAGATTAACCATTTTGAAATGAGAAGTTGAGGTCATGATCTAATGACTGCTGTTCCAGGATGGAATGAAGAACTTGAATCGGCATTTTCTGCCTACAAAGGTCCCTACCTGGCCGGGAGAGTAGCGTCCCGGCATAAAACGGTCTGTGAAATTATTATTCCAGGTGCTGTCGTACAGGCGGGAATTTCCGGGCACTCCAGCGAATTGGTAAGCAGCCGATTGTAGGGGATTTTGTCGTTTTACTTAACCAGCCGGAATTGCGCTCACGCACGGTTGTGAATATCCTGCCCAGAAGAACCTGCCTATCAAGAGGAGCTGCTGGAGATGGAAGCGGGGAGCAGTTGATTGCTGCAA
Organism: uncultured Methanosarcinaceae archaeon; assembly: GCA_963722085.1. Lineage (GTDB taxonomy): Archaea > Halobacteriota > Methanosarcinia > Methanosarcinales > Methanosarcinaceae > Methanosarcina. The sequence goes on along the minus strand of CAVRNH010000071.1, from coordinate 13,144 downwards.
ATATTGATACCATCTTTATTGTAACCTCAGCGGGAAAGGACCTCAACCTTCGGAGGCTGGAACGGTACCTTACTGTCGTGTATTCTTCCGGGGCAAGCCCGGTGATTTTACTGAACAAGATCGACCTTACGGATAACCCAACCCGATTGTTAGAAAAAATACAGTCCGTTGCAGGGAACGTGCCGGTTATTCCCCTGAGCGCCCTTTCAAAAACCGGGCTTGATGCACTCAGCCCTTATCTCTCCCCCGGGAAAACAGTGGCACTCATCGGTTCTTCAGGCGTTGGAAAATCAACACTTATTAACGCTTTTTTTGATGCAGATATCCAGAAAACCGCGGACGTCCGAGAAGATGATGAAAGAGGTAGACACACAACTACAGTTCGCCAGCTTTTCCTGCTCCCGAACGGCGCAATTCTGATAGACAACCCGGGAATCAGGGAAATCCAGCTTGGAGACTCTGCAGAAGGGCTCGAAAAAGCCTTTTCCGATGTGGTTCATGCAGCCCATAATTGCCGGTTTAAAGACTGTACGCACAGGGACGAGCCTGGCTGCGCAGTCCTTCAGGCAGTAAAAGATGGGCTTATTTCGGAGGAGCGGCTTGCCAGCTATCACAGGTTAACCGAAGAACTCATATTCCAGTCAAAAAAATCCGAAATCGGACTGAAACGGCTTGAAAAAGAAAAATACAGGAAAATGGCAGTGGACGTAAAAAAATATTGGGAATTTCATCGGCAAGAGCTGAGACGAATGCTTTTTCAACCTTGTAAACAAAGGAATCACCTGTCTTAAATAGGCACGAATTTCAATGAAAAGCTGAAACCGGGAAGAAGTTCAAAAGATACCGAGAGATGACAATTATTAAACCTGAACAATGAAAAATTCAAAATCTCATTTTTTATATTTCGGTAGTCCCGATCCGTTGCATATACTTTCCCGATACGACTAAACCGGTCTCCCAAATCACGGCATTATGAATTAATTATAAACGTATAAATATAAATATATCATCTTTTGATATTTCATCCTTCGGTATATCAACTTCCGATATATCATCCTCTGGTATATCATCTTTTGATATATACCTCCGATATGTCGAGGTTAGAAAAATGGAAGGAAAAATGGACAAAGAAATCCGACGAGCTTTTTCTGAAATATATTGTGTTGAAAATTATTAAGGATAAACCTACTCACGGCTATGACATCATCAAGAGGGTCAAGCTCTGTTTAAAAGGGCGCTGGACTCCGAGTGCAGGTCAATCTACCCAATCCTGGAGAGCCTGGAGTCAAACGGCTTAATCCAGGGTGAAGAGATCGATCGCAGGAAGGTCTACTCGATCACTCCAAAGGGAGTGGTATCGCTCGATCTCATGACAAAAGAGAAGTTGGAACTTTTGAGTGAAATGTCTCGCATTATCAATATTCTGACTGAAAGTGGTGACAATACCGATACTGCCTGCGAGATCGGTAACATCCTGGGTACGGGAGAGAAACCTGAAGAGGCGCATGACATCGATTCCCGAACTCTAAAAACAGACGAAGATAGAAGGTAATAGGTTGAACGAAAACATTAATGTTATAGACAAAGCGATCGCGGGCAGATCAGGGAAAGGCATTGATTACAAGTGGATTGCACTGTTTAATGTGACCCTGGCATCTCTGATGGGTTCGATTGACAATAGCATAGTCATGATCTCCCTGCCCTCAATATTTAAAGGCATACAAATTAACCCAACGGCTCCTGATGTATTCCAGTATCTGCTGTGGATCCTGATGGGCTACGGCCTGGTAACGGCAACGCTGCTCCTCAGCTTCGGGCGGCTTGCAGATATGTATGGCAGGGTGAAACTCTTCAGGCTGGGCTTCCTGATCTTTACAATCGGCTCGATCCTGCTCTACCTGACGCCGGGCACAGGTAATACGGGCGCACTCGAACTAATTGTTTTCCGGTTCATACAGGCTGTTGGCAGCGCGTTTACCATCTCAAACGGTGCAGCCATCATCACGGACGCGTTTCCGGCCAGTGAGAGGGGAAAGGCACTAGGCATAAACATGGTAGCCTTCATGTCCGGCCAGTTCATTGGCCTGTTGCTGGGTGGAATACTGGCGGTATACCACTGGCGCTATGTGTTTTTAATCAGTGTTCCCTTTGCCGTACTTGGGACAGTATGGTCTTATTGGAAGATGAAGGAAGTTTCATTCCGAGCGCCCAAGACTAGTATTGATATTGTGGGCAATTTAGTCTTCGTCGGCGGGCTGACCTCATTGCTGGTCGGCGTAACCTATGGTCTGAGGCCGTATATACACGATGGTATCACCGATGCTATGGGATGGAGAAATCCCTGGGTAATTACGGCAACCATTGTTGGTATACTGCTGTTGATAGCTTTCCCATTCATAGAGAGCAAGGTGAAGAACCCTATGTTCCGGCTAGAGTTCTTTAGAATCCGGGCTTTCACCTTCGCGAATCTCGCCAACTTTACGGCAGCTATTACGCGAGGTGGTGTTATGTTTATGCTTATAATGCTGCTGCAGGGCATCTGGCTTCCGCTTCACGGCTACCGTTTCGAGGATACACCCTTTTGGGCAGGTATCTACATGCTTCCCATGACACTGGGCTTTGTCATCATGGGACCAATCTCAGGGATACTCTCGGACAAGTATGGGCCCCGATGGATTGCCACCGCCGGCATGACCCTCGTGACTCTGGTTTTCCTCGGACTTTCAATGCTTCCCTATAATTTCGATTATTGGGAGCTGGGCATCCTGATCTTTCTGATGGGTATCGGTAACGGTATGTTCATCTCTCCTAACAGCTCATCGATCATGAACTCAGTACCCCCGCAGGATCGAGGTGTCGCGTCAGGCATGATGTTTACACTGTCGAACTCGGCCAATACGCTAAGCATGGCTGTGTTCTTCTCCATCATTATCGTGGGCATCCAGGCAGCGTTTCCAGAAGCAATCCACATCTCTTTCGCCAGCCTGGGAGCCTCACAGATTACTCCCACAGTGCAACAACTTGCTGACAGATTGGCGGTATGCCACCGACTAGCGCACTGTTCTCTGCTTTCCTGGGCTATAATCCGATGGGTTCAATTCTAATTGCAATGGACCCTCATATTGTCAGTGCAATACCGCAACAGATTGTGACTACACTGACAAGCAGTTACTGGTTCCCACAGACATTGCAGCAGGCTTTCATGCCAGCGCTGCGGACTTCATTCAGAATCGGGGCTATACTCTCAGGCATAGCCGCGGTGCTGTCGGCGATGAGGGGAGAGCGGTACGTTCATGAGACTCACAGCTCGACCAGCGATGTTAGCAAAAGAGGTCTTGCAGGAGAAGAAAAGAGGGTACGGACCTGAGAATTGGTATTCTAGACAAATTAAGCCTAAGAGTACTGATTGGCAGCGTTGTAATCAAAATTGCATCAGGAGTTATGCAAGTTGCCTGCTCTGCAGGTAACTTTTGAATTTTTGAAATCCCTTAATTTTTAAACTAAAGCATATTTTTTTGGTTATCCATAAGTATTTAGTTAACATTAGTTGACAACTTCCAAAAATTCATAGATTCTTGTTTTGGTTTTTTATTCTTCCTTTCAGTGAGGTCAGTTAAAGCAAGTCTGCTACAGTTAATGAGAAAGCAAGAATCATAAAAAGGAAACCTAATTTTGAAAATATAACTACTTAACCATATGCTATAAATATTCAATGTGGACCAAATGTATACTATTCACAAAAAAATAACCTCATAAGAAGTCAATTAATTCAAGGAAACAACCCGTAATACCTAAAAGTAAAAAACACTTTCTTAACTATGTAATTTTTGATTAAGCGCAGTAATTCAATTCTTTTTCATAGGAGGCACCTAATGGCAAGTAAAGTCTATTTCGCAGACCTCAGAGCAAGAAGTCCGCAGGAAAGTACAATCAGCAAAATTCAGAAGCTTTTTGACGAGGCAGGATTTGTCGAACTGCTGGGAGCAGAAGACCTGACTGCAATCAAGATCCATTTCGGGGAATACGGGAACGATAGCTACATCAACCCAGTCTTTGTTCGGCAGGTAGTAGAAAAGGTCAGGGCAGCCGGAGCAAAGCCATTTATTACGGATACGAATACCCTGTACTCAGGGAGCCGACATAATGCAGTTGACCATCTGATAACGGCAATAGAACATGGTTTTGATTATTCCGTTGTCAGGGCTCCGCTTATTATCTCAGATGGGTTGAAGAGTCAGAATGCCTCGGAAATTGAGATTGGACTCAAACAGTTCAAATCCGTAAAGATAGGGTCGGACATTGCTGCCGCAGATTCCATGATTGTAATGTCGCACTTTAAAGGGCATATTGTTGCTGGCTTCGGAGGAGCTATCAAGAACCTCGCAATGGGCTGTGCCCCTGTAGACGGCAAGAAGGACCAACACTTCAGGACAAGCCCGCACGTTGTTGAAGAAAAGTGCATAGGCTGCGGGAAGTGTGTTGAGATCTGTCCGGTGGGAGCTTCTTCCCTTCTGGGGGAGGTCTCAATGATCGAACCTAATATCTGTATAAGCTGCGGGCAATGTATGGAAGCCTGCCCGTCAGATGCTATTGATCTCGACTGGGAGCATGATATCCCGGAGTTTCTGGAGTGCGTGACAGAGTACGCATATGGGGCTGTAAAAGGAAAAGAAGACAGAGTAGGTTATATCAACTTCCTGCTTAAAATCACGCCTGACTGCGACTGTGTACCCTGGAGTGATGCTCCTATTGTTCCGGACATCGGAATCCTTGCCTCAAAAGATCCCGTTGCCCTTGACCAGGCAAGCTACGACCTCGTTAACAAACAGAAAGGGCTTGTCAATTCCTCTCTACGTTGTAACCACGAAAAAGGGGCCGATAAGTTCAGGGGCGTTTGGCCAATGATTGATGGGACTCACCAGCTTAAGTATGGGGAAGAGATCGGGCTCGGAAGCCGGGATTACGAGCTGATTGAGATTTAAAGTAACTTGAAGTTAATGTCTCAAGTTTGAAGTTAAAGTCTAATTAAAGATGAATTAAAGTCTCATTTGAATTAAGTCTCAATAGTTGAATTAAAGTCTGATTTAAAGTTAATTCATTTGAATTAACTCCTAATATTTTTCTTTATTTATCCATTATTTTCCTTTTATTCATCCTAATTGCAAATAGCTATTGCATTTGCTGATTACGAGCAAATCAATTTTAGTTGATTTGATAGCAAATATATTTTTTAAAAAGATAAATATAGCAGATATCCCCAGTTAATATATGAGTTAATGTTACCCAACTTTACTGGAGATGAATGCAAGTGACCGTCTGGGAATACGATGTTAAAGAGATAAGGTTCAGTGAATGGTCAAAAACAAAAGAAGATCTTAATAGACTCGGAGTTGACGGCTGGGAACTCATTAAGTTTGCGGACGACATCGACGAAAATGGTATGACTGCAGCTGTTTTCAAAAGACCGGTCGATTATGTTGATGTAATGTCTTAATTTTTATTTTTATATTTTGTCTGTTTCCCTGTTTTTTGTACTCTTCTACTTCAAGATATATCCTCGACCTTTTAAAAGTTGGAGGTACGGTCTAATTTCAGCAGGTCACATGAAACATTGCAATGACCTTTCCTTTGCTTTTGTTCCAGAGTTTGATTGCTTTCGGGGTACGAAGGAGTTTTGCTTTGAGATCCTTCTCCTCGAAAAACTTCCTGGCTTTTTTTGAGAGTTCAACATAGCCTATCTGGCCGGTCCCGATAATTATCTTTTCCGCTCCCTTTTCATAGATTGATTTCGCCTCTGAAAGCGAAATTTTATGGGAAGTCCCGTAGACTTTTTTAGAAAGCTTTTTCCTGCGCTTCTCGATTTGCCCATCCATACGGATAACAATATCATGCTCAAAGGTCTTCTCTTTGACCGTAATCGAACCGAAACTGGTTGAGCTTATCTTCGGCTTCATACTTTCCCCCCGATAATTGTCTATCTTTTGTTACCTATTCACACTTTTTCCTGTTAGCTCCTGTTCGGAATATTTTTTCATGTAAAGGAACCCGTACACCAATTGTACCGGAAAATGTATATTGAGTTTTGGCTTTATCGCGGTAAGAAATAATTTGCTGAGGCTTCTAATATATTTACTCTTAACTGTTTTGTGAGTAGTCCTCTAGTGTTTGGTTGTTTTCATTCCGGAACAATAGAAGATTCAGTCTCGCTCTTGGAATCAAACAATATTCCTTTCATGAGCCTTATTTGGATAATTACAGCAGTGCCTGGGGCAGCTATAGATCTTGGGAAGATGAAATAAGCTCTAAGTAAAACTGCAAACATGAATAACCTGGTTCTGGGAAGAAAAAGAAGGAGAAATTAATATTTTTAAAAACAGGAAGAGTGAATATCACTCATGTAGCTTGGAGAATTAACTCCTTCCGGATACTTCTTTGTTTTCTCTATCAATCATTATCTTTAACAAAGCAGCAGCTACTTCTAAAGAAGTGTACTCTTCCTGAATAAGTTTTTCAACTAAATTACTATACTCTCCCAGATGCCCTGCATCAACAACATCTTTAACATTCCCTAAAAGTATGTTTGTTCTAATCTCTTCAACATCACTGATCGAAGGGATTTTTTGAGCTATTATTTTAGCCTTTGTGAACTGTTGGATCTGCCTTATTCGATATACTTCCTTTCCGATCACAAAGGTAAACGCAAGTCCTGCTTTTCCTGCCCTGGCTGTTCTTCCGATTCTATGCACATAATACTCATCATCCGTAGGTATATCGTAGTTAAAAACAGCCTCAAGGTCTCCTACATCGATTCCCCTTGCTGCCACGTCAGTTGCTACCAGGACCTCAATCTCTCTTCTGCGGAACCTGGACATGACAATGTCTCTTTGCTTCTGCTGCATGTCCCCATGCAGGCCATCAGCTGAGTATCCTCTTGTCCTGAGATCCTCGACCAGTTCGTCCACACGTTTTTTCGTGTTACAAAACACCAGCGATAATCCCAAATTATAATAGTCAATTAAACGAGCCAGAGCTTCCGGTTTTGCCTGCTGCTTGACCTCAAAGTAAAACTGTTCGATACTGGGAACGGTCATTTCCTTATGTACCAGTTTTATGAATTGAGGGTTTTTCTGATATTTTTTCGTCAAATCCAGTATTGCTTTAGGCATTGTTGCAGAGAAGAAAATAGTCTGTCGTTGTCCCGGGATTTTCTTCATAATAGTTTCGATATCATCTCTAAAGCCCATATCCAGCATTTCATCCGCTTCATCCAGTATGATTATTTTCACACCTTCCATTTTCAAAGTGCGGCGGCCGATATGGTCCATAAAGCGCCCAGGCGTGCCTATAATGATCTGTACACCTCTCTTTAACGCCTTAATCTGGTGGTCTATAGACTGCCCCCCGTAAATAGGTAAGATCTCAATGTCAGTTTTATATTTTGAAATCTTTTTGAGCTCTCCTGCTACCTGAACCGCCAGCTCTCTTGTCGGACATAAAATTACAGCCTGTAACCCCTTATTTTTAGGGTCTATCCTATCTAAGACTATAGTTCCGAAAGCTACGGTCTTCCCAGTCCCTGTAGGAGCCTGTCCGGTAACATCTCTGCCTTCCAGCATGTAAGGAATGGATTGGGCCTGAATAGTGGTAGCCTCTTCAAAACCCATGTCCTCTATTGCCACCAGTATCTCTTTTGATAAATTTAAATCACTAAATTTTGAACCTGCCATATATAATCCCCTCTTCCCCTCTTTTAGTTCCATAAGGTTATCCTGTACCCACCGGATTTTTTTACCGTGAATAACAGTAATGTATTGAATTGAACTCCTTATAGTGAAAAAATATAATAGTAAACGATATAACAATTTATATGGTACATATTTCCTGAATCTAGTTACATATTTCCAAAACCTAGATACTATCAAAGCCATTCTGGATATTGCCTTCCACTTTTGAAGCTTAAAGTTGCGAACTTCTAAGTCGAAGCGATTATTATTCATGCTACCAGATTAGGACACAATTACACAATCTAGTGTCGAGTCAACAGTAAAATGTCTTATAAAATCGATTGCATCGACTCATAATTGTTTAATAACTGAGAGCTGACGCGACACTAGTGATTTTTCATTTTCTTCCTTCTCAAAACTACAATTTTCTCTGCTAACTACCTAAATAACCCCTAAATTATGCACCCCTCAAGCATATCGATTCAAAGGAATACCAGAAAACCCTGGATATACATTTAGAGCAATAAATTACCCCTATTTACCCCCCAATCCCCGCTAATTACGATAACAAAAACTATATTAAATAGTTGTTCAAAATTTTAAGTTCTAAAAGAAATTATTGCAGATTAAGAATTAAAAGCTAGCATAAATTATACGTAAAATTAGTTCTAAAAAATAAAAATTCTATATATTCTAATTTTTATACTGGTCCTTTATGAATTTTATAACCAGGAATCTATGGTAAATATTCATCATTCAAAATTAACTCTTTACTTACAATATAAATTATGACGGCACAAAAGATAAAGTCTTTTTGTTCGTGGGGCGGCTATTAAAAATGTGAATTTTAAAACTTTTTCTTTTGAATCATATTCCATAGAACTCTCTAATTTAAAATAATTATCTAACAACGGATGGTCGATTAAAAATATTTGCGTAAAAATGCCAAGGTTCCTCGATACAAAGCATAAAAGGAAGACATTGAATGCCTCAAATCCTGGTACTTTATGACCAAGTGAAAACTAAGAATGAGCAGTAGGAAACCTTTTTTTAGAGATTGAGTTGATCAGTAACAAAAATTAGGAATTATATTACTCATATAATTATATATTGATAAACTATTCTATTAAAATGGGCGTTTTCAATAATTTGAGAATAACAGGAAAATTATAAAGACCAATTTAAATTAATCTAAACCTGTGCTTTATAATAAAATTCAAACACATTTGGACTTTACGAATACATCAATTTCAAAAAAACAATACTAAGTGGGGTAGAAAAATGAGAAGAAGAATTCTTTAGTAACCCTATTTTCGCTATATCTGATTGTCTCAAAGTCCACTGCATTGTGGCATTCATTACCATATGTGAGGTATCATGAGTTATTAACTTGGTTAAGTATTAAACGGAGTGACAAAATATGCGCCATCTAACTATAGATCAAATTCTAAAAGACCTTGGAGCTTATGGAAAAACGTTTAGCGATATTCGATTCATTACAAATGGGATGAATACTAAATTTTATACCATTGAAGAACTTACGCGAATATTATCTTATCATTCACCCACTGATGTTTATGTTTCTATTGATCCGGTTATAGTAGGGAATTCATGGTGGGCGACATTAATTCAAGATGGTGGATGGTTTGAATGGAGTTTTTCAGAAATTCCAGAAGAAGAATCTCAAAATTGGGATCTTAAAATTCTAGCCGCGGAATGTGCAGTTTAAGTGATAACAATATTGGCTCGTGAGAGTCATCTTCTTATATTTAATTAATGACTCACACAACCCTTAGCCTTTATCTTTACTGGTTTTTCAATTTAAGGCGTTAATTTACTTTACTGTAATATAACTAGTGTCGCGTCAACCCTCAAGGATAGAAAGATTCTGAATAGTAGTATCTGATTTTATATGACATTTTACTGTTGACGCGACACTAGATATGGTTTTAGAGTTGCTACCCACAGTATTCTTTACTCTTAAACCGGTAGTGTACCTTCCTGTTTTTCTGATTTGTGTAAAGGATTTTTGGTGTTGAGATGCTTTACACCAAAGTTCCAGGACCAGGAAGTTGGTGATCCTATACTTTTATCCATGAGTACTACTATCAGTGGCGCTTCCCCAGATACTGGAAATGCAATGATGAAGCAACCGGAGGGAAAACAAGAGTACCGATATAAATATCCCAGTTTCCATTGAGGTAATCACATATGCTACCCTGTTTCTGTAGATGTCTGACCGTCAACTCCTGAATCGATGAAAGCTATGATAATACTTAGTACCCTGTGTTGTAATCGAATTTCAAATGTAATATTTATAAAATCGATATTGAGTATTTCACCGATATTTCTGGAAAATTCTATTTTGTAATGTCTATCTGGCTTATCTACTGTCCTCATTTCGAAATTCAATAATTTGAAAAATCTATTTTATCAGCCTAATAATTTAATGCGAAAAAAATAAGGTTTAAAGATAATCCCACTAATAAAAAAGAAAAATCAAAGTAAAATTGAAGTAAAATCAATTTTTAATCTGATGCATGACTAACTTTCGGAATTGTTTCTTCTGATAAGTTTCTTGAATTTCTCAATAACGCTTTCCTTACCTATAACTGGTTTTTTGATATTCACATTACTGCTTTTGTTATTCACGTTGTTGTTTTTGTTATTCACGTTGTTGTTTTTGTTACTCACGTTATTGCGTTTAATTTGATCGTGTTCTTTACGAGATTTCAGTTTAGGAGTTTTTTTAGACATTGTTAAACACCATTAAAAATTACTGATTCAATCCTTCTTAATTGATTGGAAAAATTAGAACTTTTGCAAAGATATCATACACTCCAAGCTCAAGTTGTACCATAACAATTCAAATATCTTTACTTCCTACAATATAAGTCTTTTGAATAAAAAGCTTTTGTTTTGGAACCAATATATGAGATAAAACCTGATGGTGAGAAGCTACAGGTTTTAGAGCAAGCTTAAAAAAGGTTAGTAAGTAAAATAGAAGGCAAGAGTAGTAAAAATAGTATTAAAACTCCAGAAGTGCTGAACATCTGCTCCTGTACCCATACAATTACTCTGAGATTATATCTGGCCAAGCATTGGTCCGAACAAAGCTCAGTATCCCTAGAAATGTATTTGATGTAGTGATTACTCTATTTATTTTTTAACATCACTAATTATTAATATGAAAACTATTTTATATCAATTGTTAGGGAGTCTTATTCTATAACAAATTGTTATTCGGTAAAGAATAAAAGCCAGAATGTAATGATTCCAGTCTTTCGGATCATCGGGGTGAGTTATTGAAAATCTTAAGCACTACAATTTCTCTACATTTTTTTCAATATGGTGGGAACTCATTTTCATAACTGATAAATAACCAACGGATACAATCGCTTTTAAAGGTAAAGGATACAATCGCTTTTAAAGGTAACCAAAAAGTGTAAACGTAGGGCGGGATTTCAGGCGCAACTCGAGTTGCTTTTGCCTAAGATCCCACAACCTGTCATTACTAGAGACACGCTATACCCCTAAGTCACCGGTGTGTGATTCATGCTGAAAAACAGATGCGGAAAATCCATATTCTTTTTCTGGAATCCAGCAGCATTCCTGTGCCTCCACCGCCATGTTGCTGAGCAATTTCGGCACAATCTGGTGAATCAGGATCCCTTGAATCGGATCTCAAGCTGAATACTACCATATTCTCTATAGCCTGCCACATGATAGCAATATCATATTCAGGCTTCTTATAGATGAATTCTCCAAGCTCGGAGATATCCCCTGTAGTATTTACAAGTCTGGCCTTCAAGTTATGGAAAGTGCAATCTACCCCGCGTTCAAATGCTTTCTGAGTCCTGTAATTTTGAGCTTTTAAGAGTAATCCACCGACATATATCATTTTATTTACTGTGTCCTCGTATTCAGAACTGAGAAGCACGTCCCATACGGCATCTTCAGGGGTTTTCACCACTAGACTAAAGCCTGCACTAAAAGCCTTAGTCTGAATGTATTCAAATTTCCACATATCTTTATCACCAATATAGGCAACAGCTACAGGAGGTGGAACGTATTTAGGATGTGTGCACTCCCATGTAAGTACACAGGCTGCCTTTTCAAGGGACCTGATTCCCGGAATAGTTCTCGAATTCCAAAAGTTCGGAAATCTCTCCATAGCGGTCTTATGATGATCTATCCATATTAATTTAGATCCGCAAGCTTTCACGAATTCATCCATTTTATCGCTAGTAAAATCAAGAAGCCATACTTTTTCAGCAGCCTCTATTTCTTCCTGGTTCCAGGACTCTTTGCCATAATTTATAGCAACAAACTTTAGGGAAAATTCGTTCCTGTCATAGTAATTCCCAGCGATAGCGGCCGCACAGCATCCGTCATTATCGTCATGATAATAAATTAAAATTGTGTGTTTATCACCTGTCATTTCCATTCCCTCTTACTTCATAGGATCTCTTATCAATTCTATCATGTTCCTTTTTCTGCTGCACATTTCGTCCCAGAAAAATTATTTGTCAACAATACTTCTTCAAATGCATCATATATTGGATGTAATTCATGGATATTTACTTCAATTACTAAGATATGAGATGTATGCATGTGTCCGTACCCACAATTAATTAAGTCCAATACTAGCCTTTTATTATCTCTTTATTCCTTTCAGAAAAAGCAAACTTTTCTACAGATTCTAAGCGTGCAGAAATCTTTAGTTTATAAATAGCCACTTTTATCCAGCTAACTTTCAGCGAAAGTAAGCTTTGAAACTGAGTATGGAAAAGAGATATAGAAAAGTAAAAGCCCTGGGCGGAATTTTCAAGCACAACTACAGTTAATTTTGCCTAACTGCCCTATTACCTGGTCCAAATCAATGGCGCACACGAAATCTAAGCCACAAAGGCGCTGATTCCATGCTAGCAAACGCTTAAGGTTTACTTGCAAACTTCGACAGTACATATTTTACCATTTATCATTATAAAGGGGATTTGTAACGTTTAATCTTCATTACTAAAGAGTTCACTCAGTCTGTCATAATAAAGCCATTGTGAAAGTAAATTAGACTTATATAAAGTGTGTAAAGACAGACAAATAATGTATTTTAATAATATAATTGGAGTAAATGAGATAAAAAAGAACTTGAAAAAATTAGGAATGATATTTCAATTTAGTTGAGGAAAATGAAAATATTTAATGTAGGCTATAAATACTCCAATTATTACCTGATTGATGCCGGCCAGTATTGTTTGGCAATTGATATAGGGTGGCCTGGAACAATGAATGATTATGGCAGGCAATTGCGCCCCACCGGAAAAAGGGTACAGGATATAAATTATCTAATTGTTACCCACTTCCATGTCGATCATGCAGGCCTGGTTCAAGAACTCAAAGATAAAGGTGTTAAGTTTGTT
>CAVRNH010000070.1:0-12569 GCA_963722085.1 uncultured Methanosarcinaceae archaeon | reverse complement strand
TATTGTATCCCCAACAAGGAATACAATATCCGGGTCGAGCTTCGTTAATCCTGTTAACCATTGCATCGAGACGATCATTATCAACCACCAGGCCCAGATGTATGTCGGATACCATAACGGCATGGAGCTTTGGAAAATTATATACACCTTTTTTGATAGCGATATCGTAGTGCACAATATGTGGATTTCGAGCATTCCAAGTCCCGTATATTAAAAGAATGGCTACCAGAGACAAAACTCCAAAACCCCAATAAAATGACGGATATTCAAAAGCCTGCGCAGGATAGATTAAATCAATCAGGAACAGAAGAATATCCGTAACTGCCCAAATAAGGGATGAGTAATAAATAGCAGCCAGCCAATAATTCCCTGCTATGGCGACACAGATCGTTAACATATCCGCGGAAAAAATCTCTTGCCTAACCTGGCTACAAAAAGCGATACTGCTAGAAATGCATAACCAGCCCAATAAAATAATGAGTAAGGTCCAATAAGACTTTGTACTGATCTAAAAAAGTGTAAACCTACATAATAGTTTACTGCAAGATACAATTGAGAAAAAAATACTTAAAGCACCTATAAAAAGCGGGTGCATTGTCTTGTCATTTCTTTCTCTATCCGTCATTGCATCGTCTCATATTGTTTTGTTGACCACACTGTTAATGATTTTTCAGATGTTTAATACTTTTGGGTAATGCGATAAGTATTGAAAAATGCAGATACTAGACGGTTTCTATAATATATGTGAAATCTAATATTAAACCATTCCAAAGGATAAACCTGGGTGAAAGAAGCAAAAGAATTGTTGAAACAAATCATTATAATCAGATGCTTATCTTAATTTTAAATAGGCATTTGTTTAAGATTGCCGTTTTTGTTTATTGTTTTTAGGAATGATTGTTTCTATGAGCCGTTTTTAATACCGTTTTTAAAAATGATCGTTTTTTAAGTACAGTTTTTTAAGTACAGTTTTTTAAGTATCGTTTTTTAGCATCGTTTTTAGGTGCCGTTTTTTACAGGTGCCTTGCACGAAAATATATTCTCTAAAATATAAGATTACGGATGTACTGATAACTAAATATCTAATTCGGAAGTACTCTAAATAATAAATAGAGTTAAAATTTAAAATAAGAACTCGTTTTTCTATCGGTTAAAAATGAAACCTTAGAATTTACTGATACCCCCGTGGACCTATAGCTTAGCAAAAAAGGGATTTTCATAAAAATAAAAGTGAGTAACCGGAGGATTACATGTCAGTTAGAGGTAACTGCCTCCTCAGATCCGGCAAATAACCTTCTCTATGTAAAGCTATCTTATAGTCGCTTATCGCTCTGCAGATTCTCCGGGTATATTTTATGCAGTCTGTACCGACTTCCCCTTTAAACAACAGTTTTTCGGTTTTTTCTATAAATTCGGGGTAGGTGAATACCAGGTCTTCTTTAGTATGCAGGAACAGTGCTGTAAAGTCCCTGTTGATGCCCATGCTCCTTTTAAGCAGTTCGATATTCAGGTGGCTCTCTGACAAATAGCTATTGAATTTTATAAATGTGTAAAAATCTGCAATACTCTGGTTTAAGGAGTTTAGGATTGAATGCAGTACATTTCCTGTTTCCGGAAGAGATATGTTTGGAAGATCGAGACTTTCGCCATCGGAAAGTTCCGTTTTCTTCTACTTTTTGATCCCGGGTTGTATCACACTCATCGTATCACCTTTGTAATGGTGTTTATTTTTTATTAGTTTTGCTGATTGTTTTGATTTTATTGACGGCTTTGTCATTCACAGTTTTGAGGTGGGCTCAAGGACAAACTTATTTTTCCTGGATTAGGTGGCTCTAGTTGCATCCTTTTTGGTGTTGTTTTTACATTGTATCGCTTTCCCCCTTGAAGCGATTTTACCCCCACAATTACGATGCTTTCGACTTTGTTTTTCCTCTTGAGAAAGCAGTCTAAACTTTCAAATCTAAAGTTATAATTATGGTTGTATAACACTAAGTTAGTGACACTTTAAATTGCTGATATTCTTGAAACTCGACTTATATGTATCTAAATCTACACTTTTATTTAGTTGAAGACGGTTTGTTCCAGTCTAGCCGGGGTTGAGGGGCAAGAGCTGTGAGATAAAACTCAAGTTGTCCTTGAATGTATCAATCGATTATTACATACCGTCTGAACACTGTGCTCGCAATTAATGAGTGTATTCCATAATTAAACAGATCTGATTATATTCTGTTCAATCATATTATAATTTTTTCGGACCATAAATATACAAATTCTACTTAAACTAGTCTTAATCTGCCAATTTAAGTTATTTAGACTAACTCCTTAATGTGAACACTTTAAACTTACTTTAACTCTTCGTCCCCCATATATAAAATTATGTCTTAATAAAACTCTGTAAATATTATTACAGTTAAATTTTTTTCAGTGACCCATAAACAATTTCATTACTGAAGAGTAATGAGGTAAGGTAGAGATTAGAACGAATAAGTTTGGCATATGTCCAATAATTTGGATTAATTAACTCATTTTCTTGGTATCAGCCCAAAATTAGCTCTAACAAAATTGCTCTAGATTATATGTCAAAACTAATTTAATTAAAGACAAATTAAATGCTTCATTTATTCTGATACTCAGTGATGGTGCTCTTCAAAGCATCTTTCGTGACTTATTTCCCCGCAAACTCCGAACATAGGATGACCCATTGAGCTGCAAATCCTATCCACAGCATCCTTGGAAACAAAAGCTTCAAAACGCGAAACCTCGTCACATGCTCCTTCCGACGAAATGCCGTAGTGAGTTAAGAGAAGGCTAAGAATCCTGTGCCTTCGAATAAGAAACTCAGCGTATGATTTCCCCCAGTTCCGTTAAATCCACACCCCTGTATGGAACGTGACTCAGATAGCCAGCTGATGCAAGTTCATTTAAAGTTTTGCTTGTCGTCGAAGGATCTACTTTCATGCTGGAGGAAATTTCAGTAGTTTTTACAGTTCCTCCTTTTTCAAGAATGAACTTAAGGTAATCTACCTTTCTCGGAGAGAGTTCAAGGCCTGTAAAATCAGGATAACTCTGTTCATTCATAGAGAGAAATACAGAGAACTGGTATTTATTGTTTGCTAGATGCCAACTTATAAAATCACAGTTGTATTATAGCAAAAAACAGAAGAGTTAAAAAGACTTTGCAAAAATCTCTGTATAAAATACGCAGAGTAAAGTAAAAGATACTCAGATAATGTGTAAAAATACTCGGAATAATATAGTTTCCAGGCTTCTCATTACTATCAAATAAAAGTTAGAAACGTATCTGATAATTCATTCGGAACTGTAGCAACTTGGAATTCTGCAAAGTCCAAAAAGTTAATCTGGCTTAAAGCTTATTAGAAAAACATGCTTATTGAACAAATTCAGCTTGAGAAAGGATGCGCTCTTGGGCTCAGGTTTGAGATGCAAAAATATCCCCTTCTGGTTATAAGGGCAGAGAAGGGATTTATTATGTGCGGGTACCTGAACGTAAGTGCTGCAGAATCGCTTGGGGATACGGCAGCGAAAGTAAAAGGCGTACAGAGTTTTGAAGATATGCTCAACGCTAAGGTAGTCGAAGTAACTCAGATGGCTGGAAAACTTGGAATTGAGCCCGGCATGACTGGCAGAGAAGCCCTGGAAAGAATGTTTTAATACAAACAACTTAAAGGTGATTCTGACTAATAACTGAAAAATGGTCAGCAACGTCTACAGGTTTCCTTATCTCATTTCTTGTTATCTTTCCGTTTAACAATTTCCTTTCCGTTTAACGATTTTCTTTTCACTTACCGTTTCCTTTCCGCTGAACAATTTACTTTTGGTCTAGAAATTACCTTCACGTTTTATATACAAGATCTATATTTATTCCGAATTGTACGGTTTGAATAATTGTACGGTTTGAATAATTGTACGGTTTGAATAATTGTACGGTTTGAATAATTGTACCGTTTGAATAATTGTGTGATTTGAATATTACTCCGAACTATAAAACAACAAGTCATCCCGGATTATCAATGTTATACGCTTTTGAGCTCTCTGGAGAACATGAAGAACTGCCTGTTGCCGAAATCCTTGCTTGCCTCAGAATAGAGGGGCTTGATTTTCAACTTTATACCAGCATTGACCAGTGTCTGGTGGTAGAGATAGCAGGTAAAGAAGAGGATGTAGAACAAGTGCTTAAGGGTCCGATTACCGAAAGGCTGGCAATGACCCATCATATTCTCAAAGTTGTCGGGATTACTGAAAATACCCCGGATGCCGTCATTAAACTTGCGGATTCCTTTGAATCCTCGGGCTATCTCAGAGAAGGGCAATGTTTTGTAGTCAGGGCAAAAAGAATCAAGCATCATGTGGATTTTCCAGGCGAACTCCTTGAACAAAAAATAGGCGGATGCATCTACAGAAAAGGCTTTCGAGCAAATCTGAAAAACCCTGATGTGGAATTCCGGCTTATACTCAGTGAAAAAGCCGTATTGGGAACTATTTTGTCTTCCATAGACAGAAGTGTGTACGAAACCAGAAATCCCCAGAATAAGCCCTTTTTCCATCCCGGCGTTCTTATGCCTAGAGTCGCACGTGCCCTTGTAAATCTTTCAGGGATAAAGCCCGGAGAGCTCTTTATGGATCCTTTCTGCGGCACTGCAGGCATACTTGTTGAAGCCGGACTTGTAGGCGCCAAAGTTATAGGAATCGACGCCCAGGAAAAACTTGTTGTGGGTGCTCGCATGAACGTTGAAGCCTTTGAGCTGGATTATGCCTTAATGGAAGGAGATGCCTGCAGGATGCCGTTTAAACAGGCCACAATAGATGCAATCGTAACTGACCCTCCCTACGGCAGATCGGCAGCAATCCTTGCAGAATCTTTAGAGAAACTCTATTCCTGCTCTCTTGAGGAAATCCAGCGCGTCCTGAAGCCTGGAGGTATTGCTGTTGTAGTTTCGGACAAAGAAGCATTGGAATACGGAAAAAAAGCAGGACTTAAGGTTCTTGGGATCTATGTGCAGAGGGTGCATAGAAGCCTTACCAGGACGATAACCATTTTCCAGAAAATTTAGTAATAAATTTTCATAAATTATTAACGAATTTTCATAAAATAAGCAGTGGGCTTTCAGAAATGAGTAATGAATTTTCAGAAAATGAGTAATAAACAGTGATGAATAAATAAGAAATCGAAAAATGTCTTTTAACTTTATTTTCGTTCATGGGTAATAAGTTCCTCAAGCACTTCGGCCATAACCCTATGTCTGAGGATGTGTTTCTGGTTCTGTTCGGTTGCTCTCCTTATAGAATAATTATCTTCGATCCATTGTATTTCATTTTCATAATTTACTTTCAGAAGAGTCAGCCCATAGGCCGGAGCAAGTTCGATTCCTTCTTCATAGATATCGGGATTCAGCATCTGGAGCAACCAGTCTTTATCACGTACCCCTTTTCCGATCATCGAAAGTGCGGTTACCATTTTCCTGACCATGTTCCAGAGGAAACTGTTTCCCACAACATCGATTTTGGTAAGCTCTCCATCGACACGAGAATTGATCATTTCTATGGTTCGAATTGTACTTTTTTCTCCATTGGTCCGCGCAAAGTTTTCGAAATCATGAGTTCCAATCATCAGTCTCGAAGCTTCTCTGATCTTGGAGATATCGTATCCTTCTCCACTCATAATATAGCGGTAGTGTCTTGAAACCGCGTCTCTCCTTGCGTCAAAGTGGCGAGGGACCTCCGCGTGAGCCCAGACCCAGATACCCGGGGGAAGTTCGGAATTTATGACCCTGGGAATTGCAAGGTTCGGTTTGTCCGTATCTAAGGCGATAACCTGTCCAAGAGCATGAACCCCAGCATCGGTCCTGCCGGCACAGGTATAGTTAGCAGACTTGGGGCTTTCTATGATATCGAGGTTCCGAAGAGCCTTGAAGAGTTCTCCTTCCACGGTCAAGACATTGGGCTGGATCTGGGAACCGTGAAATTCAGTGCCTATGTATGCAAGCTTTAAAGCCACTCTCATGCTAATCTCCGATTACTTGAATTTTTTCTTATAATAGATTTCTCTTACAATCATAAGGGATACTATAAAAATACACCCAAAAAGGAACCAGAGTCCAGGGTGAAGAGAAAGTGCATCATAAAGCCCGTGACTTCCTCCTGTATGAGCTAGACCTTCGGGCTGGATAGAAGACAGATTTTGTACTGAACTTGTCACGTTAGAAGTAGCAGCATGAACTTCAACAGCCCCCTGACTCTGACCAGCCTCCAATCCTGATGAGGCATTTTCTGTACCGCTTACCAGGGCCTCAGAGTTGGTATTCATAGTCCTATTTTCAGGCGCCTGCTGGTCAAGAGCTAATTTAGGACTCACGCTGTCACTTTCGTCTGTTTCCAGTATTACTGCTTGCGTCGAAGAATTATTTGCTGCTTCTGGGACTCCCATTCTCAAAGGGGCGGTGGCATCAAAGATCCTTTTTGCTTGCATATAGGCTGAAAAATATTCTATTCCTGCAGCTGCAAAGCAGGCTGCTCCTATTACTCCAATGTACTTCTGCAGTATACTTATAATGGAGAGTTTGTCTATTGCGTTCTTTGAAGGAACAAGAACAATCAGTTTTTCCATTGATTCATAGATTTTTACCTGCCTGCCTTTCTGGCTCCATTTAATTTGTTTGACCTTTATAAGGTCGGATTCAACCAGAGAATCAAGATTGTACTTAACAGTTGTCAGAGGTAAATTCAGCTCCTCTGCAATATTGGTTGCAGACATGCTTTTTTCCCCGAGCAGCTCAAGAATCTTCAATGATGTTTCGTTGGAGAGGATCTGGGTAATCTTTCTTGATTCCCCATTTACTGGGAGAACAAGGACTTTGCTGCCCTTTTCAGTTTTTTCAGGCGCCTGGGGAGGCTCACTGGTTTCCGATAAACTGTCTCTATCTTCAAGCCCTTTCATGCTTACTTCCTGAATTAAATCCTGCTTATTCAAGCCTACCCATGCTTACTTCCTGAATTAAATCCTGCTTATTCAAGCCTACTCATGCTTACTTCCTGAATTAAATCCTGCTTATTCAAGCCTACTCATGCTTACTTCCTGAGTTATAAACCTGCTTATTGTTATTTACTTAACACCTTAGTTTGCAATGATCCTAATATAAAATTTTAGTTTTATGGATTTGTATACATGCACTACTATATTATATATAGAATCCAGACCTTAAACTTAAATATAACATTGTATATTCTAACCTAAATTTTCGCTGGTAGCAATCATGATCACAAAACAGCAGGTTCTTGAATTTCTGAGAAATTATGATTTAGAAAACATTACTATTGCAACAGTCTGCTCTCACTCAAGCCTTCAGATTTTTGACGGAGCGCGAAAGGAAGGCTTCAGAACTCTGGGAATCTGCGTTGGCAAACCGCCTAAATTTTATGAGGCATTTCCCAAGGCAAAACCCGATGAATATCTAGTTGTCGAAAGTTACGAAGATATAATGAACAAGGCTGAAGAGCTTAGAAAGAAAAACACTATCATCATTGCTCATGGTTCATTTGTTGCATACCTGGGCACTGAGAATTTTGCAAAACTGGCAGTTCCAACTTTTGGAAACCGGGCTGTGCTCGAATGGGAATCGGATAGAGATAAAGAGCGTGAGTGGCTGCTTGGAGCAGGTATTCACATGCCTGGAAAAATCGACGATCCTCATGATATCAAAGGCCCTGTAATGGTTAAGTACGACGGCGCAAAAGGAGGAAAAGGTTTCTTCGTTGCAAAAACCTACGAAGAATTTGATGAACTTGTGGACCGAACCCAGAAGTACACAATCCAGGAATTTATCACAGGAACCCGTTATTACCTGCATTACTTCTATTCCCCTATCCGAAATGAGGGATACACTCTAAGCAAAGGCAGCCTTGAACTCCTGAGTATGGACCGCAGGGTAGAGTCTAATGCCGATGAAATCTTTAGGCTCGGGTCCCCCCGAGAACTCATAGAAGCAGGCATCCGCCCTACATATGTGGTCACCGGAAATGTGCCCCTGGTTGCAAGAGAGTCTCTCCTGCCGCTTATCTTTTCTCTTGGAGAAAGGGTAGTGGAAGGATCTCTAAATATTTTTGGCGGAATGATAGGGGCCTTCTGCCTTGAAACGGTATTTACGGATGAACTCGAGATTAAAGTATTTGAGATCTCGGCCAGAATTGTCGCAGGAACAAACCTTTACATCTCAGGCTCTCCTTATGCAGACCTCATGCAGGAAAATCTCTCAACCGGGCGGAGAATAGCTCAGGAAATCAAAGTCGCAGCTCAAACAAATCAGCTGGATAAAATAATATCGTGAGCAGATAATATTCTGAACAGATAATATTCTACGATAATATTCTGAACAGATAATATTCTGAACAGATAATATTCTGAGATAAACTCTTAAAGCTACGAAATTTCAGAGGCTTTTAAATTCTTTTTTCATTTTAAAAGATCTACTAACATTTGGGTCTTTTAAACATTTGTCATTAAAACGTTATCATGTAAAGTATCAATTATGTAATAGAGATGAACTAAAAACTTATGAGAAATCCTTATTCCCCCTCTTTCTTACTTCTTTTAATCATTCTTGCCGTTCCTCAAGCTTGCTGGTGACTTAATCCCAAATATTTTTCCTATAAAAATCTTTTACTCGTAAATATAACGTGATGTGTCGATAAATCTGACGATACTACAAGTTTAGTCGCAAAGATCAGTCAAGAGCAAATTAGAAAAATATTCCCAGAACGGTCTCGTAGCAATAGCCGTGACTGAATTCCTTATTCCTGTCGATGCCGGGCACAACATCAGGAATTTGTTAATATTTACGAACAACTGTTAAAAAGCGAACATTGCATGCTGCTCTCAAAGAACTTTCTCATGCCCCAATGGATGAAGTAGACGCATTGAATAAGAAAGGTGTAGCTTGTGTAGGACTTAGTGAGCTAGACAAGGTTATAAAGTGCTTTCAAAAAATCAAGGAAATAAAAAACAAGGCAATAGATGCCAATCAGATTCCAAAACATTATAAAGAATTGGATACTTATACACGACGAGTAGTCCTTGATTAAGAAATACATGTTTTTGGTGTTCACAAAATGGGTTTATTTGACTTTTTTAAAAATAAGGTCATAAATTTTCTACTTTAGTATTTTTATACAATGAGTTGTATATAATTATCTGGTGAGACATGTGTCATCGCTAGTACAGTTATTTAAATTAAAAGAGTTTTTTGAAGTCAATAAAGTCCCGGATCATAACCAAGAAATTATGGTAGATTACCTTCAATCTATCACCCGAGAAGTTAGGTCCAAAGAAACCGTCAAGAATAATGTGGAATTCATGAAGTTTTTGGTGACTCATACCAGTAAAAATTTGGATGAGCTAACCAAGAAAGACGTCAACCATATAATCGATGAGATAAACGATTTGGTTCGAAAGCGAGATGGAATGCCAGCATCAGATGCTACAAAGAAACAATATAGAATTGGACTTACACGGTTCCTTAGACATTATGGTGAGGAAACAGATAATGAGGACCTAATAGGTCTAGCAAATATTAATTCTGGAAAGATAAGACTAACAAGGAAGCTCCCTGAGGATTTGCTATCCCGAGATGATGTTAATAGGATGATAGCAGTAGCAAGCAGTATTCAGGAGAAAGCACTGATTGCAACAATCTATGAGTCAGGCGCAAGACGTGGTGAAATTGAACATTGTCGAATAAAAGATGTTCAACCAAATCCTAACGGTTTCTATATACGGTTGAATGGTAAGACAGGTGCCCGTCAAGTGTTATTTCACTTATACCAGACTTACTTACGTGATTGGCTAAATGCTCATCCAATGGCTGATGATCCAAATGCTCCACTATTCGGGAAGTTTAAAAGCCAAAAAGATAAAAAGTTTAAAAGTAACTTCATAGGTCTTGACGGAAAAGCAATTTACTATATTGTGAAAAAAACAGCAAATAAAGCAGGAATAAACCGCCGTTGCTATCCCCACATCTTTCGTCATAGTATCGCTACCAATATGGCACGTACCCTCAGTGAGCAGCAATTAAAAATAAGATTTGGTTGGGACCCAAAATCAAATATGACAGCAGTGTATGTACATTTATCAGGCCGAGATGTTGACGATACGTTACTTGAGTCTTATGGGATTATTGAAAAGAAAAGGGAAGATGGGAGTAGAGTAAATGTTTGTGTTCGGTGTGGTTTGCAAGTTTCACCAGGCATACGGTATTGCCCGAATTGTGGTCAGCAAATGACAACAACCGTAGCACAGGATGATGAGTCTAAACTAAAAGAGATGTTAGCTATTCTACAAAAATACCCAGATATGTTCGCAGAAGTTCTGGCAAAAGCCCAAAAGTAATTTTTTTTTGTAAGAATTAACGATGACATAATACCTTTATAGTAAGTGATTGATAATTTAAATAATGAGCCTATCCCAAAACTTCATGTAATCTAATTATTGCTGCTAACATTACAACTCCTAAATATGATGCCTCTTTAATTTCATATCTTGGAAATACTTTCTTGCATGACTCTATCCAGCTAAAGAACCTTTCTACTACGCTTTTCTTTTTGTATTCTTCCTGATCTACCTTTATTGGTCTTCCTCTCTTCTTTTTCTTCCGATTTCTTTTATTTACTGGTATATTGGACTTTATTCCTCTTTTCCTGTTATATTTTCTAATTTTAGCTGTATCATACATTCCATCAGCTGTCACTTTGGAAGGCCTGTTAACAGGCCTTCCTACATGTCTCTTTATCTTGAAATTTTTAAATGTAGGTGAGGTTTTGCCATTTTTCCTTAAATTCCTTTATTTCCAATAATATTTAACTCCATAGCTTATTTAGCAAAAAATTTTACTAATAACAACTTAAAATGAATTTAATACATTACTGCATCCAGAATTCAAATTAGAGTGATTAATAACCCTTTAATTAAGGAAAAATGGCCATTTAAATTTTAAAAACACACTAAATATTTATATATTTTAGTATTTTATGGGAATAAATCCTAATAAATGCTAATTTTTTAAGCAGAAGTAATATTATATGGGTTCTCAATGCGGAATTCCATATTCAAAGGAATTTTGCAGTACTATTTTAGAGGTTCTAGAAGTAATTTTTTGGTAAAATAACCAATCATAAACGGTTTTCTTGCTTTTAAAGCATTATTATCAATTTTGGCAAAACCTCAGGTATATAAAGTGTTGAATCATTCTTATTTGCAGGAACAACGATAATAGAGAGAGGTAGATCCTGTAAGTCTACTAAAACGCTTAATTTTATTCCTTTTACTTTTTTGTGGCCATCGTAGCCGATATTCCCCCTTTTTTAGCCGGAATATGTTTTGTATCAGTAAAGCAATGAGAGAGATCTATTTTCTTCAATTCGTAACCTTTGTTTAAAAGCTCATTGAAAATCTTCTGATAGGTACCATGTTCACACAGGTAAAGATGAAATCTATGAACCGTTGACTTAGATCCATAGTGACGAGGAACGTCTTTCCACGTACAACCTGTCATAACAACGTACAAAATACCGTTCATTAACTTCCTCATATTTGCACGTGGCCTTCCTATAAGTGGTTTCTGTGGAGGAAGATAAGGCTCTATGGATTTCCATAGAACGTCATCGATTTCATAATAAGTGAAGGGAATGCCACTAAAACTGACAAAGAACATAAGTATTCACTTTCCCCTGAGTCCAGATGCTATCAGGATAATAGATAGAGAGCGGGGTCAAAAGTCCCGTTCTTCATTTGTAAACTCGTGGCTGATCTGTTCTTTCGGTAGTGGTAAAGAATGACCCTTACAGCCGAAGAAAAACAGCGAAAGGCATGAGAAGGCGGTAGCAAGAAGTGCAGAAATTCGTAGAATTAGAGCGTTACGAGCTGTAAAACGTGAAGCTAGGCTTAGGGAAAAGATTGATGTAATAGTTTTCCGTTTTTTCCCTTTTTGTCTATAATTCCAGAAATAATAATTCACAACACCGATGCAGGGTAAAATTGTCGCGCCTTTATCCAATATTTGAAGATTAACGCGACACGTAGGTTAAGGAGTGCTATGTAAAACAAATATGGTTTGTTTAAAATACTTATTTAAGGTACCCTTTTTTTTCAAGCCATTCTATCTGGGGTCTTGTGTATTTCCAAGTAACTTCGGCTTTTGAGTCTTGGATTTCCCATGGGTTGGCTATGACAATATCGCCTTCGCGGACCCACATTTTCTTCTTCTTGGAACCTGGAATCCGACCCATACGGACTACTCCATCCATACACTGCAGCGTGACTCTTTTTGAGCCAAGTAAACTTGTTACTGTCGCCAGGACTTCGTTTCTGTCTTTACGGAACTCGTACCCTTGTTATTTCCTGTGGGTTGTCTCCTGAGCTTACTGGTTTATTGGATCCAGCTTGTCTTTTTCTAACAGCGCTCCTATAATTAGCCAAATTAACTCCTCCTTTACTGATTTGCATTTCAATAACTTCAACGCCTGAATTATTTTTATTTGTTCTTATTCTCAGTTCCGGT
>CAVRNH010000069.1:0-3876 GCA_963722085.1 uncultured Methanosarcinaceae archaeon | reverse complement strand
AGTCCAGGCTTTCACCCACTTCTTATATCTTAGTCTTTAATACCATCTGATAATTCAGACCTATTGTTTGGAGTTTCTCAAGGCTGCTAGCCAATTTTCTAATTATTTATTCTTTAAGAGAATGTCTTCGCTGCTTCGCGCCCGATGAGAGCTCAGGCTCTGCAAACCGAAATATAAAATTAGGTTCGGAAAATTACAGAATTTGAAAATTAAAAATGTAATCCTAAAAAATAGGGGAGCTTAAAGTAAAGTGAGTATATAATTAAAGTGAGTATATAATTAAAGTGGAGTATATAATTAAAGTGAGTATATAATTAAAGTGAGTATATATATATAATTAAAGTGAGGATCTTAGATTAAAGAAAGGATATTGCCAGAGGAAGTTTTTTCCGATGTAGAGAGAAATGACGAATCAGTACTAACGGTGCCACAAGTAAAATAATAGCAAGTAGAGTTTCATTTTGTCAAAAAATCGAGACACCCAAATTAAAAAAAGAAGCTCCCAAAAAAATTGGTAATAAGAGAATCCATCGAAGTATTTGTGTACTATCTGATATGTTATTTGTTGCGTCAGTTCTCGTGTCATTGGACCTGAATCGGTTTCGTTTTTTGGTTCAAACGCATAACTTCCCTGAACCAGCAAACCTAAAATAAAAATTATTATAATGAATTTTAAGTCCCACTCACCCTTCTCATTGACAATTATCTGTAAATTAAGTCACTTATACTTAATTTTACGCATTTCAGGCAAAATATTGAAGTAAAAGTATTTCTTGTTTCCTTTTCAACAATAATTCACGCATCAATATTTAATAATCAGATCAGTAAATCCTCAATTCCTGCCTCTTTCACAATTTCAATCGCTTTAGCCTCTTCTTCCGGGGTCAGTTGCCGTTCCATTTCGGGGTATTCCCTTGCACGGTAACTGGGATGATACTGGAACATAAGGTTGAACCGGATATGCGGGATATTTTTTGCAACCCATTCGGCAATTGGTCTTGTGCAGCATTCGAGGTGGCCTGGAAGGACCAGGTGTCGAAGGAGGATTTCTGCGGTTCTGTAGGCGAATTCGAAGTTAGACTGCACGGTTTCCAGGTAGTTTTTTACTTTCGAATATTTATGGGCGCAGACGTTGTTCCCGTATTTGAAGTCTCCGAGGTAGACATCTACGACTCCTTCGAGGATTTCTGCAATCTCAGGGGAGTAGTACATGTTCGAGTTCCAGACCACAGGCGTGTTTACAGAGATTTCCCTTATTGTTTTCAGGATAGTGTGAGTGTGTGGGGTAGGGGTTACGAAGTTCACGTTCCGTGCCCCGTGCATTCTTGTAAGGTCAATTATCTTCGCGAGTTTCCTGGGCTCAATCCGGATTCCTACCTGGGGGCTGGTTGAAATGTCCCAGTTCTGGCAGTAAATGCAGGCAAAGGTACAGCCCGTAAAAAAAACTGTATGAGAGGGCACAAGCTCAGGCTCTTCCCCCATGTGCAGGAACTCGGAGGCGTAATTGGAAAGGTCTGTCAGTCTGCAGAAGCCTAGTTCACCTGTCTTTCGGTTAACCTCACATCGCCATCCACAGTAGTGGCATTTTTCCATCATCTTGTCCGCTATTGCAACCTTGAGGTCAAGAAGGGATGGGCTGGCCTTCGGTAGTTTCAGGAAAACTTCAGTAAGCAGCATCAGCCTATCCGAGGCTTCTTTGGAGGCAAGGGCGTCAATAGCTTCATTTTCAAGCTTCTCGCGAAGTTTTCGGTACTCTTCAATGCCTTGCTTATGAATTTCCCTCAGTTCTTCAAGCGGCATGTCCGGATAGAACTTAACAGGAATTTTCTCCGTTATCTTGAAGAGAGCAGGCATTTCATTTTCCTGTACCTTGAGGTAGCGTTTTAGGTACTTCGGAGCTCCCATATTAAAATATTCTCTCGCATAAGTTAAAGGCTTATTGTTTGCTTAGTTTATTTTTAGTTTTGATTTAAAATTCAAGAATCTTACCTCTGAAATTAACAAGCTTTTCCAGAGTTGTATCAGGCAAGGTTATAAGGAGAAATAGTTTTTAATACATTTCATGTAGTCTTTGCCTAACACTCTGTCTTTACTGCAACCACATAAAACTTACATAAGCAGGTCGTGGAACGAGAATGCAATGGGTCTTTCTTTTTATCGCGGGTCTTTTTGAAGCAGCCTGGGCAATAGGGCTGAAATACACGGAAGGTTTCACGAGACTTTATCCCAGCATCTTTACAGTCATCTGCATGTTCCTAAGCTTTTATTTCCTATCCCAGGCTCTGAAGACATTACCAATAGGGACCGGCTATGCAGTCTGGACAGGAATCGGGATTATCGGAACAACTATCCTGGGAGTTTTGCGTTAAAAGTTAATACTCCCAGGTGGTTGTTAATAGTATGAAAAATTTTGAATTGAAAAAAGACCCTATAATATCAGAATGGTAAGGTGCAGTAAATCCAAGCCCTAATACAGAACGAAATTATCTTCTGGCAATGAAAGTTTTTTGTAAATGGATAGATAAAACACCTGAAGAATTAATTGAGGAAGCAGAAGATGAAATAGATAATGGTGTTCGTATACGTAAAAGGAATATCAAGAAATATTTCATATAATTTCGTAAGCTTCTCCAAGATGAGAAAAAACTTGCTCCAATGACTGTAAAAATGTATATGAGTGGGATTAGGAGTTTTTACAGCAGAAATGATATTGAATTACCTAAACTACTAAGGACGGGTAAAGTAAAGTCCTTAGAGGAAAATACTGAAATTCCAGAAAAGGAAGACTTGCAGGATGTTCTAAAAATTTGTGATCCTCTGGAGAAGGCTGTATTATTAGTTGGCGCCTCAAGTGGATTATCAGCAAATGAAATTACCAATTTAAAGGTTAAGGACTTCAAGAAAGGTTATGATTCAGAAAAAGAGGTAACAACTTTAAAGCTCAGAAGGGAAAAAGTAAAATTTGATTTTATTACTTTTCTAAGTCCTGAAGCATCAAGAGCTGTATGGGATTATATTAATTATAGGGGTAGGACTGCAAAGGTTGATAGAACCAGAAGGCAAAGGCAGCTAGAAAAACAATATATCTACTCAGATGATGATTTTTTATTCATCAATAGACATGTATCAAATTCTTTCTCAAAAAGCAAAGACGAGAATGAACGGAAAATAGATAGAGATGCATTTATGAAAATATATAGGGTGATGTCTGAAAAAGCACAAAAGAGCACACCTAAAATGACTTGGAATTTAATAAGATCTCATAACATCCGTAAGTACTTTAATAGTGTGATGCTCAATGCTGGTGCTGATTCTTTTCATGTTGAATTCTTCATGGGTCACACATTAGATGACACAAAGGCAGCCTACTTTAGGGCAAGCCCTGAAAAGCTCAAAGAGATATACCTTAAATATGTACCTTATCTTACAATTCAAAAAGAGCTTGATCCTGCTCAACATTCTGATTTTTAAGACTCAAAAATGAATCTGAAACTTATGCTAAGGCAGCTGCAAATGCAACTGTTGAACGATATGAATTAATTGAGCTGAGGGCTAAAATTGAAAAATTAGAGCAGGAAGCTGAAAATAAAAAACAGCTAGAATCTACATTTGCAGATATCATTGCAGGGGAATTTAGTTATACAAATAGATATCCTGGTTGGGATGAAGACTATGATAAGCATTTACAGAGAATAAAAGAAGATCCAGAATACGCAAAGAAATATGAGGAATTTGAAAAACCATTTTTGCATGAGGTATTTAACGCACCTTTTGAAAAAGAATATAAAGGTTACATGAAGGTAAAGAAAAGTGAACAAGAAAAATTAAATAACGCTAAAGAGAAGCTTACGGACAGTATTTAAAAAACACTGATGT
>CAVRNH010000068.1:0-4827 GCA_963722085.1 uncultured Methanosarcinaceae archaeon | reverse complement strand
CGCAACGCCTCCTCGGCCCGCTTGCGCTCGGTAATATCCTTTGCGATCTCGAACCGCACATCCCGGCCATCCGGCCACTTGATGATCCGGTCCATGATCATGAAATACCGGTCCACCGTGGGGTTGTAATACTCCCAATGGTAGGGCTTGTCATTATCCTTTAAAATAATCGGATTGGAGCAGAAATCGCAGGGAGAGTCCCTTCGCTGGAACTCCCGGTAGCAAATCCCTCCCATGAGTTCACTGCCAAACTTCTCCTTCATCGCCTTATTCGCGTACAGCACCTCGTAGGTGTACGGATCAGTCACGTACACCACATCGTCGATGCCATCGAAAATGGACAGGAGCTGCGATCGCTCGAAAGCCAACGTCTCCTCGGCCCTTTTACGCTCGGTGATGTCGCGATTGCTGCCCCGGCTTCCTGCGTAGCGCCCATCACCGTCGTAGAGGGACTGGCACAGGTGGTGAATCCATCTTATTTCGCCATCTTTTGTTACAATGCGAAACTCGATGTCACCGTGGTGACTCGATGGCATATCATGCCGATGCTGGAGAAATGCCTGCCTATCGTCCGGATGTATGATTTCTTGGAGCAGATCAGGTTTGTCCATGAACTCCCGAGCCGCGTATCCGGTGACTTGTTCGCAGGAAGGTGACGTGTACAGGAAACGGCCATCAAGGTCCAGCCAGAACTCCCAGTCGGAGGTGTTATCTGCTACGACACGATACTTCTCTTCGCTCTCTCGCAACGCCCTCTCTGCCCGCTTGCGTTCGGTGATGTTATCGAAAACAGCTACGAAGTGTTCTCTTTCCGTGCTATAAACAGAGATCGAAAGCCATATTCCCAGAGGCTTGAACTCTATCTCAAACTTCTCAGGCTTGCCTGTCAAAGCAACTCGACCGTAAATCTCAAGTAACTCTGCATGTGACTCCTTTATCCCTGGAACTACTTCGGTAGCTCTCTTGCCATTCACTTTTTTTAAGCCGGTTAATTGTTCGAATGCCCTGTTAGTATCTAAATAGATGAAATCTACAGGATGTCCACAGTCATCATAAATCAGCTTGCAGTATGCAAATCCATCCAACATGTTCTCAAAGAGCAGGTGATACCTTCTTTCGCTTTCCTGAAGTTTTTCTTCAAACTCATTCTGGTCACTTATTTCGAATCCAGAAATGTTTACGCATTCTTCTTCGGGTAAGGGGTGAAATGCTACCAAGTATACCTTTTTTCCCGCTTTAACCTCCATTTTTTCTGGGCTATTCCGGGAAATTACCCTTTTCACAAAATCTACGATATAAGAAGGAAGTTTTTCTCCAACTCCCACGCCCCACTCATGTAATAAGGGCTCACCCGCCACATTTGAATAAAGAACCGTCCCATCCTTTCCCACACTAAGCACAGGATTCAGGTTCGTTGCCGAAGATTGCTTCATTTTAGCTTCCATTATCCCCTTCAGGCTCCCCTTCTTTGATGGTAATATGCCTACTGTCGATGATTAATGTTAAAGTGTTTACTGCGACTACTTATACAAATATAATAGTCTTAATATATAATATATTTAATTCTATTTTGCCTTAAAGTATTCTTTATTCGTAACATCTATAACTTGACAGTTAATAGCCATAAAACTTTTTATAATTTAATCATGAACTTCCAAAACAAGTACCGAGAAAACGACATTCTACATAAAGAATTAGCTAAAAAGGAAAGACATGACTGGATAGGCTACTTCTGGGCAGCGTTACAGGAAATCTCGTCCGTCATTCGAAAGTCCCTGTTATGGTTGTAAGGGAAAAGTGTAAGAGGCTGTCTTAAAATTCAAATCATTTCTCCTGTTGGATAATAGGCGACGTTAATTTCAAATTCAGATAGTAAATTTTCCCTAAATTCAGGTATATATTGACCTTAAGGATAGCACTTTATCTCAAGGACATACGCACTCGAGGTATAAAATCAAGTACAATAAACATCATGATTTAAATCTACATTTTAAACATTTAGCAGTTTAATGCTACTGTTTTTCAGTTCAAATGCATGAGTCCTATCCCAGTTGTAGGATCAAGTTTAATTTTAAGACACGCTCTAAGTCTTGAGCCTGAACTAAAGTAAACCGTATTTGCAGTCTCTGAGTCTTATCTTTCTTCAGGATCAAATAATTTCTTAGATCATCTACTTTATAATCTGTTAAAAAGTAGCAGAGCCACCAGAAAAAATATACTTCCCATATTTGTTTTTTCACTCGATTGTCTCTATCTTTCTTTCTTAACAAAGGGCTTGCTTATTTTATCTGGCATCCATTCAGGCCTTTTTTCGGGAGCTTTGACAGTTTGTTTCCATGCCTTGAAAACGTGCACTTTCTTTGTTCCGCGTTCCCTGAGCCGGATAATCTCCGGTTTAGATTTTGTCCCTGTTCCCGCGGTTTGCAGCTTTCAGAGCAGCCTGTCTAGGCTGTTTTCCAGCGAAAACTCCATGTTCAGTACCATTTTCGTCTCGTAAAACAAAATTTCTCATGTCAGATATAAAGATCACCTCAGAAATTAGTTACTGGGTACTGATTAAGTTTTTAAATATATATAAACTTTATTGTTATGTTGCCTACAGTTATTGTTTATTTAAAAAAACAACATCTATTTAGCAGCCTAAGACTTTAACATTTTGTTTTAGCATGGTCTAGCGATCGCAGATGGACATGTAGGGCACTAGAATTTCAAAACAGAGTCACCATAAATCCCTAAAGCCAAAAATACATAAGGATAACGATGTAAATATTAAATTAGTAATTATTTAAGCAATTGGCAAACCACAATAAAATTATTTTTAGTCTTGGCCAGACTTGGTTAATAAGGGTGAGATCTTATGGCAGCAGGAAGGAACATCAATAAAGCAACCGCAAAAAAAGAATTATCTCTCCTACTTCCTAAAGTAGATAGTATTTTCGACTTAGAACCTGCAGTACTTCGAATTAATGCTGAGCCAATAATGCTTGTTGGGGATATTCATGGAGACCTGCGAGCTCTTAATTACATAATAGAAAAGAGAAAAGAACTAGACTGCAAAAACATTCTTTTTCTTGGGGACTATGTGGATAGAGGACCTCAAGGAACTGAGGTTCTGTTAAGGCTTTTCCAGTTAAAAATTGAAGATCCAAAACATATTTTTCTGCTTAGGGGTAATCATGAAACTGTAGAAATGAATCTCTACTATGGCTTCTATGAGGAAATAGACTCTGATCAGACTTTTCTTTTTAGGGTTAGCCAGACTTATGATAAAATGCCTGTAGCTGCAGTTCTTTCGGGGAATACATTCTGCGTACATGGCGGGATTAACGGTACTGGAAGTATTGACACTATTACAAAGGAGGAAGCTTTTCCCTATCTCTGGAATGACCCTTCAAATCGCCCCGGCTTTACACATTCATCTAGAGGTTCCACAATCAAGGAATTCGGGCCTGACATTGTAGACGGTTTTTTAAAGACAAATAATCTAAAAAGAATTGTAAGAGGCCACACAGCCCTTGAAAAAGGATACAAGTGGTGGTTTGATGGAAAATTGCTTTCTCTCTTCTCCTGTCCTAATTACGTGGGGTATAAAAATAATGGAGCTTTTGCCTTGTTTGAGAAAGGAGAGCTGGAACTTTTTGTTCTTTAAAATAGACTGATTCTAAGGTTCTTGGTAAAGTTTTCAGAGGCTCTCAGCGGTACTTACGAAGCATCAGTAAGCTTTTCCAATAGGGGACAATTTAACAGGTCGATGATTTTGTTTGAAATGGGAGGAAATTCAACGCGGTACTTGATGGGTAATCGACCTGTAATAATTACATAGACTGATTAAAATAAAAACTTTGTGATATTATTAATAAATATATCTCACCTTTGATATAAATGGAAGACACAGAAGATTTTAAACCGGCTAACCAGTTTCTAAAAGATACTATGTTTTTTATTGCGAAGGTGATAATATGTCTAGTATATACCTGTGCTTTAACAATTGAAAGAAAAGAATAAAAGACTTTCTTGTATTATTACTCAGGATCATCAATACTAAAGATTTTTCTTTGCACAGGTTGACAAACTGTATTAGAGAGTAGTATTTAATGGATGGAGTAAATACTGTCTTTTGGATTTCCTCAAAATCAAAAGCAGAAATAGTAAGTGCTGCCAATATCAATGTCACATAAGTCAAGCCCGATATTAAAATAATATGTTATACCATTCCTCACGAATAGAGGGAATATAAATTTAATTTCGGGTTCCATCAATGTTCTCTAATTGTTCTCTTATTAACTGTCGCACGGTTTCTCTTTTAGATGTCCCGCGTTTACTTCTTTCCTTCTCGAGTGCCATTTCTATCTTTGCATTTATTTTTTGAGTATGACCGTAGCTAAGTTCTATCTTGCTCAGTTGTACATCCAATGCCATACATAATATATTCCTAATTGTCTGAGCTTGAGATTTATTATCTCTGAACATCTCAAATTTATTTAATAGCTCCTCGCTGACAGGAATTTTATTGCCTGGGCAATAAGTCAAATATCCGACTTTCATCTTATCTACTCCATAAGCTCTGAGAAATTATCAATAATAAGCTTCAAGATATCTGCATAGAAATGGTTACTATCGAGGTTTTCGTGACCCTTTCACATTCCCTTATCTCTTCAGTTACGCTGTCATTAACGTCATTACGTCTCTTTTTGTATTCTCCATCGATTTGTCATTGAAAATACAAAAGACTGACAGGAAAACTTTGGAAGATTGTAGTTTAAAAATCCCATCTATTTCATGTGTTCCTCTTTTATTTGCCAGTGTTTTACATGCCAAATTGTATCA
>CAVRNH010000067.1:0-28359 GCA_963722085.1 uncultured Methanosarcinaceae archaeon | reverse complement strand
TTTACCTCATTCATGCAATAGTATTTGTTCATAGCTTAATCTCAATTTTCGTGCTAATACCCCAAATATTTCCTTATTAAGATAATCCCGACTTACTTAAATTCCGTTTTATATCCAAGTTTTAGGAAATTTGCACTGCAGCGTCAAATAATTCCAATATCCATAAAACTTCATCTGTCTTATATAACAGGCATGCAGGGGATTGTTTTTATCGACGAAGGCAGCCTTCCCACCCCTGAGGGGATCACGAGAGAGTGGGTAAAGGCTGCTGTTGAAAATAGAAACGAAGACGAAAAACTCTTTTCCATTATAAGGGAGGCTTTCCAGAGAAAAATTGATGTGGGAGTGCACGTTCCCACATATCCTCAGTTTAGAGATATGATAGGTCAGTTTCTTGACATTATAAAAGAAGAGAAGAATTGTTATGAACCATATGTACTGAGAGAAGAAAATGCAAAGATCCTTGAGCTGGAAATAATTGAAGAGGTTGCAAGACAGTGTAAAAAAGAGACCGGAAAGACTCTTGAAGTAAGAGTTTGTGTTGCAGGTCCTACAGGTACGTATCTTCAGGCGTTCGGAGCAACGGATTATGTTGATGCATATCATATTATTGCACAGGATATTGAGAAATTCATTAAACAGGCATTTAAAACTGCAAAAAATTTCAAAATTAAGGTTATAGCCCTGGATGAAATCAGTTTGGGATTAAATGATAATATTCAGTTTTCTGACGCTGACATCATATCAGCTCTTAATCTTGCTTCCACCTATGCCCGGCAGCAGGGAGCAGACATGGAGATTCACCTGTATTCCCCATTGAAGTATAAGCTTATATGTGAAACCCCTATCAATATCATCGGATTTGAGTATGCGGGTGCTCCTTCCTACCTGGATCTTCTGGACAAAAAAGTACTGGAGGATTCAAATACTTATGTAGGAGTTGGAGTATCGAGAACAGATATTTTTAGTCTTATAAGTATTGTAAATGAAAAGTACGGAGTCAATGCCTGGAAGGAAAAGGGTACATGCAAAAAATCGTAACTGAGCTAGAGACTCCCTATGTCATAAAAAAGAGGCTTGAAACGGCTTTTTCCGTTCTTGGGGATCGCATAAAGTATGCAAGCCCAGACTGTGGGCTGGCGTTCTGGCCGGATCAGGACCTCGCTTTCAAGCTGCTTGAGAATACCGCAAAAGCGATTAATGAATTTAATGCAGAAAAGAAGAACTCTGGTCCAAAAGGAACATAAAATTCTTCAAATAACAGGCACAAACAAATGAAAGTACCTTTCACCTTACATTTTTTGACTATTGATTTCATCACTACCCTCTGGCAGGAAGGTTGTACTTAGATTTAGTTTTTGAAAACCGTTCCAAGATTAATCATTGAATTGCCATTGAATGCTCAAATGTGACTTGACCACGGATGCTAAATTGCCTTGAGTCAATTCCATTGAGAAATGGATTTTGTGATCAAATTTGTATAAAGTTAAACTTACACACTTAAGTACAAAATCAAGTACTTTAGACGTTCTGTCAAATTTACTATTTAAACAGTTGAGGGTTTAAATCCATTGATTTCTTGTTCAACCGCGGAGGCCACAATATTAGTATACTCAATTAGTACACTCATTCAGTATATCTAATTAGTACATTCAATTGTAAACTTGATTTAGTACACTCAATTAGTATACTTGATTAGTATATTTATTTAGCAAATTTGGCGAGTAACCTTATAGTATAATTGGATCAGAACTCAACCATTGGATCAGAACTCAACCATTGGATCAGAACTCAACCATTGGATCAGAACTCAACCATTGGATCAGAACTCAACCTTCGGGACTTCCCTTTCTGTTTGCACGGTTTCAAATAACTCTTTTTTCTGGAAACCTGTCAAAGATGCGATAATGTTTGTCGGAATTGTCTGAATGCTAATGTTATATTTCATAACTGTATCATTATAAAATTGTCTTACATAAGCAATTTTGTCCTCGGTCTCCAGGAGGTCTTTCTGGAGCTGTAAAAAGTTCTGGTTGGCTTTCAGTTCAGGATAGTTCTCTGCAACTGCAAATAAAGATTTCAGGGTTGAGGAAAGGTAATTGGATGCTTCGGCAGTTTCATTTACATTATGTGCGGACATAACTGCAGTCCGGGCTTTTGTAACATTTTCGAAAAGGATTTTTTCGTGTTTTGCATACCCTTTTACCGTTTCCAGCAGGTTAGGGATAAGGTCATGGCGCCTTTTAAGCTGAACCTCTATCTGAGCCCAGGCATTTTCTACTCTATTTCGTTGCTTGATAAGGTTATTGTAAATTATTACGAAAAGCAAACCCAGTATTAATATTATTATTACTAAAATTTCTATTAGCAAATAGATCACCTTCTTTTTATCAAAAGTAAATTACCTGGCGCCACCGCCGCCTCCACCGGAGCCCCCACCTACGCCTCCAACTCCCCCGCCTCCGCTTCCGGATGGGGCGGACGATGCGTAAGCGCTCCCAAAGCCGGAACCAAATTGGATATAGCTGTGATGTACAAGATAAAAATTACTCCCTTGTAGCTTGTCTGAAGGAACGACCAGAGACATGTTATGAAGGACTTCTTTTGCGACTCCGAGAGCGGTTGCATAAACCAAATAATGGTCCCAGATCTTTATCGATTCCGGAGGGTGCTCTTCAAGAGCAGAAAAATCCGTGAGGTATTTTTTAAAATTATTCCAGCGTTCATAGTAGAGCCTCCCTTCGGGAGTCCAGCGTCCTAGCACCTTTTCAAACACTGCGGAAATAAATATTATTATAACCTCAAGTCCGAAGATTAAACCAATCAGTAAATTCAGTTTTGATGCCAGGGGAAATTCATCGGAAGGGAAATAATCAGAGAGCACAATAAAATAAAAGAATACTATTAATGCAGTGGCCAAACCAAACCCAAATATATACTTGTTTCCTGTGGACAGAAAGAGTTTACCAACTTCAGTACGTGCCTTAACTTTTTTATTCCAGGCAGTAATAAAATCATAGAAAGCTGTTCCCTTTCCAAGCTCTTCTTTCAGTTTACTCCAGGAGACTTTACCTCCAGAAGCATGACTTTTTAATAAATTTAATGCATCTTTTTCAAAGTCTTCCAACTCATGTCTATTCCCTTGGGCTTCCTTATAGGAATCATTGCCAAGAATTTCAATTAGAATATCTTCAGATTCGGATTTGAAGAGGCCTAGTGCCTTTTTCTCTTCCGATTTTACAGTGCGCAGAGAAATATGACCTAGGTTCACAAGGTCCATAATTGTAGCAGTAAACCCGTTCATAGTAGGAACGCCCGACTTTCCCTGCACGATGGCATTAACCACGGCAGGCCTGGAATTCGTAGGTAGCTCCCTCTCATACATTGCGTGGTAATCAATTTTCGGTTCTCTGCCAAATTTAAAGTATATATAGAAGGGAAATATCAGGGCTAGGAACGCAAAAGCAATTGTAAGGTTAAATAGGTTCTTTAAGAGCGAGCCTTTAGTTTCATACCCAGCCTCAATGGATTTTATTTTTTCAAGGCCCTCTTCATTATCTATCTGAACCAGGCTGGAATTGGGAGATTCGATTCTTGGGAAAGCCACTCTGATTTCATACCATTGATTAGAAGGGATCTCCATTGTCCTTAAATTGATGATATTATGCTTCACATTTACATCCTGTGTATAGCCGGTCGGATGAATCCAGTACTGGAGTTCACTTTCGTTTTTCACAGGAAATGCAATGCTTCCTTTTAAGCTTCCCAAAGGTTTTTCCCATTCGTCGCCCCAAAGCTTATAGTGGAATTCGGTAATGTCTTTATGGACTTTAACTGCACCGTAATGGTCGTAGGAAATAAAAAAAGTTACTTTTGTAGGGGTGGGATTCGGGAGCGAGCCTATAAGTTCATATCCTTCTGAAGTTGGTTTAATACTGAAATTGCATGCCTCGTCTGAACAATTTCCCTTGATATTCTGAATTGATTCCCCAGGCAACACTTCTAGTTTTCTAAAAACCTCGTTGTATTGTCCTTCAAATACATATGAAATTGATTCTTCAACGTGAACTATGCCACTGGGGCTGATAGTTATATTCGTGGTAGCTCCTTCCAATGCGTAGTCTCTTGCACTGGCTGAGGGTACCAGGGAGAGAATAAGCAACAAAAGAATAGCTGTTTTCAATGCTAAAGAACTAGCATTTGCATTCCTTGTAGGTGCTACAGGATCATTTAAAAGGCTCAACCAAATTCCTCCAACCCTGTATTATTTTAATCACATTAATATTTTCCTAGAGTTTTTAAATACTTAGTTTCAGAATCTATTGATTTTTGGGTCTGTAATCAGGAACAAAAATTTTTAATTGGTATTTAATGTTTGAAAAATATTCATAATGAGTACCGAATTACGGTTATTAGAGAAAATGAATCGTTCATTACTGGATAGTTAATACTTCAATACGAATGAATCCGAAAAGCGTAGTATAATTCACATAAAGTAAAAATTTCTAATTGATTGGCGATAATATAGGAAAGTATAGGAAAGTTAACTAACCAGGTTAATTTAACAGCATTTTATACAAGCAAACTAATCCTCAATATGCATAAATAAGGATTTTATGCTTGCATTGAAAGTTTTCATCTGGAAGTCTCTTTTGCTTAAAAACAATTTTTTGTATGAGCCTATCCCAAAACTTCATGTAATCTAATTCTTGCTGCTAACATTACAACTCCTAAATATGATGCCTCTTTAATTTCATATCTTGGAAATACTTTCTTGCATAATTCTATCCAGCTAAAGAACCTTTCTACTACGCTTTTCTTTTTGTATTCTTCCTGATCTACCTTTATTGGTCTTCCTCTCTTCTTTTTCTTCCGATTTCTTTTATTTACTGGTATATTGGACTTTATTCCTCTTTTCCTGTTATATTTTCTAATTTTAGCTGTATCATACATTCCATCAGCTGTCACTTTGGAAGGCCTGTTAACAGGCCTTCCTACATGTCTCTTTATCTTGAAATTTTTAAATGTAGGTATATAAAGTGTTGAATCATTCTTATTTGCAGGAACAACGATAATAGAGAGAGGTAGACCCTGTAAGTCTACTAAAACGCTTAATTTTATTCCTTTTACTTTTTTGTGGCCATCGTAGCCGATATTCCCCCTTTTTTAGCCGGAATATCTTTTGTATCAGTAAAGCAATGAGAGAGATCTATTTTCTTCAATTCGTAACCTTCGTTTAAAAGCTCATTGAAAATCTTCTGATAGGTACCATGTTCACACAGGTAAAGATGAAATCTATGAACCGTTGACTTAGATCCATAGTGACGAGGAACGTCTTTCCACGTACAACCTGTCATAACAACGTACAAAATACCGTTCATTAACTTCCTCATATTTGCACGTGGCCTTCCTATAAGTGGTTTCTGTGGAGGAAGATAAGGCTCTATGGATTTCCATAGAACGTCATCGATTTCACGGAATGACATAAAAGTAAATTTATAATTTTAACATAATATTACTTTTGGGATAGGCTCTATAATTAATTTAAAACAATTTAGGATATTATTATACTCTGGAGTTGGGAACTGGGGAATCATCTATATATAAAAGAATCGCCTGAAGGCCGTTGATCCTTCTTCGGACCAATATGCTTGGGGGAGCATAATTTTGGAGTGACTGTATTGGGGGATACAGTGAATGGATCCAGTGCCTTTGGGCTCTTTCTTAAATTCAGTAGTTAGCTAAAATCTCTTTCCTCTATTTATTTCCATTTACCTCATACACTCCACTACTTTCCTAACCCTTAATTTCCGTTTGCCATTCCTCAACGAGAAGTACAAGCATATCAAATCTGAACTTGTCTCCATCTACCTTAGGTCCTCTTTTTACAATCGTAAAATGCTTTTTCTGAATGTATACACATATTTTTTTCAGCAGAAAAGATATCAGCGCATAAAAGTACCTGATAATAGCATCTTTAGATGAGGTTCCTGGTTTAACAACATTCCTCATCCTGTATGATGACTCAATAGCAAACCTTCTCTGTAAACCGTACTGACCTTTCTTGGAGTCCATTTTACTCCAAAAACCACAAAACCAAGATTCTCACGTCCCTTTTTCCCTCTTTTTCCTTTTAGATACTTGACATCAATGACAATATTCAAAAGAATCTGTTTGTGGAATTCTTCATAACATATTATTCACTGCGTGCCTTATTTCATTTAAGGATCTGCTTCATCTGCTTTCCTTTCTCAACAACTGGAACTATATATGGAATTTTATTATTTTGCAAAAATTCAAACACGTCTATGGAATCGAATTCTCTATCCAGGCAAAGAACCTTAATTTTAGAATTCAGTCTTTTAATAAGGTCGATAAAATAGGAAGGATATTCAACTTTTGTTTTTTCTTTTCTGCAGGAAGAACAGATACAGTAAACCTTTCGTTCTTGTTACTGATGTAGATGGAGATGTAGGAGTAAAAAGAGTTTGTCGACTTTTTAGCCTGTCCACGTATCACGTATTTTTTACAAGATGGATCCTTTTTTCCGTAATAAGAATCATTGGTGAAATCAACAGCAAATTCATAGCTCTTACCTGTTTTCAGGGTTTTATTGGATTTTGAAGGAGAATCTTTTCATTCGATTAAAGCTTTTTTATGTCTAATTTTTTAAGATGGTTACGTATGGATGTTTCACATGCAACATTTTGGTACTGCTTGAAACAGAGTGAACAGAAGTCTTGTTGACTGCCATATTCACAACAGTACGAAAAATGTCTTCACTTGTAAGTGAACCATTGATTTTAATGGTTACATGATCTATGAGAGGTTGTAATACTGAATCAATACATTCTTTTGACTTTAATTCAATTTTAGGGCTATATCCAGATTTAGATGATAAAAGAGACATATGGCGGCGTTTTCACCATATATATAGTATCAAAAGACGTCATTTAAGGAAAAGTGAAAATTAGTGAACTACTGAAATTAACGCCAAACGTGGTGATTGTAGACCTTTGTTAATAGTCTTATAGCATGGACAGGTAAGTCAGTAGTCTTTACTTTGTCACCCATCGTCATGTCCTTGCCTTCAATTTTTCTAAAAGCTGCTATGTGCTTGGCATGTAGAGGAATAAGATTATCGACACTTTCACCAGACAATATCCTCTCATAATCCTTTTCTAACGAGTATCCATTTACTTTTGGAGGTGTATGAGCGGGCATCCTATGTAGTTTTCGCCACCGGCATGCGATCCCCAGAGTAGTATTAAGTTTTTTCGCAATTTGACAATCGTCATATCCATCTGGATAGAGTTCCATCAAGACGGCATCATTATATTGTTTTCTTTCCTTGACCACTGGCAGCCCAAGCTTGTATCTGAACTTCCAGATAGTGACAACATTTGAACCCAATTCGCGGGCAATTTGACTATCGTTAAGCCCACTTTCGTATAACTGATTGAATTTTTCTGCATCTATCGTTTTTGCCATAGTTAAACACACTCCTTCCTATTCAATTTTTTACCAAAGAAAATTTCTAATAAACTCATATCGTAGTAAATTGATTCCTCCCTCTCACTCGAGTAACAAACTCATTCACACAGACTGACGCAGGTGACAGTTTTTCTTGAACACGTCGCCGCTTAACGGCACTTTCAGAATATACATTTTCTTCCTGATTTTGTAATCAATATATACTTAAAAATATAAATCATACATTATATTTCCTTCCCCCAATAATCCTGTCGACCTTGCCCTAGCCCGCCAGTACAACTTCTAACGCCACAGAATACCCGCAGTAAAACCCGTTAAGAAAAGTTAGGTACATTCTAGTGCTTCGATTCAAAAATAGATGCATAATTCAGGAACTGATTACAGTTACAATTACAAATACTTAAGTTAGAGTTATTCGGTTTATAAGTGTTGGACAAAGGAAGGCAAGAAAAAACTTGTTCTACACTTTTATAACTGCGGAAAACACGGAAAGCGCGGAAGAACTATGCCCATGTTCTCTTTATTCCGCGTTTTCCGCGCTTTCAGCGGTTTATTGTGAGTGCCCTATATTCGTCATTCCTTAATTTAAATTCAAAATTTAATCTTGATATACTTTGGAATCGATGTACTGGTTTTACAAGACGTGGGTCTATTAATAGACCGTCTTTATTATTATATGGCCAATGGTGCTAATTATAACAACGTTTACACAATACTTTAAGTTATTTTCTCCGTGTACTTTTGGGACTTGATCCCGAAACCTATCGATAGCGAACAACTCGCCACACGGGTTAATAAAAAAGAGCTTTACTAATGCTTTATAGGACTTACGCAGTTGAGCTAGAAATCGATCGATTTGATAGCATTAAACTTTAAGTATGATAAAGCATTTTAAGTATGATAAAGCACTTTAACAATAAAGTCTATTGTACTTGATTTTGTACTTATAATGCATAAGTCCTAATTTTTATTAGTTTGGCTACTATATTTGGCTACAATATTTGGCTACTATATTTGGCTACTATATTTGGCTACTATATTTGGTTATTATTCTAGCTGTTATCCAATTGAGTATTACTCTTATCCTACTATTTTCGGTCAGCAAATGGTATATTTAACTCAATTACTCAGTTCGCAGATTTTCTCTGGAATTATTTTTTCTTGAACAGTTGCTTAGCCATAGCCATCCTTTGTTCCAGGTCAGGCCCCTCCAGCTCCTCTGCCACAGCTTTGAGAAGATCAGGTATTTTCAAACTTTTGGGACATATTTCCATGCATTGACCGCACTCAATGCACTGAGAAGCAAATCCTCCTGGTTCGGT
The DNA here is from genome assembly GCA_963722085.1 of uncultured Methanosarcinaceae archaeon. Taxonomy (GTDB): domain Archaea; phylum Halobacteriota; class Methanosarcinia; order Methanosarcinales; family Methanosarcinaceae; genus Methanosarcina. The sequence goes on along the minus strand of CAVRNH010000067.1, from coordinate 19,543 downwards.
ATTTGTGAACACTCCGCTCATCCTGATTGCATACGTGAATTTGGCGTTATCCTTATTCCCGAACATGTGCAGGTTATTGTAAATACTGAAGTACTCAGGGATGTTAACTCCTGAAGGGCAGGGGAGGCAATACTGACAACCTGTACAGCCAATTTTCATAAGCTGACGGTATTTTTGCTCAACTCTACTAACAAGCTGTACTTCGGCTTCAGTCATGGAGTTCGGGTAGGCTTCACCTGCTATTTTCAGGTTTTCTTCTACCTGGGCTTCCTCATTCATGCCTGAAAGCACAACTGTAACTTCCGGATGGTTCCACACCCAGCGGAGTGCCCATTCAGCGGGTGTACGCTTAATTGATGCTTCGTTCCAGATTTCTTCCACTTCCGGAGGTACTGAATTGGCCAGGTTCCCTCCGAGAAGAGGTTCCATTACGATTACGCCCAGATCCTCCGCAGCTGCATATTTAAGCCCCTCAGTTCCTGCCTGTCCATTTCGTCCATGAAGTTGTACTGGATCTGGCAGAAAATCCAGGGATATGCATCTACAATCCGCTTGAAGTCTTCACCTGATCCATGGAAGGAAAAACCTGCATTAATAATTCGCCCATCAATTTTTGCTTTCTCAAGGAAATCCATCACGCCAAAAGCTTCCATTTTATCCCAGATTTCTCCTGAAAGACCGTGGATAAGGTAATAATCAATATGGTCTGTCCGGAGTCTTTCCAGCTGGGAATTCAGGAATTTATCCATATCCTCGCGGCTTTCTACAAGCCAGGACGGGAGTTTTGTGGCAATTTTAACTTTTTCCCGATATCCGTCAGCAAGAGCGCGGCCTAAAAAGGGCTCGCTCTCTCCCATATGATAGGGCCAGGCCGTATCAACGTAATTTACGCCATGATCTATTGCATAGCGCACCTGCCTTGTGGCCCTTTCCTCATCTATAGTACCATTTTATTTAACTGGGAGGCGCATGCACCCGAATCCCAGTATTGAAAGCTCATCTCCATTCTTTGGCACTTTTCTGTACAGCATCGTTCGCTCTCCTATAATCTTTCTTCATCAATTCTTATTCAATTTTTTAAATAATTTTCGTAAGGTGCGTTCCTTTCGCCTGATTGACTGGTCACTCATGTTCTGGGAATAATTCCCTCTTTTTCACTAAAACAGATTGATTAATTTACTTGGATGATGGGAAAGGAATTATTCTTTACTAAGACCATTCCAGACTATTTGGAATCCCTTCTCGATGAGTTTATCCATACCAAAGACATGTTTGAATCCAGAATCAAGCTTATAACTGCCCTGCTGCCCTGATGAAACATTGCTATGGTCAACTCCGTGGAAAAGTCCTTAATTTCTCCCATTTTTATCCCTTCATTCACAAGATTATGAAGAAAGATATATTCCTTCATCACTTCTTCACGTGTAAATTTTGTTATATAAGGGGATGAACAGAACTGTCCGACAAAAAGAAACTCCTCCTGGTTGTCGGTAGTTCATTTTCATTGAGTTGATATTATATAATAGAAGTAATATAATTATATTTATGGGGAAACGAGGTCCTAAACCACAATTTACTGACGTTGCTTGTCCAAATAATTTATGCCAACTTTACGGTCTTAAGGATAAAGGCAACATTGTCGGAAATGGAACATCTATGAGTCGTGGAGAAAAAGTCAGAAAATACATCTGTCACCACTGTGGCAAAGTATTCAATGACTACACAGGCACTTTCTACAGTGATCTCCGTAAAGAGGAGTTTGTTATTGATTTAGCTTTGAAAATGGCAATGAAAGGGATGAGTGAAGAGGGTATTGCTGATGTATTGGGGATAACTCCAGCTACTGTACGCAGGTGGTTAGATCGTGCAGCAGAAGGCTGTGATAAGGTAAATAAGAATTTGATGAAAGACCTGAATGTACCCAAGATTGAAATGGATGAGATATGGGTAATTGTCCAAAAAAAATCGTCCCAAGGATGAAAAATTATGAAGATGATGGCCCGTGGATGTGGGTAGCTTTTGCACCAAGTTGCAGGTTAATAGTTGCTTTTTCTATAGGTCCCAGAAAACAGCATGTTGCGGACGAATTAGTGAAATTAACGGCTAAACGTCTTTCTGAATCAAAGCCTTTTTTTGTCTCTGATGGGTTAGAATTTTATGGAAAAGCTCTTCTCAAACAATTTGGAGAAATAGAAGAGTTCCCCAGAACAGGGAAGAGAGGACGGCCAAAGAATCCAAAACCTGTTCCTCCTGATGACTTGAGGCATGCTCAGGTAGTCAAAAAAAGAAAAGGAGGAAAGTTACAGAAGATTGCAAAGAAGATTATATTTGGAAAAGACATTGAAGAAACTGAGATCTCAACAAGTTTACTCGAAAGACAAAACCTGACATTCAGGCAAGACAACAATAGAATTTCAAGAAAAACGATAGGATTTTCGAAGAAAATAAAGTGTTTAATAGATAGAATGATCCTACTTTCGGCAGGTCGACATTAGAGGCTAGATTAATTTTCTTGATATCGTTTTTTGAACATTCAATAAATGTACATTACATTTAAGGCTGGTTAACGTGCGGCTTAACTCCCACGACATATCTAAGTAATGAAACATTTTTGCGAGAAAATTTAGCATGAAGGACGAATGTCCTGCTAATGTTAACCTACTAACTACGCACAATTGTGGCACACTGTATCAAAAGCGTCATCAGTAAAAATCATCAAAATTTAATGTCGACCTGCCGAGAGTAGGATGATGCTATACTGTACACATTTTAATTTCTGCAGGGAACATGGAGGATTGACATATCAGGATGATAAAGGCTTTAAATGTAAAAATACACCTGCAAGAGAAGCAGGAATCACTCAGTCAAAGTGGAGTTTAAAAGAACTACTGACATTCAGGTGTTTTAAAACATCAACCAGATAAAACAGGACGACCAACTTTTTTAAACCATTACTTACTTATATGTAAGTAAGTATTAATAACAAAACATCGAAAATGAAATCCCAATCAAACTACTATTCTAAGATCACATCTTGGAGCTTATTTTAGAATATAATGCTAATACACTAACATGAGGACTACTTGAATGAGTAAAACTAGCCTGTCATCAATTATTAAAGACAAAGCTTTGGATTTAGGGTACGATTTATGTGGAATTGCAAAGGTAGATTCAATGGAGGAATATGCTTCACACCTTGATGAGAGAATCAAGAGTTTTCCTGAATCGCGTGCATTATATGAAAGCCTGTATCCTTTGGCTTTTCCACAAAAGAATGTAGAGTGGGCTAAATCAATAATCGTTTGCGTAAGGAGATATGGGAAATATAATATTCCTGAGAAAATCGATAACTATATCGGGAAGGCTTATTTGGTTGATGGACGACTTAAGTACTCCAAAGAATATTCCCGAAAACTCGAGTTTGAGGCTTATCTGAATGATTTAGAACTTAAAGCCGCGTATTCTATTGTCCCTGCTCGTTTAGCGGCAGTTAATGCCGGTCTGGGATATATAGGTAAAAATAACTTCTTTTACACAAAAAAATACGGGTCATGGGTCTTTATCGATACCTGGGTGATTGATACTGAAATGGAATATGATCAACCCACACGTTCATTAAACTGTCCTGGGGGCTGTAATAAATGTATAGATTCCTGCCCCACTGGAGCTTTGAACAAGCCTTTCTCAATGAATAGAGGAAAATGCATTGCTCAACTTACAAATGGTCTGGATTTGCAGTCTGAGGAATTAAGAACAAAAATGGAAACCTGGGTATATGGGTGCGATGTCTGTCAGAATGTATGCCCTATGAATAAAAACAAATGGGAAGAAAAGGAAGATTTTGTTGATCTTTCCGATGTAACACAATATCTCTCACTCGAAAGCCTCTGGAAAATGGACGAAAAAACTTTCCTTGAAGTAATTCAGCCCCGATTCTGGTATATTGGACAGGATGGTTTATGGATATGGAAATGTAATGTTTTGAGGGCTATGGCCAATAGTGGAGATAAAAAATATCATGAATATATCAAAGAAGCTATGAAAGACAGTGACCATAATATCCGGAATATGGCATTTTGGGCCTGTCAAAAGCTTGGTATTTAATACATTGAATTGCAAATAACAGGCTCTCCATCCAATAAATAGAGGATCTAGGTTTTATATGGATAAGCACTATTCAATGTACTCTTAACGGGCTCATGTGTTGTTATGAAAGATATTAACCAGACTAATCAACAGATACTCTATCACGCAAGGAATTTCTTGCAATGTCGAGGTTATAATGGATTTAGTTACAAAGACATTTCTCAAAAGCTGGGTATAAAGAATGCGGCAATTCATCACTATTATCCCCAGAAAGAAGATCTTGTTGCAGCCTTGCTCGAAGCCAGCAGGAAGAAATTAGCTGCAGATATCGCTCAAATAGTGGAGTCAGGAGGTTCGGCTCGTGAACAGCTTCAATATTATTTCGATTACGCATTAAAAGAGTTTGACGAAGGAAAAAGTATCTGTCCTCCAGGTTCGTTGATTCTCGATTTTGAAGAACTTCCGGAAAAGGTTAAAAAGCAAAATCTGTTGCTGCTGGATGATATCTTGACCTGGATTTCCAGAGTTCTTAAAACCGGTTTGGAGCAGGGGGAGTTTAGTTTCTCCGGTCCGGTAGATGCACGTGCAGAATTAGTAGTTGAAGCCTTAATGGGTGCCAGGCAGTTATCCAGTATTAAGGGAAGAAAAACGCTTGTCAGATCCATTTCTCTAATAAAGTCTGATCTTGGATGGAGAAGTTGATTTTTTTCCGAACAATTACTTACTTATATGTAAGTAAGTATATTATATTAATATAATTAATTTATTGCTCGAAAAAATTGACGTTTTATTGCAATCATAAACAAATACTTTCTAAGGAGATCTTTTAATGTCCACTATAAGTATTATTTCATGCAAGATAATGCAGGATGAAATTATCTGGATTCTTGAAAATGACCCTTCTATTGATGAGATCATTGTAGTCGAAAACGAAAATATCCGGGAATTCTCAGAAAAACTGACTAAAGTAAACCTTCAGTATAAAATCCGCTCTCTAGAAGACATTTCCTCACTTTCCAAAATAGAAGGCAAATGTAAAAAATATACGGTTCTGATCCATCTGATGGAACTTGGCCTTCATATAAATCCCAAAGAGTTGAAAAATAAGGTATATAAGATCATAGGCACTCTTGCTCCTTTTTCTTCCGGGATTTTGCTCTTTTACGGCTTGTGTGGAAATGTATTGGGAAATGTCGAAAAAGATTTTGAAGATCAGTCCCTTCCATGTCCGGTTCGTATTCTTAAAGATAAGGGACACAGAATTGTAGATGACTGCATAGGAGCTACTGTGGGAGGATTCGATAACTATCTAAGGTTACTCAAAAGTGTTAGTGATTCCGGAACATATCTCTTTACGCCCATGTACAGTAAGGGCTGGAGGGAATTAATTCAACTGGATAAGTTGCACAGTGACCCATCTAAAGCATTGAAAATAATGAAAAAAACTCATGAAATGATTGGTTACAAAAGGGTTGCAAAAATTAATACTGGTCTTACATATACTGAAAATTTTGATGAGTCTATCCGGAAATTTGCAGAATTATTTGATTTCGAAATACTGGAGTTTGATGTCGGCAACCAGAAAGTTTTTGAAAATTGTTATGAGGAACTTAAAGTGGAAATTAAGGATAAATAAAATTTATAAAAAATTTGGAAATACCAAAAATAATAGAGCATGAAACAGGATTTACTGATGTCTATACTAAGCATATTCACCTGTGAAATGCTCGAAGATTAATTTGTGTATAATCTCCAAAGCATGAGGAAATGGCAGATTTTAGATGGCATTCTTATATTTTATGGAAATTGTGGACATTCTCTGAGGACCACGGAAGCTGATTTTAAAGATCTTCGCTACTTTCTATGTTTTCTTAAAGATGTTTTACCCAAAATCATTTCGCAGATTTAAAACCTACGTTCCGCTTTTTTAAGCACATAAGCTTCTCATGATATCGAAGTATGTGCTCAAACTTAAGCACATGAACATCAAATTCCAATTTCAAAATCACAATCATCTTACCTATCAGACTTATAGATTTAAGCTTATGCGCTTAATATTTTGGAACTCAGGTTAAATGTCTTCAATGAAATAAATATCATTAAGTTAGAAGATAACGTACACCATATTTTGTAACGTACAAAGAGGCTTAAATAAACAAGGTTTCATTTTATTAATAATAGTATAAATATTGAAATAATAATTTGCATTATTTTATCAAAGTTTGAATAATATTTGAATTATATGCCCTTGAAAAATAAATGAGTAAATAAAAACGTAAATTTGAGGTTTATAAAGTTGTGAGTGCTATTGATTTTGTACTTCAAGTGCGTAAGTTCTAGCAAGGTTAAGCAACCATCGAAATTGGTTTTTTGTCTCGTTTATAACTTTTACAGCATGCCCTTGTTGACTTTTCGATAGGCTCTTATTCAATTAATTGCGTGGCTGGCTCTGATACCTGACTATCTTTTTCTATTACTGTAAACTTGATAGCAAATTCTGCCCCATTATCCCTCTTAAGTTCAAGTTCTCCATCCAGCTGGTCAACAAGAATGCCTACTAACTGCAGGCCAAGTGACTCAACACTTTCTAATTCCAGGTCTTCAGGAATTCCTTTTCCGTTGTCCGAAACTATCAGGCTGAAAAGGGATTCACTTATTGTGTTATTCACTTCGTCATTCTTTTCTTCCTTGCAGAGCTTGATTCGGATTTCCCCTTCCTGTTTTTCGGTAAATGCATGTTTGAGGGAGTTGGAAACGAGTTCATTAACAATTATTCCTAACGGGACAGCGGTATCCATATCAATGAATGCATTTTCTTCCAGACCTGTGCACAGGCGGATATTTTTACTGCTAAGGCTGTAAGTTTGGAAAAGGCTTTTAGCTAATTTTTGAAGGTATGCCGAAAAGTCTAGTTTATCGGTTCCTTCTCCTTTATAGAGTTCTTCGTGGATGAGGGACATTGAGATTACCCGGTCCTGACCTTCCCTGAAAGCCGTTTTAACCGTTTCATCCTCGAACGTTTCTGCCTGGAGGTCCAGCAGAGAACAGATTACCTGAAGGTTATTCTTGATCCTGTGGTGAATTTCTTTTATGCGGATTTTTTCTATTTTTACCAGGGCTTCTTCAGCCTTGATACGCTCAGTGATATCACGAGCAGCTGCAAAAATACCAATAACCTCACCAGCTTCGTTTTTATAAATTGAAGCATTGTATAAGACCGGTATTATTCGTCCATTCTTATGCTGAATTTCAAGTGGATAATCTCGCACAAATCCTTCCTGGAACACAAGTTGATAACCTTCTTTGGCTTTCTCAGGCTCAGTAAAATAGTCTGAGAAGTCGGTGCCTATGAGCTCATATCGAGAACGGCCAGTAGCTGTTTCTGTGGAATTATTAACATCTGTAATCTTACCATCAGGCCCGATGGTTACAAGAGGGTCCGGGCTGGCTTCAATCAGACTGCGATTATAAATATTTGATAACCTGACAGCTTCTTCTGCCTTTCTACGCTCAGTAATATCTCTGGCAATAGTAGAGATAGCCACAAGCTCTCCGGATGAGTTAAAAGTCGGAGAAAGAGTTACTGAAACATTTATTAGTGTACCGTCCTTTTTCAAACGTGAAGTCTCATAATTGTGAATCTTTTCTCCCTGTTTAATCATTTTATCGAGCTGTTTTATCTCCCCTTTAAGACTATCTGGTTCAAGTATTGATATGGGTCTTCCAAGAGCTTCTTTAGCTGAATAACCATAAATTTGTTCTGCGCCTTTATTCCAGCTGGTAATGATATCCTCAAAGGACTTGGTTATAATAGCATCATTTGACGATTCCACTATATTCGCCAAATTCTGAATTTTCTCTTCAGCTTTTTTACGCTCAGTAATATCCTGAGTTATTCCCTTCAATTGAACAAGAATATTTTCGTCATCAAAAATTACTTCGGCTTGTGTATGGACTGTTCGTTCTTCCCCATTAGCCAAGACAATCCTATAATCAATGCCATGGGGCTCCCCATTTAACCCTTTTTTAAAGGTATTATCTACATAGTCTCGATCATCTGGATGTACATAACTTAAAAACTCATTATAATTTGCACCTGATTTTTCAGGACTACGTCCAAAAATTCTGTAAAGTTCATCAGACCAATGTAACTTACCAGTCACAACATCAAGTTCCCAATTTCCAAGGTGGGCCATTTTTTGAGCTTCAGCAAGAGCCTCTTTCACTCTCTTTTAACGAGTTATAAGCCTCTTCAAGTTCGGCTGTACGCTCTTTAACTAGTTCTTCTAAATTGTCGAGTGTTTCTTTTAAGGGCTTAGCTTCTGCTTCCTTATATCGGTAATGTCATGGGAAATTGTAAGAATAGAGGTCACTAGCCATTAACAAACTCCGTATGCTTGTCGCTAAAATAGTATTCTTTTCCTGTAGGCGATGTACTGGAATTCCATGTTTCGAGTTTTCCCGTGGCAAAAACAATTTCATAATATGTCCAGAACCTTACCTGCTCAGGATCCCTTGTCAGTTCACCATAGTTTTTCCGACAATTGCTCTTCGAGAAAGCCGTAACCTTCGCGCTGCTGGATTAGCGTACATATGGCGATTTTGTCTATCAACTCGGATAATTATTGCTAGGGGAATTTTCAGCTAATGTACGCGAAACGTTTGTCGCTGCTCATGGAGTGCCTCATTTGTTTCCGGAGTTCCTCGATTGACCTGCAACTCTTCGTTGAATACCTGCAAATCTTCGGATCGGTTCTGGATCTGCTCGTACGCTCTTCATGCAGTGCCTCTTCAGCCCGCTTGCGCTCGGTTGTCTCTTCTACGACGATGTTCAGACCGGTGACTAGGCCCTGGGAATCGGTGATAGGCAGCCACTGCTCCAGCCAGTTTCTTTTGACTCCCGGCTGTGAGAGCGTCTCGCTGATAATCTCGATGTTGAGCTGCGGCTCCCCAGTTTCCAGTACACGGAGCATCTCAGGTTCCACCGTATCGGCCAACTGGGGCAGCAGTTCTCGGATCTGTTTGCCGATGTGGGTAGCTGCTGAAACGCCATTCATCTCTGCCAGTCGCTCATTGACGCGAACATACCGGAGTTCTCGGTCAAGCATGCACAGGCCCACTGGCGCGTTGCGGTAGAGATACTCTATTTCCACCAGCCGCTGTCGCGCTGTTTCCTCGCTCTCCTGCAGAGCCTTCTCAGCTTGCTTGCGCTCCGTGATATCTGTGATCATGGCCAGTGACCCTGCATATTTTCCTTGATCCTCGAACAAGAGATTGGAGGAAAGAATGCACCAGAGGTCCGAGCCGTCCTTCCGGATGAACTTGCAGTCGATTACATGTTTAGCCCCCTGCATATGCTCATGCAGGTTATCATCCGCCTTTGCACTAAACTCCGGAGCCATGAATTTTCGAGGCGTTTGTCCCATTAACTCCTCAACACTGTAGCCCAGCATTTCGGAGATCTTCTGGTTGACGAAAACAGTTTGATCATTGCCATCAATTAGCCAGATACCTTCCTGAGATGTCTCCACTATCTGTCGGAACTTCGCCTCGCTCTCGCGCAGCGCCTCCTCGGTCCGTTTGCGCTCGGTGATATCCCGAACCGAGCCGCGGATGATCGGGTCGCCGCCGATCATGTCCACGGACATATCGGACTCGATCCAGACCACGTTTCCGTCTGGACGGATGAAGCGATACTCGTCCTTGTGCCCCCACACCTGTCCTTCAGACCGGCCACGATCGAGCAATTGAGAAGCGTTTGCCAACACGCGCTCCCGATCATCTGGATGCACGCCCTGAGTCCATTGCTCCCATGGCATCTGCGAGCCGGGTTCGTAGCCGAAGATCTCGTGGTGCTCGCGGGTCCAGTAGCCAGTGTCCTTGGCCGCGTTCCACTCGACGAAGCCGATGCGCCCAATCTGCGCGATGTAGCGCATCCGTTCCTCGCTTTCGCGCAGTGCCTCTTCAGCCCGTTTGCGCTCGCTAATATCTCGACTGACACCCACCAGCGCGACTGGTTGTCCTTTGGCATCGCGGACAAGCTTACGGCTGTCACTGAACCAGCGGTATTCTCCGCTCTTAACCTTCCAGCGGTACTCGACAGTGCCGGGCATATCTAATCCGGTAGCCACCCACTTTTGCTGGGTTATTGATTTCTCTCGATCCTCCGGATGCACACGCTCATAGGCTTCTTCAGCCGAGATATTGTTGATCTCTTCAGCAGTGAAGCCTGTCAACTCAACCTGCGCAGGACTCATGAAGACATAGCGTCCAGTTGCCAGGTCAAGCATGTTAATGCCGTCACGGGAGTTTTCAATGACTGTGCGGAACAGTTCCTCGCTCTTGCGCAGTGCCTCTTCGGCAGCCTTTCGTTCGCGCAGATCCACGCCGATGCCGATCATCGTGTCGTCGGTCAAGAAGATGTTTGCCCAGTCAATGGGTATATGCTGCCCGTTCTTTGTCGTGCAGATACATTCTCGCCAGCCAGTCGTCAGCGACAGCATGTAGGCGGACATCTCGGAGCGAGAGGCCGCGTCCGGGTATACTTTGGCCATGAAATCACCATCGTTGGCGTCGGCAGTGGTCCAACCGAGCACCTGTTCGCCATGGTGGTTCAGCGTGAACCGCCCCAAATGCGGGTCCCACATGACTAGCAGGACCGGGATGTTGTCGAAGATCCGCTGGAGCGTTTCGCGCTGATGCGACAGCTCCTCCTCAGCCCGCTTGCGCTTGGTGACATCCCTGATAATAGCAACTGACCGGGGTTCCCCGTTACTATCTATGAAAAGAGTGCTGCTAAGTTCCCCATTTAAAGTAGTTCCATCTTTGCGCCTGTAAGTGACCTGTGTCCTTGCTGAGCCCGAGTGTGCACGTTCGTCTAAAAAGGCAGATATCGCCGGGTCTTCAGGGTCAAACAACGCATCGCGCATTTTACCGATAAGTTCTTTTTCCGAACATCCGAGCATCTGACAGGCAGCCGGATTAACTGAAAGGACTTTTCCAGCACCTCTGGGGTCGGTCAGGATAATGGCATCCATGCTGTTGTCGAAGATCAGTCGATATCGCTTTTCGCTCTCGTTCAATGTCTCATATGCTTCCTTGAGTTCTTCAGCCTGAGCCTGCAGTTCCTCTGATTGTACCTGGATCTCCTCGTAGGCCTGACGCAGCACCTCTTCAGCCCGCTTACTATCGGTAATATCCCTCCAGAAAGCGGAAATGCCTGATGCGGAGGGATAGATGCTTATCCCATACCATTGATCCCGGACCAAGCTCTTGATCTCGAAATTGGCTGGCAGCCGGGTTTCCATGACCTGCCTGTACACTTCCTCTAACTTGCTGTTGACCATGTAAGGGAACTTTTCCCAGATGCATTCCCCTATCAACTCTTCAGGTTCAAAACCCCCGTTGCGCGCAGCGCGTTTGTTGATATATGTAAGACGCCATTCTTGATCAAGTTCGAAAAAACCATCCTGAATACTGCTCAATATACCATTAAGACGCTGTTCGTTTCTCTTTAAGGCAATTTCCATTTGCTTGCGCTCGGTTATGTCACGAGTGTACGAGAGCACACCGATAACTTGCCCGGCCTCATTATATCGCGGCTCGTAAATGGCTTCGTAACATCGTGGTTCACCTCCGGGAGCCAAACGCAGGATTGCCTGCTCGCGCATTCCCTTGTCGAGCACACGACGCTTGATAGACTCCAGTTGCTTTGCCTGGTCTGGTGGCAGCAATTCCGCATCGGTCTTGCCCAGTACGTCCGACACAGCATATGGGGACGCCGGGTTGAATATCCAGGTGTAACGAAGATCACGATCTTGCTCAAAGATAATGTCCGGGGAGTGTGCAATGATGACCTGCAGCCTCGCCTCACTCTCACGCAGCGCTTGTTCCGCCTGCTTGCGCTCTGTGATATCCGTAAGAGTCACCACACAGCCTATGATCTCGCCATTGTCATTCTTCAGGGGCCCTGAATTTAAAAGTAAGTGGAACCTCTGGCAATCCTCAGGTTCGAAAATCGCTTCCAATCCGAGAATGGCAGATCCTTCCAGAGCAGAGGAGACTGGAAGAATGCTTTTGCCGACATCTGCCCCCTCTGAGAACCGTAAATTTATTAGATCTTCAAATCTCTGGAATGTCGGATCGCACCCACATAACCCGGGCATTGCGTTGCTAAAGCGGATGATCCTCCCTGATGTGTCGCAGACTACTATTGCCTCGGCAGCCTGCTCTATGATTGATCGAGCCAGGCGCTCATCAGCAACGACCTCTTCATTCTTCTTCTGTTCAGTCAGGTCCGTAACCACAAGGCACCAGGCGTTTGGAGACCTCTCGCTCTGCAGTGAGCTGATGGACAGGTATACGGGCAAAGATGTACCATCACGAGCCCGGAATTTGACCTCACCCGTACCAATTTTATTATTCAAGAGTCCTTTAAAGGTAATCGCGCTCTCAGGGGCAATGAATCGATAGATAGATGTGCCTATTATGGTGTGTATAGGCATATTCAGGAGTTCTGCAAGGCGGCGGTTGCAGTAAAGAACAGTGCCGTCGAAAGCAAGGGTTGCTGTGCCTTCATTCATCGTCTCCACTAAGATGCGGTATGCTTGATCTGCACTATCCAGGGTGAAAATTAGCTCCCCTTCTGACCCAGGTAATACCAGGGCATCAAGATCCCCCTCGCTGATAGCTCGCTTGAGTTCTTCAGCCTCCTCCAGGCGTGCTCTAAGGCTCTGCATCTCGTCCTTTAAGGCATGATTCTCATCCCTAACAGTGCCTGATAAGGTATGGGCTCCTGATTTTTTGTATATTTGGAACTCATATTTTTGTACTGTCCCTTAATAGTCGATTTTATCTTTGCCGTTTGGGCTTTCGTAAAAAGTTTTCTTTTAGCGTCGTGCTCGTTTAATCATCAGATGCTTCTTTTAGTACCTTGGTATGTAATCCACTATCTGCTTCCTTATCTTTACTAAGCCTAGTGTCGCGTCATCTCTCAGTGATTAAAAAGTTCTGAGTAGTTGCAATCGATTTTATACGACATTTTACTGTTGACTCGACACTAGGATATTGACAAGCTCTAGAAGATGCATTCCGTTTATGGAAGATTTACTCGATATCCCCACAAGGCAAGCTTGTCCCAGAGACTTGCCTTAGAGTAAGAGATCCTCCAATAATCTGGTATGAGCATTAAATAAGTCCAAACTCTTGGCTAAATTGCTGAAGAAGGTAACTTGGCAGGATCAATTGCTGAAGAAAGTAACTTGGCAGGATCAGCTCGGGATATCTCCTAAAATTCTTGTCATATAGATAAATACATTCACTGATTGCTTTTTAAGAAAGAAACTAAGAATCAATCTGCACGACAATCCCACTAATATATAAATATGTAAATAAGAATTTATCAATATTTCTGAGACTTTTTACTATTTAAAATTTCATGGTTTTCGGACTATTTCCAGTTATTCTTCTCAAATTTTTCTAAAATCAGGGTTATTATTGATTATCCATCTAATTTAAATATTTGGATAAAATGGCAAATCATAGCCTTAAATGAATTCAAAAAGGAAATTCAGAGCAGGAAGATAAAGATGACAAATAATTAAATGTTGAGACATTTGTGCATCGATTCTCAAATAAATACATAATTTAGAAATAATTGTAGTTAAGAATGCAAATGTTTACATTAAAGTCGCCATGAGTTCTGTAACACGGAAAACGCAGGTGGGACAGAGTGATTTGACCCAGACATTACGACCACGGAAAACCACGGAAATCACGGAAAGACTGCACCTTACTCTCTGAATTCCGTGTCTTCTGTGCTTTCCGTGGGTTTCAAAAATTTATTTTGGACATATTTTGGAATCTATGCACTAGTTATTTTTATGATGTATATTTACACTTAAGTCACTCGATGTTATAACATGGAATACACAGACGGGAAGGAAATTTTGAACGAAGAGCGCGTCAGAAAATCTCGATATCATCATGAAATTTTGGTGCAACTGTCAAATTGAATCAAAAATTGATTAGTTATAAATTCCATACAAAAGAAATCCAGAAATATTTTAGTATCTTACTGGATTGTCAAAATGCGTCATTAGTTCCATTCATTGACTATGAGTAATCAAAAATCCGGAGTAAAACAAAAAACCTCTTATTAAAAGACTTACACAGTTAAACTGGAAACAATAGTATGAGACTTCAAATGATCCGCATCATAACTTTACGACAGACCTGCAAATTATTTATTTTGCTCCTCAAGTGCGTATAACCCTATCTAATAATGCGTAGAGTACAAACACTCTTGAAACGCCTATAGATTCTGAAAACCAAAATAATCTCTATAGTTGACAGAGATTAGCATTTAAACTGATTGCATATTATTCAATCGCCTTATATTAAATTGATTGTAACTATCCAGCGTACCCATAATCAGTCAATTTATGTTGATTTGGGTTGTCAAAAACGTTTAATTGCCAACCCCCGTAAAATTGAAAAACACGATCGATAGCCCAAATTAAAGAAAATGGGCTTCCAAAACTTGCTTATTAAATTTTAACTTAATTTGATACACCCGTAGCTCATGTAGTACCAGTCTCACTATTTTAACAACAGCTTCCATATTTTTCGAAACCTGAATTGTTATTATCCGGGCCATCTCCCCCTCCTTTTTGAGAAGGTCAGCCACCGGTCCGAGCAGGTCTCTTTTTTAGTTATGGACTTCCTTCCTCGTGTTTTCTTATTTGATCTCCCGCTCAGTGGTCGCAATGGCATATGCCTTACCAGCTTCATTAACCAATGAGGTGACAGTCAGCCAAACATTCACGATCCGGCCGTCCTTGGCAAGCCGCTCGGTTTTGTAAGGCTCTAGAACTTCAGCGTAGCTAAGTTTCTTCAATGTAACCAATTCTTCTTCTTTCCGGTCCGTCGGGATCAGGCTGCTAACATTCATATTAAGTGCCTCGGCTTCACTCCAGCCGTACATACTTTCAGCCCTCGGATTCCAGGCCATGATGCGTCCCTCTATATCTTGCATTGTTATAGCATCACTCGCGTCATGCACTACCACTGCCAGTCGGCGGATGTCCTCGGATTCCTTCAGGATCTCCTTTGCTCGCTTTACCTCGGTAATATCAGTAAAGGTTATCACAGCTCCCTTGATGACGTTTTCAAGGGTGCGATAGGGCCGGATGCGCAGCAGGTACCACACTCCCTTGTGGGTCTGAACTTCAATATCCTTGGATGTCAGAGTGTCCAGAACCTCTTTTATGTCCTCTACCAGTCGGTCATAACCCAGCAGGTTTGAGACAATGTGCCCGACAGGCCGCCCCACATCTGTCGGGATCAGATTGATCAACTGTGTGACCTGAGGAGTGAAGACGCAGGATGCGCAGTTGATAGTCCACAAAGATAGTGCCTATACCCGTGCCGGACAGCAGGTTATTCATATCGTTAATGGCCTGCGACAGATCGGCAACCTTGTTTTGCAGTTCAGTATTTACAGTAGTCAATTCCTCGTTGACTGACTGCAGTTCCTCCTTGGAGGTCTCCAGCTCCTCGTTGGTGGATTGGAGTTCCTCGTTGATTGACTGCATCTCTTCGTTGGAGGATTTGAGTTCTTCATTGGAGGTCTCCAGTTCTTCATTATAAGCTTTGAGACGTTCTTCTTTAATCTGCAGTTCCCGCTCCAGCTCTAAGATGCGCGTGTCAACTCCCGTTGCGCTCTTAACGCCTTCATCGGCACCTATAGCGGCGGCCTTTCCGATTTGGCTTTGCTCCGACTTTTTCATTTCCTCAAAGGTAATCAGGAACAGGTCTGACCCGGCGGCTGCGTCAGGGCCTGCCGCCACACGTCGTAATGCCAGATTGACTGTAGTGAAGTCACCGTTGGTTTTGACTTGCAGTCCGGGGTGGAATACTGGCTCTTTACTGCCCGTGGCTTTGTACAGATCCGTGGCCAACTCCTGCCGCAATCCATCGCGAGCCATCTTCAGAATATTCAGGCCGGCCTTACCCGGAGCCGGTTCCAGGTACATGCCGGTACGGCCATGAAGATAGAGGATGTCGCCTCGTTGGTTGACGAGCACACCAACCGGAGCATAATTTTGCAGCATAATCTGTTCGGTTAGTTCGCGCAGTTGAGGTTCGCTTTCGATAAGAGCCTTGCCGGAAGGCCTTGAGGTATCCCTGCTTTCCAGTCGTGGTGGGATAATTGCCCCTATAGGAAGGAAGCCACTACCAACATCTTTTTTGCGAAATAACTTCGATTTGCGGTCCAGGATTTCAAAAAGGTTCTCGAACTCGCCCACGGTCTCGGAGGGACCGAGGAAGAGAAATCGCCCGGATTCAACGAATAGTGGAAGAGGGGAATGAGCTTATTCTGCAGTTCCCTGTCCATATAGATCAGTACGTTGCGACAACTGAGCAGGTCAAGTTTGGAGAATGGCGGATCTTTGATAATGTCCTGCTCGGAAAAGACTATCATGTCACGGATATTTTTCTGGATGCGGTATTTGCCGCTTGAATCCTGGGTAAAGAAGCGCTCCAGCCTTTCCGGTGAGATATCGATGGAAATGCTGGCGGGATAGATGCCGCTGCGGGCCTGTACGATGGCCCGGCTGTCGATATCGGTTGCGAAAATTTGTACCCTTAAATTTTGCTTCAACATTTCCATCTGCTCCTGGAGCAGGATGCCGATGGAATAGGCCTCCTCACCTGTGGAGCAGCCCGGCACCCAGATCCGTATCACTGATTCTGAGTTCTTGCCGGTAAAAATACCAGGAATGACTTTTTTCTGCAGTTCATCGAACGCCGTGGGATTGCGGAAGAAACCGGTGACGCCGATTAAGAGGTCGTGAAGAGAGCCTCCACCTCGGCAGGGTTTTGCTCTAAATTACGCACATACTCGTCCACACTCTTGACATTCCTGATGGCCATGCGCCTCTCGATGCGGCGAAAGATAGTGTTCTGCTTATAATGGGAAAAGTCGTGACCTGTCTGGGTGCGCAGCAGGTTGAATATCTCTTTTCATCGCACTTTCGGCTTTGGGGACAACGTGGGGTCTTTTTCCAAAGGTTTGAGTGACATAGGCAATGAGCTGGGCCGGCATCTCGGCCGGCGGCAGGATGTAGTCTGCCACACCTGTGTCAATGGCGCTACTCGGCATTCCATCGTACTCGCTGGATTCGGGGCTCTGTACCATTACCATACCGCCCTCGGCTTTGATCGCCCGCACTCCCAGTGTGCCGTCGCTTCCGGTACCCGAGAGTATTATGCCGATGGCCAGCTCTTGCTTGCTCAGAGCCAGGGATCTGAAGAATAAATCAATCGGCAGGCGATGGCCGTGCGGCTCGGCCGGTTCTTGCAACTGCAGCGTGCCATACTCAAGAACCATGTCGTATTTAGGAGGGATGACATAGATGCAGTTAGGCTGGACACTCATCCCGTCCTTAACCTCGTAAATGGGCATATGTGTATAGCGTCCTATCAGATCGGTGAGCATGCTCTTGTGGTTCGGGTCCAGATGCTGCACCACGACAAAGGCCATGCCGGGTCCGAAGCTATCGGGCATAGCTGAAAAGAAGTTATTGAACGCAGCCAGCCCACCTGCCGATGCGCCGATGCCTACGATGGGAAAGTCCTCTTTTGGGGATTTTTTTGAGTCTACATTCGGAGCAGGAGGTTTACTTATGGGGGTTTCTTCTCTCATGAATCTGCTCTTCTTCTGGCAGCTGTTCCCCTTTTTGTTTTGTATTTTCTCTTTGTCTGTATTTTTTTTTCGGCCATCTTGTCGCATCCTTTCATGCCTGAACCTAAATTATTGTAATGCTCCTCATTGTGCACTTGATGATGGAAGTCGTCGCCAGGTTTACGTATTAATCCTGTGTTTAGACTTGAGCTATAAAAGTAGATGAAATTCGAGCAGAGTTTTCCGCTAGACAGATGTATTTATCTTTAACTTTTAAATCTCAGTAAAGAACCTTCTCAAGCGAATATACATAAACTTTTACCAGCAGATGGTAGGTTTTGGAGAATTGTTTGAATTATTTCTACTCGCCTGTTAATGTAAACTCATCCAGCTTTAGAATTTGGAATTTTTACCTCAAATTGCAAAGCTATAACCCTATATAACCCTATTTCGACAGAATAATAAATATTATAATGAATAAATTGGCTTCATGCTTCTGTTTTCTCCAGACAATTACTATTTCTGTGCAGTGTTATTTTATTTTGATATTTTCATTTTCCAAAAAAAAATTCTATGCCGATGCGATGTGTTTTTCTAAGAAAATACGGGACTAATTAGTAGAATCTGTCAAATTCAGTAGTTCACTAATTCTTACTCTCCTATAAACGATATCTCAGATATCTATATGCAACTTTAAAGTCACCATATGTCCCTTTTATCATCTAGGTCTGGTTCGGCTGAAAATTGAATTAAAGTCAAAAGAATGTATTGATTCTGTATTGCAACCTCTGAAAGACTATATAACTATGATCAATGGTTCCCTTACATGTGAAGACATTTTTACCGTTGAGAATATGGCAGTCAACAAGACTTCTGTTCACTCTGTTTCAAAACAGTATGAAAATGTTGCACGTGAAACATCCATACGTTACCATCTTAAAAAATCAGACATCGAAGAGCTTATCCAATCGAATGAAAAAATTCTCCTTCAAGATCCAAAAATCTTGAAAACAAGTAAGAGCTATGAATTTGCTGTTGACTTTACCAATGATCCTTATTACGGAAAAACGGATTAATCTTGTGATAAATACGTATACGTGGACAGGCTAAGAAGTCAAAAATTCTTTTTACTCCTACATCTCCCTTTACATCAGTAACAAGAACGAAAGGTTTACTGTATCTGTTCTTCTGCTGAAAGAAAAAAAACAAAAGTTGAGTACTCTCCTATTTTATCGACGTTATCAAAAGACTGGATTTTAAAATTAAGGTTCTTTGCCTGGATAGAGAGTTCATTCCATAGAAGTGTTCGAATTTTTGCAAAATTATAAGATTCCACATATAGTTCCAGTTGTTGAGATAGGAAAGCAGATGAAGCAGATCCTTAAATGAAATAAGGCACGCAGTGAACAATATGTTATGAAGAATTCCACAAAAAAGGTTCTTTTGAATATTGTCATTGATGTCAAGTATCTAAAAGGGAAAAGAGGGCCTAAGGTTGTAGATGAGGACAAATTCAGATTTGATATGTTTGTACTTGTCGTTGAGGAATGGCTTAAACGGAAATTAAGGGTTAGGAAAGTAGTAGGGTGTATGAGGTAAATGGAAATAAAAAGAAGGACAGAGATTTTAGCGAACTACTGAATCTTCTTTTATGCTGCTGTAAACCTTATCGTGAATTCCGTCCCATCGTCTCTTTTCATTTCAAGTTCTCCTTCTAGCTGATCTACAAGAATGGATACCAGTTGTATTCCAAGACTCTCAGAATTTTCC
>CAVRNH010000066.1:0-33020 GCA_963722085.1 uncultured Methanosarcinaceae archaeon | reverse complement strand
AAGATCCACCTCGAAGCTCTGAAGAATTCCTGACAAGTGGAAGATAGTCAAAATTGTTTCCGTTGTTTCCGTTTGTTCTGTAAGAGAGGTCACTAATCCCTCCCCTAGCCCACTAACTCTAAAAATCCACATTTGTAAAAAGTTTTATTTTTCGCATTTTTAAAAAGTTCTATTTATACCTATGTTTTAATTTGAAGAGAAATAAGAACTTTTAAGTTTTTTATTAAGAGTTTAGTTCTCATAGTCTGTCTCCAGACTTCAAACATATGCCATAACTGTGTAAAAATTGCAAAGAATTTTATAGAATCAACTCTTTTTAGAAATTAGTGTGGTTCGTCCCATGCTAGAATAACCCCTCAAATGGCCAGGGGAAGAAAAAAGAACCTCTGGCCATAATCTATCAATCTTTCCGGCTAATACCCCCTGTTTTTCATTCTCCTCGTAAACAAATCATTTTATCGTTATTCAATATTACTTCTAACTTTTCTTTACCATATCACATTATACCAAGTAACCTATTTCTTCATTATTACTTTCGCAGCTTCCTTTAGAAGAATGGAGCAAAATTACAAATATTCCAATGTTTATGCAAAAAGTTTAGCTCTGATACACATCTTCAAACTGTCTATTTGGAATAAAAAAGAGCGTAAGTGTGCAAATTCTTGAAACACATCATTTACTTTTTAAGCATTAGATGCATTACGAGTTTGTATACATTTTGAGCAATAATCCGAGGTAGCATCGGCTAAGGAATGAATAGCAGAAAACAGGAAAGTTCTCAAAGGCTGTTTTAACCTGTGTATCAGGCAAGATACTGATGTCAACTCTTTAAAACAGGAAGATAAAAATTGAGATGAAAATTAAGACGGATGGAGGACTGGGTTATTAAAATTAATAATTTACCAGAAAGAGGAGATGAGAACGAAGAAGCAGGCGAAGAAAAAATAGCAGAGCAGTTCTTGTCAATGAATCCGAATCCCATTCTGAGAGTGGGAGCAGATGGAACAGTCCTCTATGCTAACAAGGCAGCCTATGTGCTTCTCGATCACTGGGGTATAAAGGAAGGAGAAAAAGTCCCCCAATACCTAAATTTTAGTCTAAATGGGGCTCTCTCACAGGAAAATCCGACAAATGTAGAAATTCAAGCCGGAGATAACATATACGCTGTACAACTCCACCCATTTCCGGAAGAAGATTATGTAAACATTCAAGGGTTTGATATAAGTTCCAGAATCCTGGCCGAGGAAAAGCTCCATAGAATGGAAAAACAATACATTTCCCTGAGCAACCTTGGCAGAATATCTATTGCATGCAAAGACTTTCAAGAAATTCTGGGGGAATGTGCCAGGCTTATCGCTGAGGGTCTGGGTACAGAATTTTCTACTATTTTTGAACTCTTGTCTGATGGGAATTTCATCATGAGAGCGGGATTTGGCTGGGAAGAGGGGATAGCAGGCAATACCATTGTAAGAGGAAAAGAAGAGTCTCATTCTGGATATACTCTCCTTGAGGGAAAACCTATTTTCTTGAAAGAAATTGAAACTGAAATCCGTTTCAGGTGTTCTGAATTTCTCAGAGGTCATGGGGTGGTTAGTGGAATAACGGTCCTGATTGGAAAGATAAATAAGCCGTTTGGAGTACTTGGAGTTTACAGCACAGCAAAGAGAGATTTTACTGCAGATGACATATATTTCCTGGATTCTGCTGCTTTTTTGCTTTCTGAGATTATCGAACGCTTCCAGACAGAGGAACAACTTCGGGTTCATCAGCATGAACTTGAGAGACTAATCGAAAAAAGAACTCTGGAATATGCGGAAGCGAATGCGAAACTTGCACAGGAAGTTCTGGAGAGAAGAAAAATCGAAAAGACTCTTATGAATACAGTTAGCTTTCTTGAGACTCTTCTTAATAGTGTTCCAAGTCCTGTGTTTCAAAGAGATTTAAATGAGAGATATGTAAACTGTAATGAGAGTTTTGCCAGGCAGATCATGGGACTTCCTAAAGAGGAGGTTATCGGGGGTTCTTTCCTGGAATTCCAGAAGAGAGTCCCAAAAGAGCTTGCAGAAATATATGAGAGGGACGATAAGAAGCTGATTGAAAACGGAGGAAGCCAATACTACGAAACCAAAGTAATCTGCGCCGATGGAGTGCAAAGGGATTTCCTTTTCCATAAAGCTACTTATGAAGACAGTTCAGGAGAAGTGGCTGGCGTTGTTGGTGTCATTCTGGATATTACCCCACGCAAAAAAGCTGAAAAGATCTTCAAAAAAAGTGAAGAGAGGTACAGGATTGCAGCAGAACAGACCGGGCAGCTTGTATATGATTATGATGTCGAATCGGGGAAAATTGATTGGGCGGGAGCCATTAAAGAACTGACAGGTTATAACCTGGAAGAATTCCAGAGATTCAATAGAAAAGATTGGGAATTACATATCCATTATGAAGATCTCAGAAGAGTAATTGAAGGACTTGAGACGTACAAAGAGAAAGGAGAAAGATTTACTGTTGAATACAGGTTCAGAAGAAAAGATGGAAGCTTTTTTTATGTAGAAGACAGGGGAATTTTTCTAAAAGATGAGCAGGATCTTTGTTCTTGCAGGGCCATAGGAGTAATGAAAGATATCACGGCAATAAAAATGGCTTCTAAAAAACTCAAGGAAAGCGAAGAGCGATACAGGTCTTTTATGAAAAATTTCAGAGGAGTCGCTTTTCAGGAAGGGTTGGATTCAATTCTTATTCTTGTTGACGGAAGTGTAGAAGAAGTTACAGGATATCAAACAGAGGACTTTATTTCCGGAAAAATAGACTGGAATAAGCTTGTTCTCTTAGAGGAACAAAAAAAATTCCTGGAAAATAGAGAGAAACTGTTAAGTGACCCATTACTTCTTATAGAGCACGAATACCGCATAAGGCACAGGAATGGAAGGATAAAGTGGGTTAGGGAAACTATTCAGAATGCTCTTGATGCCTCAGGCAAGAAAAGAATCCTTCAGGGCTCGATCTATGATATTACAAAGCAGAAAGAAGCCGAAGAGTCTTTGAGACAAATAGAAGAAATCCGTAAAAAAGAGATCCATCACAGAATTAAAAATAACTTGCAGGTCATCTCTAGCCTTCTAGAGCTTCAGGCAGAAAGGTTCAGTGAAAAGGAGGTTCTTGAAGCTTTCCGCGAGAGCCAAAATCGAGTTATTGCAATGTCAATAATCCATGAAGAGCTATATCAGTCAAAAAACAACGAAACACTCGATTTCTCGGCATATCTTCAAAAACTGACATCACTACTTCGTTCATATACTTTGAGGAAAGATAATATTAAGATTCAGCTAGATATTGAAGAGACTTATCTGGGAATGGATACGGCTGTACTCCTTGGGATAATAATAAATGAGCTTGTAACCAATTCTTTAAAACATGCATTTTCTCCAGATACAGAAGGGGAAATAAGTATAAAACTTAGCAGGACTGAAGAGAACGAAGAAAATAAAGATATAAATAATAGGACCAATATCATTGATTCTAAGAGTTCAGTTGACAAAAGTAACCATTATAAACTGATAGTTTCGGACAATGGGTTGGGTTTTCCAGAAAATGTTGATTTCAGGAATACACGCTCTCTGGGCCTGCAACTTGTAAATGCTCTTGTTGAACAGCTGGAGGGTACAATCGAACTTGAAAAAGGTACAGAAACCGTTTTCAAAATATTTTTTAAGGAAAACGACTAATTATCTGATGCTTATCACTACTAGAGGGGAGATCAAATGAAAAAAGCAAAGATTCTGGTTGTTGAAGACCAGAACATTGTGGCTCTTAACATACGGAACAAGTTAAAGAATCTGGGTTATACTGTGCCGGGTACTGCATCTACCGGAGAAGAAGCCATTAGAAAGGCAGAGCTGACTAATGCAGATCTCGTTTTAATGGATATTATGCTGAAAGGGGAAATGGATGGAATTGAAGCGGCACGCGAAATCAAAAACCGGCTCGGAATTCCAATACTTTACCTGACTGCGTATACTGATGATGAAACCCTTAACAGGGCAAAAACTACAGAACCTGCAGGATATATCTCAAAACCTTTCAAGGAAGAAGACCTGCACAGTAATATAGAAATGGCTCTTCACAAACATAGAGCCGAAAAAAAGGAAAGTGAGAACACCAAAGAGCAATAAATTATTAAAATCTCTTACTCCTCTTTATTAAACCTCACACTCCTCTCTTTTAAACTAGTGTCGCGTCATCCCTCAGTGATTAAACAGTTTTGAGTAGTTACAATCGATTTTATACGACATTTTACTGTTAACTCAGCACTAGTGCATCGATTCCAAATTAGATACATGATTCAGGAATTGATTACAGTTACAAGCGCAAATACTTAAGTTAAAGTTATTCGGCTTATAAGTGTTGGAAACGCAGGAAGGCAAGGAAAAACTTTGTTCTACACTTTATAACCGCGGAAAACGCTGAAAGCGCGGAAGAACTGTGCCCATGTTCTCTTTATTTCGCGTTTTACGCGCTTTCCGAGGTTTATAGGGAGTGACCTATATTAGTCCTTCCTTAATTTAAAATTCAAAATTTAATCTTGATATACTTTGGAATCTATGTACTAGATAATTCTCTTTTTTAAATTCACACTCCTCTTTTTTGTCTATACATTTCGATTGCCCTTCTAACTCTGTCTTCATCAAGTTTTCCTGTAGTTGAGACAGTTTCAAATAATCTTTTTGGAAGAGTGAGATTTTCAAACTTGAAGCCGAATTTCTTTTTCAGTTCATATTTTTTCTTGGAGATGTCCTTACCAAGTTCTTTCAATTCCTCTTCGGTTTTCTTAATTCCCAGAGCGTTAAGGGCTAAAATTATTTTTTCGAATGTGTAGACATTTCTTGCAAAGAGGCAGGCAACCATGCAGTTCAGGACATTGCGCCGATCTTCTTCTTCTATTATGTAGTCAACAATTTTTTCATCCGAAAGCGGATAGTTAAAAGCAGCCTGATCGGCTGCATAGCCTGCATTGTCAAGATGGGAATGCCTGAAGCCTACAGTGAGCCCAAGCACATTTCCAAGTCCTGTGTGATAACCTGGAATTTCCAGGCCTCCCAGCTGAATTGCGAATTCTTCTCCTCCGTACTTTTTAGAGGCATAACTCACTCCCTTTCCGAGGGCTGCGTAGAAGTCATTTGGTGCCTTGACTACAAGGTCTATTGCCCGCATGTATGCAGCTTTATCTCCCCAGGAGAGTTTTAGTCCCATAGTGTCGTCGGTGGAAATCAGTTCCCGCTGCTGCATTTCAGTAGCCCAGGCGAGTACAACTCCCATGCTGATTATATCAACGCCGGCTTTTTCACATGCATCGATCAATTCGAGTACGGCTTCGGGATCGGCTACCCCAAGGTTTGAACCGAGAGCATAGATCAATTCATAGTCATAGGAAGTATCCAGGGTTTCATACTCATGGGCTTTTGAGAAAGGACGTCTTAACATGGCCACATGGACACATCCTATTGGACAGCCTGCGCAGGAAACCCTCCTTATAAGATATTTTCCCGCGAAGACTTCTCCTGATATTGTTTCAGCTCCTTCGAAAGAAGCTGCCTGCAAGTTCCTGGTAGGAAGGCCTTTGAGTTCATTTAAGACCAGGATATTTTCACTTGTGCCCAGATTATGGTACTTTTCAGTGAGCCCTGTTTTCACAATTGTGTCGTAAAGCATGCTAACAGTCTTTCTGTAGGCATTATGCTCAGGGCTTAGTATCTCATTATCCCCGGAAATCAGAAGAGCCTTAAGCTTCTTTGCCCCAAAAACAGTCCCCATACCAAGGCGTCCGAAGTGGCGGTATGTATCCACATTAACATCAGCATACGTAATCCCATTTTCCCCTGCGGGTCCTATCCGGATAATACTGCGCCTGCCTGCTCCAGGCTCTACCTCCCGGAGGATTTTTCCCACATTAATTGCTGACGAAAGACGCCATATGGAAGATGCATCCCTGAAACTAACCTTATCGCCATGAACAGCCACATACACAGGGTACTGGGAAGCGCCTTTGATAACAATCGTCTCAAATCCTGCATAACGCATTGACATTCCAAGGTGGCCACCTGCGTAGGATTCTCCCAATTCTCCGTTAAGGGGAGAACGGAACAATGCAACGGTTTTGGTACATGTAGGATATACTCCTGTGAGAGGCCCTGTGCTGATTATAAGAGGCATTTCCGGATCAAGAGGCTCTGTACCCTCTATATACTCCTCAAGCATGAGGTTCGCAGCAACCCCTATGCCTCCAAGATACTTTTCATAAAGATCTTTCCTCTCTTCAATGTGATAGCTCTGGCTAGTCAGATCAATATAGAGTATATTTTTAAGTCCTGAAATAGCGTACTGCTCTGTTGTCATTTTTCCTCCCCAGGTTCTTTTCCCCCATATAGTTCTTTATGGGATGCAGTAGAGCTGATCGGGCTTGTTTCCTCAGCCGGGCCTGTATCAGTGATTATTACATCCCCGCTGTCTTCGACCTCAATCATTACAATTACATCGTGAGGACAGAACTTCGGGCAGACTCCACAGTGCTTGCAAATTACTGCTTTTTTTTGCGCATCCAGATGGATAGCCCCCATTAAGCAGGCTTCTATACAGTTTCCGCAACCATCGCAGATATCTTCGTTGAGAATGACTCCTCCCCCTTTCCTTTTGCTCAGCGCGTCAATCGGGCAGGCCCTCATACACGGAGGGTCAATGCAAGCATGGCAGACAATTTGAGCATAAGGAGTTTCGATTCCTCCTTTAGTCTGGATATCAATTCTGCTATTTTTCAGAGATATGGTATTGTACCAGGTCCTTGCACAGGCCATCATGCAGGAATAGCAGCCTATACAGCGGGCTGGATTTGCAACCTTTAACCTTCTTGCCATAAATTCCCACCCATGTTCCTTTTTAAGAAAGTATTATCGTCAGTTTATATAATATATTCCGATTGAGATATATAAGGTTAGTAAAACACAACTATAAGGTTAGTAAAACACAAATTCTAAAAAATCGGTTAAAGGTTTAAAATGCCTATTTTTTTTGAGTTTACTGCCTAAAATATCTGTTCATTTGCTCACTGTCTCTGCTTAATTCTCGAAATCTGTCTCCATAGAAAGGTACAACTCCTTTTAACTGATTTATAATATTGGAAAAGTTGCAACTATAATATAAAGTTAGACAGATATAACGCTTTGGACAGGTTCTCTTGCTTCCCTCTGTCTACTCTTAATTAAAGGGCGGGTTAACTATCTCGTCCACTAAAAGGAGGCTTAATTTATCCCATCAGTGACGGCTCCCACGAATAAATTCGCAGGGATCTACGGTATTGCAACCGATGCTATACCGTCCTAGAGCGATTATTATTCTTGTCTCGCCAACACCGTTCAAAGTTTTACATGCAGGACTCCCCTGCATAACCTCATACTTAGAGTTCAGAGCAAAGTCTAGCCGACCTACTTGAGTCTTTTCAACTTCTGGTAGCAAAAACTAGACAATATAGTATAGGGAGAGCAGTATATTAACGTTTACTGATCTCGAAAAAGGGGAGGGGTGACGGCTGCATCCCGCCATTGAAATGACGGGGATTATCCTTCGACGCCTCTAAAAGGTAGGTTAACTTATCTCGTCCACCAAAGGTAGGTTAGTTTCTCCTGTCCACTAAAGGCTAGGTTAGTTTCTCCCGTCCACTAAAGGCTAGGTTAGTTTCTCCCGTCCACTAAAAGGTAGGTTAGTTTCTCCCGTCCACTAAAGGAAAGGTTAACTCCCCACATCCACTAAGAGCGAGGAAATTTCCCAGTCCTTATTTTTTATTTAGTCTCTTTTTTATTCCTGAGTTTATCGAGCAACGCCGAAACCCTTTCTTTTGCATCTTCGGTCTCCTGAATATCTCTGACAATGGTAACATCCAGGATATCACCCTCCCTGCTTCCTGCAGGTAATAAAAAAAGAGGGATGTTGATTTTTACGGTCTCTTCATCCCTTACAAGCAGAACTGCAATATTTTCTTCAATTCTGTCAAGAGTGACTTTGAAGTTTTCCATCTTTATCTCTCTCTATAGAGGAATACTGCAAGCAGCCCGATTATCGCGTAAACTATTTCGAATCCAGGCGTGTTTTCTTCCTGTTCAGTCGTCTGTCTGGCATTTGCTGCTGTACTTCCCTTTCTTTGTTCACTGCGAATGTCAGGTTTAGATGGCGATCCAGTTACATCTTCTTTTCTGATACCACTAGAATTGCTTTCTTCCAGTACAGTTATTATAGCCGTTTTTGAGTCGGTTCCTTTTGCGTTGCTGACTGTCAGACTAGCAGTATAGGTTCCTGGAGCGGCATAAGTATAAACCGGGTTCGCGTTGCTTGAATCAGCGACTCCGTCATTATCGAGGTCCCAGCTCCTTGAAACTGCATTTTGCGAAAGGTCTGTAAATTGTACAGAGAGGGGAGCATAACCGGTTATAGGACTGCTGCTGAAGTCTGCTATCGGAAGCACTGTTCCTTTAGAATTAGATGCGGTATCTTCCGTGAGTACTGAATAAGAAACACCATCAGTTGTCACGGTCACTGTGCCATCGAGATCTGTCCTGTATACTGTTGAAACTTTTTGAAGCGTTTGGAGCCTTTCTGAATGAGGGTGCCCATATTCATTTCCTTCACCAACCTCGATGACACTTATAGCCGGACTTACTGCACTGATAAAAGAAGCATCGCTGGCAGTCCTGCTCCCATGGTGTCCTACTTTCAGGATATCAGCATTGACATCATAACCATCCTGCATTATGGCTTTCTCGGCTTCGATTCCAGCGTCACCCATCAATAAAAAGGATACACTTCCATCAGTCACCTTTAACACAACAGAATTCTCGTTTGGATCATCACTAAAATACGAGCTCCCAGGATTTAAGACTTGTACGTCGATACCTGGGGCAAAGTCGATCTTGTCGCCTTTCTTTACCACTGTGAAAGGAATATTCTTACTGTCTATTGTACTCAACATGTTTTCGTAGGTTTTTGAGGAGTAAGGATATCCGGAATCGATGAAATGGCTGATTGGGAAACTATTAAGGATTACTGACATACCACCTATATGATCTGAATGTGGATGCGTAGCAACCACATAATCAAATGATGTTACCCCCTCACTCTTAACGTTCATGTCCAGAGACCTTCCGCAGTAAATTTGATTTAAATCTTCTGACATAGTCCAGTGGAAATATGGAATTCCTCGGGAGTTTCATTGAGTGTTACTGCAGGAGGTCGGTGGACATGAAGATTAGGGTTATATGCTGGATCCATACCCTTTTGCAACCCAATTTGCTACATTTCTGTCAGATGGATTTATAATGTTATTACTACTGGCTCCAAATGCAATACTACCAACATTCCACAAAACATTATCATGAACTGAAACGGACCCAGAAGCATGAACTGGTTGAACGGCTGCACTTCCTGATGATCCTTTGTAATCATGGAAAATATTATGGTGTATATTGATTCCTGACAAGGAGCTTTCCATTTCAGTACAGCACCATCCACTGCCATGCAAGCCGTAGAAAGTATTGCGATCCAGCTCTACGTTAGTACAGCCGTCTACTCTAATTCCTGTGTTTGTGCGGATATCTATATCATTGTTATAAGCTCGACTGTTTTTAGTACTGTAGAAACATATTCCGTCGTGCCCTGCTCCGATTCTACAGTTATAAACAGACATTCCGGAACTTTTACTTATCCTGACTCCATCACTGTATAAATAATACTTAAACAGTATATCGTGAACCTTGCAGTTAGATGAAGACCTGAACTGAATGCAGTTTCTATAGGCTCCATGCCCTCCGTCGCTGGTTCCGGCTGCGGAACTCTGGAACTGCATCTTAGAAACTTCAACATTAGAAACGCCTGATCCGAATACATAACCAGGAGCTCCTTCTGAATTACAAACAGAACCGGAAGCATAGATTATTGTACTGTCGCCTGCACCTCTTAGTACTACATTAGACTTTAAAAGAATTGGTCCACTTATTTTATAAGTGCCAGCAGTAAGGAACACATATCCCGGGTTACTTGACGTTGCTCCTGACAGCTACTGAATTTATTGCATTATTAATTGCAGTCTGGGCACTCCCTGATGTCGGATTTACGGTTATCTGTGCACCTAATACACAGGGTACAGCAGTTAAACTAAGGCATGTTACTAGGAATAGGGCTCCTAGCTGTCTCTTAAACATTATATCACCTTTGGGTTGGATTTCAGAGGGATTTAAGAAATCAAAATTTTAGTGTTTATTCCTCCCAAAGCCGATACGGTTTCCAAAATAAGACATATTGCTCGAAAAAGAGCTCCTAGCTGTCTAATTAGCATAGTATCAACTATGGGTTGGATCATATGGGTTAAGTAAACTAATTTTGTAGGGAATAGTTACTTTCCCGAAGATTTCTCAAAATTCCTTATTACGTTCTCGTAATACTCATTTCCGAACTATCTAATCAAGTCGGCTCTATACTGAATATCAAATGAGGTCGGCTTTATACGGTAATTCAAAATACATATTACGTTTTCGTATCATCTCGAACCTATCCAATTAGACTTGCTATTTGTGGGGCGGACACATTAACATAGTCTCCACTCTCCATTAAACTTATAGGGCTAGTTTTTGGAGGTGGCCGGATATAGAAGCTTTTTTGCTTCTTTACTCAAAATCTGTTACTGACCATAGGAATACTCTTCTGGTCAATACCTCCTATTTAATAAATCACGACCTAAAGCCAAATCAACTCTTCTGTGAAAAAGTTTTCATTCACCTTTTATGAATTTTCGAGTTGACACTTAACGATATGAAGCTATCTTATATATATTTTTGGCTTTTTAATTGTTCTTTCCAAGTTGAAAAATTACAAATAACTAGCTCATAAACTAAACAATATCCAAAAACCTTTTATCATACTAAAAAATGTTTGATAAAACCAATATGTGTAGCTCCAGGAAGGCTTTACGTGATATTACAGTCTGACTTAAAACCCACCCTTATCTTTAATTAAACCAATGAAGGTTGAAGTGTGGCACTAGATGATGGTTACGGGACATGTAAGGACAGCGGGTACATAAGTCAGGAAAAATACCTTAACTTGTGCTGCACGATGGCTGGGTTTGTTGTACTTGTTCTGGAAGGCTTTACTATAGAATGGTAAATATGGATATTCTATACCGAGTCCTGCCGGAGCAACGATAATTCCTTAGATCAACGAAGGTAAGCTTTTTCAACGTTTTTTGATATTTTGCTATAATGTGTTGTACACCTTCGAGATAATGAAGGTGACCTTGTACCTTGTATTATCCTGTAAGATGCTTACAACTAATATCCGGATTCGATTCAAGTGTAGAAAGTATGACGTGCTGTGAGTCGACACTAAATTATGAAAAGAGGTACTTCAATAATTAAGCAGTTTTGTTTTTGTTGGTTTTAAACTTAGGAAATAAGCTGGATTGATTTTAACAGAAAAAGAACATGAGATTCTATAAATAACAGGCACAACTAAATGAAAATACTCTTCATCTTTCCTTTTTTGGATACTGACTTTTTGAATACTGATTTTTTGCATAGGCTCTTAACTGCTTTTTTGAATTCGATAATGTTTTTCGTGGACATTTTTCTTGGCGCTCAGGTAAGACTCCTTGGCTATACCCATACTACCTTCCATTTCAACAATACTCATTTCAAAAGTCCGGGCAAATTCTAAGACATTTTTGTCGAATTCTTCCCCTTTAGCGGTCCCATTATTAATCTTGATAACTTTTTTATCTAGTTTTTTATATAACGGACTTTTCAAGGCACTTTTATTAAAATCATAACTGCCGACGGATTCTTTTATCATTTCTTTCCAATTGGAAGCCCACATTGGGGTCAGATAAAACATACCTGTACTGCTTCCAGTCTGCATAGTTTTAGCATAGGTATCGTTGCCTCCGAGAGCTACACTTATACAGTCCTCCACAATATCTCCTTTTTCGTCTTTAAGAAAATAGAAAGAGCAATCAAGATCTTTAAAATCAGCTTCCAGGCTCTTTAGAGAGTGTCCACAGTTTCCATAGAAGAGAAGAATTCCATCTGAAAATTTTGCCATTTCCCTGATATTTCGATAGATTTCAGATCTTAAAAATTCGCAGTCTACATGTAAACCAAGTTTTAGAATGTTTACTACTAAAGTGGTTATTTCTCTACTCTTCTCTTTATTATCATTATGTAATTTTCCAAAAAATGGAAGCTTTGTTAAAAAATTTAGAATTTTAACTGACGTCGGAATATTTATCTTTTCCAAAACGGAAGATGCGCTGTCTGGAGGAAGAAACCTGAAACGACAATTTTTGGACGTAAGCTTTCGAACAAATCTAACGGATTGACTATTTTCGATAACGAACAATCTTTTTAAGTCTTGATCTGTTGAGAGAACATATACAAGTTCGTCTTCAAGCATTTCACAGGCAATTATGCTAAGTACAGGCACTGTTGAACCATCTCATATTCTATTATATCTCATATTCTATTATATCTCATATTCTATTATATCTCATATTCTAATTATTTTTGATAATTACAAAGTATAGTACTCCCTATTATTATTATTATTATTATTATTATTATTATTATTATTATTATTATTATAGAGTACAGGACTAAACGCATTTGAAGGAAAAATCAATAGCATCAAACATATGAAATGTATAAATTTGATTTGACCAGAATGTTTAGTGGACTTGCTTTTTAATCTCAAGTGCGGAAGTCCTAATATACTAAAGGTCCCGGAGTACTTACCTCTACGTAGCGATATTTATATTTTGACTCCTGAGAATATTTTCCATAAAAAACGAAGGAACACTAATATTGATTGTCAATTAGTGCGCAGTTGATGCTTCATAATCTAGTTTTAAATGTAACGAATTTTGGAGTTTTCATGCACTGGAGCAAATCTGCTCCAGTTAACTCACCGAGTTGAGAACTAAAAACACTGAAAAGTGCTAAGTTCGTTTTGTAAAATAATATCAACCAAGTATTAGGGAACGACCAACTTTTACAACATGAATTATTCTACTTTTCGGATAGGCCCTAAGTCACCGAGGATTAAACCGAGCTCACTATACAATAATATTTATATACAACTCAGTCTGAATTATTGATATAAGTACTCGTGAAAGTTCATTCTTTTGGAGAGCAGAAATTAACAGACTGCTTGTTTCTCTAATGGTTATTCATGTTTTTTTTGCAATGAACTGAGTTAATTAATTTGTGCTGGTAAAATTAGTCAAAAATATATTTAGACTCTTTTTAATGGCAAATGTAGGGATGAAATATGAAAAATAAAGCTCTATCAACATTTTTAACTTTTTCCATTTTAGTTACATCAGCGATAGTTGCATCGGCTGGAACGGAAACTCAGCTCACGCAAGATGAGCTATTAACACAGGGAACATCAATCTATGGTAACCATGTTTATTGGACAGAGAGTGCTGGGAATGGTGTACATGCTTACGATCTAACTAACGGAGAACGAACAGATATTGATGGTCATCTTGCATACAGCCAAATTAATTCATATGGAAATAAGGTCGTATGGACTGGGGATGATGGTGAAGCTGTTTATATGTACGACTTTTCTATCGGTAATGAAACTAAGATATCATCGGGAGGGAGTTTCCCTGATATTTACGGAAACTACGTAGTATACACTAACAATTTTTACCAAGATTATCTAAATGATGGTATTTATCTGTACGATCTCAATACTAACAATGAAACTAAGATCGCCACTGCTCACGGCTATCCTGCCATATATGATAAGAAAGTTGTATGGTCTCAAGCTAACAGTAACAATGGTTATGATCTCTGCTTATATGACATATCTACTAACCAAACAAGCATAATAACAACTACAAGTAGCCCAGTATCCGAATCCGAACTCGATATCTACGGAAATACCACAGTATGGACAGAATCGCACAATGTATATATGTATGACATTGCTTCCCACGAAACAACTCAGGTCACTAATAGTGGAAATGCATATGAGCCTGCAATCTATGGTAACTGGATAGTATATACAATAGATGATCCTTATAGTGGTGACATCTACATATATGAGATATCTACTGCCAGGACTACCCGTATAACTACCAGCACCCTTGCATTTGCTCCATCTGTCTATGGCGATAAAATCGTATATGCAGATAGTCGAAATTCGGAATACGGTGATGCAAGAGATATTTATCTGTATGATCTCTCAAATACATCAAATAATATTGTTGCAAATTTCACCAGCAATGTTACCTCAGGAATTGCACCTTTGAACGTCTCCTTTACTGACATCAGTACAGGAACACCGAATGCATGGTACTGGGACTTTGGAGACGGAGCTATTTCAAACGAACAGGATCCAACTCACACTTATTTATCAGCAGGAAACTATACAGCTTGTCTGACAGTAAGTAATGCAAATGGTACAGATTCAAAGTTTACTACAATAAATGTTTCTGAAAAACCTGGACCATTACTACCAGTAGCAAACTTCAGTAGCAATGTAACCAGTGGTTATGCTCCTCTGACTGTCCAGTTTACTGACCTTTCTCAAAATGCAGCTGGATGGAACTGGGACTTTGGAGATGGAACTAATTCAACTGAGCAGGGTCCAACGCATACTTATCCTTCTGCAGGAACCTACACCGTTAAACTAACCGCAACCAACGAAAACTATACAGATTCAAAACTTGCTATAATAGCTGTTTTAGAGTTCAATGTACTTCCTATAGCAAACTTTACTGCCAATCCCACGAGCGGCTATTCTCCTCTCACTGTCCAGTTTACTGACCTTTCTCAAAATGCAGAATCCAGAAGCTGGGACTTTGGAGACGGAACTAATTCAACAGAGAAGAATCCATCGCATACCTATTTATCATCAGGAAACTATCTCGTTAACTTTACAGTTCGCAATACAAATGGCACAGACTCAAAGTTTACTACAATAACTGCTGCAATAACTGTTTTAGAACAAACTGTACCAGTACGCCCTGTAGCAGACTTCAGTTCCAATCTTATCAGTGGCGTTGCACCTTTTGATGTGCAGTTCACTGACGCTTCGCAAAATGCAACTGGCTGGAAATGGGATTTTGGAGATGGATGCACTTCAACCGAGCAGAATCCAACGCATACTTATTTCTCAGCAGGAATCCATTTAGTTAGTCTGATAGTAAGCAATGTAAACGGAACTGCCTCAAAAACTGCTACAATATATGTACTTGAAAAAAGCGGTTCAAGCGGTAGAAGCAGTAGTAGCAGTGTAGGCGGTGGTGCAGGTGGCTCTCCTGAACCTCAAAGTAATGTTGAGGCTAAAGAGATTTCACAGACCTTTATTGCAAGCGGGAAAGCTGTAAAGTTCGAGTTCCCGAGGAACGCTACTTCTGTCGTATCTCTTATCTTCGATTCAAAGAAGACAGCAGGCAAGACAACGACCATAGTTGAGAATCTGAAAGAAAAATCCACCCTGGTCACAGGGCTGCCTTCTGATCAGGTCTACAAATACATAAATATCTGGGTTGGAAACAGCGGATTTGCAACTCCAAGTAACATAGAAAACTCAGTCATATGTTTCAAGGTTGACAAATCCTGGATACAGGATAAAAAGATCGATGAGTCTTCAATCATTCTGAACAGGTTCAGTGATAAGAAATGGAATTCATCTGCTAACCAACCCATCAGGGGAAGATGACAAGTACCTGTATTTCACAGCAAAAACCCCAGGATTCTCTCCCTTTGTAATAACGGGTAAGACAAAAGCAACTGGGACTGAAATACAGCCTGCGACTGGAAATAAAAAACAGTCAGCTGTTGATAATACTCAAAATAAATCTACCACTGGAAGTAAGGCAACAAGTGTTGAACAAACACCTGAGCAAAACCAAAACCCAAACACATCTGGAAAAGAAAACACAAAAACGCCTGGTTTTGAAATAACTTCTTGTATCTTCTGTCTACTTAGCGTATTCTTGTACAAAAGAAGATAAAAAGGAGTGAATTATGCGGGTAGTGTAAGGTTCTTGATCAAATCTGGCAGATGGGCAGATTCACCTTATTAATCCATTTAAATCTGTCCTTCGGCTAGTGTTTTAAAAAAATGAACGGAGAATTAGCAGAATATTTCGATTATACATAATAAAGAACTGGTGTAAAGACACCCAGTCAGTTTAAATTAATGAATAAATTCTGATGTTCTACTGCAATCATTCTTCCTGCCCTCTAATGCTAATACTTTTTACTACTTTCCGGTACAGGATGGTTTTTTCTGCACTTCCACTGCAGCAAGAACCAGCTTCTCCTCCGCAGCCACACTCGCCGCTATCCAGGCTTTTACCTCTGAGGGCTGCGCCAATGCCCATGCACAGCAGAAGCCGCTCTGCGCTCCTATTGCCTGGACAGGGTAATTAAGGGCAATGCTCCACATTCCATACGTGCAGATGGTTGTATGAGTTCAATACATTCTTCTTTGGTAGGTATATTGTCTGCCATTTTTGCTCCATGCCATATATTATACGGATTATTTGTAATTCCAAGCAAAAAGTGGCTACTTCTGAATCAACTATCTCGTGGCTTTCCCCGGGGTAGTTGATTACCCAAGTTGCTGCCTAAGAGACAGATAACGTAACGTTATGCACGTCGAAGAGCACTTCAGGGTATTGCGTTGTCGGACCATCAAGCAGCTCTGTCGGGCTTCCCTTCAGGTACCGGTCGAAGAACGCTAACGAGTAGGCATTGACGATGTCATGCGCCCGTTGTCCATCGATAGGCCCGGTGATACCCATCCAGGAGAAAATTGGGGACCAGTATGGTGTGTCAGTGAAGTTGAGGTGGAACATCCCGAGCACCTGCACGAAGTAACCCTCTCCCGGCGGGCTCTTCTCGAACACCGCCCGCATAGTGGTCTGGGTTTGATTAATGTCTGCCTGCGACCAACCCTCGAGCTGCATGGTTTTTGCATCCCGGGTGATCCACATGGTTGGCTGCAGCAAGCCGTCCTTGACCACATCGGCAGGCATGGGAGCATCCATCACCAGGCAGGCCTGCAAGCGTGGATCCAGCCGGCAGGCTTCGCTGCCGACAATGCCGCCCAGCGAGACCCCGAAGGTGCCGGCACGCTGCAGGTCCAGGTTCCCAGTCAGGATGCCGTTTGGGTCAGATTGGTTCAGGGCGGCTAGATAATCCAGCGTGAAGGAGACATCTTGCGCGAAATAAGGGATTATGCCGTCATTGAACATCCGGCCGTTCAGTATTGGCGCGCTTTCTACCGGGCTTATACTCTGTTGGACCAGAGGATTCATCTGGTTTTTCGACAGCCCGGCTACCTGGTGCCCATTCGGGAAAACCACCGACGCAGCGGCATACGGCTGATCAATGGCCACGACGATGTAGCCGTGCGAGACAAGTTCCTCGACCTGGAAGGTGTTCATCTGACGAAAGCCGTTTAATCCCTCCAAGAAGATCAGCACAGGGTAGCTGGACTTATCATCTACCATGGGTGCGGACGGGATGGCGTTCGTGGTAACGTATTTCAAGTGCCCGAAAGTGAACTCCGGCACATAATACAGCCGCGCTAGCACCGGCGCAATAGTGTCGGCATCCTTCATGTAGGGAACACGCGGGGATGATGAGTTTCCCTTGGCTGGATACCAGACCTGCACCATCAGCTCACGCTGGGCATTCGGATCAGCGGAGAAGACCTCCTGACGATTAGCATCCACCCAATGGTAGGTCAACGTGCCAATCTCATATGGCCCGCTTGGATGTGGGAAGCTGAACACGGGAAGCACCATCGGCAGAGTGATTGAAACTGCCAGCCCGATGGCCAAGCCGGCAGCAAGCCGATTTATCCGTTTCTGTACGGGGTGACCACCCGCCTTTGCGCTGTTGTGCAACAGCCAGACAAGAAATAACAGCACGGTCATTGCGTACGCTGGGACCATCTGCCAGCGTGGACCTTCCCCCAGCACCTGTGCAAAGGCTACCAGTAGCGCGATATGCGCCGAATAGCCCGTCCAACGCGCGCTGAGCCGCGGAACCGCCAGGATGAAGAATGTCAGCAGATTGGCAAGTAACAAAAGGGTTTCAATGGGTCTCATCTCCTTGCCTCCTCAGTCGATGAAACGACCGATGTCTTCACAAGTTGTTCGGCCTTAATGAATGCATCAGCATTGCTACCCATGAATATTTCCTCCGTTGGCTTGCTCTTTTAAAGCATTTCTGAAGCATGCTGCAAGTCATCCGGATAATCAATGATTCATTGTCCTTTAAACAATTAACTATAACAGGATTTGAACACAATTTCATCCAAAGTATACTCATGATTTATTTTCCGTCATCAATAGTGCAGAGCGTTAGGGTCTTTTTGTACTCCAATTTCGGATACTTAATGTGATTTAACGCACAGAGATTACATTAAAACCAATGTAAAATGAGCCAATATCATAGAAATTCCTTTCCAGAATGAGCTAAAAAACCACAGGATACACAGACTTTACTTAAAACCTATGCATCAATGATACAAGAAAAACAGAACTTTGTCAGCATAACCAATAACTCTGCATCCGGTAAATTTTACAGAACTTTCAGTATACTTCTGTGATAACTATCTATTAAACCTATATTCAGCTTTTCCATATTAGGCGGTATTTCTGTGATTATGGGACTAGTGTCGCGTCATCCATCAGTGATTAAACAGTTAACAGTAGTTGCAATCTATTTTATACGACATTTCACTGTTGACTAGATACTAGGACTTATTGTAATTTTCGTTTCTCTCTTCATCCTAGCTCTAATAGCCAATCTTCTTTATAAGGCACTTAGGGGAACGGGAGTTACGAAGGCACTGTAAGGTTCTCTTTATATGCGAGTGCTGCACTAGTATTTTTCATTGATTCCCTATATCGTCTCGGTAGCTCTAATTTACGAGAGATATCTCCTTATTGTAGGTGGTATGATTGTGCATAATGTAAGTATGAAAAAATCCACAATAGCTGTACTTCTGAGCTTTGTCCTACCAGTTATGTTTGTTTGGATGCTAGCTATCTTATCCAGCTTCGTACACTAAGAGCTGTCCGAAAATTCAACAATAGAATGTTGTAAAGTTATTTAGTCTGTAATATCTAAGTAATTCTGATACCCGTTCCAGTTGTTATATCCTACTGTAACAGCTATAGGACTTAT
The DNA here is from genome assembly GCA_963722085.1 of uncultured Methanosarcinaceae archaeon. Lineage (GTDB taxonomy): Archaea > Halobacteriota > Methanosarcinia > Methanosarcinales > Methanosarcinaceae > Methanosarcina. The sequence goes on along the minus strand of CAVRNH010000066.1, from coordinate 13,767 downwards.
ACACTTCGGATTAAAAATCAAGCACAGTAAACTTCATTTATATATGAATTTTCTCAACCACTTGGAGAATAGTTCTGGTACTGAATTTAAAACAGGCTTAAGAGATCCACGCCATTAATAGCAACGCTTTACCCGACGATGTTGCGATCTTGTAAACTCGCCAAGTCCTATCATCTTTAAGCGAAATATGCTTCTGTGTAGTCTGCCGGTCCTGACCTCCAGACTGACTCAGGGCTTACTGATAATTTATCTCAATCCCCGCACTACACAGAGCTTGGTTTATAACCATTCGGAACAGATGTTTATGTGAATCTAATTTCTAAATTCTTCACTTGACAGAACCCAAATTTACATCTTCCCGTTTGGAGAGGTCGCAGGATTCTTATTAACAAGTGATCCTGGATAAAAGTTAGCCGGATTTCCAGTTATATAGTTATGTGTTAAAATTAAATTAACATTCGAAGCAACACTGTTTTTTACTGCGTAACCGGTCTTACCTTTCATGATATTATTATTCGCGACAGTCACTGTGCGAGTGCCCGAAACTGCACTATTAACGTTTATTCCGGCAACATACGAACCAGTAATATCATTATTCTGAATTGTTATTCCGTTCCCGCATCCAGAAATCCCGATTCCTCCGTTTCGAGTGACACCCTCATTCTCGTATCCACTGTCACAGATAACATTGTTATATAAATTGACATTTGATCCATCGTTTAAACCGGCAAACCAAACACCATTTACTCCTGACATAATATTACAGCCACAGATAATTATGTTTGAAGTAACCGGCGAAGAAGCTGCATTGCATACTTGTATACCTGCATCGGACAGTGCGTAACCTCTAGAATTCTTTGCATATGTAGTGACCCCAGAGTACGGGGATATCATTTCATTATATATTTTTATGTTCTGACAGTTATCCAATCTATCCGCCGCACAACAACACTGATGGGCAACGTTGTCGTGTATTTCTCCTGAATTTACACGAGCATACATTACACAAGTGTGTTGTAAGTTGTTTCCAACATTGTTATAATAATAGATGTTTTTTCCAAACGTACATCTAAATCCCTCGCCTTTCGCATCATGCAAATTCATACTGTATACTCTGATATTGTATACCGACGCGCTGCTTGATCCCTGGAAAGAAATTAGTCGATACAGATCTTTTCCTCCCGATCCCGGTTGAGCACGTTCGTTACCATCGATTTCAAAGCCGTGTATTTTTATGTCATGAACCACGGTTCCTGCGCCTCCGATCTGACCTACCATTGGAGTCCCCGCTCCTGTTGTTGTCCATCCAGCATTATTTGCTAATCTTAGTTTTGCGCTAGAATCGCCTGTAAGTTCCGTATTTGATCCGATTCGGCAAGATTTTCGTATGTTATAAACAAATGGACCTTTGAGGTGCACTGTTGTACCTGGATGGCTAGCGGCATAATTGAGAGCTTGATTGATCTGCTCATGGTCGTCTTTTCCATCGCAATTATAGGTGCCAGTGCCGTCTCCTGCGACAATTACTCGATCACATAATGCAACAGGAGTACTTGCTAATACAAAGAGGCACATAAGCAAGAAGATTGTCTGCTTTTGGTTTATCATCTATCCCACTCCCCAATAGTGTTTTCTTTCAAACTGCTGTATCAGTCTTAGTCCAAATTTTTTAAGCTAAGCTTTTGAAAATATTATTTTTATACAAATCTATATATATTAATTTTAGATATGTTTTAATAATCGGCTAGTAAATTCAATCATTTCAGCAATGAGCTTCTTTTGAGGATGTGAGCATCTTTCTGGCCTCCGCTCACTTTCCCTTGAAACCTTTGCCTCGATGCCTTCAGTGAGTTTTGCTATCAACGTTTCAATGTCTTTATTTTTTTCAAATAATGAGAATGAAACGTTGAAAATTCGTTAATGCCCTCATGGCCTCCAGATATCCTTTTTAAGAAAAATTAAATTCCCTGTATCTCGAGAAACGTTTTGATGGATTTTTAGGCCGTGTTCACTAAAGATTCAGGTAATTGGATACCTCGATAATTCGGACAGGTTTACAACTAGTCCTGAAAACTTAATTGTGGATCATCAATTTGATAAAAACGATATCAGCTGATGGAAGTCACCAGAATAATATGTTCTATATTTAGGTTTTCATGGTACTAGTACCCTTGACAATTTAATTATGAAACATAATATTTGGACATCTTCCCATCAGCAATCTTCTTGGTGAACTTCCAGTTTATTTTCTTTTTATTTTCATTTCTTCTCTTGGTCCATGCAGCCACTTCGTTAGCAAGCATTCCAATGTCACCTATTCGCCTATCAGTACAATCTTCATCCATCACACTAATCTCTATTTCTGCGCTTTTAGCCAACTTGCATGCTTTGGTGTGTAATGGAACTCTATCTTTTTCCAGCAATTCCCGTTTTGAACAAAAACACATATAGACGACGGTATAATATTTTTATATTTCGTAATCATTTTTATTTATACTGATTTCTTCTATTCGGAGAGCGTCGGAAAAGTACACGATTATCCAACTTTTGACTCATTTTTCATCTTTAATAAATTTTATAATTTTACGTGATGCCGATTTATGGAATTGAGTTCAATGACTGTGTAATGTTAGTTATAGATTCATGACCTTTCCGGCGCTCTCACTTCCGCAAGAAAAACCAACAAATACTGGCCTTATAATTTCAAACCTTTTTGATTGAGAAGCTAAAATAAGAGGCAGTTACTGTAAATTCTTTTCATCTGTAAGTAGCTTTTTAAAGAATTTGATGCTATAATTCATTTCATTCTTTGCATTCAATATTCAAAACGTGCCTTATGATTCGTATTCTGTAAACGTTGACAGTGCAATAAAGTTATTACGAAATATTAAAAAATTTAACCGTCTTTCGCATGTGTTTTTGTTCAAAACGGGAATTGCTGATTTTTTAGCACACATAGAGAACAATACTTGCAGACATAGTGCCGTAAATCCGGTTCATTTTCCCTTTTTTGAATTCTTTTAAATGGAATTTCAAATGCAGCAGGGCAATAATAACAGTCTTTCTTCACATCATAAGTAAAGAGTAATTTCCTGAATTTCTTCGTTTTTCCTCTTTTCTCTACTTCATAAAAGTTGTCAGGAATATAAGCATCAATTTCCTCATCAAGTAAAAATTACACGTTATCATACGAGAAGTAACCTGCATCTGCCAGCACTATTGTCGGTTTATATCCAAGTGTTTCCTTTACATTTTCTATCATTGGTTCAATCTGACGCAAGTCATTTTCTTCATCGACAAGATCTGCTGCAACGATTATTTGTTCCTTTTCATCAACAGCGACCTGACAATTATATGAAGGTTTCAGGCTTCCGTCTTTATGCTTCATGATTCTAGCATCGGGATCTGTGATATTCACTTTTTTAAGTTTCTCTTCATCCATCTTTTTCTTAGCAGCCTTAATTTTTTCTAATCTGTACTTCTTGTCAACCAGTTCTTCTGGCATCCGGTATTGGGTCGAATGACCATAAATTTCGTCTTCACGTTCATCGGTCTCAATACTTTCCCTGAGTATTTTGTCAATCTCTTTTTCAATAGCATCAGAGCTCTTACTTTGTCTTGAAGAGGCATTGGCCTTAACCTTTGTTCCATCGATTGAAATGCTTGAACCAATCAAATCCATTTTTTTGCAAAGCGTGACAACCTGTGAAAAGATTTTCTTAATGGCGTCAAGATGAGTGGAACGGAAACGGCAAATTGTATGAAAATCAGGTTTCTGCATGGCAGCAAGATACATAAAAGCAGTATCAGTTTGTGTCATATCATCTACCTTGCGTGAACTTCTGATGCTTATCAGGTAACCATAAAGTAAGATTTTCAGAAGTAGTCTTGGATGATAAGCAGGGCAACCTTTCTCAGAGTAAGTGGATTCAATAGCGCTAATATCAAAAACATCAAAAAGTTCATTTATTACTCTGGAAATATGGTCTTCAGAAACAAACTCCTCCAAATTGAGTGGAAGTAAGAATTGCTGCTTTTGATCGTATTTTTTGAACATAGGAAACACTAAAATCAAATTTCTTATAAAGTATACTTTTTATGTAATAGATATCGTGAAAAAAGATAAATGTTGCGATTTTAACCCAAATGTAGAATCCAGAGTAGTTTTGAGACAGCCTGTTTTTATCTTTTTCATTCATTGATTTAAGCAATGCATCGTACACACATTCCTGAACGAAAGCCTCTACCAAACCCTTAGTAAAAAATGTGACTGCTGCTTTATAGTTACCTGTTGCAACAATGACCTCCAGATCCGAAACCGTTGCCTTTCCACTTGTAGTTAATGGAAAGTGTTCAGAAGTAGTCCCTATCAGTTGCCTTAAAAGGGTAGATTTTCCTGCTCCAGTTGTACCCACAAAAAGAACTTTATTGTATCCATCATCAGAAGAAGGTAGTGGCAAAAGATTTTCACGAATTGGAGTCGATTCACTATCATTAAACTCTTCTGATAAGATAGAATCATAAAATGCAGAGATCACAAGAGGACTATACTTTTTTTCAGCCCTGAGTTTTCCGTATTCTCTTTTCCACAAATCTTCATGGGAAAGAAGATCCTTCATCTCATCAACATATCCATCCGCATCTTTGGAATCTACTGTTTTGAGGCTCCTTCTCGTCCATCTGCCCTTTTTCCCATTAGAGTTCAAACGCAATGGATGATTAAACACTAAAGACCAAACTTTTTCCTCAGAAGGCCTATATTTTAAACATTTTGTATTGCCCATCTATATCCCTTTTCTAGCACGGAACTTCATGTAATCTTTATTACATGGGAGCGCGGAGGGTCACGAATACCCCTAACTTTCAAGTTGGGGATGAAGTGAACCCTCGCCTCTTTTTAATTTCGTTTAGACTCTCTGTCATTACTTCTTTTGTAGAATGATTTTTCTTGATACCAATAAACAGGAGTGGAGATTCAACTCTCTATTACGGAAACCTTGTCAAAGAATCGTCAATTCTTCCCGATAAACCGAGCGGGCGGCCCGAAGCATACCCTACCTTTTAAGGTAGGGTGGCCGCCCGCAATTTGATTTTAGATTAACTTTTTGAAAAATATAAAATTCCACTAATTAAAAATAAACTATTAGTTTAAAAAGCTTAGGATATGATCTCAATATATCAAAATAACTTTAGTTTGTTCATAAAAATCAGTTGTATGTTTCCCTTTCCTCCACTCTAAAAACTACACCTTTAAATCCCATCCCCCCCTTATCCCAGAATATAACACTTATAATTTCACTTGGTGACCTTTTTATGGAATCAATATGTAGGCTATGTAAGTACTATCCCGAGGATTTCGGGGAACTTACTGTTGACGTTATGCACATGCATTTGGTGTTTGATGTTTATGATGATAGGACGAACGTGCAGTCATTGCTCAGGGTTAGAACCAGGAATGAGCCTATAGAGAAGCTGGAATTAAACTGCAGGGATCTTGAGGTTCGGGCTGTAAGCTGCATACAGTGCGAGGTTTCTTACAGGTACAGGAAAGAAGACGCAATTCTGGAAATTAATTTCAGGGATGAGATTCCGCCGGGTACTGAGATTACGGTTGTTACGGACACCTTATGCAGGCCGACTAAGCATTTCCTTGAGGGGCTGTATTATGATGAGACGCCGGTAGGGGCTCCTCCGCAGCAGATCACGCAGTGCCAGCAGTGGGGGTTCCAGAGGATTGTGCCTTGCATTGACGATATGACTGCAAAATGCACTTATAAGACTACCATTATTGCAGATTCGCGGTACACAAACCTTATCACAAACGGGAATGTCGTGGTCGAGCGGCATAGCGTAAAGCCCGGGAAGGACAAGATTGTTTACGATTGCTCGATAACTCCGATGGCTACGTATCTCTTTTTCCTGGGGGTGGGGACTTATGCGACTTATACAAGGGTGCTAGAGTACCCTGACGGAGGGGTATTCATGCTTGAACTGCTCGTCCCGCCGGGTTCAAGCGAAAAGGCTGCCCAAAAGGCTCTCGATATCCTGCATGATGCGGTTTTGTGGGTCTATGTCTTCACAGGGCCTGAGCAGTTCGATGAGGAAAAGCTGCCGGTCAGGAATAAAATATGGGAGCTTATCCGCCTGCGAGAGAAAATGAAACTTGAAATAAAGCCCGATTCTACACAGGAAGAACTTATAAAGATCAGGAAAGAGCTTGCCGGGCTTGCCGGGAACATCAGTCCGGGGTACAAATACACAGGGACCGTGTACCGGGAAATAGGGATGCAGAACTCGGACTTCGGGGGCATGGAAAATGTAGGAAACACTACGATTGCCACAAACCGCATTATACCTTTCCCGCAGATGACTGACCAGGCTTATGAGTACATGATCCGGGTTAAGATACACGAATATTACCACAACGAAAACGGGTCCGAGGTTACGGGAAAAAGCCCATTTGAGATCTGGTTGAACGAAGCTGTAACCGTACGTGTTGAAGAGCAGTACCTTTCCTTCCTCTTTGGGGAAGACTATCACAGGCTTAGCAGGGTGCTTGAGCTGCTTGCACCTGCATCCGGGACTTTTGCCCTGGATGCCGGGGCTGCTTCCATGCCGATTATTCCTGACGGCTTTAATGACCCGAATGACCTGATCACTGCAGTCACCTATGTAAAAGCCCCTGAATTCGTCCGCATGGTCGAGACCCTGATAGGACATGATACCTTTGCAAAGGGCCTGGATCTCTACTTTACGAGGTTCAGGCATTCCAATGCAGGTACGCAGGACTGGATAGAAGCCATGGAAGAAGCAAGCGGGCAGCCCTTAAAGGAGATGTCCGAGACCTGGCTTAAGCAGACAAAGTTTCCTGTAGTTGAGGTTTCGGCCGAATATAACAAGGCTGATAGAAAGTTCACTTTCTTGCTCAGACAGAAGTTCCCGGCAGATGGAAAGCCCTGGGAGTTCCCCTTCAGGGCAGCCCTTGTTGACGAAAATGGAAATGACATTGCAGAAGTCCTCGAGAGGGTCACTGGAGAAACTGCAGAGATAATTGTTGAAAATGTGGACATGCCCACCTTCCTCTCCCTTAACAGAGGCTATTCTTTCTATGGAAAAGTTATCTACAGAGCCAGCCAGTACGAGCTCATGCAACAGGTAAGGAAAGACAATGATGTTATTGGCAGGTTTACGGCTTTCCATACCCTTGTGGACAGGGAAAAATTCAAGCTCCTTAAAAATCCTGAGGCAAAGCCTTCCGAAGAGTTTATCGAGCTCTATTACAGGCTCCTGAATGACAGGCCGCTTCTCGAAAAGGCAGGTGGGCATTTCCTGACCATCTTTGAGTCCGTGGAAGACGAAGAGTTTGCTCACAATTACCAGGCGCTTTATGATGTAAAAAAGAAGCTTTTAAAGGCAGTTGCTTCAAAATACAGAAATTCCGTTGTTTCTGCCTACCATTACTTTGAAGAATCTGCGGTCCCCAGGGATTCGACGCTTGAAGAGACAGCAAGGGTAATAAAGATGAGACAGGCCAAAAACATCTGCCTGGGCATCCTTGCAACCCTTGATACTCCTGATATTCATACCATTATTAAACAGCAGTTTGAGACTGCTACCTGCGCAACTGATAAGGTAAGCGCATTTGCTGCGTATTTGAACAGTTCCGCACCTGACAAGATAGAAGTCCTGAGAGCCTTTGAAGCGGAATCAAAGCAGCATCTCGTTGCCTGGGAAGCTTTCCTTTCAGTGATAGGAAACAACAGCAGCGATGATACAATCGAACTGATCAGGGAAATGGAAAGGTCAAAAGCCTTCAGGATTGAGCAGGCAAATGAGCAGCGTTCTCTTTACGGAAGCTTTGCCCGCAACCGAAAGAAGTCCCTCCAGACTGAAGAAGGCAGGGCCCTGTTCGCTGAGCTCCTGCGAAAACTGACTCCTGTAAACGAGTTCAGTACAGTCAATATGCTCAATGCCTTTGCAAATATAGACAACATGGAGGCAAAGTATCATGTCCCACTTGTAAAAATCCTGGCAGACTTCCTTGCAGAACTTGATCCCCAAAAGTTCCCCAGCGTTTACAACAGGATCAGGAAAATCCTTCTTGGATCGCCGAAAGCTGTCAAGACATACGGGACAGAGCAGGGGGAAATACAAGCTCTGAGACCGGAAAGTCCTGAGAAAAAATAAGCTCATAGTTAGAAATTTTTCTGCTCCGGAAAATAAAATACCGGAGAAACTCTTTTTTGTCGGGGTTTTTAATTAAACTTCTCAGGTTTAAGTCCTAAAAGTCTCTATTCGGTCTCAAAAGTCTCTAAATCAGCAGGCCCGCGAGCGGTAACAGCGCCAGTATCCTCTAAACCATTCGCAGTACCTATAACAGTACCATCTTTGAGACACCATTTGCATTTGTATACTCTCCAGATTTTTATTTAATCCGATACAATTGTGAATATGGTTTTGTGAATATGGTTTTGTGAATATGGTTTTGTGAATATCATTTTTTCCGGTTCACTTGTTTTTTCTATTCACTTCTCGTCGGCAAATTTTATGGTAAAATTCTATCTTCGTTTTATTGCTGATGATTTACATGTCTATGAGAGTGCGTTCACAATTGTTCGCTCGAATATTATTATCAAATGAATATAAAATCTATAGAAATATAATTAAAAACCCGATAATAAAAAGAAGCTGACATTATTTAGTTTAATTCTACGAATGTTCTTCATTATGGCTTTTATAATGTCCTCTTGCATTCCACGTGCCTTCAACAAAATATACTCAGGAAGTTTTCATCCTCGCAGCAAACAGCGGTGTATTTGGATGAAATAAAATTTCTCAGATTACCTTAAATGGAAAAAATGAAGAATTTTAAGTCTAAACCATTGCGGGATAAAACAGATATGCGGGGTAAAACAGATATTATACTAAGATTATATTAAGATCTGTTAAGATAAATAAAATAAAAAAACTTGGGGAAACTTCTCAAAATTATTATGTACAGCAACAAAAGCTTAGGAATGATTGAAAAATAACTTCAAGTTTTCACTTTGGGAATGGCTCATAACTTCATTTCCTAAATAACTATCAAAGACTATATCGTACATAAATGCTTGAAATTATATTTTCGTCACTTAGTTTTGAGATACGATTTATTTTAAAGCTGGAATTTTTTTGGAAGGGTAAGAATGGAACTGGAATTCACTAACACTATCCTGGAGATTTTCAGGAAATTCTTCGAGATTGTGAGTGCACTCCTGTTAATATATGGAGGATTAACCGCTGCAGTCAAAATTCTACTTGTGGAAGCATTCAATAAACCTTACACGTATGAAAACATAAAAAGAGAGTTTACAAATAAGATCCTCTTCGGGCTTGAATTGTTAATAGTTGGCGATGTGCTCGTAACGGTAAGAAATCCTACGGCAAATGACCTCATACTTGTTGGAGTTATTGTTGTAATCAGGACAATTCTTGGCTACTTCCTGAGTAAAGAAGCAAGAGAATACCAATTTGACTGAAAGCTTAAGCAAAATCCAGGACAGACTTCTTGAAGGGGTTGAAGATGTTTTCGGGATTGTTTGAGAATTTTCTGCTTTATTTTGAGTGGATTTTCGAGACAATAGGAACAGCTATTATAATTTATGGGGGATTAAAGGCAACAATTAAGATTTTTCTCTCTGAGGCATTAAGAAGGCCGCAGTATCTCGAAAAGATAAGAAAAGAACTTACGAATAGAATACTCTTTGGACTTGAGTTTTATATTGTAGTTGCTATTCTTGGAACTGAGAGAAACCCGAATATGCAGGATCTTACAGTACTGGGTACTGTTGTGCTGATCAGGACGGTTCTTGGCTATTTCTTGAGTAAGGAAGTAAAAGAATACCATTTTGACTGAAAAAAAGGTGTGGAATAGCAGTAAATCTGGATTAGCAACAAACAAGATTTTCAAGAATTTTGAAAATTTTTAGTCTACTTCGCTTTTATTTTGCTTTAATCAATTACAGTAAAACCTGAAAGATCTGAAAGTTGACTTTTAAGGTCTGGTTTTTAAGTATTTTGTTTTACGCACATCAATCCCATAATCTGGTTTTAAAGTTTGACTTACACTTGAAGGCTACTATTATAGATAGAAGAAAATAATATAGAAGAAAATTACAGATCCAATAATAGTATGATTTAAAAGCAAGTAAAGTGTTAAGGATACAAAATATTATTAAACTCTAATATTATACTAGTCCAAAATTCAGATTATGCTGCCTAAAATTCCGGGCTATTCTAACATTAATTGGGTATAACTTAAGGCTTGGAATCCGAATAATTCAAAATCATAAGAAACAGGAGCAATTTAATGTATTATTTAAAATGTATCGAATGCGGTGCAGAGTATTCCAAAGATGAAGTAATCTATACCTGCAGCAAATGTGACGGGCTGCTTGATGTTATTTATGACTATTCCTCAATTGAAATTGACATGCAGAAATTAAAGACCGAATGCCCTTCGGTCTGGAAGTACGCAAAACTCCTACCTGTAGAAAGGGAACCTGTAACCATCAAGGAAGGAGGAACTCCCCTTTATAAATGCGACCGGCTTGCCGAAAAGATAGGTATTAAAGAACTCTATGTGAAACACGAAGGTATGAACCCAACAGGGTCTTTTAAGGACAGGGGGATGACCGTAGGAGTCACAAAAGCGCTTGAACTTGGCATGAGTACAGTTGCCTGTGCGTCTACGGGAAACACTTCTGCAGCCCTTGCAATCTATGGGGCAAAGGCCGGAATCCCTGTAATTGTGCTGCTGCCTGCAGGAAAAGTAGCTCTTGGAAAGATTGCCCAGGCCCTGATGCACGGGGCAAAAGTCCTCAGCATCCGAGGAAACTTTGACGACGCGCTTGCTCTTGTACGCACACTCTGTTCCCAGGAAAAGATCTACCTTTTAAATTCTATCAACCCTTACAGGCTTGAAGGCCAGAAGACTATTGGCTTTGAGATTGCAGACCAGCTCGGCTTCAGAGTGCCTGACAGAATTGTCTTGCCCGTAGGAAATGCAGGAAATATTACTGCAATATTTAAAGGTTTCAGGGAGTTTAAAATACTCGGGATAACGGATTCTCTCCCCAAAATGACCGGAATCCAGGCTGCTGGCGCCTGTCCTATTGTAAAAGCCATAAAGAGCGGAGCTCCGGAGATAACTCCTGAAAATGAACCTGAAACAGTTGCAACAGCAATCAGGATCGGAAATCCGGTGAACGCCAAAAAAGCCCTCAGCGCAATCAGGGAATCCGGTGGAACTGCAGAATCTGTTACCGACGAAGAAATTCTTGCTGCCCAGAAAGATCTTGCAAGGTTAGAAGGCATAGGTGTGGAACCTGCAAGTGCAGCCTCGGTTGCAGGGCTTAAGAAACTTGTTGAAATGGGCATCATAGGTAGAGACGAGACTGTTGTCTGTATTACAACAGGGCACCTTCTTAAAGACCCACAAACTGTGATTGAGATTTGCGAGGAGCCTACTGTAGTGGACGCAAATATCGAATCCATTCGGGAAGCCATTTTCGGAAAGGCTAAATAATAACAGGAAAACATGTTCGCTTAAAAGTTCTATAACACGTTTGGCTAAAGATTCTATTAAAGAGATGCAAAGATAAGTATTTACGGGCAGAAACCGTAAGCAGTTGAAATATTTAAATATCGGGTTCTGTAGACCTTCAATCTTTTAATATTTTTGAGGCTGCTTACTGGTTTACTGAATTTAATAAAATTATTCAGATCTTACAATCTGATTATTAATTACCCTTTACAGTTACATTCAAATTTACTTTTCAATTTCAGTCAGATTTGTCAGATTTAGCTTTACAATTTCAGTCAGATTTAGCTTTACAATACAGTCAGATTTAGCTTTACAATACAGTCAGATTTAGCTTTACAATTCAGTCAGATTTAGCTTATCCAATAGTCAGATTTAGCTTTACTATACAGTCATATTACCTTTACAATTACATTCAGATTCTTTTATCATTATCGCCAGTGGGTGTGAACACGAATGGAGCAGGATTATAAACCTCATGAGATCGAAAAGAAATGGCAAAAAAATTGGAACGAAAGTGGAATTTTCCAGCCCGAACCGGACAGGCGGGAAAAATTTTTCATAACTATCCCCTACCCTTACCTTAATGGAAACCTTCATGCGGGACACACCCGGACTTTTACCATAGGGGATGTGGTAGCCAGGCATAAACGCATGCTCGGGTATAACGTTCTTTACCCTATGGGTTTCCATGTAACTGGCACGCCGATTGTTGGACTTGCGGAACTGATTGCCAGCAGGGACCCTCAGACCATGGATGTCTACGAACGCCTTCATGAGATTCCAGGAGACATCCTTCCTACCCTTGAAACTCCTGAAAAAATAGTTGACTACTTCAAAAATGAAGCCGAGGTAGCAATGCGCATGATCGGATACTCCATTGACTGGAGGCGCAAGTTCACAACTATGGACCCGGCTTATCAAAAATTTATAGAGTGGCAGTACATCCGCCTTGCGGAAAAAGGCCTCATCGTCAAAGGCTCTCATCCTGTAAAATGGTGTCCGAACGACAACAACCCTGTAGAAGATCACGATATCCTTCACGGGGAAGAAGCCACAATAGTGGAATATACCCTCATCAAATTCAGATACAAAGACCTTGTCCTGCCCTGTGCAACCCTCAGGCCGGAAACAACTTACGGAGTGACAAATATTTGGGTCAATCCGGACGTTGATTACGTAAAAGTCAGGGTTGAAAAAGATGGATATGCAGAGTTCTGGGTTGTAAGCAGGGAAGCTTATAGAAAACTCACCTTTACGGACAGGACAGTCGAGTATATCGAGGATATACCTGCAAAATCCATAATAGGGATAAAACTCACAAACCCGGTAACTGACAGCGAAATAATTTCCCTTCCGGCCTCTTTTGTCAGGCCTGAAAACGGAAGTGGAATCGTAATGAGCGTGCCTGCACATGCGCCCTATGACTATCTTGCCCTTCGCGACCTTTATGATGCTGACCTCAGCGATTACGGGATAACCGAAGACCTTAGAAAAATCGAACTGATTTCCCTCATAAAAGTGCCTGAATTTGGAGAATTCCCTGCAAAAGAAATCGTAGAAAAAATGGGAATAACAAGCCAGAATGATTCAAGAGCCGAGGAAGCCACGAAGATCGTATACAGGAGAGAGTTCCACGGGGGAATGCTTAAGGAGATCACAGGAAAATACGAAGGACATGCGGTCTCGAAAATCAAGGATATCATTACCAGGGACCTTATCAGTTCAAATGCAGGAGAGGTATTTTACGAATTCAGCGAACCAGTGGTTTGCCGCTGCGGCACACCCTGCGTCGTAAATATGGTAAAAGGCCAGTGGTTCCTGAACTATTCAGACCCGGAATGGAAAGCGAAAGTTTATAGATGCCTGAGCCAGATGCGGATCATTCCTCAAGAGTACAGGGTTGAGTTCGAAAACAAGGTTGACTGGCTCAAGGACAAAGCATGCGCCCGCAAAAAAGGCCTTGGAACCCGCCTGCCTGTTGATAAGGAATGGTTGATCGAGTCCCTCGGGGATTCGACAATTTACATGAGTTATTACATCATTGCCAAATTCATAGAGAGAGGCGACCTGACTCTGGAACAGCTTACCCTCTCATTTTTCGACTACGTCCTGTTTGGAAAAGGCGATGTTGCAACGGTTTCTATAGAAACTGGCCTTGATTCAGGAATCCTGGAAGAAATCCG
>CAVRNH010000065.1:0-41570 GCA_963722085.1 uncultured Methanosarcinaceae archaeon | reverse complement strand
AAACTCCTGGCTCCATTTCCATTTTAATGAGTAGTAATTACTGCATGAATAATGTAGGAAGACGTAGTTATGTGCTTATAGTATTTAAATAAATCGATTTCCCATTCGAGAAAGGGAGAATCCGACCATAATTAAACTATCCAGCGAGATTCGCGTCTACACTGGAGCCATAAGCACGGCATTTTTAGTATATAAATCATATTATTCAGGCAATACTATACAAAAAACAAACTCAACATTAGATGAAAATTTGCTTCGAAATCCCTGAATTCCACCCTTGAATTTATTATTCGAGAGCGGCACGCGCTTATTTGCGCGTGATGACTTACAACGACAAATATAATATATATAATTGTCGCCTGTTAAATAACTGGGGAAAAAATAAAAAGAAGAGAGTGGCAGAAGAGGAAGGAAAAGCGTAGCATTAAAATAATAGCAAGAAGTTGAAAGCTGCGGAACGAATAACCTTAAAGCCCGAAAAAAAGATATATAAAGATACTTGAGGGTCTAAAAATAAAAAGGATAACAATAATTACAAATTACATATAACGAGGTATCACACTGGCAGACTTAAAGAAACCTACATCCAAAGCCAAGTCTGGAATGGAAGAGACAGTAGCAAGAGTACGCACACCTCGTAGAGATAATAATGAGATCCTAGCGACAGTAGAGAGTCTTCTTGGTGCAAACCGCTTGAGACTACGTTGCATGGATGGGGTAGTTCGTATGGGAAGAATCCCTGGTTCAATGAAGAAAAAAACCTGGATAAGAGAAGGAGACATTGTTATTGTTGTGCCATGGGAATTTCAGAATGAAAAGGCAGACGTGATCTGGAAGTACACAAGGCCACAAGTAGAATGGCTTGAGAGAAAAGGATACCTGAAAGGATAACATCTAATGAATCAGGATGAAAAAATAAGGCGCATCGACAGCGCTAAAGATAAGTCGCGTGCCAGGGAGAAAGACTCCGAGCGGCTGAAGGTAGAAGAAAATGTATTCGATGTCTCTACCCTTAAACTCCTTTATACCCTCTCTAATAAGGGCATAATAAAGGCAATGGGAGGATCCATCAGTACTGGTAAGGAAGCAAATGTATTCTATGCAGAGGGCCCGGAAAAGGAGCTGGCAGTAAAGATATATAGAATTTCAAGCAGCACTTTCAGAGCCATGGACGCCTACATCATGAAGGACCCTCGCTTTACAAATATCCGAAATAACAAGCGAGATATAATTTTTGCATGGACACGCAAGGAGTTCCAGAACCTTAAACGTGCAAGAAGCGCAGGAGTCCGGGCTCCGGAACCGATATTTGCCGAGAAAAACATTCTTATTATGGAGTTTATGGGAGAAAAAGGGGTACCATATCCCCTCCTGAAGAATACACCTCTTGAAAACGATGAACCAAAACTTGTTTTTGACACAATCGTCGAATATATGCGCCTCCTCTATAAAGAAGCAAACCTTGTACATGCAGATCTGAGCGAATACAACATCCTGATTGACGCAAGTAACGTGACTCCCATATTCATTGATATGGGCCAGTCTGTGACCCTGGAACATCCTAACGCCCGAGAGTTTCTCTACAGGGACGTACAAAATATACTCAGGTTCTTCAGCCGCTATGGGATCAAAGACAAACCTGAAGAACTGCTTACAAAAATACAGGCGGAATAACATGACCCAGTATGTCAAAATCCCTAAAGAAAGAGTCGGAGTAATTATAGGCCCGAAAGGGGAAACAAAGAAGTTTATCGAGGACAAAACCGCATGTCAACTGGATATTGACAGCGAAAGCGGAAAAATAGATGTCACCTGTGAAGGAGATTCGTTAAAAGAATTCAGAATTCTTGAAACTATTAAAGCGATAGGAAGAGGTTTTAGTCCCGAAAAAGCCCTTGAACTTTTGGAAGACGACATGCTTATGCTTGAGGTTATTGACATCTCAGATATTGCAACTACTCCAAAAGAACTCCAGCGCATAAAGGGCCGGATTATAGGAAGGAATGGGAGAACCAGAGAGCTTGCAGAAACTCTGATAAATGTCAAGATCTCAGTATATGGGAAGACAGTATCTATTCTTGGACACCCGGAACAAAATACTATAATAAGGACAGCCATAAGAATGTTACTTGATGGAGCTACGCACGGTGTAGTTTATAAGTTCCTGGAAAAAAAGCATCAAGAGCTTATGCAGTCCCAGCTAGACTCAATTGATTTCTACTGAAAAAGAGCCAGTACCAGGAATTAATTGAACTCATTTATTTCTTCAGGAAACCAATTTCTACTTTCCAGATAAATAGATTTATAGTTACCCGGATAACTAGTTTCGAATCCCTTTTGCTAAATACCTTTTATTTTCTAGTTAATCCTAATCTTTTTTTCAACCCCAAGTTTTATTTAGTCTCTTCTACCCCGAGTTTTACTTAATTTCTTCTAAGTCTTCTTCCGATATTTTTCCATTGCCTTCCAAAAAATTGCCCCTTCCGGCCCTAGCATTAATAGACTCTTCCATCCATATAACCTCACCTCTGGACAATGTATACTGAGGGAATATAGCATCCATGCCCTCAAAAGGCGTCCAACCCGCTTTACTGTGTAACATCTCAGCCTTGATAGGTTGAAAACCGCGAGGATTCACAATTATAAGATCTGCATCAAAACCTATTTCAAGCCTGCCTTTTCCCTGGAGGTCAAGCCCGAAAGCCTTTGCCGGATTCCAGCTTGTAAGCATTATCATTTGTGCAAGGGGAAGTATATTCTTCTTGACTGCAGCAAGCATAAGAGGCATAAGAGTCTCAACTCCAGGCACCCCTGAAGGAGCGAACCTTAAATCAGTGCTTTTTTCGGATTCTCGATGTGGAGCATGATCTGAGGCTACCATATCAATAGTTCCATCATTCATGCCATTTACAAGAGCTTTAATGCTATGGCTTCCTCGAAGAGGTGGATTCATTTTGCCAAAAGATCCAAGCTTCTCCCAATCTCGCGTAGAGAGAAAAAGATGATGAGGAGTAACTTCACAAGTAAAAAGAGGTGTTTTATTTTCCTTTCTTGCAAGGTATTTTTCTTTTCTTATCATACCTATAGCTTCGAGAGTACTTATATGACAGAAATGTGACCTAACTTTAATTTTTGAAATCAGCTCAAGGGCTTTTTGAACAGCAATCGCTTCGCATGCATTGGGACGAACTTTTGAGTGATAATCAGGAGATATATCCCCCTTTAATAATTCTTCCAGCTCAAGACGCATCTTTTCTTCTTCAGCATGAATGGTTGCAATGGCCTTGAGTCGTTTAATTTCGGCAAGAGCTTCTTCAAAAGTTTCCTCATTGATATTTAATCCACCTGTTGACTCAGCCATGAAAATCTCCCCAAAGGCAGTAACTCCCAATTTCCAAAGCTCTTCCAACTTCTCTATATTATTTGTTACACCACCATTGATCCCAAAATCGATGATCGACTTTTTCCGGGCAAGTTTAAGTTTTTGTTCAAAAGACCGCCGGTCAGTTGTCGGAGGAATTGTATTGGGCTGATCGATCACAGTGGTAATCCCACCTGCAGCTGCCGCGCACGAGCCCGTATACCAATTTTCCTTTGTGGTCATGCCAGGTTCCCTGAAATGAACATGCACATCAATTCCTGCGGGCAGAGTAAGAGCACCGTCGGCATCTATAATCATATCAGAGCTCGATACTCTTAAGTCTCTTCCGATTTTAGTAATTTTACCCCTCTCTATAATGATTTCGGCAGGCTGAAGAGAGTTATTATAATAAATCCTTGTATTTTTGATAAGAATATCAGGCATGGGCGTCTATATGTTTATAAACGTACTTAAAACGTGTACATCAGATGATATCAAGCATATATGAGAAGGAGAAGCAAAAGAGAGTACTAGAGAAAAGAGGCCATCAGAAGTGTTGAGAAAGAAATAGGAAAGGAAATAAAGAATAAAAAGAGAAAATAAGGATGAAAATAGAAAGTAAAGAATAAAAATAAAAGTAAAAATAAAAATAAAAGTAAAAATAAAAATTTGCTACAGAGAGTCTTTTCAGTTTAGTTTGACCCTCTCAGCTGTAGCAAGATAAACTACACTCTCACAAATATTACAGCAGTGATCAGCAATCCTTTCAATATATCGAATCAGGAAAAGTAGATATGTAGCTTTCGAAATGATGCTGGTGTCTTTCGCCATCATTTCTATCAACTCAACCCAGACTGCGTAAAACATCTTATCGACCTCATCATCCCTAGCTGCTGCCGCTTTTGCTAATTCTACATCTTGGGTCTCAAAAGCTTTAAGGGAATTCTCAAGCATATATGCTGCAATATCAGCCATTTTTTTCGTATCTATAAGAGGTTTTATATGCCCACCTTCAATTTTTCCGGGGATTTTGGCAATGTTGATTGATAGTCCCACAATCCTTTTGAGATCAGCTGAGATCTTTAGAGCTGATACAACAAGACGAAGATCGCTCGCCATGGGCTGCTGAAGCGCTAGCAGATCAAAAATGGAAATCTCAATCCCTTCCTCAAGTTTATTAACTTCTTCCTCAAAGGCAAGCGTCCTCTCAGCGAGTTTGACATCGAGATCTATAACTGCAACCATTGAATCTCTAAATATCATTTCAACCATTTTTCCAAAAGAAAGTACAGTTTCCTTTAGCAGATCCAATTGTTTTAGATAGCATTGTCGGGCCATTTCCAATCACCCAAACCTGCCAGTAATATAATCTTCAGTACTCCGTTCTTGAGGGTTATGAAAAATTTGCCTGGTTTGGCCAAACTCAATCAATTCCCCCATAAGGAAAAATCCGGTATAATCTGATATCCTGGCTGCTTGTTGCATATTATGAGTTACAATTACTATAGTATAATCCTTTTTAAGGTTCATAATCAAATCTTCAATCCTCGAGGTGGAAATTGGGTCAAGAGCGCTAGTAGGTTCATCGAAAAGAATAACTTTAGGTTTTACTGCCAGAGTCCTGGCAATACAAAGTCTTTGCTGCTGACCGCCGCTCAAGGAAAGGGCAGGAGATTTGAGGCGATCTGAGGTCTCTTCCCAGAGAGCAGCCGAACGAAGAGCACCCTCGACAACTCTATCCAGATCTTTTTTATTTACACCATGAAGACGCGGCCCGTATGCGATATTATCATAAATGGACATAGGGAAGGGGTTAGGTTTCTGAAAAACCATACCTACTTGCTTCCGGAGCTCAACAACATCTATGTCTGCTCCGTAAATGTCTTTGCCTTCAATTAAAACCCTACCTTCGGTCCTGCAATTTTTGATAAGATCGTTCATCCTATTTAAGCAACGGATGAAAGTTGACTTGCCGCAGCCAGAAGGCCCTATAAGAGCAGTTACGCTATTTTTGGGGATATTCATAGATATATCCTTAAGGGCCTGCTTTTCCCCGTACCACAGATTCAGATTTTCTACTTTTATATGGGGCTGAGCTACGTTTTGAACAGCTTCAGTCATTTTATGTACCTCAATTTTATCCGCCTACAGGCGTCCAAAAAATAGTAAAAGTTGTTTTTACTACAAATTCTCTTATGAATTGTCTTTGACAGATATCAAACTTTTAATTTATTCCTGTAATGCCTGCGAACCATAACTGCCATAAAATTCAAACCCAGGACAATCATCAACAGAACTAGAGCCGTTCCATACTGAATGGGACGGGTTTTTTCAATGTCAGTCCCGGCAGTTGCAAGCACGAAGAGGTGGTATGGAAGAGCCATAAACTGGGAATAGACTGAGTCCGGGAGTCTTGGCAAATAATAAGCGGCGCCTGTAAGAAGGATAGGAGCTGTCTCTCCTGCAACCCTTCCTATGCTCAGGATACAACCGGTGATAACTCCTGGGATAGCTGCTGGCAGTACCACATGCCTGATGGTCTGCCATTTACTGACACCAAGTGCAAGAGATGATTCCCGATACTCATTCGGAACTGCAAGCAGGGCCTCTTCGCTGGAACGTATAATCACCGGGATAATGAGAAGAGAAAGAGTAAGGGATGCTGAAAGTAGAGAAGGGCCAAAGCCAAAGTACTTAACAAATAATGCCAGCCCGAAAAGCCCGAATACTACAGACGGTGTCCCTGCCAGATTATTGATTGCCATTTCAATGAGCCATGTGGTTCGGCTTTCTCCTGCATATTCGTTGAGGTAGATAGCAGCCATAATTCCTACGGGAAGAGCTATACCCATCGACCCTATGATAAGGAGCACAGTGCCCACAATTGCCGGATAGATCCCCCCTTGAGTCATCATTCGTTTGGGCATTTCGGTAAGAAACTCAATACTAATTGCACTGTACCCATTGTAAACAATATAACCGAGAATAATTAACACAAACCCGGCAATTATTAATGCGGCAAAGCGGAGCAGTGCAAAGGCTATTTTCTCACTCGTTCTTGAATTCAATCCCATGCTCAGTCCACCCTGAACCTTAAAGGAGTTATAATCTTTTTCATTTATTTCCGCACCGAATCCCATGCTCAGTCCACCTTAAAACTGTATCGTTTTTTGATCAAATCCGCAATCAGGTTGATCAGGAAAGTTATGATGAAAAGCACAGATCCGATCGCAAAAAGGGCATGGAAATGGGTACTTCCCTGAGGAACTTCACCCATTTCAAGTGCGATTGTAGCAGTCATTGTCCTCACAGGATCCAGAAAGCCTCCTGGAAAAGAAGGGATTATTGCTGCATTTCCGGTTACCATCATAAGAGTCATTGTCTCCCCTATAGCCCTTCCTATACCAAGCATTACACCAGCTGAAATTCCGGAAAGTGCTGCAGGAACTATGACCTTATATATAGTCTGCCATCTGTGTGGCTCCAAGAGCGAGAGAACCCTGCTTGATAGTGCTTGGGACAGAGCTAATTGCATCCTCTGAAATTGTGATAATCGTTGGAAGTGCCATAATTCCGAGCATAATAGAACCCGTAAGGGCAGTTTGTCCCGTAGGCAGGTTAAAGGTTTCCTGTACAAGAGGAACTAAAACAATAAGTCCAAAGAATCCAAATACAACAGAAGGGATGCCTGCCAGAATCTCAATAAAAGGTTTCATAAAATCAGCAACCTTTGGGTTTGCGATCTCAGAGATATATATTGCACAAGCAATCCCCAGAGGCACTGAAAAAAGAATTGCTCCGGCAGTCACAATAAGGGAACCGAGAAGTAAGGGTAATAACCCAAACTGCTCGTTTACAGATGTCGGGTACCAGAATTTGTCCGTGAGAAAGTCCAGAAGAGAAATGTCTTTAAACAGAAATAAACTGTCCCTGAATAAAAAAAGGCATATAAAGAAAAGAATGATGACCGTAAGGGCGCTAACTGAGAAAAGCACCGATTCAATAGCTTTTTCCTTATAGTTCCTGTTAAACATGTTTTTACCTTAAAATATTTTTGTCCATTTTACTTTTTTAGCGGGATATATCCGACTTCAAGTACCAGGTTCTGCCCCTTTTCGCTCATTACAAAATCGATGAATTCCTTTGTGAGGCCTGAAGGTTCCCCTTTGGTATAGAAGTAGAGAGATCTCGAAAGCGGGTATGCACCACTAAGAATGTTTTCAGCAGTTGGAGATACAGAGCCATTTCCTTTATCCAAACTTAAGGCCTTTACGTTCTTATGGACGTATGCAATGCCAATGTATCCGATTGCATTAGGGTTCTGAGAAACTTCTGTAACTACTCCGCCTGTAGCAGGCTGGGTAAGGGCATCAGGGCGATATTCGTCCCCGAGCAAAACATCTTTCTTGAAGTCTTGATAAGTTCCGGAACTGCTGTCCCTAGAAATAACTGCAATCTGCCTGTCCTCACCGCCAACTTCCTTCCAGTTGCTAATGCTTCCGTTGTAGATACCGCGAAGCTGGTTAAAGGAAAGTTCAGAAACAGGATTCTTAGGGTTTACAACAACTGCAATGCTATCATAGGCAACAGCATACTTTACCGGATTGATTCCTTTTGCTTTAGCAGCTTTAATTTCATCAGTTTTCATTTCTCTGGATGCGGTAGCGATATCCACCTCGCCGTCAATTAGTGCTGCAATTCCAACACCGGTTCCGCCCCCTGTAACTGTCACTGTTTTTTCAGGATTATCATTCATGAATTCTTCAGCTTCAACCTGGGCCAGGGGCAGTACTGTATCAGAGCCTTTTAAGAAAATACTCTGTGACTCGGCTGTAGAAGTTCCCGCTGAAGAGTCATTCTGAAAAGGAGAAGGACTCTCGCCGTTTTTTCCAGCACATCCAATTCCCAGAAACACAAGTCCTATTATCAATAATATAAGGACGGTGTATTCTTTGAATTTATTTACCATGTTATTATATACTCCTTAAAATAAAGACCACCAATTCAACAATTTACATTCATCGAAATTACTTCCCATATAATCCACAATAAAAAGCGAGGGATATATAAAGATTCGCCATATATAATATAGAGAAGTATATACAATGTTAGGGTCGTTACCAAAACAATATAATATATACTCTCTATATAAAATATATAAAAAATGTGACAATCCGCAAATTAATAAAAGAGTTAAATTACAAGCCAAGCATACTAAATTGAAGTCCAAAAAATGAAAGAAAAAAAAAGAAAATACAGTTAAAATGAACCACTGTATAAAAGATTATAATGATAAACATCCAGGCTATTTAAAAATTGGAAAGGTAAGAATCTAAAAGAGAAGTTCAGAAATCGAATAAGGAACTCTGTCCTGCACGTCCGTTCTCAGAGCATGAACTTTTCTCCTGAATTTTCGCTTCTTCCTCAGTTTCACAGAAAAAGCTTTTCATTTCCTGCTTTTTTGCTTCAGGCTTCTTCGCCCCAAAATCAAATAGCCCTTTTTGCTTTGAATCAAAGTCAAGAGAAGAGATTTTTACTCCAAGCACTTCCAAGATACGTTCAACAGGAGGCAGAATCTGCTTTTTAACATAATAATCCACATCTATAGGTACATTGTGTTCCCGGACATAGTCAGGATCCTCAGCCCTATCTACGAAGAGGCCCTTTCCTGCAACAATGACAAAAGGAATCCTTGTCCCTATCGAAGGCATTATCCCTGTCCGCCTTTTCAGATTTTCCGCTACAGTTAGATGAGGTTGCTTATTCTTGTAGCTGTCTGCTTTTCGTGTAAGTGTCCTGGTAAGCATAAGACTTTCAACAATTTCTGAGTCCTTTTTAGGATCAAGATTACGGACATCGTTAACGACCTTCCGCACATGCTCTACAGCCCGATCAACATCACCTTCTATAAGCACAAGTTCAAGAACTCTATTAAGGGTCTTTGATGTCAATTCGCACCAGTCTCTGCGGACAGTCTCCATTCCTTTGACTTTGATTTTACTCTCCCAGCCTGAGTTTTTAGGCTCAAAAAGCCAGAGAGCATAGCGTTTCTTTGCGATAAGAAGAGCACGTTTTGCAATAGATTCAAATTCAAGCTCCATAGGATCAGGCAGGGAAGCAGAAACGATATCTGAAAGTCTGTCCCCTACAAGGCTAACTTCTTCAAGGGATAGATCTCCCTCAGAAGTGCAGTGGACAAAAACACTATCAGTATCCCCATAGGCAACTGATAATTTTACCACCCTATCTGAAGAAGAAAGCTCTCCGGCTTCGTCAAAGAGTAATGCTGTCGTATCCCTGAGAACAATTTCACCGATAGTGTTATTGATAATATCCCGGGTATCGAGGATATTATTTCTTCCGAAACTGGTTACAGCATTTGCAAGAGTCATGCTATATAGCCTTGCCCTGGCATACCCAGAATAACCATAAAAACTGTTCAGAAGAATTTTTAGGGCAAGTTGAGTAGCATCAAGTACTCTATACTCTTTTTCATCTGATGCCTTTTTCATTCTATTTTTCGTCTCAGTCCTCTGATTAAGCAGATCTTCGAGAATAGAGGGCACAATCCCCTTGCTAACCTCAGGAGGCACGAATTCCCCTCCAGACGGAGGCTTTATAGTTGCCCCTTCAGGCCTATCCCCGGTAACAACAGTTGTGTAGCAGAGGTTGTGTGCCATCATAATGGTAGGATAGAGGGATTTGTAGTCAAGAATCAGAACATTCTCCAGAAGACCTTTTTTCGGCTCGAGTACCTCACCGCCTTTGAGGTCAGAACTCATATCGTACCTTTTGGCTGAAAGCTCATCCCCGGGCTTTGGGAGAATAATCCTGTCCCTGAGCGCGAATTCTTTAAGGAGCAAAGCTTCAACCATGGAAGTCTGGCCTCCGTCAACAGTTTCCTGAAGCAAGCTTCCACTTACCTGAGCAAGAGCGATATATTTGTCAAGTAGTTTAAGCTTAAGGATAAGGTCAAGTGCGAGCTCGGAGTCCCTGCGTGCATAATCAATGAATTTCTTGAACTTCTCCCCAGAATCGATCCAGTGTTCTTCCATTTCCAGAGGAGCAATATCGAGTTTCTCTCGATTTAAAAGCTCCTTTGAGACAGCTCTAAGGGTATACTGTTTCAGGCTGAATGCCCTTCTTACAAGAGGAAGAGCATCCACAACTACCCGTCCTTTAACTTCAGTCCGGGTAATGAGCCCAAACCTCCGATACCCTATTTGGCTACCATCTCTTCCAACAACTGGATTGATTGCCTCGCCTTTCGCAACAAGGGCTTTAACTCTATCCGTAATGTAAGGAATATCAAAGTCCTGGTGGTTATATCCTACAACTATATCAGGATCATACTCGCAAAATATCTTGAAAAAACGGTTTAACATTTCGGTTTCGTTCTTGCAGAGCTCGACATCTCCATCCATACCTTCCACAAGTTTTGCCGCAAGAACCAGGGTTTTATGCCCTTTATACTCGGGCTCGAAAGAAAAGCTAATTATGATTATAGGAGAAACATCTGGAGAAGGCATTCCCCCATCAAGAGGTAGACACTCTATGTCAAAAGACAGATACTTGAGAGGAGCAATTGTCAGGCTTTCGACTCTCTTAAGCTCGGATGTAAAGCCTGCAAAATCACATGCAAAATTCTCACAACGGGAACTGCCTGCAGAGCCTGTCCTGAAGTATTTAGTAGGATCTACGGGCTTTCCTTCCGCAGAAACCCAAACCATGCCTCCAAGATTACTGTCAATTAAAAAACGGTTTCTGAAAAGAATATCACTCTCATAAACTTCCCATGTGCCTTCGGCTCTCACAACGTCCTGAATCTTCAGAATCTCGTCTCTGATCTCGGGCACATTCCTTGGCAGGTGGGTAGTAATCTTGAGCATTTTTTTCTTTGATTTCTGATACCCTATAGGCTCAAATTTCTCAACAATTTCTACCTTTTTAACCTGCCCAAAGGTATCTTTTATAAGCCTGGCTACAGTGTGTAAGTCTCCAGAGGCCTTAAGATAAAAATAAGGCTCAAAATCCGGGACAAAGCAGCAAACGCTTTTCCCGTCCGCTCCCCTGCCGAAGAGGCGGATGACAGGGCTGCTGTCATTAACGACTTCGTAATCTGCATCCAAGATCTGAAAATTCATAGGCATGGTTTAAGGTTTTAGATAACATATAGCTTTTGTTGTATTTTTAAAAAAAAACCTAAGCATTTCTTAATTCTTTAACATTTCAGAAGCAGAAAAGGAGTCTTGAGAAGAGATAAAGAGAAGAAAAAAGAGATAAAGAGAAGAAAAAAGAGATAAAGAGAAGAAAAAAGAGATAAAGAGAAGAAAAAGAGAAAAGAAAAGTGATAAAGAGACAAAGAGAAGAAAAAAAAGACAAAGAGAAGAAACAAGAGACAACAAGGGGAGGGGAAAAAAGAATAAGATAATAATAGGAGGCTTTAGGAACTAATGTTATAGATCTGCCTTTATATCTTTATTATCATGTGACTTTATTCCTTTATTTACACCTTTCTTTTATACCTTATTCGTCTCAGGTTCAGATTTGCCTTATATTCATATTGATTGCAACTTCTGCAATATCGGCGCTATATTCAGCTACTCTTCGGAGGCTCTCCAGCACCATGCTAAGTTCGATTTTACCTGGACATTCACTATCCCGTGATTCCAGGGAAACTCCGAACTGAGAAACCTTCTTGGCCTCTACAACGATTTTGTTGATAGCCTGAAGGTCTTCTTCTCCCATTGAGTCTATCGAGCTTTCGAAAACTTTACGGGAAAGTTCAGCCATCTTGAAAATTGGATCATCAGTGTTAACTCCGGAGTTCATTTTCACGACATTTCTGGCTATTCTGACCGCATGGTCCCCTACACGCTCGATACTTTTGGTAATGAGCCTGTACCCCAGACATTCTCGTGGATGTCGGATTCCGATCTTTTCAGAGAGTTCAATATCCTCAATTGAAGCTTTGAGCTGGCGGACAGAAAGAAGATAGAAACGGTCCACATCATCATCTCTCTGGATAACATCTTCGGCAATCTCCACATTATGATCTCGAAGAGCTGCCATAGAGTCCTCAAGCATGGAGAGTACAAGACCGTACATGTTTTTGATTACCCGACCAAGGGGGAGGTCATTGTAATTAAGCAGGCATTGAAAGACCAGCTCATTTCTGGATTCCTCAACAAGCTCAAGACCTATCAATTTCTGACGGACTGAGTCTTTGATAAACTTGCGGTCATAAGCACTGAAACCTTTTTTGGTAGTTAGCCTGATAGAATCATAGCCCACAAGATAATGAGAAATGAGAATTCTGAGATTGTTTTCCGCACTGTCTGAGTGAATATAATCGATCGTAGCCTTGAGAGCTGCATGTTCCCTTGAGACTATACTGGAAGAAACAAGCAGGGTTTTGTTAGGCATGGGTGTAAGAGTAAGAGTGTCACCGGCTTCAAGCCCTATATCCCGTACCCATTTTATGGGGAGGGACACAATATAGGTAGAATTTCCGGTAAACTGAACTTTTCGTTTATCCTTAGTAATAAACAATCCCCCTGAGGATATCCTAATTAATCTAGTAAGATCTATATAGACAATGGTAATATATAAAGGTATCTCAGAAGTAGGATGGTAAAACAAGAGATAAACGTGGATAACCTTGTCTAAGTATAGTATATAGGATTATTAATTGAATGATAGAAAACATAGAGTTATACAAGAATAAAATATAAAATCGTATCAATTGCGTTTAAAGGAGATTAAAAGAGCTGTATAAAAAGCACTTTTTTAGCAGAAGCCCTCTTTTAATAGTTTATCTTAGGCACTCTAACAGATATAGAAAGAAATATAGAAAGAAATAGATATAGAATGAAATTTCCTAACGACTAGTTCAGAGAAAAATGAGATAAGGAAATTAAAAGTAACCGTATATTGGCAAAGAAATACAAAGGATTAAAATATAGAGAATTAAGAGAGCCGGTTGAAGTAAAGAATCAGATCTGTATACCGGTAATCTCTTATTTTCCCTTTATCTTTCTCTAATCTTTAACGCATACTGGGCTGCTGTTGTTGTTTAAAACTCTGCGAAAACTGCATGTACTGTTGAGCTATATCCTGTGCTTTATCCTGGCCAAGGACTTGTTGAGATTGCGGAAATACCTTATTTTCTTCTTCTTGTACGTGATGAGTTACAGCTTCATTTAGCTCCTTGATTTTGGAAGTCCAATTTTGATTGCCAGCATCCATGCTTTCTAGCTCAGATGAGATGGATTTTATTTGATTGTGCTCTTCGTAGGCATGATTAACAAGATCACGTAATTCTTCTTTCTGTTCAAGTAGCGGATAGAAAAGTTTCTCTTCTCCCGCTAAATGAGGATCAGTTTTAGCCTTTATTTTAAAAAATGTTTCCTTTGAGCCATCACGCATTGCTTGTTGTAAAAGGTCAGCTACTTGCTTATGCTCTGTGCGTAATATATCATAAATTGTGTCCATAATTTTCCCCCACCTCGTTTGAGGTATAAGAACATGTTATTTGTATGAGAATATAAATACGTAACCTCTAAGCCTAATTTATAAAAAAAGTAACATTTTGAAATATTATTTCAATTCGATTTAATACTTTTTATTAGAAAATAAAGTGTTCTAAGTTGTTTTATACCTCTTTCGAATGCACCCACTTGTTTCATTCACATTCTGGGAATTTATTTCCTTTTTCCAGCCAGATAGTTTCGCCTGTTTTATAACATGAATAAAAGCCTGATTTATTAATCTGAGTACCTGCTTCGAAAGATTTCCATTCCTCAACTATATTTTCAGAGATGGTAGGCAAACCAGGTTTTTGTTTATCGCCCCGAAGTTAAAAACACTCAGACTTCCGTCTCTTTCAAGGTAAGCAGTCTCAACCTCTCCCAAACTTCTAATCCCACTATTTCTCAATAAAAGAAAAATTTCATCCTGTGTAAGTGAATGTTTTCTGACCTCCTCTGTATTGATGATTCCGTCAGTTATTATTCTTACTGGTTTGCCTTCAGTCAAATCCTCATACCATGGCAATCTGTTCACCAAAGCTGTTTGTATCCTATAAAAGACCGTCAAACTCACAATTGCAAAAACCGACCATAAGACAGCAACATCAGGATACATTGCAGGATCACCCATAGCTGATCCCAGAGCAATAATAAGTAAGAGATCAAAAGAGTTTAGCTGATGAATTGCCCTCCTTCCTAACAAGCGCATAACTACCATTGCAAAAATAAACATGAAAGCTGATCTGAGAATTACTTCAATTAAAAATAGCCAGTGAACAGAAGCTAGAAGAATCCTTGTTAGTTCAAAAACCTCAATTGAAGACTCCACCATGTTATTCAATTAAGTTCATGTCCATAGACCTTCTGCAGTAACACTCAATAAGACTCCCGAGGAATTCCATATTTCCACTGGACTATGTCAGAAGATTTAAATCAAATTTACTGCGGAAGGTCTCTGGACATGAACATTAAGATATATAAAAGCTTAAAAGTTTTCATTAAAAATTTAAGTCGCTATTGAATGACAAAAATGTAATTTTAATTTAAAAGATTTATAACTGTCTAATTTGTGAGCTGAGCCCAAAACTCAGAATTACGCCCCTAAATCCCAATTTGGAATAACAATCTATTTTCTGATCAGGAAAGTAGCTCTGAAGCTCTTATTAATGTGGAAATAAGAATTGGTTTTGGGATAAGCTCAATGTTTTGATAGACATAAAATAATCCATACGAAAGCTGCAGAAATTAAAGAAAGCAGTCAGATTAAAAAAGAAATAAAATTGCTTGCGGCACCCCGCCCAACAGAATCGTAAGGTTAACGAAAAATTATTTTACAAAAAAGGATAATGTAACAGTTTATGCTCACCCTGGGGATAGTAAATACCTACGATAAGATTAAGATTCTCGATGCTCACTACCGTGCAATTGCAAGAGCTGCTCCAATCTGTTATGCTTTTGGATTTCACCTCGCCCTTTACGATTTCCCATTCAAAATGACTGCAGAAGAATTGGTGGCTTTTGTGATGGAAAAAACCACTATAGGGGAATCTGGAAGTTACCTCAAAATTCTTTATGAAAAAAATCACCTATCAGTATCCGACCTCCCAAAGAAGGGATTTCCAGCCCACTTTGGGGAAATTGTAATTACTACCTCAAAACCGGATCCGAAAAAACAGGCCCTGCCTGTAATAGTTGCTGAGGAAGCCCTCCGAAACCGCTCATTTCTCTTTCTCGTAGGCCTTGGGCATAAAGGGCTTCCCAAGGAGCTTTTCGAGAGAGGAAAGTACCATCTTGACATTACCTGCAAAGGACTTTCTCTAGAAACCTGTACTGCAATAGGAGCTATTCCAGCCAATCTGTCGGGTCTCATGACAAAACTGGAAGTAAAAAGGTAAATCTAGAGTTAAGCTGCAAACCGAGATGCCAAAAAGCATTTCAAAATATTCATTAAAAATTTTTGGAGAATCCAAAAAAATTTTCCGGAAGGAATATATAATACAATTGACAATTAATATTTGTTGTGGGTAAGAACAACGCTTGTTGCGCTGTTATGGGGTTAATAGCCCGAAGGACATAGATTTCGAACCTGCATTTTAGAGCTCCTATCCAGAAAAATTAGAAGTTCTAACCTGAAGCGCGAATTCATATCCTGAAAGACCTAGAGTTCTGGATTTCAGAGTAGAAATCTTGAAAGAATTAAGAACTCTAACCTGCACCCAGCAACTTGTATCCGAAAAAGCTGGATGAATTAGTAACTAAAAAGGCTGGGAATTTAAGGATTGGTATATCCAAAAGGCAGAAAATTTAGCCTGAATTGGCATCCGAAAAGGCAGAAAATTTAGCCTGAATTGGCATCCGAAAAGGCAGAAAATTTAGCCTGAATTGGCATCCGAAAAGGCAGAAAATTTAGCCTGAATTGGCACCGAAAAGGCAGAATTAGCCTGAATTGGCATCCGAAATGGCAGAAAATTTAGCCTAAATTGGCATCCAAATAAGCAGGAAATTTAACCTGAAGTGATATCCGAAAAGGCAGGAAATTAACCCAAATTGCAGGACTCATATCCAGAGGGAGCGATTTAACCCGCATGTAAGCGCAAGTATTGAAGAGACAGGAAATCGCGAGTATTGAAGAGACAGGAGGAAAAATTATGAGTGAATTAAACAATGAATACATAAAAAGAAACGAATATGGATATAAGTGCCACGAAGACGGTTACCACACCGTTGTAAAAGGCTGTACTGACAGCCTTAACTCAGATGAATTAGACCTTTACCGCTTTATGATAGGCGGAATGCAGGGTAAATAACCTGCACAACCTTTTTTTATTTCTCGATCCTAAAAAAGAAGCATGTACGATGTATATGCGGTCCGTGAAGATTTTCCTGTTTTAAAAGATGTCGTGTATCTTGATAACTCAGCAACTACTCAGACTCCAATACCTGCAGTTGAAGCCATGATCGAGTACTTTTACAGGTATGCTGGAAATTATGGAAGAGGTGCACACCGTCTTGCCAGGGAAACTACAAACCGTTATGAGGATGCAAGGGAAACAGTTGCTCGCTTTCTAAATGCAGAGCCTTCAAAGACCGTTTTTATGAAAAACACCACTGAGGGAATCAATCTTATTGCAAACAGTTATCCCTGGGAGGCAGGAGATCACATTGTCACAACATTGCTCGAGCACCATTCAAACCTCCTACCCTGGTTGCGTTTGCAGAAGAAAGGGGTTGATGTCACAGTTGTAAACCCAGATAGTACGGGAAAGATCAATATTTCTACAATAGAGAGTGCCTTCACTGAGAAAACAAAACTTGTCGCCATAACTCAGGTATCAAATGTTTTCGGTTCCGTTCAGGATGTAAAAGCCATTACAAACATTGCCCATAAAAACGGGATAAAAGTCCTGATTGATGGTGCCCAATCTGCAGGACATATGCCAGTCAATCTTAAAGACATTGACTGCGATTTTTTTGCAATTGCTGGACACAAGGGCCTGCTTGGGCCACAGGGGACTGGCGTACTATATATTAAAGAACCCGAAATACTCGAAAGTGCTTCATTAGGAGGCGGTACTGTTTCGGATGTTTCTGGATTTACTTATGTGCTGGAACCTTCCCCAGCCTGCTTTGAGGCAGGTACTCCAAATATTCCTGGAGTGATAGGACTGGGTAGAGCAGTAGAATATGTGGATAAGATAGGAGTCTCAGAAATCGAAGCACATGAAATGAAACTGTCAAGAGAAGCTGCAAAAAGGCTTTCCGAACTTGAGCATGTAAAGGTTTATGGGCCTGAAGATAGGACAGGAATAATACCCTTTAATGTAAAAGGACTTCATGCTCATGATGTTGCCCTTATCCTTGACCAGACCAGGAAAATTTGCGTCCGAAGCGGGCATCATTGCGCAATTCCAATTACTCGCTTCCTGAACGTGGATGGTACCGTAAGAGCCTCTTTTGCATTATACAATACAGAAGAAGAAGTGGATATTCTGGTAAACACAGTTTCAGCGCTTAAGGCACTTATTTCCTAAGGATAACTTCTAAGAAATGATTGCTAAAAGCTTAGACTGATTTTTTATCAAATTCAGTTTAAAGATTAACTTTTTTAAGATTAACTTTTTTAAGATTAACAGTTTTAAGATTACTCTTCATTTTATTTCTGATTGCCCTTAATACGGAAAAGTACAGTATAAATGCAATATAAACTTCCAAATTCTCAAATAAGGCCTAATTTAAATATATTTAATTAGTATCAGAATAAAAAATTTGGTATTGTGTATCTTAATTGAATGTATTTTCTTTCTTATGAATTGAGGTTTATAATTCCCCAAAAAGCTTGGCAAAGGATAAATAATAGAGATGACTGAGATTAAAATTTATTGATGCTGAGGCAAGTTGTATAAAGTTTTTATAATGTGTTGACCTTATATGACTTAAGGCAAAATCTGAGAGGGCGAGAGTATGGATGAAGTAAAGGAAATACCAGCTAAACACAACTTTATCTCGAGATTATTAGGTGAAGGAGATAATAACTTCATACCGGAAATCGTAAAAAAGGCTAAAAGTTACTTCAATAAACCGCTAAGGACCTTGCCAGTATATGACCAGGAAAAGCAAGGACCTCTTGTAGAATTTGTAGTGCCTGATGGGCTAAAAGAAATTGAAAGATACTGGCTACAAGAACCATATACCTTTGCATCGATTCTGGAGGATAAGAGGACAAGATATTACAAACTTGTTGAGCCTGCGCTTACAAAGTATGAGAAAGAGCTGCTGGAAAGGATTTATGAAGATTTTCAAGATATTCTGGTTCTTAATTCTACAAGTTCCACATTTGAAAAAGACGCATTTCTGGTGGATAGAGCCCTCTTCCTTCTTGAACGTTATAAAGCTGAAATTTCCGCATCAGGCATTGAGAAAGTTCTGTATTACCTTAGAAGAACCCTGTTAGGTTACGATAAAATTAATCCCTTACTTTATGACCCATATATAGAAGATATTTCATGCGATGGGGTAGAAATTCCTATTTATATTTACCATACAAAGTACATCAATATCGAAAGCAATATTTCCTTTAAAGAAGAAGAACTCAATTCCTTTGTAATTAGAATGTGCCAGTTAAATAACAAGCACATATCCGTAAGCCAACCAATCGTAGATGCGACAATTAATGATGGCTCGCGGCTTCAAGCTATTTTAGGAAGAGAGATTACTCCCAGAGGCAGTACTTTTACTATCCGTAAATTCAGGAAAGATCCTATTACTCCCATAGACCTGCTCGGTTTTAACACCTGCGACCTGGAATTGCTCGTATATCTCTGGCTTGTTATAGAAAACGGTTATAATATTGTGTTTGCTGGAGGAACAGCGTCGGGGAAAACTTCGATGCTAAATGCTACATCTCTATTCATGCCCTCCATAGCCAAGATCGTTTCTATTGAGGACACAAGAGAACTCTTACTTTACCACAACAACTGGGTCTCCGGAGTTACAAGGGAAAGTTTTGCTTCAGATGCGGCTGGAGAGATCTCCATGTATGACCTTTTAAAAGCTGCCCTCCGACAGCGTCCAGATTTTATCATTGTAGGTGAAGTAAGGGGTAATGAAGCCCTTACCCTTTTCCAGGCAATGTCAACAGGACATGCAACAAGTTCGACCATGCACGCGGGAGATGTACAGACAGTTATAAACAGGCTCACGCACGAGCCCATAAATGTGCCCCAGGTAATGCTGCAATCCCTCGATGTGCTTTGCATTCAGGAGCAGGTGTACATAAAGGAGAAACGAGTTAGAAGAAGCCGAAGCCTCGTTGAGGTTCTTAATATAGACCCTGAAACAGGAGACCTTGGCATAAATGAGCTTTTTAGCTGGGAACCTTCAAAAGATTGTTTCATCAAGGTAGGAGATTCGCATGTCATGCAGGATATTATGCATACCAGAGGATGGGATGCCAGCCAGTTGAGAAATGAGATGGAAAATCGGAGGAAAATCCTAACCTATATGCACGAAAATAAAATGAGAAGTTACATCCAGGTTTCCCTTGTGGTTCAGACGTATCAAAGTTATCCGAAAATGGTTATGGAATCCGTAGAGAACTGCACCTTGCAGGATATAATACAAAATATGATTCCTTAGAGGGGAGCATGACTTATACTGCTGTGGATGAACTGGCATACAGAATCTTTGGAAGTTTTTTTTATGAAAATAGAGAAAAGTTCCAGAGCTTAAAGGTAAAAATACGCCAATCTCACATTTCCATGACAGTGGATCAGTACCTGGCCTCTGCATTTGTGTATTCTTTAATTGCAGGACTTATAGGAGGAACTTTTGGCGAGTGGTTAGGGCTAAAAATTTTTGGAAATCCAATTTCCCACCTTAACTTTATTGTGGATTCTGCAAATGGTAATTTTACAGAAAGTCACCTTTATCTCCTTGTAATTTCAACCGCCGTTTTATTATTCTTTCTGAGTTTTCTGACCGTTCTTGGCCTGGCCTACAGCTTTCCTTATTTTCAAGCAGATATCCGACATGCCTGCATAGATAGATCCATTCTTTCGTCAGTAACTTATATGTATGCTCTGACCAAGGGAGGCGTGTCGATTTACGATGTATTCAGATCCTTGAGCGAGTATACCCATATATTTGGCACATGCGCCGAAGAAGTATCCTATATCGTGAGGGATATGGACTACCTGGGTAAAGACTTCATAAGTGCGCTTAAAGCTGCCAGGGCACGAACCCCCTCAGAAATTTTTAAGGATTTTATTGATGGCTTAATTCTTGTTTCAGACAGCAGAGCTATTGTAGAATATATAAAAAATAAATCCGAATATTACCAGGGTATGGCAGAACTGGCAAACCGTAGCTTCTTAAGGAGGCTTGATGTTCTTGCCGAAATCTATGTGACAGTACTGGTTGCGGGTCCTCTTTTCATAATGACGACCCTTATTGTATTGCAATTGTTCCGACCGGCTTCAGCACAGATTCTTTACATGCTCATTTACGCAATTATACCGCTTGCAAATCTTCTATTCCTGGTACTTCTGGATACCATAGGAGAACTCTCTATGGACCCGAAGAGAGCTAAAATTTCTAGCTTTTCCATAGGCCTTTCCGATATTCCAGAAATCAGCTCGGGGATTAGTGAAGAAGAGGAGAAAAAAAGAAGCAAAAAATTCTTGCTGCACAGGCAACTTTGCAATATCAAAGATCTGGCTTTTAACCCATACAAAACTATCAGGAACGAACCTAAATACACGTTTTTTATTGCAATCCCTCTAGGACTATATTATCTTACACGTATTCCAAAAACTCTTAAGGAGAATCTAAATTTAGGTTCCAACCTAAATCTAAATTTTGCCCACGTCAGCGACAGCAGCGTCCAGCTAATTAGCGAAGTTCAAAATTATTTTATAATCTTTATTGTAATTGTCCTCATTCCTTTCATTGTATTTTATGAAATTAGAGCCTGGAGAATGCGAAAGATTGACGAAAAGATGCCTGATTTTTTAAAGGACCTTTCCAGCATGAATGGCTCTGGAGTTCTATTTTCAAATTCTTTAAAAATAATAGCAGAATCCAATATGGGGATCCTCAGCAAAGAGCTTAAAAAGCTAAAAGAGGATCTGTCCTGGGGAAGCTCAACCTCAAGAGTTCTCATAAGACTTGAGAATAATATCAGGACCGCTACTTCAAGTCGAGTCCTTCATATCCTTATAAAAGCAAACGAATCTACAAGTGACCTTAAGAGTGTGCTCTCCGTTATCGCTCAGCAGGTTAAAGGGGAAGAAGAGCTGAAAAAAGAACGTTCTTCGGACATGGCGGTCTACGTTGTCACCATTTATGTAGCTTTTTTTGTCTTCCTTTTCATAGTCTGTATTCTGGCTCTGTACTTTTTCCCTCAAAGTGTCGCTTTTACAAGCTCTTCTCAGGACGTTGTGTCTGCAGGAATAGGGAATGGTTCTTTCAACATAAGGGAGTACACAATGCTTATGTTCCACTCTACTCTTGTTCAGGCATTTGCCTCTGGACTCGTTGCCGGAAAAATGGGACAGGGCTCAGTATACATGGGCTTGAAACATAGCGTCACAATGATAATGATTGCCTATCTGGTATTCACAATACTCATTTAACCCTCAAATCTCAAAATAACCATATTACCGTTTGTTATTTACCAAAAATGATAATCTCTATTCTATGTCTAAAAACCACGATATAATCAAAGTTAGGAATCGGTGAAGAAAGAATTCAATAATAAAAAATTTATTATTAATAACTAACTTTCTTACTTAAACCACACATGTAAAACCGAATTATTGCTATTTTCTATTAAACTTTTTATTTTGGTTTTACATTAATAAAGATAGTTAAAATATTTGAATAAATTTGGATTCATTACTTTATAATTGTCGTAATACTGATTTTTAAGTGAACCTACAAAAAATAACAATAAAGGATATTTCGATGTTAGAATGTGCTTGCTGCTGACTGTCAGCATCTATAAAGCTATAGCGCATCGGACGTCAACAAAACCGCAGTACAAGCGAGCTGGGGCCTAGTCGACTGGAATAATTACATAATTGAAATTGGTTTGGTTAAGGATATGAATTATCTTTATAAAAAATTTAACTTTAAGACAAGAATTTTTATTTTAAATTATATCTTTAATAGGGATTTTAGTAAGATGTTTACTGAAATTCTGTAGTGAGTTCCTCAAAGAATTAAAAAGAAAAGAATTAAATAGTTGTGTAAATAAATTTTAATTGATAACTTTTTTAAATTATTACTGTTTAAATCGTCCTACGTTTTTCAGCAAT
Organism: uncultured Methanosarcinaceae archaeon; assembly: GCA_963722085.1. GTDB lineage: Archaea > Halobacteriota > Methanosarcinia > Methanosarcinales > Methanosarcinaceae > Methanosarcina. Next base: position 18,864 of record CAVRNH010000065.1, on the reverse strand, counting down.
TATAATGAGGCTCACAGGAAAGCACTCTTCATAGATCTACACCTGCAACCAAGCTTAAAAGATTCGTACAAACTTGTAATTCTATTATGATTCAAAAACGTTTTTAAACAGATGCAATCAAAATGGAGGTTATAAAATTCACAATAAAAAACAACAAGGTAGAAAACTTAGATAAATAAAATTTAGTAAAGAAAGAGAAGAAGGCACCTTAAGAAGGTGCTTTAATTCATATTTAGAACCTAACATCTTGGTTGATGATGAGCTGATTGGTCTTCACATCAACGACTTTAAAATTAACAGTACTACCCGTTGCAACTTGAACCTGCAGTATCATTGTCGTATTATCAAATCGAGATTCTTTGCAGAACCAGCATTCATGGTGCTAAGACTAGTGGCATTAAGATCAAAGGAGTCTCCCTCATTAATAGATGCCATAACTTTTGTTATTGCAGAGTCTTCAAAATGAATTGGGTCTCCACCATGGTGTTCGAATATTACAGATGCTGGTGAAGTTGTACCAATAGGCATCTATTGCTTTAATATTGATGTTCGCCTGCGGTGCAGATTCGGCAGGTCCCTGGCCGAAGACGGATGAACCGATCGCTGCGGCGAGAATGACGGTTATTGCAACCATCAGGATGACACCGATAACCGGGGACACTGCATCGTTATTCTTAAACAATTTTTTGAGATCCATATGTTTCTCCCTCCAGGTTAAAGGTACTCAGACAGGACGCCTGCCTGAAACTTTTAACACTTGCTAAACACAGATTAACAATTAATATTTTTTTATATCTTCATGTAATCTTATTCATCATTAATATATAAATTTTTGCTGAAAACATTATTACATTATTTATTAAGAATATAAAAGATTTCTGGCTATGCAATTTGTTAATAAAATAAATATACTAATTTTTTCTTAGACAGTCAAGTTAATATTCAATCAATAACAATGTAGAAAGTCAAGTAAAAATTTATAGAAGGTGGCTTTTAACGTGGAGGGTAGGAGACACAGGGCACTTCGTGAGGACTGCCAGGCAGTTTCGGAAGTAGTAGGGCAGGTGCTCATGATAGCTATAGTCGTGTTAGCTTTCTCTTCAATAGCCGTCGTTATATTTTCGGATAGTAGTTGTAAATCCTCCTCATACGCCGCATACAGATCTGCAAGAAAGCATTGATCCAACAAACAATAGATTGTATATCTTCCATGTGGGCGGAGAAGCCATTGACTTGAAAGATGTCAATATTGTCCTTGTAACACCATAGACACAAATGAACAGTGAAGAATTTAATGTATTTTCCAATAATAATTTAACTCAGTGCCACAAATAATGTCCTGATGCTTGGAGATTATATTAGAATTAGTCCAGACAAAAATTCAGTCTGGAGAGCTAACGATACCATTATGTTCTTTGTGTACACACCGTCCCAACAGGTAATCCAGAAAGTTACGCTACGTGGTGGAAAATGAATAAACCGAAACACAGAGGAGATGAAATCAAAAATCCTACGATGTCCCGCTATGAAAATAAGAAAGAACAGTAGCAAAAAAAATGTCAAAAAAGACCTGGTCAGCTCAGAATCAGCAGCAGCTACGGTAATCGCAGCAGTACTGCTTTTGAGCATTATATTTACCATATTTGCAGTGGTAAGGATTGCATATGTTCCAGAATGGAAAAATGATGCTGAACAATTGCATATGAGTGAAGTCCAGAGAGATATGACAGAACTCAAATCAACTGCAGATATGATTACTCTTCTTCAATCCTCAAACTCAAATTCCTCACCTAATGACTTTCCCTTAATTGTCCCTCCCATCACTGTCCCAATTAGCATGGGAGGAGGAGAAATACCTATTCTGGAACCTTCAAAATCAAGCGGGACACTTTCAGTAAATACAGAACCTTGCAACGTGACCATAACCACAGAGTACGGCAAGAGTAGACCTAATCAACTCTGGCACAATTACATATCGTTCGAACAACAAGCAATATGTGGATCAGGTCTTCAGGTATGAAAACGGAGCTGTTATTCTTGCTCAAGGCAACAGATCGTCGATGATGCAGTTTCCATCATTGCTTAGTATAAATAAAACTCACGAACATGATTATAATGTTTCGATCCAAGCAATCAACATATCAGGAGATCCCGATTCTATTTCTTCAGATACTGATACTTCTTTGAGATTGACTGGAAATCGCTACAATATTACATCCTTAGAAACTACTGACTCATTTGAATATATAATTACCACCCAATATCCGGATGCTTGGAAGTCTTATTTCAACGGAAATTTCAAAGAAATCGCAAATGAAGCAGGTCTTAATTACAGCACAGACTTTATATTTTACCCAACAAACAACGATTCAAATATATGTTTAAAATTCCTTAATGGCAGTAACCAAAAATATCACAATCAGTATAGACTTTTTATAAGCGAATCTGTTGTCTCGGCAGAAATTGGAACCAGGAACAGTCTCAATTACACAGTTGGTAATCTTCCTGTTGCAGATTTCATGTACAATGAGAGTCACGCTATCCTCCCTGTGCAGTTTACAGACCAATCACAAAATGTAACTGGATGGATTTGGAACTTTGGAGACGGAACAAACTCAACCGAACAGAATCCAGTACATGTTTATTCAACTGCAGGAAATTATACAGTAAAGCTTGTAGTAAGCAACGCACATGGTACAGTATCAAAGAATATTATAATCAGTGTACTGAAATCGATTCCGACAATTAAATGGGATAATCCTGATGACATAATTTATGGGACACCATTGGACAGTACTCAGTTAAATGCAAACGCTTCAGTAAACGGAACTCTTGTCTATACTCCAATAGCAGGAACTATACTAAGTGCAAGTATGGATCAGCAGTTGCAGGTTGATTTCACACCCATAGATACTGCAAACTACACTAACGCAACAGCGAATGTTACAATAAAAGTTCTGCAAGCTACTCCTACAATTAACTGGAGTAACCCAGAGGACATAACCTATGGAACAACATTAAATAGCACTCAGCTGAATGCATCAGCTTCGGTACCTGGAATCTTTAACTATAATCCAGTACCAGAAACTGTACTCGGTGCAAAGAACCAGACTCTGAATGTAACGTTCACACCTACAGATACAACAAACTACACCAATGTATCAAAGAGTGTTTCGATTAACGTCCGGGGTGCAACACCTGAAATTAACTGGAGTAACCCGGCTGACATTGTCTATGGAACACCATTGAACAGCACTCAGTTGAATGCATCAGCTTCAGTAACTGGTAACTTTACCTATAATCCAGTACCAGGAACTGTACTCAGTGCAAAGAACCAGACTTTGAATGTTACGTTCACACCCATAGATACTGCAAACTACAGCAATGTATCAAAGAATGTTACAATAAAAATTCTGCAAATTACTCCTGAAATTAACTGGAGTAATCCGGCTGACATTGTCTATGGAACACCATTGAACAGCACTCAGTTGAATGCATCAGCTTCAGTAACTGGTAACTTTACCTATAATCCAGTACCAGGAACTGTACTCAGTGCAAAGAACCAAAATTTGAATGTTACGTTCACACCCATAGATACTGCGAACTACAGCAATATATCAAAGAATGTTTCGATCAATGTTCTGCAAGCTACTCCTGCAATTATCTGGAATAACCCTGCTGCCATAATCTATGGAACAGCATTGAGTAGTAATCAGTTAAATGCAGTTGCAACTAATCCAGTAACTGGAAATAACATAACTGGAGCCTTTGAATATAAACCAGTATTAGGAACTGTGCTGAGTGCAGGCACGCAGACATTACATTCTGATTTCACACCTGCTGATGCTGCAAATTACACTATAGCATCAAAGACTGCTACAATTAATGTACTGAAAGCCTATGCATATATTACGAACTATGGCAGCGACACTGTCTCTGTAATTAACACAACAACAAACACTGTTACCACGGTGCCGGTAGGAAAATGGCCTTATGGAGTGGCAGTCAACCCTACGGGAACAAGAGTATATGTGACGAACTATGGCAGCGAGACTGTCTCTATAATTGACACATCAACAAACACTGTTACAGCCAATGTACCTGTAGGAAACAATCCATCTGGAGTTGCAGTCAACCCAGCGGGAACAAAGGTATATGTGGCGAACTATGAGGACGGTACTGTCTCTGTAATCGATACGGCAACAAACACTGTTACAGCCAATGTTCCCGTAGGAGAGAATCCTATTGCCTTTGGTAAGTTTATAATTCCTCTCTCAGCATAACATTTTCTGTTGCAAATTTCAGCAATAACGTCACCTAAGGCTCTGTTTCCCTTTCTGTGCAGTTTACAGATTTGTCGGAAAATGCGACTGAATTGAACTGGGACTTTGGAGACAGTATACTTCTACCGAGCAAAATTCGATGCACACATATTCATCAAATATCTAATAAATAACTCTAGAGAATATACCAAGTACGGAATGAAAATGCCTGACAAATATACCATTTTTACCCTGCCACAAAGATATATCCTGATGACAGGGCTGAAGGTACTGAAGTATTGCTGGCAAGGGAATGTCCAGTTAAACTTTTTCTTAATGGAAAAATTTTTACTACAATTTTTGCCTCCCCACTTGAATTGAAAGAACTTGCAATCGGACACCTGATTACAGAGGGAGCAGTCAATTCCAGAGAGATTACAGAAATTGAGGTAAAAGACGACGGAATTCATGTCCTGACTCAAAAGGAAAGTCAACCTTCTCAGGGAAAAATACCGCATTCACAGGTTTTCGTAGATTCGGATACTATTTTTGATCCCGAAGCCCTTTTTGCAGGCACAAATCACCTTGAGTCTTATATACACAGGCTTACCAGAGGGATCCATCTTGCAGCCCTTATAGATAAGAATGGAAAACTTGCAGTCCAGATTGTCGATGTAGGTAGGCACAACGCCGTAGACAAAGCAGTAGAAGCTGCAAAAAAAGAAGATGTGTGCCTTGTAGGACAACTCAGGAAAGAATCTATGCTTATTTTCGCCAATGAATGGCGAGTCATATTAAATAAAACTGAGAGCTAATATCAAATTAAATTTAAGCAAGCACAATTGAGCAAAAAGCAATTCTAAACCGTAAGTTAGTCCGCTTGAGCGAGCAAAGCGAGCGAAACGGACAGCGCATCGTCGAGCCGCAACTCGACTGGCGCAACTTGACTGGTCAAATTAGGACAACGGGAATAAACTATCAGAGAGTTCCTTTCGTGCTCTTTACTTCTTTGCCTTCGATTTTTACAGCTCGTTTCATGGCATAAGCAAAAGCCTTGAAGAGAGCTTCAATTTTATGATGGTCGTTGTCTCCGTAGGCGCTTGCATGTATGGTAATTTTTGCATTTGAAGCAAGAGTTTCGAAAAAGTGCCTCACGAGCTGGGTACTGAACTGTCCCACCTGAGGAGCAGCAAAATCTGCTTTCAGGACAAGGTAACTCCGCCCGCCAATATCCAGGGCAACATCTGCGAGAGCCTCATCCATTGGGATTCTGGCTTCCCCAAAGCGAGCAATCCCAGCCATGTCTCCAAGCACGTCTGCGAGAGCCTTTCCAAGAACTATCCCGACGTCTTCTATTAAGTGATGCTCATCTACGTAAAGGTCCCCTTCAGCTCGAATCTTAAGGTCAAATTCTGCGTGTCTCGCAAAAGAAGTAAGCATATGATCAAAAAAGCCGACTCCTGTGCTGATATCTGCAATCCCTGTACCATCAAGGTTCAGTTCAAGTTGGATGTCAGTTTCTTTTGTTTTGCGGGATATTTTACTTGTTCTCATAGAGCATCACATTCTTTTTAAATTTATTAAGCACTTTGTATCTGGTTACCTGCTTATTCTACATAATCATTTTAGATCTTCTTTTTGCTCCGGGAGATCAAGGAGACGAGCCGATCGTTTTACATGAGCTAATTGTTTTACATGAGCTAATTGTTTTACATGAGCGGATAGCTCTGCCAGAGGACAAAGATATGCCCGGGTTCAGGGTCCGCCAATCAGTCACGGATGGACTCAATAGCTTCTTGAAGGGTAAACCTACCTGTGTAAAGAGCGCTGCCGACTACAGCTCCTGCCGCTCCAGTTCCCTTAAGTATTTTAAGGTCTTGCAGAGAACTTACTCCTCCTGATGCAATTACAGGAATCCCAACTGATTCAACAAGCTCTTTTGTAGGGGTGGGATTTACCCCCTTCATGAGACCTTCGGTATCTATATTCGTAAAAAGCAAACTGCCTGTGCCCAATTCTTGAAATTTCATGCCCATTTCCACAGGAGTTTGAGTACATTCTTCAGTCCAGCCTTTGATTGAGATTCTCCCGTTTTTTGCATCCAGGGCAACGGTGATGAATGAGCTCCCAAAGGTACTGGCAAGCAATTTCACAAGTTCAGGGCTCTGGAGGGCAGCAGTTCCAAGAATTACTCTTGAAACTCCCAGTTTAAGAAGGGCAGCTGCATCTTCAAAATTTCGAATTCCGCCCCCAACCTGGATGCTCACTCTTTTTTCCTTGCAGACCTTTACTATTCTTTCAATAATTGGAGCATTTTTACGCTTTCCTTCAATTGCACCGTCCAAATCTACCAGGTGTAAAGTCTTTGCCCCTTTCTCCACCCAATCAAGGGCGACTGCAAGAGGATCATCAAGCGATACGATCTCGCTACCAGGTACTCCCTGCACTAGCTGAACGCATTTTCCTCCTCTCAAATCCACTGCAGGGATTACTTCAAAAATCATTAAAGCCACATCTCCGGCAAACTTTTGGAGAAATATCTTCCTTTTTCTGTTTAATCAAGTTTTTTTCTTTCAGGTATACTTTTTTCCTTTCAGGACATCATATTCCTTTCAGAATATCTCTTTTCTTTTCAGGGCATTATTCTCTCAATAGGGAGAACAAGAATATCCATTGCACCGACTTTCTTTAGCTTGTTTACTATAGTAAAAATCAGGTCTGCATCAACAACAGCGTGAACTGCAAGGATAGATTCTGCTCCTGAAAACTTTCCCGGCTCAACCTTCATGACAGTTGGGCCTGACATTCCTGGCAAGACCTCCTTTACTGCGTTAAAAGAAGCTTCAGGGACATTCATCATAAGATAGCGTCTTCTTTTTGCATTGAGCACACTTTCCAGTGCTGTCTTTATATCCAGGATTTTATCTTTTGCCTTGAGGCTTTCTTTATTGGCAATCAGGTAGACTGAGGAAGAAAAGACAGTGTCAATTGCTTTCAGATGGTTGATCATCAGAGTCGTTCCTGAGCTTGAAATATCGACAATCGCGTCCGCAATTCCTACATGCGGAGTCATCTCGCAGGCTCCACTGACCTTTATGATATCAACGTTAACTTCAAGTTCTTTAAAGTACTGGCTGGTAATCTCCGGAAACTCAGTTGCAATCTTTTTTCCTTCAAGATCCTGAGCTTTCTGAAAATCAGATTCCTCAGGGACGGCCAGAACGAGGCTCGCTTTTCCGAATTTCAGATCTAAAAGGGCTTCAACTTTTGCTCTTCTTTCCGTAATAAGATCCATGCCCGTAACCCCAACATCTGCAGCTCCGTCCTGCACATATTCAGGAATGTCAGCGGCCCTGGCAAAAAGAAAATGTATGTCTGGGTCTGTAGTTTTTGCAAAAAGTTTTCGACTTTCGGCTCCCCCACTGACGGGAAGCCCTGCATCTTTGAAAATAGAAATTGTGGGTTCGTACAGGCGCCCTTTATTGGGTATTGCAATTCGAATCATCTGCTCTGTCCTCTAATAAGTGATCTGCCGGGAAATTTTCCCGGTATAATCATTGGATAAAACGTTTATCCAGAATACGCTTGTATAATATAGACTTCACGGTAAGATTTAATGGAAGCTCTCGTGCCAAAAATGTGGCCTAAAGATAAAATCAACCAAAATCAACCTATATAAAGATAGCTTTAGAGATATAACTAAGTTAAAGCTTTAATAGTAAAAATAACAAATTACTATTTTCGAAATGTATATTACTTTCAGTAATGAATCATAGAGAACAATTATATAGTTTAGGTAATTAATAGAAATTTACCATCAAGTCATATATAATATTATTAATGTTATTTCAGTTTATTATTAATGTTATTTCGGTTTGTGAATTAACTAAAGTCAAGTGCTAGAAAGTGCTGAAAAGCAGACTGACGATGCCAACTGACCGAAAAATAGTAAACTAAGGAAATGACATTACTAATAAAACTACTATTAATTTTTAAAAAAGAGGATCCAAATGGCCCGAAATATCAAAGTAGAAGAGCTCTTGCAGACCCCAATTGAGAAACAACAGATAGAGCTTGTAGAACGCAAAGGGATAGGGCATCCCGACAGCATATCTGACGGACTTGCCGAAGCTGTAAGCCGAGCTCTATGCAGGGAATACATTAAAAAATGTGGGGTCGTGCTCCATCATAATACTGACGAAACCCAAATCGTAGCCGGAAGGTCATGCCCCAAGTTTGGGGGCGGAGAAGTGCTGCAACCCGTTTATATTTTGCTGGTGGGCAGAGCTACAAAGGAGTTCGAAAGCATCGAACTTGCTACCGAGTCTGTAGCCCTTCAAGCTGCAAGAAGATACCTTAAGAATACCCTTGTGAATGTAGATCTTGATAGAGACGCAATTATAGACTGCAAACTCGGAACAGGGTCCTCAGACCTGAGAGATGTCTTCAAAAGAGACAGGGTTCCGGTTGCAAATGACACTTCCTTTGGAGTTGGGCATGCTCCGTTTTCCGAGCTTGAAAATATTGTATATAATACAGAAAGGCAGCTTCTTACAGACTTGAAATCGCGCATTCCTGGAATAGGAGAAGATATGAAGGTTATGGGACTCAGGGATGGAGAAGACATAACCCTTACAATATGCAGCGGCATGATCGGGAGATACATCGACGACCTGGATAGTTATATAAGCATGACTGAAGAGATGAAGTCTTATACAGAAGAACTTGCAACTCACTATACTGAACGCGATGTGAATGTCTACATTAATACAGGCGATAATATGAAAACAGGCAGTGTTTTCCTTACAGTCACCGGAACTTCAGCTGAGATGGGAGATGACGGTTCAGTTGGGCGCGGAAATCGCTGCAATGGTTTGATCACACCAAATAGACCTATGAGTATGGAGGCGACCAGCGGAAAGAACCCGATTAACCATATAGGAAAAATTTACAACCTCCTATCGACTCAAATGGCTCGTGACATTGTAAAGAAAGTCCCCGACGTACAGGAAGTCTATATCAAATTGCTTTCCCAGATAGCAAAACCCATTGACCAGCCACTTGTGGCAAGCGCTCAAATAATCCCCAGGGAAGGTACCTCCTTTACAAACGTCAAAGCGGAAACCGAAGTTGTCATTGATGACTGGCTTTCCAATGTGACAAAAATTACCGAAATGGTCATTAGAGGAGAATTGAATACTTTCTGATCAAAATAATCAAAATAAATTTATTGAAAAGAGCCTTCTGGTTCTTTTCATACATTTTTACGGCACTATTTTTACATAAGGACTTTAACTTAGTACCCGTCACAGAATAAACTATGCAAGTATCCGATTGTATCTCTTAATTTTCAGCATCAAGAACACCAATTGAAATTCCAATGACTAATAAGTTGCAAAATTATTTCGTTGCGGGTACTTAGTTTACATGGAGCTAATTTCAAAGCTAAAAATTACATTTTAAAGTTAAATAATATAAAAAATACTCTTTAATATAAGCCCCTTTACTCACATTTTACTCACATATGAGACCTCTTACTCACATCTAGCGAAAAACATAAATATCATCACCATATATGGAGATGGTGCACTGAGGCAGTGCAACCCTGTAAATCATTGACCAGCATACATTATCCCGCCTTAACTCAGTGGTAGAGTGCGCGGCTGTAGTTCGGTTCGTGCGGGAAAATCTCTCGTACATTTCTGCGCAGGCACCGCGATGTCCCCGGTTCGAGTCTGGGAGGCGGGACCTTAAGGTACATAAACCAGAATCGAAAATCCTAAACCAACATATTTATATACCGGGAAGACATCTAAGATTTGCTCTCAACGAGATTCGTTCTCAAAAAGGGCAAAATAGCAACCTAAAGACGAAGTGTCCGGATAGTGTAGAGGCCTATCATGGAGCCCTGTCGAGGCTCCGACCCGGGTCCGAATCCCGGTCCGGGCGCTTATTTTTTTTTGCTTTTATATCTTTTTATATATTTTAAATATGTTTCTATTTAAAACGTTAACATATATTTTTGAAAGGATTGTAACAAAACTGCTAATTTAATTCGAAAATATAAAGATCTGTTTTATATTACCTGTCATGTTTATTTCAGGTCATGCAAATATCCCTATTCCCTAACTGCAAGATTGCTGCATTTTATGATTTAAAGTAGCTATGATCTCACAATCCTAATAAACATAGGTTGTAAATTGATAAATTTTAAACCTTAACTCTCCCTCGTTTAGGGAATAAACAAACTAGATGATATTGTCGTTAGATACCGTTTTTCTGCAGAATTATGCATTTTTATCCCATCTCTGTTACTTTCAATTTCACCAGAACTTTTTTATGCATTTAGTATTATCTGTTCTTTAGTTGTCGAAAATTTTGTCTAAAACCAAATGAGAAATATGGAGAAAACTTATTCCCTATAGGGCATAAGTTTGAGTAAATTTTGCTTTTTTGCTTATTTTTAAATTCGATGCTTGTTGGCTCAAACATAAATTTGTAATACTTAGCTTCGAGGGGAACTAACTTAAAAAATTTATATTATGTTTTGAGAATTCTGAGTGAAACGTGATCAAGAGAGTTGGTATTGGTAAAATGTATTCCCTATTTGTGGCAGAGTTAAGGTTTAAATATTAAATCCTAAAGGCTATATCTGACAATATCAAACTAAGCAGTATATTCGTACTGGAGGATTTGTCATGCCGAATTTCAATAACATTGAAGCTCACAAACAAGTAGCTGTCCAATTCCTACAACTCGCTGTCCTAGGCCGTATCGATGAGGCTTACCAAAAGTACGTGAACCTGCATGGTAAGCATCACAATCCATTCTTTCCTGCCGGTTTTCCGGAGCTGCGCAAGGCAATGATACAGAACCATGTTCAATTCCCGAACAAGCAATTCACAATCAAGAACGTGCTTGGCGATGGCGACCTTGTCGCTGTGCACTCCCATATCATGCTGCGTCCAGGCGACACAGGCATATCCGCCGTGCACTTGTTTCGATTCCACGATTACAAGATTGTAGAAATGTGGGACTGCAACCAGCCCGTTCCAGCCGATTCACCGAATAAGGACGGGACATTCTAGGAAGTAAAAAAATAATATAAAAATTTGCTACCAAACATTCCTAATTTGTAACATTCTAACAGTTTTACATATTGACATCTTTAAATATTGCGTCATATATTAAATGCTTTAATATAATGCAATAAAAGAATAAATACACACTTTGTTGTAATTGGGAGCCTCTTAGCCACCTCTGATTTGACTCCCAATTGTGTAATTCAACCCAGACGATAAAAGAGAAAAAACCCATAACTCTTAATCGTCGACTTCTTCTTTATGTTGTACATGTATTTATAATGTTTGAGCGTAGACATCTCAAGATGAAATATGTAAAATTATGATATTTTATGCTGCTCTTGGTGATCTCACAAGAATAGCATATCCCAATTTTCTTGGAGTTTAATCTATTTTATCTTAATATTTAATTTAAGTATAAGGACAACTCTAATCAACACAGTGTAGTTCTAGAAAATTTCCGAAATCAGGAGATGTAGGCCTAAAACCTGCAACTGCAGGGAATTGTCAAACAAATGGAGAACACAAGTGTTAAAGATTACGAATTATTAGCAAAGTGCTCATTTATTAGCAAATTATTCATTTTCTTTTGACTTATACAAACTCAAAAACTCCCGATTAATCGGATTAACAATATACTTGCATCATTTCTGCACATCCGAATCTAACATTTTTGCAAAATTCCTTTAACCATCCCTTGAGACTAAACTTTAGGCCCGAGAAAAGGAGATTATGTAAGAGAAAATGTGTATAAACTATAAGGAATGATAGAAAAATTGCACAATGAGAGAATACAAAAATGGAAATTGAAGCCCATATTCCTGACGATCCCCAAAAAAAACTCAACCGGTTACTGGCGAGATTGGAAGATATCAGAGAAAAAATGGAGATCGAAAGCCATATTTTTATTGAAGCCACAAAACAGTTCACCTTAGAGTGGACACAAAGAGAAATTGAAATTACCATACTTTCTATAGAGAATGAATCATCTTCTGACAACTTAGCGTCTGATACTGAAAAGCTCAGTCAATTAAAATCAAGCTTGGAAGAATTGCCCTTCCAAGTACCAGATATTGTTGAGTCTCACCTCAATAGCAAAGATTACTGGATTCACAGAAATAAACAGCTCCATGCAGGGATTTCCAGGGATTATATAGAGTTTAAAAAAGATAAGATGTTAAAGGAGCTAACCGTAAGCGTTCGATTAATTCTTGGCTGCTCTTCAGAAATTTTAGGCAACCTGAACGATGGAAAACCTGAAGAGAAAGGATGGGTAAAAGAGAGGGGAAAAAGAAAATATGTTTGCTTTCTCAGATTTTCTGACGAAATGACAGCCTCTTTAAATCACTATTTTGAGAGAATCGAGGAATTTTTTGTGTTAAATCATGAAATAAAAGAGGAAACGTCAAAGATAGACGAGAAAAGAATCTGAAAATATAAGGATCTGAAAATACAAGGATCTGAAAATAGAGGATCTGACAATAAGAACTTTATCTAGAGACCCATAATTACCTTGCATGACAGATGCAGAATTCAGCATAAAGCAGGCCCTTGACGAAGCGGGTGCTGACGCTTATCTGATGACAGGGAATATTCATAATTCCGACATCTACTATGTCACCCGTTTCCTGGCTTCGGATGATTTCGTTTACCTGCAGACAGCAGTAGGAGAAGAAGTACTATTTATTTCGGAGATGGAAAGGGGAAGAGCTGAGATAGAGGCAAGGATTTCTTTTATTAAAACAACTCAGGACTTTGGATACAGGGAAAAAATTAAGGAGAAAAAAGATACAACAATTGCCTATGCAGCCTGCATATCAGAGCTGCTAATGGGGGAAGGGATAAAGAAAGTTGCAGTACCTTATGATTTTCCAACATTTTATTCAAACTCACTCAAAGAAGCAGGTTTTTCCATAGTGCCAGTGAAAAGTCCATTCAAAAAATTAAGGAGCCGGAAGAAACCAGAAGAAATTGACGCTATAAAGTATGCTCAGATGGCTGGAGAAAAGGCTATGGAAACAGCAATAAAAGCAATAGCAGGAGCAGAAGACAGAGAAGGAATCCTCTATCACGAAGGCCAGGTTCTTACCGGGGCCAAAATAAACTTGATTATTGATCATACTTTGCTTAATTTTGGATGTGAAACAGAAGAGCTTATTGTTTCGTGTGGGAAAGATACCGCAAACTGTCATGGGACTACAGAGGGCCCTCTCAGAGCAAATGCGCCAATTATCCTGGATATTTTCCCGAGAAGCAAGAAAAAACGCTATTTTGCAGATATGACACGTACAGTCATCTATGGAGAAGCTTCTGAAGAGCTCAAGAAAATGTACGAAGCTGTACGTGCAGCCCAGGAAAAAGCGATTAAAATGGTTAAACCAGGCATGTCTGCAGCAGACGTGCATAACGCAGTCTGTGTCGTATTCGAGAAGCTTGGCTATCATACCTACAGGAGTGGGTCGAAAGTAGGATTTATCCATTCAACAGGACACGGTGTTGGACTGGATGTACATGAACTTCCAGGAGTCGGTGAAAATGGAGTTTTACTTGAGACAGGGAATGTAATCACAATCGAACCTGGCCTCTACTACCCGGAGCTTGGAGGAATAAGACTCGAAGATATGTTACTGGTTACAGAAAATGGCTGTGAAAATCTTACAAAGTTAGAAAAAAGATTTGTAATATAATATATTGTATTTAGCAGATTGTTTTTAATATATGTTGTATTTAATATATATTGTATTTCATATATTGCATTAATTTCATATATTGCATTATATTGTGTATTGGATTAATGTGTATTGGACTAACGTGTTCAAAATATTGTGGATCGGATTAACGTGTATTGTATTATAACATCTGAAATTTGAAAATTGTGTTCGTATCTTAAATCAACCTGCATAAACTGAAATTAACTTTACTACGGTCAGGATCATTTACTTAAAATTTATTATCTAATCAGGGCAGATGCCCTTTATCTATCTATAAGGGATTAATATGACTGATAATTTGAACGGTAAGCAGGAGATCCTTGAGAAATACAGGGAGGCAGGCAGGATCCTGAAGATTGTCAGGGCCGAAGCTGTGGAAATGGTTAAAGTTGGAAGCAGCCTGCTAAAAGTTGCGGATTTTGTTGAAAGTAGGACTATTGAGCTAGGAGGCAGGCCCGCTTTCCCCTGTAATATCTCAAGGAATGATGAAGCAGCACATGCAACCCCAAAGGCAGGAGATGCTGACGTTTTCGGGAAAGATATGGTGAAGCTTGATCTTGGTGTACATATTGATGGATATATTGCAGATTCAGCTGTAACTGTTGACCTCTCAGGAAATCCCGATATATTAAAAGCTGCTGAAGAGGGGCTTGCTGCAGCCATTGATCTTGCAAGACCAGGAGTTACAACAGGAAAAATCGGGGCCGCAATAGAAGACAGTATTCACAGCTATGACTTAAACCCGATAATGAACCTGACAGGTCACGGGCTTTCACAATATGAGGCCCATGATGAGCCTGCCATTCCCAATAGGCGCGTGGAAGGGGGAATAGTTCTTAAGGAAGGGGATGTGTTTGCAATCGAACCCTTTGCTACGGATGGAGTAGGGCTTATCCATGATGGAGGCTGGGCCGAGATATATAGCCTTATAAGAAAAAAACCAGTCCGTATGCCTGCAGTCCGAAATGTCTTGAAACAAGTAGAAGAATACAGGGAATTACCATTCGCAAAACGCTGGCTCGTGTCCGACAAACTTGAGTTTGTATTAATACAGCTGGAAAAAGCCGGAATCATTCATTCTTATCCCGTGCTTCTTGAAAGCGCAGGTGGGCTTGTAGCCCAAGCAGAACATACGATAGTAATAACTCATGACGGCTGCGAAGTCATAACAAAATAAAAATAGAGCAAAAGAATAGAGAAGCTAATAAATCGAAAGTTAAAGGATACAACAAATCTAAAATTGAGATCATCCCAAAACCAATTTTTATCTTCATATCAGTAAGGGCTTCAGGATTTTTTTCATGATCAAGAATTCTGCTAATCATATCAAATTATCTTAACAGGAGCAATTTCGAGTTTTGGGATCAGCTCTTACATAAAATGGACTCCCAAAAATTTGCCCGTTAAATTTTAAAAGATATCTAATTAGTATTTTATTCAGAGTAAGCAGTTACTTAATTGATAACCTTATTTTACCTGCTTATCTGCCATTATATTAAAGCCCTTACTGTGGACTTTTTCCAGGGATGAATTCACCTGGAAAAGAATTGAATGACTTGGTATCTCAAAAAGCGATAAAAGATAATTCAATTTTTTTCCTAGGTTTTATAGACCCGCAAATACTCTTATTATCGATTTCAGAATTTCTGGTTAAGTTTCCCTCAACCTTATGGCATAAGGTAGCCTGCACCAGAAATGGGGATTACGACAAAATCCGAAGAATTATTAACATGTTTGTTTAGACGAAAGCTCTTCCGTTACAGAAATTATTACAGCTAAGATACATGAGATTGAACAAGGTAATAGCTTCCAGTGAAAGGGAAGTTGCAGTGGAAATAAAGGGGTTATCGAGTTTGACAACTACTCTTTATTTATTGGAACAAAGATCACGTAGGCCAGGATATGATATACAGAGAAAGCAAATCAGAAAGTTACCAAAAGAATGTGAAAAAAGTCAATCTAGCTTCTGTAAATAGTTTGTTAACGCGTTAATTACCTAAATTTATAGGAACTCTGCAAACGCAGAATTTGATAAGATGATTTAAAAATTTAATATAGCAGGCCTTGCTTAGATTTTTATTCACAGCCTAGAAAGACTTGTTTTAACAAGAGAACTTGCGTTATTAATTATGTTAACCAGTATTTTTAAATTGAAGTCTTGATCCATGGCACAATTATGAAAATCTTAATTAATAGATAAGGTTTGGCATAGATAGAATTAGGGCATCGGAATATTCCAAAAAGAAGAGGATATAAGTTAAAAATAATTCTTAATTATCACCTGGTTTAGAAATAAAACACATCATAGCTTATGAGGCAACTTGTTTTTTTCATAACTTTTATCTTAGAGCGTGTCTTAAAATTAAACTTGATCCCACAATTGGGATAGGACGTATACATTCGAACTGAAAAACTTTAACATTAAACTGTTAAATGCCTATAATGCAGATTTAAACAATAATGTCTATTGGACTTGATTTTGTGAATAGAGTTCGTAATTCCTTTGGATAAAGTAATACCTTTAAAGTCAATGTACACCCGACTTCTTGAAGAATTTACATCTGAATCTAACTTAAAACGGTGCTTATTGTCCAAGTGTATAAACGGTTTGAATTTTAAGACACCCTCTTAGAAAGTATATATTTAATATAAATATTATCATTGACATTAATTAACCTCATTAACAATGTAGAAAAAAATAAATGTAGTATAAAACTTTAAGTGCATATCTTAGATTAAGTAGCGCTTAGGTTAAATAATATATTTGTAACTTATTAAAAATCAGTAAACGCTTAAAAAGTATTTGCAAAATCTGGAAGTTACAGAAGATACAGTATATAGATACAGTGCTGGAAAAGGCAGAAAGTATCAGACCTACTATTACCTAACTGACTGCAAACTGATAACCACAAACAAATGAGGGATTTTTATACAAATCAATGGAGTAGAAATCGAAGATACATATGCAGAAGCGTTTCCGATCAAGATTGCACGCGTACTCATAACTGCAGCTACCAAGCGTTGGGCCCTGGTGGCAGCTACCGAGGCCACAGGCTTTGCGACATCAGTTATAATGTGTCCTGCAGAAGCAGGAATTGAAAGAATGGCAAGCCCAGGTGAGACCCCTGATGGCAGGCCTGGAGTTTATATTCAGATCTGCAATTTTAAATACGAAGCGCTGGAAAAACAGCTACTTGAAAGGATTGGACAATGTGTACTTACAGCCCCTACAACTGCAGTTTTCAACGGGCTTCCTGAGGCTGAGAAGCAATTTAACATTGGCTTTAAACTCAAATTCTTCGGAGATGGTATGGAATCTGAGACTCAGATTGCAGGTCGCAAAGTACATAAAATCCCTATCATGGAAGGAGACTTCCTGAATGAGGAAAATATTGGGGCTGTAGCTGCAATTGCAGGCGGCAATTTCTTTATTTTTGGAGACTCCCAGATGAGTGCCCTGAGTGCAGCCGAAGTTGCTGTTGATGCAATTGCAGAACTTGAAGGAACAATCACACCTTTCCCTGGAGGCATTGTAGCCAGCGGATCCAAATCAGGAGCGAACAAGTACAAGTTCCTTAAAGCTACTGCTAACGAGAAATTCTGCCCTTCCATAAAAGATAAGGTCGAAAATACTGAAGTTCCGGCAGATGTCAATGCTATCTATGAAATCGTTATAAACGGGCTTGATGAAGAGAGTATAAAAACCGCGATGAGAGCAGGAATCAAAGCTGCTGTAACCGTTCCCGGCATCAAGAAAATCTCCGCAGGAAACTACGGTGGAAAACTAGGGAAATATCAGTTCAAATTGCACGAGCTCTTTTGAGCTCTAAATTTCCTTTTTTATTTGAGTATCTTTTATTGGTGCGTTTATTCTCGTCACTGTCCTTTAAAGTTTTATTTAAAAGCCTTTTAACACTCATCCACATAGCTTTTTAATCATTTAGATATCCTGTTTTAGTTCACTAACCTCTTTTTAATTTAACTAAATATCATTGTTAGTTCATCTAATATTTTTTGATTCATTAATATCACTCTTAACCTGAGTTCCAAAATATTAAGCGCATAAGCCTAAATTCATAAGTCTGATAGGTAAGATGATTGTGATTTTGAAATTGGAGCTTGATGTTCATGTGCTTAAGTTTAAGCACATACTTCGATATCATGAGAAGCTTATGCGCCTAAAAAAGCGAAACGTAGTCTTAATTCATCGGATATCCTTTTTAATTCATCAAATGCCTTTTAACATATCTTTTTTATTTTTAGAGCAACAATTATGACATGAAAGTTCTTTCAAGTGCTTTAAAGTACTTTCATTCATTTGTGCCTGTTATTTGAAGAATTTCATGTTCTTTTTAGAACAAATCGGTTTCAAAAAAATTATTTTAGGAAAGCAAATCTCTGAAGTAATTTTATTAAATTCAGACTTAGATGGACTTAATTTTGTAAATTATATAGCATAAAAGAGAGTGAAAACTTGAGCAGGACGAATATCAATTACTCATTAGGTCTTATTCTGGTAACCCTATTTTTTGTCGTTGCCGGGACAGGGTTATTTATGTATTTCTTTATACCTTCAGGAATTCCAAGAGGAAGGTATGTAGTATATATGGGATTAATGAAAGCTACCTGGATTTGGATACACAGTAGAGCCGAAATCCTGATGGTTATTTTTGTAATCGTCCATCTTATTCTCCACTGGCAGTGGATTGTTTATACCACTAAGAGCTTTTTTAAAATAGGAAAGAAGACTCTATCTGTGAAGAAGTAAGATGACCAAGAGAATATCAAAAGAGTACGAAGGGAAAAAGA
>CAVRNH010000064.1:0-35563 GCA_963722085.1 uncultured Methanosarcinaceae archaeon | reverse complement strand
GATGTGAAAAACTATGAACAAATCTATCCTGAGCATAATACTTAGAGATGAGAAAGCCTGAAGTCTCATGCTGTTAATTCATCTCAGCTCAATGCATAAGTCTTATTTTTTAAACTGTAAGTTTACTAACAGTAAGTCCACTAACTTTAAGTCTTACTTTATTCTAGTTGTCTTGCCGGCTGTCCAGGGGTTGACAGTCTCAAAACAACTGGCTAACACAAAACTTACTTTCATATTGTTAACTGACTAACTTATAAACTTACTTTCAAGATGAATACTTTTTTGAAAGTTCCTATCTGAGAAAAGAAATTCTTATTGAGCTTTAATTTTAAAATTAAACTTGAATAAAGTAATAAAGTTTTTATCTTTTTCTTTATTCTCAGATCCTTGAGTACAAGGTATTCATCATTTTTTTTTGATCCTTTTATCTGCTTCCTGAGTTCTTGCTTATTTTTAACTCAATTTCACCCCAGCCCTCGAAAAATAATTCTTGAAGCTGCAGTAGAAACTGCAAATATAATAATAGAGAGGGGAAGCATGCAGGTGAGGTCGTACTTCAACTGCGTCCGTCTCCTCCATATTCCACTGTACCTGCAAAGCGGGTAAGAATAGCACTGATAAAGATAACGTAGACCCTATTACAAGCAGAAAATTATCAGGAGTTGGGGTAATATCATTAAGAGAACGCCGGCTTCGTTCTTCGACTGCCCTTAGAGTTTGTCTTAAAATTCAAACAGCTCTACAATTGGGATAAAATACTATCCTATAATGTCAATCTGCAATCCTTTTATAGGTTCTCTGTCAGAACTAGATTGATTTTCCAATAGCCTTTTATGACGTGCGTTCAATCAAGTAGTCTATGATCATATCCCAGGGTAAAACTAAAGTCATAAAGCCTGGCCCCATGAGAAACACAGTTCTTCTGGAGACTCAGGATGTTCTCACCGGAGGCGATGCTGCCAAGCGTGAGACAATCTCAGGCATAGGTATTCATAAGACGACACAGGCAGCTAACATCTTTTCCTTATTGAACAGGAAAGGGCTGCCGACTGCTTTTATAGAGCGTGCCTCGCCCAACACGCTGCTATGCTACCAGTGCGAAATGCTCCCGCTTGAGCTGGTAATACGCCGCTATGCATGGGGCTCTTATTTGCAACGTCACCCGGAATATAAGAAGCAGGAAGGCTTAGCTTACCGATTCGATGAGCCTGTCTGGGAAATTTTTCATAAATGGTCTGTTGTGAGCTCGCCTATAACTGAGAATCCTTATCAGATGGATGAGGAGGCAGCAAGGAAGCAATTTTTGCATAATGGCGTCTGGCAGGAGGGGGTTTACACGGATCCCTATATCCAGATCGAAAAGGACCGATGGCTTCTTTACCCATCTAAGAAAGAAATCTCTAAGACAAAGCCCATTATGCCAATAGAGCTTGCATGCAGCCAGGAGGAGCTTGATTATATAGTGCAATCTATAATGCTGCCTGCATTCCTGACCCTTGAGGATGCATGGCGCAAGATCGTAACCATTCACGGCCCTGTGGAGCTTGTGGATTTAAAGATTGAGGTAGGGAGACGACTTGACAATAAAGAAATCGTCATCGCCGATGTAATTGATAATGACAGCTGGCGTATTTGGCCAGGTGGCGATCCCGAAAAGCAACTTGACAAGCAGTGTTTCAGGGAGAATCACCCCTTAAGCCAGGTCGCAGAAAATTATGATATTGTCGCGGGCATGACCGAGGATTCTGAGTTTCAATCCTTGCTTTGATTAATTTTGCTCAGCAATGGATGATAGCGATTATGACATTAAAGCTGGCGTACCCCATTGCAAAAAACGGGGTGTTTTTGTTCGATAGCTTTTAACATGCTTTCGATGTAATGCCCTCTTTAAAAATGGATAATTTGAAGCTGTCTCAATACTTGATTATCCTCTTAACAGAAATAAATCTCTGATATAGAGTTAATTAATTCTTAAATTTCGATCAACCCTATCTAGCTTTAAAGCCTATATTATCCATTGTCCAATTGTAGAATAAAAAGTAAATTTATCAGGCTGTCTCAAAACTCAAACCATTTCTACAATTGGATAATAGGCAATGTTGATATTAAATTAAGATAAGATTTTTTCCGAAATTCTGGAGCAAATTGACCTTATAGTAGAATATTTATCCCAATTGTATAATCGAGTTTAGTTTTGAGACAGCCTGCTATAAGGTAATTTTGGGACAGACTGCAAAATATACTTTCAGGGTTACTCTATCAGTAGATGGTACGCTATTAGCAGATAGGACACTTACCTGCAGCAAGTTCCATCGAGAAGGCATGTATATTCTCAAGTTCTTTATCTATTATCTCGGCTGCTTCTTTTTCTACGTCGCTTAATGATCCTTTATTCATTATTAACTGGGCAGTTGCAATTTGAGGCTGGTCAATTGGAGTTCCTATCTCACTCAAAAGCCAGACATAAACCTCAGAGACATCAGGTACCTCCCTGTAAACCCGGGCTGCAATTCTGTGGGAAAGAAGATTGTAAATTTTCCCGATATGACTTACAGGATTCTTTCCTGCTGCAGCTTCACTGCTAACAGGACGATTTAAGGGGATTATTCCATTTACGCGGTTTCCACGTCCTACCTGTCCACAATCGGCATCCTCTGCGGATGTGCCTGTAACAGTTGTATAAATTCCCCTCATTCCCCTCCCCGGCATGTCGAGGGTGTTTAATGAAGCAGTAGGCTTTGAGCACATGCAGGCTCCGAATTCCGCTCTTTCTTTTTCAGCAAAGCCAGCGGTAAATTCCTCTATCCGATCATGCAGTTCGATTTTCTTTTTAAAATAGTCTTCTTCGGATTCAATAAACATGTCCACAAGTGGCATTGCTACTGTCAGGTGCATGTTTTCCCTGTGTCTGAGTCCCATAACTTTAATATCTTCCCCTGATTCTGGATACTCTTTTTTAAATTTTCTTGAATTCAGGTAGCGTTCGCAATCAAACACAAGTCTTTCAGTTGGGCTTAATGGCGCATATCCGACCGCTGCTGAGGTATCGTTTGCCCCTAGAATTTCTCCCCCCCTTGTAAAGATATCCGTCAATTCTTCAGAGCCTCTTTTAAGCTCCACCTGATATAAGAGTTCTTCAGGATCTACAAAACGAAGGTTATCTGTGAACCACTCCTTTGCAGTGTTAATGGCAAGGCCAGGAACATCAATCTCAATCCCATTTGCCTCAAATGTTGCCCTATCCCCAAAGATCAGCTTCATAGGACTTGCGACTCTGCCTCCTCCTAATTTTCCTTCTACTTCCCCTGCAATAAGCATACCTTTGTCTATATTATGGTGCAGGATGGTTCCGAAAGTTTCAAGGTATTTCTGACTCAGGTTTACAGAAATCTGTTCCATAATGGCATCGCAGATATAGTCCGGATGCCCAACTCCTTTTCTCTCAACAACCTCAACCCCTTGACGGTAAGTTTCCGAAGCTTTCAACTCTTCTATAGCGATATTTCTCAACTTTTGACCCCCAGTTATCCTTAAACATATGATAAGTATTGCATGTATACTATGTCAGGAGAAAATCTTGAAGATAGTTTCCTTAATAATTAAAATAAATCCCCTAATTAACGAATTAATTCATCTATTGATGAAAATAATCCCCCTAATTAATGAAAGTAACTCATCTATTAATAAAAATAATTCCTCCGAATTAGGTCGTCCATCATTTGTTGATTGATATTATTCCAAAATAATCGAGATACAGTTTCCAGCTCTTCTTTTCCCGTAATTTTGGCACTGCTGGACCCTACCTGCTGTGTGTGCATATAAACACAAGCTAAAGCCATGTTTGAGATTATATCCTAAAAACATCAATCAGGTATTAGTGGACGACCCCGAATTAATGAAAGTAATTTATCTAATTAACGAATTTATTCCTAACGAATTTACTCCGCTAATTAAGCTTCAAGCCCATGTTTAGTCCGGACTTTGACAGCCAGTTAATCTGTTAAATGAATTCCATCTCTTCTGAAGGCCCTTTTTTTCTTTTATCCCCACTTCCAGGTTGGGCCTCTTTTTCCGGAAGATGCTTCAAATACTCTTTAATCATCATAGGGAAAGTATTTGCAGGTACGAAGCGAACTCCAAGTTGCTCGGCCCATTTTTCGATCCCATAATCACTTGCAATAACTGCTGCATCAAGTTCCTTGGCAAGAATCAGGACATCGATATCAGGAGCGCTATCAAGAATTCCGTACCTAAGGGCAGCTCGATATTTATTCCGGAATTTGCCAATGACACCGCCAATTACTTCTCTTTCAATTTCTTCCCTGTACTCTTTTTCCTTTTTTTGCGGACTTTCCATAAGAAGGCATGCATTAGCTGCTTCCCATATTGCATCCTCTGCAACTCCCATCCCCCGGTTTATTCTCTCCCTCATATAACCTACATACTCTTGGAAAATCTGAGCGGTGATATCCACTCTGTAGCGGTCAGGGGATTTTTTCACAAGCCAGGTATCAATCTTAGCCATAACCTCCTTGTCACAGCCGTTGCGACTTGCAAATTCATGAATCTCTTTATACACCGAGGGATAGGGTACGTAACAACTTATCCCGAAATGCAGTCGAGCATCGGCTATTAGATCAAGAATTGCTTTCATACCCTCGGAAAGGGAGGCATAACCCATAACTTCACGCGTCTGCAAATCTGTTAGTGCTGTAGTATCCAGCACAAATCTCTGCTTAAGCATTTTTTCGAATCCTTTAAATGGCTTTTCTTTACCCTTCTTATGTATTAACCAAGGATGAATAAAATTCTTTGTTTTATTCTCTTTCTTCTCTTAATCTATCAAAAAGATAAATCTTAATTACACGAGCCTGCCAGTCACTCAATAGTGCTCTAAACATGAACAAAGACACTAAATTCCCCATTAAAGAATCACACAAGCCTATCAGATATTATTAAAGAACCAATCCAGCTTATTCAGGTACTTATTAAAGAATCACAGCTATTTATTCAGATGAGGTTTTGCCAAAGTTAACAAAAGCGCTTTAAAAGCTGAAAAATCAGTTATAAACGCTTTTTTTATCAAAATTTTATATTTAATGTCTTTATATGACCCTGGAAAACACTGAAGGGCACAAAAATACTCAATCAAGACTCAATAACCATAGAAAACACTGACAGGCGGAAGAACGGTGCCCTTGTTTCCTTTATTTCCGTGTTTTCCGTGCTTTCCGTGGTTTAACTTTTCGTTTTTTAAACG
Organism: uncultured Methanosarcinaceae archaeon; assembly: GCA_963722085.1. Classification (GTDB taxonomy): domain Archaea; phylum Halobacteriota; class Methanosarcinia; order Methanosarcinales; family Methanosarcinaceae; genus Methanosarcina. The sequence continues at coordinate 30,303 of CAVRNH010000064.1, read as the reverse complement.
ATTTAAGGCCTCTTTATTTAGAAACATTGATGCATTATTGAATTAAATTGATTTCTAATCATTTTAAGCAAATTTTTTTACAAAATAAGCTTCATTATTGAATACTATTTGAATATAATGAATTTAGTGGGAAATGGCAAAACCTCAGATATTTAGTTTTTTAAAAAACTCCTTTTGCTTTTATCAGGTCTATCTTCTAGCCTTAAAAGCTGAAATGCAGTTGTTTATGAGACACGATTGTTTCTCATAAGCGAAATAATCAAGATTCAGAAAGCCGCAAAAATAAGCACCCCAGAGAAAAAGTTCTCCAGGTAATAACTATATTTTTCAGTAAAATTGCTTTATAAATATGTTATAAACAACTAATCGAGGAGTTAACTTATAAAATCCAGAGCGGGTGCCTATCTGGTTATGCTTTCGGCCCTATTATCCAGCTCACAATTCTCCCGTTCTTCTGATCTTTTGAGGTCTCACAGAGCATTTTTCCATCGTGCATGTGGCATTCACAGGAGTAAGTGATTCTGTTTTCCTTTCCCAAGTATTTGAAATGCAACTTGCAGGATCCTTCTGCGCAACCTATCCCATACTTGATCCAGCCTTCAATATCGGCTCCGCCTTCGCAACTTCCTTCGCATGCGACGAGTTGAATCTCCTTTTCCTCATAAGATTCGATTTTCTCAGGAGCCTGATGGCCTTTTTTGAACTTCCCTTTTTCCAGATGCTCAGCCTGAAGTACAAGATCCTCGCCAGTATCGTTCAGGATCTTCAACTGCAAACCCTCAGTAATTTCTATAGTTTTCGTTTCTTGCATTCTCATTTACCCCGATAAATAAATTAACTTATTTAAAACTTTGAATAAAATATGTCTCTAAGAAATAAAAAAGTATCTCAATATAAGAAAAAAAGAATATTTTACAGATCTCACATGCGCTTTAAAAGAAGAAATAGACTCTTAAATGATTAAAGATCCTGAATGAATAGGAAACCAGAGTAAATGGGGTGCCTGAACGAATGGAAAGCCTGAATTAATAGCAAGAATAAATAAATGCAAATCCTGAGTCAATAAAAACCTGAAAACAGGTTTTCTAGGAAAATAGTGTTTGAGGAAAATTTTGTTTGAGGAAAATATTGTTTGCTTACTATAATCAATCAGATCAATCAGTACAGATACAGGGCTTTTGTCTACATGTAGGACACACCCCAGGATACTTTTTTAGGAATGCTTCTTCAAGATCAACCTCATAAAGGTTAGCAAGTGCCCCTATCCAGGCGAAACAGTCTGCAAGTTCCTCTTTTATATTTTCGGGTTCTTCCCTGCGGATAGCTTCAGCAAGTTCCCCAATCTCCTCAACCAGCCAGAGCATGGTAGCCTTGCCTCCTCTTCTCCTATCATTATGACCATACAGTTCTTGCATCAGTCTCTGAAACTCGGAAATTTCCATTATCTTCCCCCCCGTTTCTTAAATTATCCTTCCCCTGTTTTCGGACGATTTTTAATTTATTGTTTTTAATTGATCGTTTCTAATTGATCGTTTTGAATCAATATGTTGTCGTTTGTCTGAATTTTGTTTTCGTGGGCTTTTCATCGAGCTTAGAGCCTAACAGGAATTTTCCTCTCTCTGAGGTACTCTTTTACTTCCCTTATTGTATACTCATTGAAGTGGAAGATACTTGCTGCAAGGGCTGCATCGGCTTTTCCTTCGGATAATCCTTCATAGATATGCTGAGGATTTCCAACTCCTCCTGAGGCTATTATCGGAATATCCAGTTCTTCTGAGAGCTTCTTTGTAATAGGGAGGTCGTAGCCAGCGCAGGTTCCATCCCGATCCATACTGGTAAGCAAGATTTCTCCAGAGCCCAGTTCTTCTGCCTTTCTGGCCCACTGAAACGCATCAATTCCTGTTCCCTCCCTACCTCCGTAGATTACTACCTCGTACCAGGCAGGAGTTCCGTCTTCAAGTTCCAGAATGGTCTTGTCAGGGTTATTCTTAATGTCGTTGTTCCGCCTGCAGTCAATGGCAGTGACAATACACTGGGCTCCGAATATTTCAGAAGACTCTTTGATAAAATCAGGATTTTTAACTGCCGATGTGTTGACAGAAACCTTGTCTGCTCCAGCTCTGAGGATCTGGCGGATGGCATCAATTGAACTGATTCCGCCTCCAACCGTAAGAGGAATAAAAACTTCGTCTGCGGTCCTTTCAATTACATCGATCATGGTTTCCCTGCCATGAGCAGATGCTGTAATATCCAGGAAAACAAGCTCGTCTGCGCCCTGTTCGTTGTAACGCTTAGCGAGTTCCACAGGATCTCCAGCCTCTTTCAGGTCCACAAACTCTACACCCTTAACAACACAGCCGCCTTCTCTGGCAAGGGTCACATCAAGGCATGGTATAATTCTTTTGGTGAGCATCTAAGGAATAATAAATTTAACTGCTATTAAAAGCTTATCGAAATATGCCTGAAGCAACCTACCAGGTTTGGCTTTTTAAAATAGAATTTAGTAGACCGTTAAAATGAATTAAAAGAAAAAAATTTATAAGATAGATAATTAAGGCTTTAAAGTTTAAAGGTTTTTAACCAGAAGCTTATGGATTTCGGAAAATGAGTTATGAGCGCTCTAGCCGAAAATATCTATCACACGAGCACCTTCAAGTTTTGACATCTCGACTTCTGAACTTTCTAGCACCCTTTTTCGAATCCTTATTGATGCTCCTGCTCGAAGGGCAAGAGCAATGCAGTCGCTTGGTCTTGCATCGAATTGCATAACATTATTGCCACTTCGTATAAGAAGCCGAGCGTAATATATATTATCCATTTTGTCGTCAATGAGTACACCCTCAATTTTTATACCCAAACGATCAAAAATATTGATCATAAGGTCGTGGGCCATTGGTCGAGGAGGAGAAATATTTTTAAGCACATTGCCTATTGAGAGAGCTTCGAGATGGCCTATGAATATAGGAAGCATATTACCTTTCGTGTTTTCAAGGAGTACTACAGGTGTTGGGTCTGTAAAAGCATCAACTATGTAGACATCTTTGACGTGAATTTCCTCGAAGTCTTCATAGTTATCGATGTCCATGCTCCATAGTTAATCTCACACTTATTAATACTTATTTAAATATTCTGGTATGCCTCATATTAGCGTCACAATAATAATTCTCTTAATATAATCTATAACAGACAACGTAGGTAGCCCCATTTTTTAACTTTAGTTACCTATGTTCTAAATGTGAATTTTATTTCCACGCCTTGGGATAGTATTTGGATTTTGGATAGTATTTGGATTAAAACCTCTAGTGCCGCGTCATCCATCAGTGATTAGACAGCTCTGAGTAGTTGCAATCGATTTTATACGACATTTTTCTGTTGACTCAGCACTAGGGTCAATGCCGAAATTGCAAAAACGCGGCATTTAGGTGATCTTTAAAGTTGTGAGGCCTGTAATCATTAAAAGCCAAATCTATCCAATATCCTTTCTTTCATTAATCTCTTTTAACCTTTCTTTCCCTTTTTCAACGAGAGACATAAGTTTTCGATAGTCTTCTTCTGAGATCTCATTTCCAGGAATAAGTGAAAAGAGGCTTTCTCCGTCCGAATACAGAAGAACCTCATTCCAGATTGCAAAGTGAGGCCCCGAAAGGTACTCACAGGGCAGTTCCCACCTGCATTTCACGTTTTCAAAACCTTCAAAAAAGTAGAAAACTACTCCGTTCTTTAAGATCATGGTAAATTTCAGGAGTACATCAGCCATGTTCTCATCCTTAGTAAACTTATGAATTAATTGACTGTTAAAATCTAATTATAGTTCCAAAGTAAATATTTACATATATAAGTTACTCGACGTTCTACAACCACTTAAAGCACGGACGGGCGCCGATAAGCTCACTTTAGACTCTTAACCACTAAAAATAGGAAAGAACAGAAAAAATGTATTTATGTAAGTTAGTCCGCTTGAGCGAGCTTAATTAGTATTTTTAGATTAGCCCTCTTGAGCGAAGCGAAAAGGGCCGCATGCTCCCGAAGCGCAATTCGGGAGGCACAATTCGGCTAGCCAAGTTCGGTTACTTTTTCCCCTTTTGCACTGGTAATGGTTACGGAGATATCCTTGAATTTAGGTATTCCCGTACCTCCGGTTTCATCTGATACCAGCATATTGGACCAGGGACTTTTGGGCATATATGCGATGCCCTTGTGAGGGGTCTCGTATTCGGATTCTTCAGCCTTAACCACAATCCTTCCAAAGGAGTTTTTCAGGATGACAGTGTCACCTTTTTTCAAGTTCAGCTGTTTGAGATCTGCAGGATCCAGTTTTATGACAGCAGATAGGTTCCTGTACTCTTCTCCAAAATGATTTTCTATCCTAGCTTTATCTTGAAAGATATCCCTGTAGGTTATGACTTTGACTTTTATTTCGGGAGATGCAAGAAATGATCCGAAATCCATTAGAGAGCCTCCATTATTTTCTTGAGAACTGCTTCATCCGAAGGATGATTTGCCTCAATGACAGGTTCAAAGCTAACTTTTATTCTGTCCATGCGTGTGGCACTTCCTCCTGCTTCTACCCCGCTGATTGCAGTATTAATATAGACTTTTGAGTTTTTGGAGGTCAGGGTTTCATAAGAGTCAATTGAGATGACAGGAATTTCCAGCAGGTTTTTTACAATAGATCTGGGAAGGATTGAAAATGGGTCAGAACCGATAATAAGGGCTGCGTCCACATTTCTTGTTTTAAGAGATTCAACAATTGAATACTCGGGCCCATGCAGTACAGTGCCATTTTCGAACTTTACGCTGTTCACATATCCTGTTTCTGCAAAGAGGTTTTCGTTAAAGCCCATTGTATTATAGTTTCCTACCATTGGCATCAGGTGGAAGTTTGCTTTTTCGTTCAGAACTTTCATAAGCCTGAAAAGAGGTTCAAGGTTTTCAAGCGAGTACATAAGCCCGCGTCCTACAAAAATTACCCCGAATTTTGCTCCTTTAAGGATATTTGCCAGTTCAAGGATTTTCTTAGGGGGATAATTGTAGGAAGTTTTGGGAAGCTTTCCGGAAAGTCCTGCAATTAGGGCATCGATAAACTCTGCATCCCCTTTAGGAGGAATCTGGAAAAAATAGTTCCCGCAGATCTTTGCGGTATGGGACTTCCTGACATCTACTGCGATTGCTGTCCTTTCTTCTTCCCAGCCTCTCTGCTTTTCTTTTCCTCTGGGGAAGTAGGAATATTTAGAAAGATGGCGAGGATGAGAATCCGAAGGGTCTGTACCCCAGAATATAATAACATCAGCTTTGTTCCTTACATCGTCAAGGGTACAGGTCTTGATCTTTTCACTAATAAGAGCCTCAACCAAACTGCCCAGACAAAAAGAGGAGGTATCGTCAAGAGTAGCGTTGATTTTTTTTGCAAGCTCGATTGCTATTTTCTGTGCTTCATTGGTGGAAGCTCCAAGACCAAAGATCAGAGGGTTTTTTGCATTTTTCAGAATCGCTACAGCCTCACTTATTGCCGTTGCCTCGTCGACAGGCTTGTTGTCGACCCGGAAAATCGCTTCTCCCTTGCCTTGTTTCATGTGGGCTACCCCTATCCTGCAGGCTGTATAGACTTTATTTATCTTGTCCTTTTCAGCTTCGACCTCGATATCGTCGCAGAGCAGTCCGCAACCTGTGCATACATGATAGTTCTTCTCCATATCCACTCCTCACACGAACTCTATTGCCTCTACAGGGCAGGTTACTATACAGCCGTTACAGAGAATTTTGTTCTTTCCGAAACGGCGACATTCCCCTAAGTTCTGGGCTTTTACAATGCCATCTTCTATGGTCAGGACCAGTTTATTAACATTCGTGGGGGCTTTTCCCGAGCCTACTCCATAAGGATCATTTGCTACATTAGGAGGACAGGCAACCACACAATTACCGCATCCGAAACACAGGTCTTCATGCACTATAAGGCCTGTTTCGGTTGCGCCTTCAGATGGTTTGAAGATGCCGCTTATCTTTTCGTAATTTTCTTTGTACTTCGGCTCTTCCTTCAGAGGGGGGCAGTCCTCAGGTTTGAGCTCACGGGCCATGAGGGCTACTGCGAAAGCCATACATGACGTTTTTCCGCATATTTTGCAGTTAGTTTTTGGAAGCATCTGATAGAGTTCCATTGCATTTGTCATTCCAGGTCACCCTTGAGTCAAATTTATACTTGTATCAAATTTTATTAAAAGTCAATAAGTTAAGTAATATTGATTAAAAAGGAAATTGAAAGTATTATGGAGAATCCAATCAAACATGGAGAATCCAATCAAACATGGAGAATCCAATCAAACATGGAGAATCCAATCAAACATGGAGAATCCAGTCAAATGATTTTAATTAAAATGCATCTAAAGTAATGTTACTTAAATCCCTTAAACTCTTGCTTTTTAGTTTCCAGTGCTGATTTTGATGCAGTTATAAATACCCTGTGTGTTTGTCTTAAATTAGTTCAGCACTCAAGTTTACCTGATCTGAAACACAGATTTTTAATCTCTGAGATATATAAGGGAGAGTAAATATATTGGGAATCCAGTTTCCCGATCTCCATAAGTGAATTTCCAGAAATAAATAATCCAAATATCTGCGCAGGCAAATTAAATGTAATCAAGCTCAATTTAATCTACTTAAAGAAAAGGCCGCAATGACAATTCCCATCTCTTTCGACTTCTTCCTTATGGTAAATACAGGGACAAACGATCTTTCGATCCTCTTCTACATTTCCAGTAACTATCCTGCAGGGACAGTAACGCCTTCCAAACTTTTCTTGCTTGACTGCAAGCCCGTCAAGCACATAATCAAGAGACTCTTTGTCAGGGTTAAGTCTGTAGCCTGCTTTGCTTGCGTATTTCTGAGTCCATTCATACATTTTATGTTTTAATTCATTATGTTCGGTCATGCAAAAGCTCCTTTTGCTTTCAAATTGAAATAATCCTGCCTTATCAATGAGAAGAATAGCCAAATCATTATATAAAACGGGGATATGTTAATAATGCAGATATATGTTAATAATGCAGTATTAATACTAAAGTTTCAACTATAATACACATCTACTTTATTTTTATGAATTGCAATAAATATAACTTTTTGCAGGAGTTATCCAGTCTATATTCTATAATTAGTTTTGTATTATAATTTTGCTCAAATATCGTCCTGAAGCTGGTTTATAATTACGAACTAAGTCCTCAAACTATAAATCAATTGGTAAAATACAGTATATATGGCTTGTTGGAAGACGTAAAATTGATTCATAATTAAGCTTTGTATGTAAGTGCAATCGATAATGCGCGATTTATGCTGCTAACTAGACCTAAAACTTAATTGTGGATCATAATTTGATCAAAACAATATCAGCTGATGGAAGTCACCAGAATAATATGTTCTATATTTGGGTTTTCATGGTACAGTTCATGAAAATTTAATTATTGGGCATTACTTTGATAGCTTTCATCAGCATAACAGATTAAGAGCTAATTAAGATGACAAATAATTAAATTTTCACGACACTAGGATATTGATTGATTTTACTGACCAGTTAGAAGGATCAGAAAGTTAATATATCAATAAATATAATTTCTATTATATAAATTAAATGTTCTGATGAATTTATTTAATAAGCGTTTCTCACAACTTTATTTCAATATCATCAGAATCAGACTACTAGCGGCAGAAAAGTTATAGGAAAAAACCTTTCATTTATAGGATAACATTTTTTATTTCTTAATGTTAAAACCAGATTTATATAAAAATTCATAAAAGGTCACGAAATAAATGTTTTGATTTTGTGCAAAACGTCTGTGTTTTTATTCAATTCAGAAGAAAGTATATAGATATATGAAAGTAGTAAATCAATGATATGAAGGTAGTAAATCAATGATATGAAGGTAGTAAATCAATAATATGAAAGTAGTAAATCAATGATCTAGGAAACCGATAAAACCTAAGTCTGAAAGATCCATTATTGATAAAGAGTTTTATCCCCATAAGAACTCACGTATCGACACAATGTTTCTATGAAAAAATAAAGGATATTACAAATCATAAATACTGAATGTAATTTTAGATTGCTAGAAGGAGCAGAAGCATAGATTCATTATGCATTAGACATCTGGGTTTCTGTCAAAAATTAGGAATAAATCAATTTCGAGGTTGGGATAGGCCTTTATTTAGTAATATTTACGAATTTCACTTTCCTGTATAACAGAAGTGTTTCGGAAATATGCTTCCTGAATCACAATATAAAAATTGTAATTTACAATTTATGATTGTTTGTTCAATTTATGATTGTTTGTTCAATTTATGATTGTTTATTCAATTTGTGATGTTTATTCAATTTATGATTTTATTATATAATTTATGAATATATTTACATTTAATGAATTGTAATTTGCAATTTATGATTTGTAATTTATATAGTAAAAGACATTTAAATCACATCAGAGCATGGTTATTGCATTATAAATGAGTATATGGAGTCATTAATATGCGAATCGGAGTCTATATTTGCCACTGCGGGCTGAATGTTGCGGGAGTGATAGACGTTTATGCCCTGCAGGAAATGGCAACTAAACTGGAAGATGTGGTGCTTGCCCGGGAAGTACAGTTTTTATGTTCCGATTCCGGACAGGAAGGCATCATCAAGGATATAAAAGAGAACAAAATCGACAGGGTAGTGATAGCCGCCTGTTCCCCCAGGCTACACGAAAAGACCTTCAGGCATGTAATGGAAAAAGCCGGTATGAACCCTTACCTTATGGAAATGGTAAATATAAGGGAACAATGCTCCTGGGTGCACGCAGATGACCCACAGATGGCAACTCAAAAGGCTTTTGACCTGATAAGGATGGGAGTTGCAAAGGCCAGGTTCCTGAAAGAACTCAGTGCAACAAGCTCAAAAGCCAGCAGAAATGTCCTTGTAATAGGCGGAGGAGTTGCAGGAATAGAGGCAGCTCTGAACCTTGCAGAAGCAGGCTTTCCTGTAGTCATGGTGGAAAAAGAGTCGACAATTGGGGGCAAAATGGCCCTGATGAACGAGGTGTTCCCTACAAATGACTGTTCTATCTGCGTACTTGCCCCTAAAATGACAGAAGTCCAGAATCATCCTAACATCAAGCTTTATACTTATTCCGAAGTTACCGATATTTCCGGATCTGTCGGGAAATTCCACGTAAAAGTCAAACGCAAACCCAGGTTCGTGCTCGAAAATAAATGCAAAGGGTGTGTAGACCTCTGTTCAACTGTCTGTCCTGTAGAAATTGAAAACCCCATGAACTACGGGGTAGGAAAGACCAGAGCCATATATATGCCAATTCCCCAGTCTGTTCCCCAGGTAGTGCTTATTGATCCTGACCACTGCGTAGGCTGTGGGCTCTGTTTACAGGCCTGTCCAGCAGATGCAGTTGATTACGAGCAGAGGCCCGAGGAGATTGAGTTTGAGGCAGGGGCAGTAATCGTTTCAACAGGTTACCAGCTTTTTGATGCATCCAGGAAAAAGGAATACGGATTTGGAAAATACCCGGATGTTATTACGAATATGCAGCTTGAACGCATGCTAAACTCTGCGGGACCTACAGGTGGAAGAGTGATTGTACCATCTACCGGGAAGCCACCCCAAAGCGTAGCATTCATCCAGTGTGTAGGGTCCAGAGACAAAACAGTTGGAAACGAATACTGTTCAAGGGTCTGTTGTATGGCGGCACTCAAAAACGCCCAGATGATCAAGGAACGCTATCCTGACACTGATATTACGATCCATTATATAGACATCCGGGCTGCAGGGGAAATGTATGAAGAGTATTACATAAGGACTCAGGAGATGGGTGTGGACTTTATCCGGGGGAAAGTTGCCGAAATTTATGCAGGCGAAGATGGAAGGCCTGTAATCCGTTATGAAAATACCCTGGAATGCCGGCCCGAGGAAGAGGCTTATGATCTTGTTGTGCTTTCTACGGGTTTCGAGCCTAGCAAAGCCGCAGAAGGCATAGCAAGGATGTTGAATCTATCAAGGCGTCCGGACCGTTTCTTTTCAAGCGCCCACCCGAAAATGCGTCCTGTTGATGCGCCTGTGAGTGGAGTTTTCCTGGCAGGCTGTGCCTCCGGACCCAAGGAGATCCAGGTTTCGATTGCTCAAGGTAGTGCATGCGCTTCCAAAGTTATGCAACTGCTGGGTACAGGCGAACTTGAAGCAGACCCAATGGGAGCTCATATTGATTCTGATAAATGTATAGGATGCAGAACCTGTGTGGAAGTCTGTAAGTTCGGGAAAATTAGTATTCAGGACAAAAAAGCCGTAGTAGATGAAGTCTCATGCCACGGTTGTGGAGACTGCAGTGCCGCTTGTCCCACAGAAGCAATCCAGATGAGGAACTTCGAGAATGAACAGATCTTAGCCCAGATTCGGGCTGCAACTGCGAATAAATCCCAGAGTCCTTTTATTGTGGCTTTCCTCTGCAACTGGTGCAGTTATGCCTGTGCGGATTTAACAGGGATGTCCAGAATCCATTACCCAACAAATATCAGAGTAATCCGTACAATGTGCGCTGCCAGGGTAAGCCCGGAGTTTGTACTTGAAGCTTTCAAAGGTGGAGCAGATGGAGTACTTGTTGCAGGCTGCAGGCTGGACGAATGCCATTACATTTATGGGAACTATGATGCAAAGCAGCGTCTGGATGTCCTGACAGAGGTTCTAAAGGAAATCGGGCTTGACCCGAGAAGGCTCAGAGCCCTCTGGATTTCGGCTGCCGAGGGAGAACGTTTCTCAAATACAATTTCTGAGTTTGTAAAAGAACTCGAAGAAATAGGGCCAATAGGGACCGAACTCGTCAGAGACGAGCCAAAAGTTGACGAAGACGAACCTATAGCTGAATTTGAGGAGGTGGCACAGTGAGCGACAAGTGCCCCAAACAGGAAGATCAAGTATGCTGCGAATGCTGCAAAACCGGAGAATTCGAGACTGAAGAATCCGAAAACAAAGAAACTAAAGCTGAGGAGCTCGAAACAGGGGAATTTGAATCTAATGAGCCGGAAACCGCAGAGTCAGAAAACAGCACGGGTGAAGACCAGGAAAAAATAACAGTTACCAACAGCATGGATCTGCAGGGTACCCATTTTATTTATAATCAGGCAACCGAAAAGTCCATCAAGACCCTGGATTACGACTATAAGCGCTGCAATGGTTGTGGAATTTGTGTAGATATCTGCCCCACAAAGGCCCTAGAACTCGGCCCAATACATGAAATTGCAACCGGACTTGATGCTCCTCCAGTTATGATGGACCTTGAGAAGTGCACATTCTGCAGAATGTGCGCAAATCTCTGCCCTGTGCATGCCATTACATTTGAGGCTGTGGGAGAGGTTCCGGATGAGAAGCAGTACCCGAAGTATGATGCATATGTTAAAATAAACGAAAAATGCCTGCCCTGTGCTCTCTGTGAGGGAGCCTGCCCTCAGGATGCAATAGAAGTAGAGTTCACCTTCCCGAAAAAGGAGGAGATAGCGCCGTTTAAGGAAGGGGCAGAAGGGGAAATAGAAATTGACACTGAAAAATGTAATTTCTGCGGAATCTGTGCCCGTTTCTGTGACGCCTTCATCCTGCTTGAGCGCGAACCCACGCCTGACAACCTTGTGCCCTTTGAGCAACTCCTTGTGGACGAGGATAAATGTGATTATTGTGTGCTCTGCCAGGACCTCTGCCCGGAAGAGGCAATAAAAGTTAAAGGGGAACGCCCATGTGAAGCCCCAAAGGTTGAAGGAAAAGTTAAGGTAGACGATCTGAAGTGTACGCAGTGTGCCCGCTGCAAGGCTGTCTGCCCTTATGATGCCGTGGAACTGCAAAAGCCTATGGAGGGAGAACTTAGCCTTATAGATGTTAACCTGAAAGAATGTGACCCCCAGGGCTGCCGCGGCTGTTTCAACGTTTGCCCCTCTAAACTCTGGTACGTGCCAACAGACCCGGAAGACCCACGCAAGATTGCTTTTGCTGCGGATTACTGCACTTACTGCGGAGCCTGTGTAAAAGCCTGCCACTTGGATGCTATCAAAGTGGACAGGACTGACGTCCACCATACAGAGATTCCGGAAACTCCGTGGGCTGCCCAGTGGAGAGACGCAATAGAATCCCTGAAAACAGGAGTCAGAAAAGGGGTTGACAGGGCAGTATTCAGGGAAACCGAGACTCTTAGAGGCCAGAAGTTCATGGGCATAGAGCCCCCAGGAATTGACGAAGAAATGCTTGCAGCTGTGCAGGCAAAAATAAATGCATTAATGCCAGCCCTCAAAAGCGCTAAAGTCAGGAAACTCTGGGAAACCGATACCCCGAAAAATGCAGCTGCAGCCGTAAAAAAGAGATTGGAAAGCCAGAAGCAGAAAGATTCGAAAGTAGAAGCCTTAAGCACGGAAGCTGAAGGTGAAAAAGGAATTCCGCAAAATTAATGGTTAGGAAAAGATAGCTTAGAGATAAATTATTCTTAGAAAAATTTCCCTTAGAGGGAAATTACTAGAATAAGGTTTTAGTCTAAAGAATAGATAATATCGGTATCGGAGGCTGTAATTCATGGTCCATCTGAATTCAGTCTCAGTATTACATTTTTCTTCTTTGGGTCACATTTTTTACTTATTTAACTTACATTTTCCAGTTCTTTGGTTTATATTTTTCACTTTTTTGGCTTACATTTTTGGCTTACATTTTTTTACTTCTTTGGCTTACACTTTTCACCTACAACCATAACAGGTACCTTTGAATGCCTGACAAGATTCTCTGCAACACTGCCTAAAAGCAGCCTATCGAGCCCTGTCTTTCCGAGAGTGCCAACAATAACAATATCCATTCCCTCTTCTTCGGCATATCGGATAAGCTCATTTGCAGGGTGCCCCTCAAGCAAGACAGATTCGACATTGACCCCTTCCATCTCCCCTATACCTTTTATATAATTTACGGCCTTGATACCTTCTTTTCTCAAGGCCTCACGCATCCTCCCCCACTCAAAATCCAAAGCCCTGGAAGAAAAGTAATCTGTGGACACTACATACACCGCATAAACCGTACCCCCAATCAACCGGGCAAGCTCTATCCCATTGTTTGCAGCCAGCCTCGAGCAGACCGATCCATCGGTTGCAATCATTATTTTCTTGAAACTAATGGTCTCCTGTCCCCCACGCAGAATTCTCTATTACTTTATAACCCGCCAGGGATATAAACCGCACCGGGATTTGGAATTTGAGAAATCTTAACTGACCTGAAAAATCACTTTATGCAGCAAAACTATTTTTGCTCTGAAACTAAGGAATAACGATATGATAAGCGATGAGAATTACAGTAAGCTGGAAGCTAAGGCAAAAGAATTGGGGGCAAAAAACGTAAGGCTCTTTCCTGCATCAGATATTGTAGTTGAAGACCGAACTGTTTTAAAGTGCATTTTCGGATGCAGCGGTTACGGAAGCCGTGTCTGCCCTCCATTCGTTCCTACGGTAGAAGAATTTAAAAAGATGCTTGCAGACTACGAGTGTGCTCTTCTTGTAGAATGGAAATCCGAAAACGTCTTTTCACGGGAAGTCAGTGAGAATTTCTTGAAATATAGCGTCGAACCTCCCAGAGACGAAGCTATAAAACAGCAGTTCCAGAATAACCTTAAAACAATAATGAAAGATCGTAAAGAAACGATTCAGCCTGGAGTTCTGGAACTTGAAAAACTCGCCTGGACTCTCGGCTATAACACTGCACTTGCAACCTTTCCAGGCATGTGTACCTGGTGTGCTACAAGTGACTATTCTGGCGTAAATTGTGCCCAGGATAAAGGACCTTGCCATCACCCGACTCTCCGCAGGCCTTGCCTGATGGGACTTGGCATCAGAATGGATAAAACCCTTGATAGACTCGACACTCCACTCCAGAAGTTTCCCCTGGATGATGCCGCCCCTTCACCTTACACCCTGATACTACTTGATTGAAAAAATATGAGATTTTCTTTTCTTTCAGTGTTGTACCTTTTTAATGCCTTTATCTTTTTAATGCCTTTTCTGTTAAATCCAAAAGAAGTAATAATTCAACCAAGTTAACTTCATCAGATCGCTGATGATTTCATAGTTACTGCTATTCAAAGAAACTGCTAAGAAATTAAGGACATGATTGTTACTTTTTTCCAAGAACAGTCTTGAGCTATCTGATGATAAAATCTGATCACGAACATTATGAAGGCTTTATTTCCTTTGCTGGAATTTCCGCAAGTACAATGGTAGCTTCTTATAATCTTCAAAAGTCCATTATATATTACTAAACAATCATTCAAACATATTGAAGGGATGGCATGATCTCAAGAATTCCTAATTTCCAAACTTAACCCCATAATTCGAGAGTGGGCTAACTACCATAATTCCGTGTCTCCTCGGATGTATTCCAGATACTTGACCATAGAATCTGGAAACTGCTATGGAAATGTGCTAAAAGAAGACATCAAAGAAATCTAAAGATTGATCGTCAACAAATATTGGAAAAGAAGCACTTCTAGAAAATGTAATTTCAGAACAGAGAAAAATGGGTTACTGCTTCTATCAAAAACCATGATCTATAGACACATTCCTTTGAAGCTGCAAATGAATTCATTTCTTGATACAGATTATTTCCGTGAACGTAACATTAATTTCCAATTTTTTTAATCCTTTATCTTTTTAATGCCTTTGTCTTTTTAATGCCTTTATCTTTTTAATGCCTTTATCCTTTTAATGCCTTTATCTTTTTTAATACATTTTCTGGATTACGGTTTAATACCATATTGTGGTTTAACACCATAATTTCTATGCTTATGAAATCCATTTTGTAGGAATAAGAAAATTTACTCAAGAAAGGTCAAAGATGTAACAGGAAGGAAAACCAGTTGCTCCGAAGATTGTAATTGACTTCAAAACTATAATTCTATATATGAGAGAAAATTATTGTATAACCATGGCAGGCTCTCTTGATAATTTTCTCTCCAGGTTGAAAGAAAAATTCCCATTTTTAGATAAACCTTACGTAAATTCGGATGTAGTTCTTGCAGCATTGATGCATTTATTCCTTATTATTTGTATGATAGTTCTACTATATTTCTTAATGCAACGTTTACTACCATTATTTTCTACAAAGTAACAATTCCATGCAGATTCCATTTAAAGTCAGCACACTATACTTTGAGTTGATTAGGCAGTTCAGCATATAAGATATGCGGAGGAAGCCCTGGCATACTATACACGTAAATATGTCAGATTCGGGCATGACACTCTGTAATTTTCTAGAGTAGTCACATCTGGGAAATTAAACCAGATTCTATTACTTTCAAGTTGTCCAGATAGCGCCTATAGAGAATTCATCAAGATGGAAGCACATCTCGAATGCCCGGCACCTCAGATTGAAAGTTTTCAATGGAAGCTAAGCTAAGTTGCCTGATCTATTAGTATTACAGATTAAAATAAAATTGGGAAGTATTACAGATTAAAACAAAATCAGGATTAAAAGATGTCAAGATTATAACGATATAACTGAATTGAAACATATCAAGATTATAACGATATAACTGAATTAAAAAGTCAAAGAAAAAAATAGCAGTTGGCTAAGAAATTGAAGGTTAGATGCTTCCCCTCAGTCACTAAAAGCCATATTATTGGTCATCGTTAATTCTTAAAACTCTTTACGATCTTTTTATGAGGTCGGTAATTCTCTGTGTTTCGCTAACTAAATATTCAGCCTCTTTATCTCCAATCTTGTCTTTTTCTTCATGAAAGAGGCATACTGAATAAAATTTTCAAGTTCTTCCAATGCCATCTCTTCATCTTCGCTTTCGAGATAACAGAATGCATTCTTGAGGCTTGCATCTAAGGTGTTCTTTGCAAACGGATACAAATTCAAAGAGTCCACATATTCTTTAAGGTTCTGCAGTCCTCTGCAGGATCTGTTTATGCAGGCTGATTATCAGAAGTATCAAGTGTAAACATGTAGATGTTGCTATTTTTGTCGCGGTCATCTACCCAGACTATTCTGTTACCGTAAATATCAGCTTTAAACTCGTTAACTATGCTATTATGGTAAGTATTCCCATCAAACTGGCTAAACTTGTTAATTATTACCGGAACTTCTTTTGAGGTCGAAAGATTGTACATGCAGATATCGGCTCTTGTAGCGGCGCCAGGACCTTTCCAGCGCTCATCCATCCATATAATCCTGTCCCCAAAAACTGCAGGGCTGTACTGGTTAAATTCGTTTGTGGTAATCTGGGTTTCCCTGGAGGTAGAGAGATTGTACATATAAATGTCAGAGTTTTTATTACGCTCATCTGCCCATACAATTTTATCTTCATATATAACAGGACCATAAGAATAGGTATTACTGAGTCTGGTTTCCTCACTGTTAGTTAAATCATACATATATACGCACGATTTGCCATGCCGATAATCTGTCCACACAATCCTATCCCCATAGATTGAAGGATCGAACTGGGCTGATTCATTGCTTGTTATCCGAGTTTCCTTGGAGGTTGAGAGATTGTACAAGTAGATATCCCAGCTTCCATTCCGATCATCTGCCCATACAATTTTGTCTTTATTAATATCAGGATTCATTTTGAATGATCTGAAATTAGTAACCCGAGTTTCCTTAGAAGTAGAAAGGTTGTACATGTAAATTTCGCTGTGGCCATCGCGGCTGTCTATCCAGACTATATTATCACCATTAATCGTCGGATCATACTGGTCAGATCCATCGGTCGTAATTTTAGACTGGGTGCGGGTAGATAAATTATACATGATAATATCGGAGTTTTCTGGAATATTATCATACCAGACTATTTTGTCACCATAAATGGCAGGATGATAGTGGACCATTTCACCAGTTGCGATCGGAGTCTCCACACCTCGAGCTGTTTCCGCTTTTTGAATTGGCTCTTCAGCCGATATAGCTGTTGAAGCTGTTCCTATATTTATTAATAATAGTGAAATTAGAGAGTAAATTATCAATGTCTGCTTAATCATTATAATATCCCCACAATGAAACAGAAAAATAGATTTTCAAACAACTTCTCCTGCATAATTATATTCATTAGCGTATATTAACGAATAAGAAATTTATATCAGGATTTAAGCAACTATTTTGGGAATAATGAATTTAGTCTCCCGTTTATGAATATTTTTAGCTTAAATTGTCTGTCAATTTATACAATTTGAGGAAATTATTAGTTATTATACAAATATTTCAGTAGAAGGAGTAATTTGGAAACAACGAATGAAGTTTGGAGTGGATTTCCTATTGAGCATAGTAACTATCAAATTTGATTAGATTATCTCAATAAAAGTCAAATAATACAAATTAGCAAAATAGAATGTGTTTTCTGCCCAATTCCATGAGAGAACCTTTGAAATGGCTGGAATATTTCTTGAATTCTCAATCTCACTTCTGAAGACCTAGGCGTGACCTAGAGCAGGTAGAAAAATAAAAAAGAGGAGTTAAACTTAGTCTTTACCACTTGATAAAAATTACTCAGCGTCAAAAACTTGACTTTGATCAGGAAAAGAAAAATGTGCCTGGACGATGAGCCACTTGCCTTCACGTTTCTCAAGGACCTTTGTGACCCTGGACGGAAACTCCAGCTTCTTCCCATCAATTTTTGCTTTGAAAACTGCATCTATGGCTACCCAGGCTACATTGCCAGCTGCTGAAATAGAAGTCCAGTTGTATTCAAGAGACGGGTCTTCAATTTGAGACCAATCGCGTTCAAACTGAGCCTTAATTTCTTTTGGCCCTATGCGCTTCTCGTCCGCATTCGTGCCATACATAACAACATCGGTATCTGGTGCAATAATAGACATTGCACTTTTCAGATCGCGTTTGGCATAGCTCTCGGCAAATTTCTCCAGTACAGCTTTAACTGCTATTTCAGTTGCGTTATCTGCTTTCATTATATCTTCCTCAAAATGATAATCCAATTTATAATAACAGTTAAAGAATTTATAGATTCTCTTTTTCAGACAGTTTTTACTCCACGCTCTAAGAACAGGGAGAGATCAAGAACATTGCTGAATTGTGTTTGATAACGATATCAAATAAATCAGAATCGAACATCAAACAAATCAAAATCGATAAGCTTATTTGAAAAGCAGAGCCTAATTTTCATAGGGAATTGAAGATTCGGCGAGGACTTAGAGATCTGCGGCATTCAGGTTTCTCATTCAGGCCTTTCATTTACGTCTTTAGTTTAGGCGTTTGTTAAGGCCTCTATTTCATGTATTTAATTTAGACGTTTGTTATAGGCCTCTATTTCATGTCTCTCATTTAGACCTTTGTTCAGATTTCCCATCTAGGCCTTTGTTCAGGTCTTAATATATAAATCACACGACTATGAACTTACCTGCATATATAATTAAAAATTAATAAGAATAAAATTGATGGTGGGAAATAGAGTGAGGGGGCAGCATAAGTATAAAAAATTAATTCATTTACTCCTGATCTTATCAATAATTTCTGCATTTACTTCAGGTTGTGTTTCGGAAAAGAAGGGGCCAGGAGTCTATAACAACGAGACCGAGAACCTTTCTTATCAGGGGAAAACGCTAACTCCTATTGCAGAGCAGCGCACCAGAGACATAAAGGGGACTCAGTATATTGACAGGGAGAACTATAGGCTGCAGGTTGACGGGCTCGTAGAGAATCCTCGAAACTTTACTTATGAAGAGGTAATTGAATTACCTGAGACTTCGAAAGTTGTGGATCTGAACTGCGTGGAAGGCTGGAGCTTTACTGCAAAGTGGACAGGAGTGAAAATAGCTGACTTTCTTAATGAAACCGGAACTCTTGATAACGTCACAACAGTTGTCTTTTACAGCGCTGATGGGTATTCCACTTCCCTTGATCTGGATTACTTATTAAAAAATAATATTATCCTTGCATACAAGCTTAATGATGTAACCCTTCCTGCTGAAAGAGGGTTCCCTCTCCAGCTTGTAGCCGAAAGCAAATATGGGTACAAATGGGCAAAATGGATCGTAAGGATTGAACTGAGAGACTCACCTTATAGAGGATACTGGGAGCAGAGAGGATATAATAATACAGCTGGTGTTGGCGGGCCCGAATTCGAGAGAATTAGATGAAGGCTTTACATTTAAACACCAATAACAATATAATATACCCCAGTTATATTATACTGCTACCTGTATTATAGATTTAAAAAGTGGATTAGGTCTTTAATAATAGTAATAATAATAATAATAATAATAATAATAATAATAATAAACTTTTAAAATGTAAAACATGACCGCTGGACAAAAGATGCAGTTTTGGGAGCGCTTCTGGAAAATGGAGGCAGTATTGGGTGGCATATCTCCATGTTAATACTTTAAGCCCTGGAGATCCTTTCAGGGACTGGCTTGTTGAGAAAGTTGTGGGGCATCGGCTTGAGAATAAGAATTGTCTGGTTGATGTTTTTAAACATAATTCCTCCCATACTGTATGCAAGTATCAGTTTAAGGGTGAACAATTAAGCGTAGTGGCAAAGTTTTTTTCGGAACCCACAGGAAGGATGAAAGATTACAACCCCTATGTCGGAATGATGAATGAATACAGGAACCTGAAGAAGGCAGCTTCTGTAATAAACGTTGCAAAGCCTCTGGCAGTTAATAAAAAGTACAACTGTGCTCTTGTAACCGAATTTGTTCCTGGGAAATCTTTGGGCTGGTATATAAGGCGTGAAGAGAAACTCTATGAGCGGCTTGCTGCCGTGGCGCATATGCTTAGACAGCTTCACGAAAATACCCAATCCTCCTACAATAAGGAAAACGAATTCAGAAACTACCATGAAATTCTGAGTCATCTGAAACTGGACTATCATAGCAGAGAAAGTTTCAATAAATTACTTGGAGAATGGTGGTACAGCTCATGGCTCGACAGGGAGCACGGCTGTATGGTTCACAGAGACGTAACTCCTTCCAATTATATTTTCTATCAGGGAAAGCCCTATGCTCTTGATTTTGAAAGCTCCTGGTTCCAGGCACATCCTGTAAGAGATCTCGGGGTTCTCACTGCAGAACTCAAGAACGAGTTTGAACTGAATAAAGGTGGAGGCTGGAAAGCCGAACCATATATAGGAAATTTCCTCTGGGAATATAGCAAGGATGAAAAGGACTTCAAAAGCATTACTAGAGTTTTGCCTTTCTTCATGGGTATAGGCTTACTTCGTTCGGCACGGCTTCACCAGGGTAGCTACAGGGATTATCTAATCAAAGAAGCACGTGAGTGCTTAAAGGCGATTAATAAAGGTTAGTGCAATTAGTAAAGGTTAATAATAATTAGTGAAGGG
This sequence comes from uncultured Methanosarcinaceae archaeon, assembly GCA_963722085.1. Taxonomy (GTDB): domain Archaea; phylum Halobacteriota; class Methanosarcinia; order Methanosarcinales; family Methanosarcinaceae; genus Methanosarcina. Next base: position 9,967 of record CAVRNH010000064.1, on the reverse strand, counting down.
GATATGGGAGGTAAGAGAATTCCTGATCACGAATTTGAGGCAGACAAAAGTAAGGTCATAATTCTTAATGATCCTTCTGGAGAAGGAAGAGACAAATTTGAAAGTTGTCAAATAAAAGGGATTATATTTGACTGCTACCAGACACTCATCGATATCCATACTGATGAACACAATTTGGAAACGTACGAAGTTATAAGCCGGTGGCTTGCCTATCAGGGAGTAAAGATAGAGCCGAAAAAATTGTGGGACACTTATATGTTTAAAGTCACGGATAGAATGGAGCATTCCAAGGAGATATATCCAGAAGTCAGGGTGGAAGAAATTTTTGCTGAAATCTGCAGGGAGAATTCTGTCTGGAAAATCGATGAGGACCAGCTAGGAATTGAGACTTCGAGAATCTTTCGGGCAGCCTCTACACGGAAACTTCATGCATTCCCTCAGAGTATAAAATTAATAGAACATTGTATTAATGTTCCCAAATGCATAGTATCCAATGGGCAGAGAGTTTTTTCCGAACTGGAACTCAGGTTCCTGGGTCTCTACGATTACTTTGATTTCGTGATCTTCTCGTCGGATGTAGAGTACCAGAAACCCGACCTCAGGCTTTTTATGACTGCACTCAAAAGAATGGGACTTGAACTCGAGCCAAAATGTGTGATGTCCATAGGGGACTCGTATGAAAACGAATTAGCACCTGTCAGAAAGCTGGGAATGCGCTCCATGCATATTCATGAAGCGTGGACGCATTTCGGTCTGATAGACTGAATTCCAAAAAACGAAATATTCCTTCTTTTTTCTTATTTAATGAGCACGGTGGAAAATTGCTGTCTGCTGTGAATAGTATATTTTTTGCTCCCAGGTTTTCAAAGTTCTTATAGGATAATTAATGATCATGATTTTGATTTTCGTGATCCTGATTTTTGTTTTGACTTAGGATCAGATCTTATTTTCACTCAGAAATCACCTAGTCAGGAGATAACTGGCAGGTAACTTAGGTTGATACCTTAATAATTGGCTTTTTTTACATAGAAATAAGAAACTATATACTAATATTTATGTTCAATATAGATATTTACGTAAGATCTATATAATAGGAGATTATTCTCGGCATTAATTGAAGAATGCTATAGGCAAATCAAAAAATCCATAAAAATTCCAAAGAAATTGAAAAGGAGAATCCCTATGCTCCAAAACGGAAAAATTAAAGGCTTGATCTTTGACTGTTACAAAACTCTCATTGATATCAAGACTGATGAGGGAAGTCGGGAAACAAACGAAAGAGTCAGCAAATGGTTACTCTATCAGGGAGTGAAGATCGAACCCAACAGGCTCAGAGAAGAATACAAGTGGAAAGTTATAGGGAGACTGGGTAATTCAGGCCAGCAGCACCCGGATATCCGTATAGAGGAAATCTTTGCTGAGATCTGTGCAGAGAACGCTTTTAGGGAAATCGATCCGTTCTGGCTTGGAATTGAGACTGCAAAAGTATTCAGAACTGCGTCCTTAAGAAAACTGGAGGCCTATCCTAAAAGTCTACGCCTGCTTGAGAAATATAAAAGTGTTCCTAAGTGTATTGTCTCCAATGCACAGAGAGTTTTTACGGAGCAGGAACTTCGCTTCCTGGGCTTATATGATCGTTTTAATTTTGTAATCATGTCATCTGACCACTGTATCAAGAAGCCCGACACTCGGCTTTTCAGGATGGCACTCGACCGCCTTGGACTTGAGCCGTGGGAAGTACTCTCTATTGGAGACACACCGGAAAACGATATCTACCCACCTCAAAGCCTTGGAATGAATGCAATGCATATCCGGGATGCCTGGAGATATGCGTAAAATAAATGAAGTATAATATCCGGGAAGCCTGAAGATATGCGTAAAATAAACAAAGTAAGAAAAAGAAACAGCCTCTCTAAGCTTGATATTATAAATGAATTTGTTCTCTTAGTGAGATTGCCTCTCATATCTTTCAGTTTTTCTTTTAATCCTTCTTTATATTTTCCGGATCATCCTTGCCAGTTGCAGTAATGACTGGTTTTACACTGTTATTAAAATTTTTTTCTGTAAGCTTTCTTCCTGGATAGAAAATTCAATCAAAAGAAACAGGTTTATACTTCTGACAGTTATTGAATAATCTGAATTTTTCACTTCATTCAAAACCAGATATATTTAAATAATCACATGCACTCTAAAACCCCAAGAAATTCTTACACTATTTTCCAATCATGGAGTGTCCTTATGACAGAATCTGAAATTCCAAAAGAATATAATGCAAATGAGGTTGAGGAAAAGTGGATGGAGGAGTGGAATCTCTCCATGTACCACTTCAACTGGGGAGAGGATACACGTCCCCAATACATTATCGACACCCCACCTCCTTATCCTACAGGTAATTTTCATATCGGAAACGCGCTTAACTGGTGCTATATCGACTTTGTTGCCCGATATAAACGCATGCGCGGATACAATGTGATGTTCCCCGAGGGCTGGGACTGCCACGGCCTGCCGACCGAAGTCAAGGTTGAAGAAATTCACGGGATCACGAAAAACCAGGTCCCTCGTGCAGAGTTCCGGAAAATGTGCAGGGAGCTCACGGTAGGAAATATTGAAAAAATGCGCAAAACAATGCTGCGCCTGGGCTTTTCCGTGGACTGGAGTAATGAATTTGTTACCATGGAGCCCTCATACTTCGTAAAGACACAGAAATCCTTTGTTAAAATGTACCATAAAGGGTACATTTATCATGAAGACCATCCTGTCAACTGGTGCCCTCGCTGTGAGACCGCAATTGCTTTTGCAGAAGTAGAATACGATGCAGGGCAAACAAAACTTAACTTTGTCCATTTCGACAAGGTAGATATTGCAACTACAAGGCCAGAACTTATGGCAGCCTGTGTTGCAGTTGCAGTTAATCCCAAAGACGAGCGTTACAAGCAGCATATTGGCCAGAAAATTCAAGTGCCTATTTTCGGGCAAAAAGTGGCTCTGATCGCTGATGAAGCTGTTGAGCCCGAATTCGGTACAGGTGCTGTAATGATCTGTACCTTCGGAGATAAACAGGATGTGCGCTGGTGGGTAAAATACGGACTACCCCTTGTAAAGGCTATCGATAAACAAGGAAGGATGACTAAAGCTGCAGGCAAGTACGAAGGCATGAGTCTAAAAGAATGCAGAGAAGCCGTGATTTCCGATCTGAAAGCTGCAGATTTCCTTTACGACCAGAAGACTCTGGAGCAAAATGTCGGGCTCTGTTGGCGTTGTGACACCCCAATAGAAATTCTCTCCGAACCTCAATGGTTCGTGAAGATAGATCATGAGGGCATCCTGAAAACTGCAGACGAAATTAACTGGTATCCTGAGTATATGAAAGTCAGGCTCCAGAACTGGACAAGCACTATGGAATGGGACTGGTGCATTTCCAGACAGAGAATTTTTGCAACTCCAATCCCAATCTGGTACTGTAAACAGTGTGGAGAAGTAATGATTGCAGAAGAGAGCTGGCTTCCGATTGACCCAAATGAAGCAGCTCCAAAGAAGGCCTGTACCTGCGGTTCAACTGAATTCGAACCCGAGACCGATGTGCTGGACACCTGGATGGATTCCTCGATTACTGCATTACATGTTACTGGCTGGGAAAGTGAGCACGAACTCCGCCTGCCTGCACAAATCCGCCCACAGGGCCATGATATCATCAGAACCTGGGCTTTCTACACTATCCTGCGGGCTCTGGCTCTTGAAGGCAAGAGGCCCTGGGACTCTATAATGATAAATGGCATGGTGCTTGGGCCAGATGGCCATAAGATGAGTAAATCCCTTGGAAATGTTATCTCTCCCGAAGAAGTGACAACGCAGTACAGTGCCGATGCTTTCAGGCAATGGGGTGCAGTTGGAGGCTCCACAGGTTCGGACATAATGTTCCGATGGAAAGATGTGGTTTCAGGCTCTCGATTCCTTCAGAAAATGTGGAGTATTTACCGTTTCTCAATGTCACATTTAAAGGACTTCAGGCCCGAGGACACCGAAAAGTTCCCCATAGATTCCCTTCTTACTATTGACAGATGGCTTCTCAGTAAGCTTAACCGACTTGTGGAAACTACTACAAAAGAGCTTGACGGGTACCAGTTTGATTCCACTTTCAAGGCTATAAGGGGTTTTGCCTGGGAAGTCCTTGCAGACAACTATCTTGAACTTGTAAAAGGCAGGCTCTACGGTGACAAACCGGAAGACAGGAGAGCAGCTCAGTACGTCCTTTACAAAACGATAAGCACTCTCTCACTTCTGCTTGCGCCTTTTACCCCTTTCTTTGCAGAAGAGCTGTATTCAAGGTTTAGTAATGAAAGTGTACATACACAGGCCTGGCCCTCGGTCGATGAAAGCCTCGTCAGCGAAGAAGCAGAAGCAGCAGGAGAATTGATTAAGGAAATCACGAGTGAAGTTCGAAGGTATAAATCTGACCTGGGAATGGCTCTAAACGCCCCGCTGAAGAAAATAGAGATATACAAAGCGGATATTGATACAGGAGATATTGCAGGCGCTACAAACTCGGAAGTTGAGTTAATTGAAGGGGCCCCTTCCTTTGAATACGTGCCCGTGGAAGTTAAACCCAATATGGGTCTTCTGGGGCCCCGTTTCAGAAAGGATGCAGGCGCTGTTGTAAAAGCTCTCAAGGCAGAGAATCCTGCATCTATAGAAGCCCAGGCAGCCTCAGGAAAAATAACCGTTACTGTAAATGGGCAACAAATCGAGCTCGAATCCGAAGCTGTGGAAATCCGAAAGGAAGTGATCTCCGGCGGTAGGGAAGTCGATGTGCTTGAAGTTAACAGTGCGATTGTTGTAATTGTAAGGTAAGCAGTCGCTTACCTTTTTACTTACACCTTTTACTTACACCTTTATGCATTTTTTAAAGGTCTTACTTTTCGTGAAAAGGCTCCTCTACATAACCAATATATTATTAATATATTTTATCTTCTTACCAGCATCAAAGAAAAAGAAATTATAAGAAGTGCAGCATAAAACATTATACTAGAATCAAATTTGTTAAATTTCGATAGCCACGTGTATACAAGCATTGTACCTGCAAATACTGCTAAAACTATAAGTCCGATATATTTTGCATCTAGTCTTGAACTTACTTCTTCATCTACCATTGTCATCACTTACCTTTGTTCACTATAAATTTCATCCTATTAAAAAATTAATTAAATAAGTTTGTTCTCATTTAATTAGTTTCTAATACTGTTTAACTTTATATAATTTTTCTTTGATTTGTAATAAGTAAGTGCGAATTTTTTTTGCAACTAACGGTCAATTACGATTCGAATGCTGGTTATATTCTTTTAAATGTTTGAGAACTCCCTGAAGTTCAGACTTTAGTGTTTTTAAATCCAGATCTTGACCCTCCATCGCAGACATAAAATTAATTTTCTTCTCTTTGGTGATGACAATATCTTTCTTTAGTGAATCCAATAAATTATCCTTTTCATCAGCTAAATCTATCATCTTTTCAGCGCCGGTATTAAATAGCGCATCATCTTCGGAAGATTCATCATTCATTCCTCCAAATCCAATGTCAAATTCATTTTTATCAAACTCTAGATCGCTATTTAATGACTCCGCCTTATTAGTGCTATTTAGACTGCTTGCAGTAGACATTTCAGTAAGAATACTATCATCGAAACTCAACTCGCCCTTTTTCGATTCCACTATTTTATCAAAATCAAACCCACTAACTGTTTCATTTTCACTGAATTTTGAAGCTTTTGTTTTTTTATTGGACTGCAGAGAAGTTTTCCCGCTATCAAACTTATTTTTCTTTCCGCGTAGATTAATTGAGAAAGATGAAATTTTACTTTTTATAGTCCCAAAAATTTTTGGGATCTCACCTGTTGATTTTGGAGATTTTTTATCAATATTTTCAAGATTTGTTTTGTTTGCTCTTTTCGGAATCAAATTACTAAATTTCGTACTGAACCCAGAAAAATCATCCATATATTTAGAGCTGAAATCCTTTATTTTCTGGTTCAAATTTAGAGAAGGCTCTGATTCTTTGATTTTAGGTAATGTTTTATTTTTACTTTTACGTTTATCATACACAGTTGTGGATCCCATCACTACCAGAGTTACAAAAACCCCTATAATAATTGTAAGATTCGATCCAGTTAAGGTGTTTAAATCTATATTTATGCCAAATAAATCCATTTATACACACCCTCAGATACCACTCATCATACTCTCAAATGAAAAGACCCTATCTACCAAAGGAGGAATTCCGATCATTAGTATTCCAGAGAGAACGAATAAAATCACACCATAGTATGTTACCAGGTACATTGGCCCCCCCTTAACCGCAACAATCGCTAATACATTAGCTACCGTTAGGAAAACAATTACTATTACAACAAATTGCCCCAGTAATTCTACAGGAACTCCTCCGAATATGCCCAGGTTCATACCCCCTAAACCGCCTGGGAGGCCTTCAAGTTCTGAGCCAGATATATTAAATTGAACAAATAGTTGTGAAATAATATTTGTAAAAACTGTCAGAATCTTGCCTATAAAAAGAAGAAGAGCAACCATTGATACATGGAGAGGTATAACGAGACTGGTAAATCCTTTGGATATACGGTCTCTTTTCATTCTTAAAAGAACGAATTCAAGATTTGATGAGCTCACAAGTTCTCCTACTATTTCTGCATCTCCTCCTAAATTCACAGCATCTATAAAAACACTATTCAGTTTGTATATCAGATAGCTGCCAGTTTCTCCAACAAATCTCTCCCAGGATAGCTTGGGATCCAGGCCTGATGCCAATCTCTTATAAAGATCACGGCTCATCTCTCTAAGCTCACCAAGATTTTTTGGATCGATCTTTAAAAGAGCTTTTGAAACTGTCAACCCTGAACCACTTACAATAGACCCAAGACTTCTTATAAACGTTGTATAGCTTTCATCTCTTTGATCTATTTTTTGGACATCTCTTATCGCATTGATTCCGACAGGTAGCATGACTATCCCTGCTAAAATCATTCCGACTCCTTTGATGTCAATAGAAAATTGAATCGAGCTGATAAAAGCCGGTACAATCGTGAGTAATATGATAATTAAGGTGAATAAAATAAGTGTATGAGGCATCCATTTATAAATAAAAATCTGTTCTTTTCAGGCTGTCTCAAAACTGTCCCAGATTATACAATTGGGTCATAAATTCGGAACATTTATTTTCTTTAAAGAAGTATATTATACAAAAAGTATAATTTTGAAGAAAATTAATTTCAGTGTTTCCCATGTTCAAGAGGTACGATCAAAAGCAGCAATTTTTACTTCCATTAAATCTGGAAGAGTTCGTTTCCGAGAACCATATTTCCAGAGTACTAAACGATCTCATAGATGTCGTTGACATTAGTACTATCGAATCTACTTATTCTGAGAATGGTTGCCCTGCTTATCATCCAAGACTTCTTTTAAAAATCTTATTTTATGGATACCTGATAAATATCCGAAGTTCACGCAAGATAGATGACATGACACAAACCGATACCGCTTTTATGTACCTTACAGCTATGCAAAAACCTGATTTTCATACAATCTGTCGATTCCGTTCAACTCATCTTGACTCAATTAAGGAAATCTTTTCACAAATTGTCATGCTTTGCAAAGGAATGGGTTTGATTGGTTCAAGCATTTCAATTGATGGAACTAAAGTTAAGGCGAACGCTTCTCCAAAACAAAGTAAGAGTTCTGATGCCATCGAAAAAGAGATTGACAAAATACTCAGGGAAAGCATTGAGACAGATGAACGTGAAGACGAAATTTATGGTGATTCGACACCATACAAGATGCCAGAAGAACTGGTTGATAAGAAGTATAGATTAGAAAAAATTAAAGCTGCTAAGAAAAAGATGGATGAAGAGAAACTTAAAAAAGTGAATATCACAGATCCTGATGCTAGAATCATGAAGCATAAAGATGGAAGCATGAAACCTTCATATAATTGTCAGGTCGCTGTTGATGAAAAGGAACAAATAATCGTTGCAGCAGATCTTGTCGATGAAGAAAATGACTTGCATCAGATTGAACCAATGATAGAAAATGTAAAGGAAACACTTGGATATAAACCGACAATAGTGCTGGCAGATGCAGGTTACTTCTCGTATGATAACGTACAATTTTTACTTGATGAGGAAATTGATGCTTATATTCCTGACAACTTTTATGAAGTAGAGAAAAGAGGAAAAACGAAGAAATTCAGGAAATTACTCTTTACTTATGATGTGAAGAAAGACTGTTATTATTGCCCTGCTGCATTTGAAATTCCATTTACAAGAATTCAAAAAAAGGAAAATGAACCGGATTTACGGTACTATGTCTGCAAGTATTGTTCTCTATGTGTGCTAAAAAATGCATGTACTGATAGTAAAAATAGGACAATAACTAGAGACCCTAGAGAACATTTAATGGAAGATATGAGGGCTAAACTGAATACAGGAGAAGGAACGGAACAGTATCAGAAAAGAATGTTTACCGTAGAACCTGTATTTGGTCAGATGAAGCAAGATAGGGGATTCAGGGAATTTCTTTTGAGAGGGAAAATAAAGACAAAAATTGAATTTTCTATGAAAAACTTAAAACATTCAGAAGTTTTTCATGCTTCATGCATGTGCCAAAGGCTCATGAGCGTTTCTTATGATGTGCACAGTGCACAACATAAAGAAAATAGCAGATTTCATGAGGAGAAAAGGTAAAAGCCTGAAAGAAATTCTGAATATGATAACTGGGGGAGGAATTCAAGGCTGGAATGAAAGGGGAATTCTAGCGAGAATGGCAAATAAGCTGTGTTGATAAATGAACATTAATTAATTCTTGTCGAAATGAAAGAAATTGGCAATGCGATATTACCCAATTGTAGAACTCAAAATGGTTTTGAGACGGCCTGTTTTGATTTTATTTTTAGATCGTGGGCTTTAGCATCCTTAGGGGAAGCTTGGAAAAGTAAGCCTGTGCCAAGAAATGACATTATAAATATAATAACCATGGTAGAATATAATGTACGTGCCGGGTTACCAAGATTATATAGGATTACGGAAAGCAATACAATTATAGATACAAGGGATGTGGAAACAAGCAAGGCCGTGTAAGCATTTGACCACTCTTTCGCTGTTTCAAGCTGTCGTTCGAATTCATCTTTTCTTTTTGTCTTAAATAATATCCATTCTTTGGTAAGAAATTCATTATCAGGTTCTCCTGCAGATATTGCATTGGACAACCTGTTTAGAAGTTCTCTTAATCTATCGTTAGTTACTTTTTCGGATATGAGTTCACATGCATGGGCATAATCATAATGCCAGTTCTGAGCCAATTCTCTGATTTGATTAAAATATGCACTTGGACAATATTCTTTTTTTTCGGATATACTTGTAAATATTCGATCTCTTGTAAGATTAGCCGTTGAAATTGATGCCATGTAAGTAAGTGAAAAAAGCAAATCATTACTCATATAGAGTTCTTTCTTATAGTTTTCTAATTTAAGAGAAAGCTTGTCGATAGTAAATAGTGAATTAAACTTTTCGCTGAAAATATTCTTTATTTCAGATATTTCCATCTAAATCACCGGCTTAGAACTGGATTCTCAGCATTCCACGCTTCGTAATCTTTGCAACGGTATTAAAAAAGTCGTAGTATTCTACAACCCCTTCGTTGCTCAGTCTCTCCAATATTTTTGCTCTTTTTTCAATTTCTTGGTCGTCCTGTTTTATCTGGTTGATGTTTTAAAACACCTGAATGTCAGTAGTTCTTTTAAACTCCACTTTGACTGAGTGATTCCTGCTTCTCTTGCAGGTGTATTTTTACATTTAAAGCCTTTATCATCCTGATATGTCAATCCTCCATGTTCCCTGCAGAAATTAAAATGTGTACAGTATAGCATCATTCTATCTATTAAACACTTTATTTTCTTCGAAAATCCTATCGT
>CAVRNH010000063.1:0-17510 GCA_963722085.1 uncultured Methanosarcinaceae archaeon | reverse complement strand
ATCGCTTCGTCTCTGATCCTCAGAACGGATATGAGACCTCAAATTGGGGGTGTGCCTCTTCTTGGAGTTCTCGGTTTCTTCCTTGCAGGCTTCTTTGGCATGTGGCTTATTTATAATATTTACAGGAAAGGTAATATATGACTTCCCCAAATATAAGCTTTGTAGAAAGCATCTTTCTAAACAAAAATACCATAACAAATCTTTGATATGTCCGTGGATTATTGAAAATCATATGCATAAGAATCTCTATCTATTTTCCTAAAAATGGGAGATTTATTCATTTCTCAGATTTGATCTATGACTCACGGACACGACCAATTTAGAAACTTTTTAGTATTTTCTGGATTTTTTATTGAAGTCAATTGCTAGCGGAATTGATTGCAAATTTTGGCGATCCAAGACACTAAAAAGTCTCCATGCGTCATCGGTTAAGCAGAAATTCTCTCTTATATACAGTTTTTATATTATCGGTTCTCGAAAGATTATTCTATCTTTATTTTCTTTTCTGGTTCTTCCAGTTTCAATTTAGGCAACGTTATTGTCAGGACACCGTTTTCCATTTTTGCAGTGCCCTCATCTTTAACGCTTCTAGGCAAGCGTACAGCCCGATAAAAGCGAGTATATGATCTCTCTCTACGAATGTATCCTTGTTTTTCAGTTTCTTTTTCTTCTCCGCTCCTTGCACTTATCTCAAGAATGTCACCTTTAAGGTCTAACTTAATATCCTCTTTGTTGATTCCTGGAAGATCGATAGTGACCACCAGATTATCTCTTTCTTCCTTAATGTCAACGGGAGGCATGAAAACCTTTCTGCCCCTCCATTCTTCCATTGGCATGTATTCTTCAAAAAGCTGGCTAAGACGCTCCTGTGTCTTTCTTATTTCATCATAAGGATCCCAGCGTGTGAGTTTTGCAAATGTTCTCCTCGCAGGAAATTTCATCTTAAATTCCCCCTAATGTAAAATTAAAAACGTTCTTTTTTGTTATTATGAGTATATTGAAGGAGCGATATAACATTTTCTTTAACAATTTTAATAAAATATCGCATAAAAAAGTACCAGAAAGACAGGTTTACTGTAGGGATTGTCTTACTAATCATTGGAAATTTGTAACTATTAGCCTATAATACAACATCAAGAGCCATCTTTATCAAGATCAGATAGACAAATTTATATGAATTGGTTTTCTTTAATTGATGGCGACTGATTTACACTTTCCAATGTTTATATGTTATTTGTTGTATTCAACGTTTTCATCAAAATAAACATCAATAGACATGTTTTGAGGCTGAATGGTTAGAGATAATCACTTTGAGTGTTAGTTTCTTAGTTTGGATTAGTACTCAATTATCACTATCCAAGCCGCATTCACATACCCTTTCAACAAGCTGACAAATATATAGAGTTAAACTGCGTCACTAAATATATCCGAATAACCGCTCTGTATTTCTCTGAGTCAAGCGTTCAAAACGATATCAATCGATTGTTCACCAATGTGCTAAGATTCAGTACATCGGGGAAATAAATTAACCAACATTAGGAAACTTTGTACAGTCCAGAGTATCAAAACGAATAAAAGAGAAGTATCCTGCCATTTTTGAAAAAACTGAATAAACGGCTCTGTAAAAAAACTCTTGCTCGAAACTTCTCCAGAAACTTTTGATTAAATTTGATAACATATTTAGCCTGATGGTGTCAGTTAAAATAAGATTTCTACAGAGCCTGAACAACATAAATTTATCTTTTGCTACTAGAGAGCAAGCCAGAAAAATGCAGTACTTTTAGCATAAAATAACAGGATTATAAAAAATTTCATGCTCAAATAATGGCGCTAATTTTTATGTAAATAATCGTTATCAGTTACCGAGCTCACCTATTTACTATTCTAATTTTTGTAATTTACATTACCATTATATTTTCTTTTGTTATATTAGAACCCAAATTTGACAGATTTCATTAATTGCTAAAGTATTTTTTAAAAGAAACGTATAGCATCGACATAGAATTTTTCGGGAAAATGAAAATAGCAAAAATAGAGAACATAGCATAGAAACTTAAATTGTTTGACGAAAAACAGAAGCATGAGGCCCATTTATTCATTATAATATTTATGCTTCTGTCAAATTAGGGTTAAAATGCAAAAAAAATTACTTATATATTACAACACTAAGTGAGTTAAACACCGCATTGCTTTATTTTCTTATTTAATAACTTTGAAGTGCGTTATTTTCTATAAATCTTTTCTTATAAATACTAGTATGAATCAACTGGAGGATTAGAACTTATCTTAGAAGAAGAGAAGGAATCATGGGAGCCTGTCATTGAGCTGCTGAACGAAGAAGGAACAGAATTCTTAAAAAGCTTAACTAAAAACCTGAATGATAAAAAATAGAGGTAATATTATGTCAGAGGAATTTGAGCGGGAAATGTTAAAAGAACTGCGGGAAATAAAAGCGGAGTTGATTAAAACTAATAAACTTTTGGAAAATATTGGCAAAGGCGGCGTTGTAGATCTGTTGTGGAAAAGAAAATGATTCTATATTAATAATCTCATGACAGATTAAATTTTTATTTATGCCAACTTTTTAAGTGTAATTTTAGAAGAGCAAGAAATCAATTTGGCTGTATATGGAGTGGGTTATGCCTTGCTTATAGTAGCATTGGCTATTTTATGAAGATACGCTCTGAAATGAGAAATACTGAGAGCAGGCATCTAATGGCAAATGATGAAGTATTCTCTCAAGCTAATGAAACCACCCAGTTTCAGGACAAGAAGAGAGATTGAAGTGGGGTTATCAAATTATCCACTAAAAGAAAAAATAAAGAAAATCAAAAAACCACTAATCTCAACCTGCTTTTTGTTAAACTCAGATTGATCAGGCCTCCTTTCTAATCCATAAAATCTGGGCTCTGTAGAAATCCTTAATTTAATAGATATAATTTCTACAACCTTTTTGAAGACATAAGAACAGGAATTTAGAAAATTTAACAGCTCCAAAAATTATAAATCCTTTTGCCTGAATGTGAATATAGGCTTCTAAGCCTGTGATTGTTCTGGCTCAACTCCAAATCAATGACTAACGCCCACGAATATAGAATAAATACAAATCAGTACATGCCTGAACAGGACAGTCACTTAATTTAATTAGTTTTGTCTCTTTGAAATCAATCCCGAGAAATGCTCCATTATCATCAGATCCATGCGTTGTACAGATTCTGGATTAAGTGTTCACCCTAATCTATTTTATACAATTGCTGTTGAGAAAGTGGTGATGTCATCTTTGACGGGTACTTAGTCCCGTCATTCACCAAGTCAGACTGGATCATAAATTACTTTCTTGCGCCACTGCTAAGATCTTTGTTTTTGGTTCAAAAAAGCTATTCCGATACTGGATACTCCTTGCTGGTCATGATAACCTACGAGCGATGATCACAACCGATGTGCGGGATTTTGGCACTCGGGGTAATACAATATATCAACTAGGATACTTTATACAGCATAGAGGATAAAAATTAATTCCCTAACGTTGGCCAATGGCTCAGGATATGGTTAATAACGAGCAACTATTAAAATCTGGACATCATGTGAACAATTGACATTTCACGAGCAGCTATCATCTATGCAACAATAACTAAGCCTTTCTCACAAGCTGACAATGTCAATATAACCGTTAACATATTCTGATTTTATTCTTTATCCCTGCGTTCAATAGTGGCGTTAGAATAGCTACAAAGCTCTAATTCAAGAAGCTCATACTCCTATTATGCTCAAAACACCTTTAACCTTATTTATCCTCCTTCTTTTAACCATTCCTGCTACAGCTATCGATTCAAACAAATGGGATTTAGTAACCCATCAAGAAATAGTTCCACAACAATCCTTTCCTGTAGGTGACTATACTATTACACTGGCAGATCGAAATAAGAATGGCTTGGATGATTACACTGTCATTGTTTATATTGAACATAATGGAAACAAACAGACTGAGCTTATGCGAGACGGTGACACTGTGTTTCTCGATGACGACCATTCACAATTAGAATATGTCGGCACGCAGGATGATAAACAAGTATTCAATGCCTACAACGAAAAGGGATATTCGTACGATGGCGTAGGCAATGTACCAAAATCGGTAAACACGCAGGCTCAGTCGGAATGTACCGAATATACCCTTTGATAATTCAAATTTAATGGCAGTAGGGGCAATAATATTACTAGTGGGCATTAGAAAGCGTTAGAAGATATAGTGGGACAGTAACTGGAAAAGATTAAGATGAAGTACAAATTCCAATTTTCAATGAGAAACTAAAAAAGTATGGGAAAATTCGCTTGCTGTATCAAATAAACACCGGAATATCACATTTTGCGTGGAGTTCATATCTAAGAGGATGGCAAGAGTTTCATGGCATTTGTTTTCGTTCGAAAAGGTGGCAATCGTATCCGATATTCACTGGATCGATGAATCTGTAAAACTCTTCGCATTCATGATGCCTATGCCAGTAAAAGCCTTCACTGGTGACAGACTCGAGGAGGCAAAGGCTTGGGTCAGTGAGTAGGAATAATTTAACCTTAATTTTGGAGAGAATAGCATGATGGAACTTATGCAAGGTCTACCCGACAATGTATTGGGCATTTTTGGTAGTGGAACGATAACAGGAGAAGACTACGACAATGTACTGATCCCTGCAATGAAAGACAAACTGCAAAGGCACAGAAGATTCGCATGCTTTATCAGTTGAATAAGGACTTTGTACACTATGCACTTGATGCCTACGTAGAAGATGCAAAAGTGTCGTAGCATACACTTTCATTCGATAAAGTTGCGGTTGTTTCTGATATTCATTGGATAAATGATTCTGTTAATGTATTTAAATTCATTATTCCTGTTCCTGTAAAAGTATTCAGTAATAGTGAACTTGATAAAGCAAAAGTGTGGATCAGTGAATAATATTCTTTATTTTAAGCAAATACGTAAATTTAAAAGAAATCACTGAGACACGAAGGCAATCTTAGAGCGTGTCTTAAAATTAAACTTGATCCCACAATTGGTATAGGATTCATGCACTTGAACCGAAGAACAGAAGCATTAAACCCTTAAATGTCTAAAATGTTAATTTAAGCTATAAGGTCTAATGTGCTTGATTTTGTATGTTATGTGCATATGGTCGGTGGGATAAATAGTATCCTTAAGGTCAATGTGTACTTGAATTTCTGAAAAATTTACTATATGAACTTAAAGTTATCATTGCCCATTATCCAATTGTAGAAATGATTTGAATTTTAAGACACCCTCTTAGAAGAGATAAGGTTCCATAAGAGTTAACATTATTTCCCTAAATTATGTTTAAAAGTTTGCTATTTTCGGGATATAAGAAATTTTAAAGTAGTGATGCAAAACAAGGTTGACTTTTAGTAAACCTTTTTATCTCTGCATGCAAAATTAGAGGAAAGTGATTTTTGGGATAATGAAATAAGCCAAATATTAGGAAATAAATACATCAAGTTTTCTTGTACTGGAAATACTAGTGCATCGATTCTCAAATAAATACATAATTTAGAAATAATTGTAGTTCAGAATGCAAATGTTTACATTAAAGTCACCATGAGTTCTGTAACACGGAAAACGCATGTGGGCACAGAGTGATTTGGTCAGGATATTACAACCACGGAAGCCACGGAAAGACTGCACCCTTACTCTCTTAATTCCTTGCCTTCTGTGCTTTCCGTGATTTTCAAAAATTTATTTCGGACATATTTTGGAATCGTTGCACTAGTATTAGATTTAGGGTCGTGTCCCTGAGTTAATGATCAAATCTGAAAAACGAGTATTACCCCCACATTTGAGAAACGCAGAGAGATTCTTGTGCTCGCTGTTTTTAGTAACTCGGGGACACTAGTATTAAATTTAGGAGTGACTATTTTTTCGATATGCCAGATATAAGCTCGCTCAAAGGATATCTATCTAGCCTTAAATAATAGATTAATGAACTATTTTTAACCGGGTGTAGAGTCTCTGTGTGAGTTGGAGGATTATATCCAGATGGCTCTGGCGCAAATATCCTTATTGCTTGCAACGGGGTGAGCCAGAGCAACCTGATTATCTGTGACTACTCGGTCTAGGTAAAACAAAATCAATCGCTATTTCATTTAAATGGTATGGGCTGAATAGTTAGAAAAGCCTCTTATAAAATTTTTGAGAAAAGTATGGTTTCAAAACGTATTCTTTTCAAATTCAAAGGAGGATTTTTCTAACCCGAAGAATATACAATAATCTTGTCACGTATTTATGAAGTTGATTGTACCCATTAAGTATGTTTTCCATACTTGGTTAAATTTTTTATTTTTCAGCAAACATGTGAAACTTTCTTTTTCCTATCCAATTTAAGGTATACGGTTAATAAAAAATCCAGGATGTGACCATTTTTGAGGCGACTAAGAATTTAACGGCTTAGTATTTTCCAAATATTCCATTATATATTCGTGATTGCTTATCAATTTAACATAAAGTAATATTTTTAATGATTTCGGTACTTTTAAGTAATAATAAAAATAATATTCGTCAGGGGAGATATTTTAAAGTTGAGCTTGGAGTGTAGACTTTAAAATTTCTTAAAACTATGGGAGTTGGAACTATGGCATCAAGAGATAATCCAGATTTTTTGTCAGCAGAATCCTTAATGGATGATAAAGTTATTAACGCAGATGGGGAAGATCTTGGAAAATTTGATGACTTAATGATCGATCTCGCAGAAGGTAAAATTGCATATGCAGCCCTCTCATTTGGAGGAACGCTGGGTATGGGGAACAAACTTTTTGCAATTCCCTGGAAAGCTCTTACCTTAAGAGTACACGAACATGCTTTCGTACTTGATATTCCTAAAGAAGTTCTGAGAAATGCAGAGGGCTTTGATAAGGATAACTGGCCTGCTACCAGTCGCGAGTCGCTCTCTACCATGTACAGTTATTATGGTTATCAGCCCTACTGGGAGACAGAAACAACCAAAAGGATTGATCTACCAAGAGAAACAGAGTCTGAAAGACTGACCCGTACAACACGTACTGAAGATGTAGACAATTCAGGATTTTTGCGAGCAAGCAAGATACAAGGAGAGAAGGTCGTCAACAGAGATAACGACACTCTTGGGAAAATTGAAGATATAATGATAGATCTCCAGGATGGAAGAATTGCGTATGCTGTGATTTCACATGGGGGAATTATAGGTATAGGCAGTAAACACATTCCTATTCCCTGGCAGGCCTTCAGTTTAAGAGCACGTGATCATGCTTTTGTTATTGATATTCCTAAAGACGTACTTGATAAGGCAGAAGGTCTTGATAAGGACAAGTGGCCTGTTACACGTAAAGAACTCTCAAGAACCTATAGTTATTATGGTTACCAGCCTTACTGGCAGATGGGAGTAGCATCTGGACTTGCAGGAGTTTCAGCGGCAGCAGCAAGGATGGAGCCTGAAACAACAACTCAGATGGAATCTGAAAGAGTGGTCCGGGTAGAAACAGCAGTGGAGGAGCCGCTAAGAACCGAAGAAGGAATTCAGGCGCGGTCAGAAAGAGAAAGACTTGAGATTTTAAAAGAGGAAGAAGAAAAGAGGCTCTCGCAGATAGAAAGAGAACTTGAGGAAGCAAGAAGGCAAGAAGAAGCTGAAAGGGCAACTAAGCTCGAAGAAGAATTGAAACAAGTGCGCTTACAGGAAGAAACTCAGAGAGAGAGACTAGCTCAACTGGAAAGAGAACGAATAGAGGTAGAAAGAAAAACAGAAACTGAAAAAGAGCGGTTAGCGCGGCTGGAAAAAGAAGGCCAGATCTAAACAGAGAGAGAGGCCCGCACAGCTGGAAGAAGAACGAAGAATGGAAGCACAAACTGATGTCCCTATGGGAACTGGTTGAGAGAGGGGTTCAAGAATTTTTATCCACAGGTACCATAAAAACAATAGGGTTGTCAACTTAGTCGGAGAAGATATTGGAAGAATTGAAGAATTAATGGTTGACCTCGCAGAAGGCAGAATAGCATACGCAATCCTTTCTTTTGGTGGATTCCTGGGTATGGCAGACAAGCTTTTTGCTATTCCCTGGAAAGCTCTTAAATTAGGACCACATGAACATGCCTTTACCCTTGATATCTCTAAAGAAATCCTTGAAAAGGCAGAAGGCTTCGACAAAGATAGATTGCCTTCAACTCGTGAGCAACTTTCCAATACATACAATTACTACGGGAACAAACCTTACTGGGGTACAGGAGTTTTGCGGCGGACAGAAAAAGAGAGACAGGAAGAGACAGAGTCAGAAAGACTAAATAGGATAGAAAGAGAGAGGGCGGAAGCAGAGGCGCCGGAAAAAAGAATGTAAATCTAAGAGGGTGTCTTAAAATTCAAATCCTTTCTACAATTGGATAACGTGCAATGATAACTTTAAGTTCAAATCGTAAATTTTTCCGAGATTCCGGTACGCATTAACCTTAAGGATATCACTTGATCCCATCGGATTGTACACACTTGAAGCATAAAATCAAGTACATTAGACGTCATGGTTCAAATTAACATTTTAAATGTTTAAGGGTTTAATGCTACGGTTTTTCGCTTCAAGTCTATGAGTCTTATCCCAATAGTGGGATGAAGTTTAATTTTAAGACACGCTCTAAGAGGAGACATTACTATGTCTCCTATATCTCAATGCTCAATTTTAACAGTCGAAATATGAATACGTTCAATTATGCTTTTTAACTATTTCTTCTTTTAACTCTTTGATTTCTCTTTTAAGTTGTTGCATAGTCATCTTAATCTTGTTCTTCCTCTTGCTTTAGGAAATAGAAATGAACAAGCATAGAATCAAGTATTTCATTAATTTCTTCCTGTATGCTGTCTGTAATATCCGTCCACCTATCTCAAATATGTTTACTTCTCCACCTAGGAAAATCACAGAATACTGGAACGTTTGACTCATTCTGTTGAGATTTTAAAGGCTACTAGACAATCTATAGATGATGTGTTGCATTGAGAGAAATATTTCCACCTGAGATGAGTGGTTTAAAAGAGGGATAGGGCTGGTGAATCA
Organism: uncultured Methanosarcinaceae archaeon; assembly: GCA_963722085.1. GTDB lineage: Archaea > Halobacteriota > Methanosarcinia > Methanosarcinales > Methanosarcinaceae > Methanosarcina. Next base: position 8,441 of record CAVRNH010000063.1, on the reverse strand, counting down.
GACCAGCCCAGCTTGAGGTTAGACAGGTGAGACAATCCTGTCAAAATGAACCAGCGGATCACTGCTTATCCGCATTCAATAATAGTTTTGAAAGTGCATAAAGTTTTTTACAAAGTTGGTGAGAAAAAATTAGAGTGAGGAATAACGGTTTATCCAGTCGTTACCATTATTCTAGGAGAATAGGAAAGCTTAGAAGATGATTCCTGAAAATTTCAATATAAGTAGACATGGAAAAGAAAGTAATATTTGGATATAAAATTGTCAAAAAATAGATCATGAGACAATTTGTCCTTATATATAGACTGAATCAAAGTTGCGGAGGCGCACCCCGCTGCAAGGAGGCTGTCCGACAATTACTATGAGTAATAATTGAATTCCTTCTTTTTCGATTTAAAGGTCAAATGCCTTTTTTTTGTTATCTTTTTATTACTATCTGTAATTGTCGGACAGCCTCCAAGCTGCGGGGTATTCGAAGGGAAATAAATATAGGAGGTTTTGCCAAAATTGATAATAATGCTCTAAAAGCAAAAAAATCCTTTAAGATCGTTTGTTTTATCAAAAAATTACTTTTAGAGCCTCTAATATAATACTGCAAAATGTCTTTGAATACGAATCCTGCTTTAAATAATGTAATAATATTACATTTGCCAAAAGAATTAGTATTTATTAGGATCTATTTCCACAAATTGCATAAAAATATAAATATTTACTGTGTATTCAAAACTCCAATGAAGTTCATTTATTAATTAATGGATTACTAATTGCTCCAATATTTATTACAGATATAATAATGCATTAAATTGATTTTAAGTTGTTATTAGATAAATTTTTTGAGAAATAAGGTATGCAGTTAAATATTAACGGAAATAAAGGGATTATGCGGAAAATGGCACAACCTCATATCAATTCAAATGTATAATATCAATCGTATACTGATGGACGACAAATGGATTATGTCACGCATAATAACTATAATCATTATAATTATATACGGGCACATATATTTATCTCATGATTTCTATTTTTTTTGTTTTGTTTTATCCTGAAATTATTTCGCTTTGAAACTCGCTTCAATTTTTTCATATTTTCACAACCCAAAAAGTCTCACTCCGATTCTGAATTTCGCTTCAATTGGCAATCTTTTCCAGAAAGCATCTTCAGGTGATTCCAGTTCTTCAAGTTCAAGAGCTCCATGAGGCCTTCTGTTATACCATTTAACGAACTCATCAAACGTTTCAAACTCGCCTCTAAACCTCTTGTATGTGTGGAACCATTTCTCTACTTTTCCATTCGTTTGTGGATGCCTTACTGCTGCAAGAATCAGCTTTATTCCTAATGCTTCAACATGTCTTTTGAACTCACTATTCCATGATCCATCTTCATTAATCTTATGTGCACCGAATTCGCTGCCGTGATCCAATATGAGTTCCCTAAGAGGACATATGTCCCAGTACTCCCTGACAAGCTCATCAATTACTTCAATCGAGTTTTCCGTATTGCAATGAACATATTCTCTACCAGCAATAATCATCCTTGATGAGTCATCAAGAATGACACAGGCTTGCAGCCCTAACAAAGGATTTTCAGTCCAATCGATATGGGCTGCAGACATGCTATGTTTACGTTCATATCTGCACCACTTTCTCCTCTTTTTCTTTTTACTTTCTTGACGAGCAAGGTTCATACTGAGTAGATATTTATGGATTCGATTATGAGATATCTTATGCTTGTATTTGCTTCTTAGTATGATCTCAAGGTAACAGGCTCCAAACTTATAGTCTGCGTAAGCTTGGTCGATTAACTCTTTATCATCAGATAATAGTGGTTTCCCTGGTCTGCCGACATTATGACCAACTTCTGGAACCTGACCAGTTACAGTGTATTCTTTACAAATCTGTTGAACACGACGAGCTGAGATCCCTTGGATCTCAGCTATCGTCGAGGTAGATTCTCCTTTAAGCTTTTGAGCAATGATCCAACGAATTTTTTTCCCATTAAGTTTCACAATTGATGAGGGATTACAACCAACATAGTTAACGCGAAATAATTTCGGGATAAAACAGAAGTTTGCTTCAGTTGAAAAGAATATAAAATAAATAGATTTTTTTACCTTCAAATCTCCTCAAATGAAAGTTTTTTAAACTTTACCCTTTTTCTCCTTTTGCTGGAGATATAAGGATTTCAGGCGGCAGGAAGAATGAAGCAAGTAGACCCAGTAACGAAATAATTATCATTCCCCACAGAGACTTTTTTATTCCATCAATTCGGACAATTTCATTAATCCTCAGGATTTCCTGGGTAATATCAGGAGGAGCTCCTTTAAGGATATTCTCCAGTTCTTCATTGCTCAAAAATTGCACGTTCTGTTCTACTGCCACTATTGCATTTTCTTTAACAGAATCGGGTAGAACCGTACTCTCATCGATAAGGGCAATAGCTCCTGACGCAAGTCCGGCAAGAAGGATAGAGCCCATTAGAGCTGTTCCGAGAGACATGCCGAGATTTTGAGAAGTATTCATAAGGGCAGCGGTCTCACCAGTTCTTTCAGGAGATACCTGCGATAAGACAAGATTCATTATTTGGGACGCGATAAGACCCCCGCCAATGCCTATTAAGGCAAACCCGAGTAATATTGGAAGTCCTTTGACCGTAATGTCAATTTTTGCGTTAACCAGAAGAAGCCCGGCTGTAAGTATAAGCAGTCCGGCCTGGATAATTCGCCTCGGGGGTATGAAGACTGAGAGTTTTGATGCACCCATTGAGGCAATTAAGAGTGGTATGGAAAGAGGTAGGTAGATGAAGCCTGTTTGCATTGCATTAAGACCCAAGACGATCTGAAGAAAAAGTGCCATACTGAAGAGAAATCCTGCGAAAATGGTGTTCTGTACCATCTGGACAAAAATACCTGATCTTATCCTGCGGTTTCTCAGCACATCAAGCCTCACAAGCGGTGTCTTTCCATGAGCAATAAGATGGCGCTCCCATAGGGCAAAAATCAGCAGTATGAGAACTCCACCTGCAATAAAGACTGGAGTTGGAGAAAGCCCATAGGGGGAAATTTCAATCCCCCCTATGAAAAAAGGCTGGCTTGCTTTCCACCACCCGTATGTCCCTGCTAGCAAAATTCCAAAAACAAAAAGCCCTATTCCCAGAGCTGAGAGAATAGATCCTACTATATCCAGCTTAGGCCGCTCTCCGGATTCAAGGACCGCGTCAATAATAGACCTGCTGGTCAAGAGAACAATGATCACTATTACTACCTCTCCGGCAAAAGCATATCTCCAGGTATATGCAGTTGTCAGCCAACCTCCTATAATAGGGCCGAGTGCGATTGCACTTGCAGTGATTCCCCCCAGTATACCATAGGCAAGGGCACGATCAGTACCTTTAAAGTTTGAGGTAACAAGTGTCTGGATTGAGGGCATAACAAGCGTTGCTCCAAGTCCTTCAAGGATTGACCATCCAAGGGTCAATACAGCTATACTGGGACTAATTGAAGTAAGGAATGAGCCTGTACCATATATTATCAATCCGACTGTGAATGCCCTCTTTCTGCCTATAATATCCCCTATCTTCCCCCCTGTGATCATAAAAGATGCCATCACGAGTGTATACAGTGTAATGATAGACTGGACAGTGGTAACATCGGTATCGAACTCGCTGATAAGTGTCGAAATCGAGACATTCATAATTGTCGTGTCAATAACAAGTACAAACATAGCAAGCGAGAGTGCAATAAGTACAATTTTCTTTTCCACAGAAATCACTTCCAGATTGGGATGATAAGGGCAGCTTCATACGCCTCAGCCAGGATACTCCTTCATATCAGCTGAGCCTCAATAAAAATGTAGTAAAAGATAAATCATAAACCGTTTTTCATTTTTCGAGAGCATTATCGTTTACTGCCTTCTAGTGCCGGTTCTATAGTCTGTTTCAAACGCACTCCTCACCCCAGGTAACATGATATAAATGAGGATAAGGGCGTTCATAATAACTGAAAAATTAATGTCATACCATGAACCTCCGGTAACCAGCAACACAAAATCCAAGCACAGGTTAAATACTGTAATAACGGCCAGAAACATCCAGGCCTGCTGGTCTACCTGGAAGAGCATCTGAGCCAGCCATACCCATATGTAGGCAAGAAGGCCGTACATTAGTGCATACCAGAGGTTGAAAATACGGATGTTAATTGGCCCCAAGAAAGGCAAAAACCCAAGAAACCGAAGTGCCACAAGAGCGTTTAGAAATGCCAGCAAGACAGCCACTATGGCCAGAATAGTAACACCTATAGGTCTGTTCATGTTTAAATTTCCTCCTTATTTTGCAAAAGTCCGTTTTCAGGTTCTCATTTTTATTCCTGCGATGACTGCTGCAATTCCCCCCATAATAAGGAATAACCCGAATACCCACGGCAAGACCACGACCCCTGCCAGAGAGTTTGTAAGCAGGAGCAATCCAAGGATTATGGTAATGATACCAAGAATTCCCGTACCCCATCCTTCTCCTCTAAATGCCGAGATAAGTCTCACAGCACCGGTGACAATAGCCCATGCACCTATGAAAATGACGAAAAGTGTAAGAACTATGAATGGGCTAACAACAGGATACATCAAAATAACAATTCCTGCAATAATACTCAGGATACCTGAAAGTAGCTTCCACCACCGATTCTCTGGAAATATCAGCGCTCCTATGATAGAAATTATTCCTCCTGCTAGCCAGAAGATACCCAGAATCTGTATTAGCAGGATAGTGGTTGCTACAGGTTGGTATAATAGAAATAAACCTGTAATGATAGCAACAATCCCTTCCAGAAGAACCACCCACCAGGGTGTATTTATTGCTCCATATCCCATATCGGAATCAGTGACAACTGGCTCTTCCACATCATCAATTGGTTGTTCCAATATTCCATCCCCCTATATTCCTTTAGACCTTATTACTACTGCCTGCTACCAGATACAGGTATAAGCTCAGCTAAAGAGACTTATTCATTCGGAATCAAGGACTTTTTTCCAGGATATTTATGCAGCGCAAAACAAGCCAGAGTCAAAGAGGAGATTTCCTTCCCCCACAAAGAAGGGTATCTCTTCTATCTGGAAAAAGCACTGATGAATTCATTAGATATATACAAGCTCACCCTCGATTAACCCATATTTGGAAAATACCTTTTTTATCTGGAGCTGACTGGAGGCATCGCTTCTTCCATTTAAAGCACCGTTTCTGCGCGGCTCAACAAATATCCATAATCAATTTATCTTTTAGATCAGTTTCCTTATGATACCAGTTCGATTTTCCATTTTCGCATTCGACGGGATAAGCTAATTTTATATTCAATTATATAGGTCATTAAATATAAAATAACTTATTATTAATTCTCAAAAAAGCTCTTTATCTAGGAATGAAAGGCTTGATTCATAGAAGAAGAGGGTGTTCCATTTTTATTTAATTGATGTTATATCAGTTTTAGATAATATTATTTAAAGAGGGCATTGCAATATTTGCATTTATCAGGGCTTTGTAAATTGCCTTATTGAGCAGGTTCTCTGAAATCCTTGTATCCACAAAGTTTTCTATCCAGCATCTGACTTTAATTTCACTCAGAATTCTGTAAAATCGATAAAAGCGTCTGTATTGGTTTATTATGCATGATCCAGTACTCTTGTTTCAACCTCAAGAATTGGATTTCGACATACTTGATATCCAGGTCAAAGGATACGGAGCCAGTGTTTCATTTCCTGCTTTTTTTATCAGATCTCGGCTCCAATGTGTTTTCTCATCCACTAAAGTTAACTTCTTTTCCTGCCCGCTGTTTTTCGCCTTACTCCAAGTCTCCTGGTGGACCCATCAATTTGGCCAGCCACTTTGTTTCCTCAAAACTCTCAAGTATAACTTTCAAAACCATTGTAACAGGAATTGAAAGTAGCACACCTCCAGGTCCGAGTACGAAATTCCAGTAAATAAGGGCAAGAAACAGAAAAGCTGGAGACAATTGCAGGCCCTTTCCCATAAGTGATGGGAAAAGGACATTTTCTGCAAGCCCATCAACACCAAAGATAATAACAATAACTGCAAGAGCACCTAAAGGCCCATACTGAAAAAGCGCAAGCATTATAGGAGGAATAGAAGCTATGACGAGACCAATATAAGGGACAAAACTTAGCAGGAATACAAGAGCTCCCCAGAGAATCGCATAATCAATGCCTAATACAAGAAAAAAGACAGAAATTAAAACTGCTGTGATAACATTTACTTCTGCTCTTATAAAAATAAACTTTACTAGCTTCTTGCCAAAACTACTCAACCTCAATTGAAGCTCGGATTTATTTTCAATTTCCTGATCAATTTTCTCAGGTTTACTGGCAATATCTATTAACAGAAATCCCGTTGTAAGTAAGATAACTCCGGCTGTTGTTCCTGCATTCACAAGTCCATTAACGAAAGTAGCCATAAGGGAGATCATAACTGATACGATACTGCGTAAAACAGATCTGATGGAAAGGTCTCCGCTTGTTGGTAGATAACGTGCAGTATTATTTACGAGCTCTGTCAACTGAACTTGATATGCCGGAATCTGGCCCCCAAACTGGATTGCAGCTGCTACAACCATTATCCCCAGAATCACGACAATTAAAGTGAATAAAAGAATTACCAGAAGGACACTCAGTCCAGTAGGTATCCCTTTGCGTTTAAGCCAGTAGACAAGCGGGGTTAAGAGCAGGGCGGCAAAGATAGAGAAAAGAATGGTTGTGAGTATGGGAGCAATCTCCCTCATTCCTACCGTCAGAATGACAGCAAGAGTGCTGTATACTAAAATTTTGGCCGGCATCGAAATGCTATTCATGTTCATACTTACGACTCCTTTGAGAATCAGCTACCTATTGTACAATAGTGAGGCCAGCGCCTGCGGAATATTTGGGTGAACTCCTTACCAAGCATGCTAGTAAGCATGGAAATCAGTCACAACCGTTCTCTTCTCCCCCATTTCTAATCAGTTGTGAACTATCTGGTCAATTACTACCTTAATTGTAGGATTAACGAACCATCCATCTTCTAATTTGAAGTCTTATTATGATAAAAAATATATACAAATATGTATAGTTAAGTTTCTCTTATTAATAGATAATAATAATAATAATAATAATAATAATAATAATAATAATAATAATAACAATAGTAAATAATCAATAATTTGTTTTATCAAACGCTTAATCATCAAAACTTATTTTTATCTGCAGCTACACGAAGTTTAGGGAATTTCGCCAATATATTGGAAAGAGTATATGACGACCACTTATATCTAATTAATAACTTGAAGATTATAAAACTATTTTTAAAAAAATCTGAGCACACAAAGATTTCTGAAGACACTCTAAATAAAATCAAATATTTCTAACTGTTTTTTCCAAATGGTGCAAAGTGAATTTCAATGAATTAACTGCTCTTGAAATACTCAATATTAAGCCATAAAACACTTTTTTGTGAGAAATACTGTACTAATTAGTATAATCAGTTAAATTAGGGTTATATGGAAAAAGTAAATTCCACAATATGCTGAAAATTTAAGAATTTATCCCACTCTAAAAAGCAGATTCAAAAGGTCCATCTACTTCCAAAATGTAGGATAAAATTGTTGTAATGTTTGCAAGGAATTAAGCGAGCAAGTTCTATATACATTGGAGTTTAAAATAATTATATGCTAACAGCCGACGTAACTCCTCTTAAAGACAAAAACGTTGTTGCTCTGAAACTGAATGAACAAGGATTTGACGTTCTTTCCATTGGTGAAACAATTACAATTAAAGGCTCTCCGGAAAGATTTGAAAAGTTTTTCAATATGAAAATAGAAAAAACCTCCAAATCTGTACTTTCAGGTATCAGTGACTCGGCAAAGGTCGAATATTACAAACCTCTTACGCCACCCTCAATTCCTGATGAGTTTAAATCTCTTATTAAAGAAGTTTCTTTCCCTGAGCCACCAGAATACTTTTAATAGTCTCAAAATCCGCTTCAACTTCTTTTAGAAGCTAAAAACCCATTTTTTCGGATCTTCTAAATGCCGTGCCGGTTTCTCTTCCGGGGCTGCTGCTCCATATAATGGCAAATTTTAGGAATTGAGGATAATTTGAGTTTTTGGATCTCCTCAATAAAAAAAGCAGGTTTAGTAGAGATAAATTCCTGCCTTTAGTGTACAATATTTCCTAATTCCTTCAAATTGATATTTTTCTGTTTATAGCGGTGAAGGTACTGTATATAGTGATCTTACCGTAATTGACTTGGCAAGTTTATATGCATTATAAGCATCTACAAGTCCTGCTCCAGTAGCACTGTCAAACCCTCTGCCTGCTTTGTCGCCCATTGCACTTACACCATTTTTAACATCTCTTGCAGATGCTATCAAAATTTGTTTTATCAATTCAGGTGATAAAGATGGCTGT
>CAVRNH010000062.1:0-28221 GCA_963722085.1 uncultured Methanosarcinaceae archaeon | reverse complement strand
TTCATTTTCTGTCATTCCAGCCTGAGCTGCACAAGCTGTCATTTTTCCAGTCTGGCTTTCTCCGTTCATAGCCTGTTCTTCATCAGCTTCCATCATTCCAGTCTGGCTTTCTCTGTTCATACTTCCCATACCGGTCATGTTTTCCACACCGGTGGTCTCCATACCATTGGTTTTATCCATGGTTTCGGAGGAACATTTGGTGATCCCAATAATGTAGCATTTATTACCGTTCATGTCTTGCATGCCGGTCATACTTTCCTGGGATTTGTTTTCAGCCATTCCATTCTGGTACTCATCACCGGTCATGTTTTCCATAAACGTTGTCTGATATTTTTTTAAGATATATCAATCGTTTTTATATTTCTTCAATCACTTTATCAATGCCCCATTGAAATTACAGCTATAAAGTACAGTTAAAGTTCAGTCTTTACAACGGAAGCCTTATTAACCTGCTAACTCGTGGTCTATTCAAAACACAAGATTCAAGAGGCACATTTTGACTTTTGGAACTATAAAAGGAAGAACGTAGACAACATTAAAGATATTAGAAAAACTAGAAAATAAAGAAGTAAAGAACTGTATATTATATGTTCTCAGCTCTTACTTCCTAAACCAATCTTTAATCTAAATAATTTATTATTTGAAGTAGCAACATTTTATCCATATCATTTAAAGAGTTTTTCCCATCTCATAATTTGGTATAACATTTTCTATTAGCCTTTTGGCCAAACAGCCTCCAGTTCAAGATCCTGTTATATTTGGGTCATCCTCCAAACTGATAAGACTTAACATTGCAGACTGACAAGATTTACCACTGGATTCCATTCCATTAGGCCATTTTACCGCATTCTGTCATTTTACCATTCTGGCCTTACTTTTCTTCCATTCCAGCCTGAGCTGCACAACCTGTCATCGCTCCATTCTGGCCTTCCTTTTCTTCCATTCCAGCCTGAGCTGCACAACCTGTCATCGCTCCATTCTGGCCTTCCTTTTCCATTCCAGCCTGTTCTTCTTCCATTCCAGCCTGTTCTTCTTCCATTCCAGCCTGTTCTTCTTCCATTCCGGCCTTCCATTCCAGCCTGTTCTTCTTCCATTCCAGCCTGTTCTTCTTCCATTCCAGCCTGAGCTGCTTCACAAGCTGTCTGGGTTTCCTGACCTGCGGTCACGTTATCTTCCATTCCAGCCTGTTCTTCTTCCATTCCAGCCTGAGCTGCACAACCTGTCATCGCTCCATTCTGGCTTTCCATACCGGTCTCTTCCATCCCGGCCATTTTTTCTTCCATACCGGCCATTTTGCCGCACTCTCTCATTTCACCAGTCTGGCCTTCCTTTGCTGCTATTATAGCCTTAGCTTTAATTACAGCCTTAACTTTACCGGTCATGTCTTCCATCCCGGTCTCTTCCATTCCGGCCATTTTGCCGCACTCTCTCATTTCACCAGTCTGGCCTTCCTTTGCTGCTATTATAGCCTTAGCTTTAATTACAGCCTTAGCTTTACCGGTCATGTCTTCCATCCCGGTCTCTTCCATCCCGGTCTCTTCCATCCCGGCCATTTTTTCTTCCATCCCGGCCATTTTGCCGCACTCTCTCATTTCACCAGTCTGGCCTTCCTTTGCTGCCATTACAGCCTTATCAGCACTTGCAAGCGCTGATCCAATCGAAAACACTACGCATAGTATTAGTAGAGAAGCTATTAATTTGATTCTCATTCTTTACCCCCCGTATGCAGTTTCGGCAATTGGGCCGATAGCATAATATTTCTTACAATTAAATAAAAACAATTTAATATAAAGCAATTAAATAATAAGTGTGGATTTATAAATAATTAATCTCTATTAACAATAGATGTTAGTCTACTTTTTAGAATCTTCAAGCTTTTTGAAAGTGCGTATTCATTACATATTTGTGATGTGAATAATACGCAAAATGTCATATGTTTTGACCTTAATAGTCATAAAAAACTAATATAAGTCAAAGATAGGGGTAAATTAAAAATTCCATTAGTCACCTAAACTATGTTTAAGCCACCTCGTACTTCGGTGCAAGCTTATTATCATACTTTTTAAGATATGTCCTCCCATATTTTCATATTTTCATTTAAGCTTTTACACAAAATCTCTGCATAAAATAAACGGCTATGAGATCAGAAGGAAACAAGAACGCAAACGTAACAAAAATATGACTGCTAGCCAAGGTTATCCAATTAGTGATGACAATACTCTCTGGCCGTAGGTAACCGTGGTCCAACTCTTTTGCAAGATGTCCAGTTCATCGATAAGATGTCTCACTTCGACCGGGAGCGCATTCCTGAGAGGGTGTGCACGTCAAGGGAGCCGGAGCCTTTGGTTACTTCCAGGTTTATGAGCCCATGGACAAATACACCAAGGCCAAGTTCTTGCAGAACTCTGATAATAAGACTCCCGTTTTTGTGCGGTTCTCCACAGTGACAGGAGGCCGGGGTTCTGCGGACGAGGGATGTGCATGGATTTGCAGTTAAGTTCTATACGGAAGATGGCAACTGTGATTTAGTGGGTAATGATATACCTGTCTTCTTCATCAGGGATGCCATTAAATTCCCAGATTTTATTCATGCCTTGAAAGCTGAGCCACACAACAATACTCCATCATCATCTTCGGGACACTATAACTTCTGGGATTTCATATCTCTTACCCCGGAATCAACTCATATGCTTCCCTGGGTCTTCTCGGATCGAAGAACTCCAGCTAGCTATAGGATGATGGAAGGATTCGGAGTCAATACCTATGTGGGTGAACAATGAGGCAAACCAATATACGTAAAATATCACTGGAAACCAAAGTTGGGAGTGCACAACTTCGATCGCCAGAATGCTACCCGCATAGCTGGCGAAGACCCAGACTATCTAGGACGTAATAAGGATGGATCTGGTCGTCTCTCAATATGGTCAAATAAGACATAACTTTAATTAAAAATATTGAGAATACACCATGCGTTGAGAAATAATTGGAGTCACTATATGGAAGAGATCAAACGCTATTTTAAGAAAGATAATTTTGCTGCAAATTCAGGAATAGAACTGCTGGAAGTCTCTCCAGGATATGCAAAAGCCAGAATGAATATAGAAGAGAAGCACCTTAACGCCTTGAAGACCGTTCAGGGAGGTGCATTATTCACCCTTGCTGACCTTGCTTTTGCTGCAGCCTCAAATGCATACGGAACTGCCACAGTTGCCATTAATGTGAATATTTCTTTTGTAAAAGCTGCAACAAAAGGGACTCTAATAGCCGAGGCGAAAGAGACATCTATAAACCCTAAAATTTCAACATATAATGTAAATATAACTGATGATAAAGGAGAGATTGTGGCAATATTCCAGGGAATGGGCTACAGGAAAAAAACTTTTCTTGATCTTTCATCTCTTTAATTTCGCAAAACAGGTCTTAATAGAAGACTAATTAGGAAAGAGCCTTTCTAAAGAATTTTCTGACTAAAAGGCTTTCTTTAGAGGCATTTTAAATTATTGCCAGATAAAAAATCGGGTCCTTTTCAAAAAAGTACCAAAATTTTGAATGCGACTGCCGGGATTCGAACCCGGGTTCTAAGCTTGGGAAGCTCAGGTCATAGCCACTAAACCACAGTCGCATACAGATGTAAGGAAGTGCTGCGTATTCTCTCATGCATCTTTTAGATATTAAAGGTTTCGGTAATAGAAAAGGGACGGCAGGAAAGCTGTTTATTAGCGAAAAGGGGAGAGATTCTATTTCAGAAATTTGAGTCTGCAAAGTGATAAAGAGCGGGGAAGAAAGTAATATTAGAGAGGAAAATTTCAAAGCGTTCTTCGGGGAGGGTACTATGGCTCGGTTTCTAGAGCTTGCAGAGCTTTTTGAAGAGCTTGAGAAGATAACATCCCATAAAAAGATCGTCAACAAGATTGCTAATTTCTTTTAGGAGATTGAAGGAAAGGAAGTAAAAGATAGTGCATATCTTTTTCTCGGGAGCATAGGCCCTGCCTTTGAGAACACTGCCCTTGGAGTAGGGGATAAGCTTGCTTTAAAAGCTATTGCAGGAGCATATGGAGTTTCCGAAGAGGAAGTTAAGAAAAGGTATTCTATAACAGGGGATCTTGGAGATGTTGCTTTTGAATTGAACAAAAGAGAAGAAGAATCCCTGACAATTGAGGATGTTTTCGTAAGGCTCAAAAAAATAAAAGAAGCTTCTGGGAAGGGAAGTCAAGAGGAAAAGATCAGGCTTCTTTCTGAGATTTTGCAGCGTGCCCGGCCCGAAGAAGGGAAGTATATACTCAGAATCACTCTTGGAAAGCTCAGGCTAGGCTTTGGGGATCAATTTCTGCTCGAAGCATTTACTATGGCATTTGCCGGAGATAAAAAATATTTGGTGAAAGTCAAAGAGAGCTACAGTGTTTGCACTGACATTGGAGAACTTGCAGAAGCTCTTGCCAAATATGGGTCCAGGGCACTGGGCATATTTTCCATAGAACTGGGCAGGCCTGTAAAGTCAATGCTTGCTCAGCGTGTGAAAGATTTTGAAGAGCTTGAAAAAAGAATTCCAGGGAAAAGAGCTGCTGAGGAAAAATATGATGGAGAGCGTGTCCAGATCCACAAAGACGGAAACGAGATTCAGGCTTTTTCTCGAAGACTTGAAAATATAACCTCCCAATATCCTGATCTCATCGAAGCTATCAGGAAAAGTGTCCTTGCGGATAAAATCGTGCTTGATGGGGAAATAGTTGCATATATTGAGGGCAGAAGAGGAGACGAAGGAATAGAAGAATTCTATTCATTTCAAAAGCTTATGCAAAGGCGCAGAAAGTATGAGGTTGAAAAATATACCGAGATATGCCCTATTGCTGCATTCTTTTTTGACATTCTCTTTCTGGAAGGAAAATCTCTCCTGAAAGAACCCTACCCAAAAAGGAGATCCCTACTTGAGGAGCATGTAAAAGAGTCAGGGATTATTCGCCTGGCAAGAAGGATTGTTACCGAAAACCTTGAGGAAATCGAGGACTTTTTTAATGAAACGCTTGAAAAGAGGCTTGAAGGAATCATAATTAAATCCATGGACAATAATTCCGTGTACGAAGCCGGAAAAAGGAGCTGGTTCTGGCTAAAATGGAAGGAAGAATATGCAGAGGGGATGAGAGAGACCTTTGATCTTGTAGTTATTGGAATGTATTATGGGAGGGGAAGAAGGAAAGGCTCATTCGGAGCTCTCCTTTGCGCAGCCCTTAATGAAGAAGAACAGCGTTTTGAGACCTTTACGAAGGTAGGCACAGGGTTCACAGATGCGGATGCAAAAGAAATTGATAGCCTGCTTTCGGAACATGTTATACCCGAGATCCCAAAAAATGTCCTCATAAAAAATAGAATGCTTCCGGATATTTTCATCGAACCTGCGGTAGTTATAGAAGTCCTTGGCACAGAAATTACAGAAAGCCCAGGGCATACGGCTGGAGAGGGAAAAGGAGAAACAGGACTTGCACTGCGGTTTCCTCGCTTTTTACGCATCAGGCCTGACAAAGGGCCCTATGAAGCTACGACAGTTAAAGAGATAAAAAATTTAAAAGAAAGAGCTTAAGGTCTCATTGGAACAGCAAAAAAGTGAAGGAAAATGTAGAACAAAAAGTAAAAAACAGAAGGGGAGATAGAAGGGGAGATAGAAGGGAGATAGAAGGAAAATTAATGGAGATAGAAGGGAGATGAAGGAAAATTAATGGAGATAGAAGGAGAGAAAAGGGGAAGTCGTTGAAAAATCGCGAGATTGCCGAGCTGTTTTATGAAGCTGCTGACATTCTTGAATACCAGCAGATTGAGTGGAAACCGCGGGCTTACAGGAAAGCAGCCCAGAATATCGAAAACCTTGGCGAGGATATTGAAAAAATCTATGAAAGAGAAGGGAAAGCTGGGCTGAACGAAATTCCGGGTGTAGGGGAATCTATTGCCGATCACATTGCCGAGTACCTGGAAACCGGCAGGATAGAAAAATTTGAAGAACTTAAAGGAAAAGCCCCTTCAGGCACTGTGGAAATGATGGAAATCAGAGGGCTTGGGGCAAAGAAAATGAAAAAACTTGCCGATGCCCTTGAAATAAAGACTCTCTCAGATCTTAAAAACGCGATCAAAGCCCACAGAATCAGGAGGCTCGAAGGTTTTGGTGAAAAAAGTGAAGAAAATATTGCAAAGGCAATTGAGCAGTATGAGAAAAGCCATGACCGGATAACTCTCGGAAAAGCACTTCCACTCGCAGAAGAGATAATATCAGCTTTAAAAGCAAAATGTCAGAGTGAATGTAAAGTAGACCTCTCGAAAATAATCTACACCGGCTCCCTTCGGAGGTTGAAGGAAACAATTGGGGATATCGACATTCTCGCCGAAGCAGAAAAGGGAGAGGCATTAAAAGTAATGGATGCCTTTACTTCCCTCCCGGAAGTCGAGCAGGTCATTTTAAAGGGCGGTACAAAAAGTAGTGTAATTCTGAAAGAGGGGACTTCTATTGACCTGAGGGTGGTCCCACCTGAAAGTTACGGAGCAGCTCTTCAGTATTTTACGGGCTCAAAGGAACATAATATAGAACTTAGAAATATTGCTATCAGAGAAGGTTACAAGCTTTCCGAATACGGATTGTATCTGAAAGATTCAGGAGAACAGGTTGCAGGCAAAAGTGAAGAAGAGATTTATGAAAGGCTGGGCCTTGTATACATCCCTCCGGAACTCAGGGAAAACAGAGGAGAAATCAAAGCCGCTGCAAAAAGTGCCCTCCCAAATCTTGTAGAAGCTGGAGACCTCAGAGGAGATCTCCATATGCATACAAATTATAGTGAGGGACAGGAAAGTCTGGAGACCATGATACAGAGAGCAGAAGCTCTTGGTTATGAATACGTCGCCGTAACCGACCATTCCCGATCCCAGAGGATAGCCAATGGAATGGAAATAGATACTCTAAAAGCTCAATGGAAGGAAATTGATAAACTCTCAGAACGGTTTAAAATAAAAATTCTGAAGGGTTCTGAGGTTGATATCCTGAGAGATGGAAGCCTGGACTATCCGGATGAAGTTCTCAAAGAACTCGAGATTGTTGTAGGGTCGATACACTCCGGCTTTTCAGCTCCTGAGAAAAAGATGACAGAAAGGATTACTACTGCCCTGGAAAACAGGTGCCTTGACATTCTTGCACATCCATCAGGCAGGCTGCTTGGAAAAAGAAGAGCTTACGATGTAAATTTCGAAAATGTTTTTGAGGCGGCAGCTGCAAACAGGAAAGTTTTGGAGATTAATAGCCAACCTTCAAGACTTGACCTTAACGACGAGCTTATCCTGCGTGCAAAAGATTTTGACCTGAAGTTTAGCATCTCTACGGACAGCCACTCTATTCCAGACCTTGCTTCCATGCGGTATGGACTTGGACAGGCAAGAAGGGGATGGCTCGAAAAAGAGGATATTGTGAACACCTATACCTACCGCAGGCTTAATGAGTTTTTCAAAAAGCTCAAAAGTTGACAAGGAAGACTCGATTAATCAGATTAATATAAAAGTAATATAAAGGCAGTTGATCTCTGAGGCAATAAACAGTGAAGTAATTAATATTTGAAACAACCTTTTTTACATTTTACTGGATCCTTCCTTCTATCCTTTCTTTATAATCACTGAACCCTTCTTTATATCCTTCTTTAAATAACACTGAACCTTTCTTTATTCACTTTATTTAAATATTACTGAATCTTTCCTTATATATCACTGGGCTTTTTGTACTCCAATGTGAATTGCAGAGAAAAACTAATAAAGGAGTAAAATTTCAAATTGATATAAAATGCATTAAAGAAAAAAATCAGGTAAAAGGTAAAATGCATTAAAGAAAAAAATCAGGTAAAAGGTAAAATGCATTAAAGAAGAAAATCAGGTAAAAGGTAAAATGCATTAAGAAGAAAATCAGGTAAAAGGTACATAATATGGTTTCAAAGGACCTTCCCTTCACCAAGCAGGATATTCTGGAAATAATCAAAAAATATCCTACTCCGTTTCATATCTACGATGAGAAAGCCATTCTTGAAAATGCCCGGAAAATGAAAGCAGCCTTCAGGGAAGTTCCAGGCTTTAAGGAATTCTTTGCAGTAAAAGCCCTCCCAAACCCCTTTATTCTTAAAATTCTCAAAACCGAGGATTTCGGTGCTGACTGCAGTTCCCTGCCTGAATTAATTCTTGCTGAAAAAGCTGGAATAGTTGGTGAGGATGTTATGTTCAGCTCAAACGATACTCCTTCCGAAGAGTACGTAAAGGCAAAAGAGCTTGGAGCATACATAAATCTCGATGATATAAGCCATATTGATTATCTTGAAAAACATGCAGGACTTCCGGAAATAGTCTGCTTCAGGTACAATCCCGGCCCTCTAAAGGGAGGAAATGCCATAATAGGAAAACCGGGAGAAGCAAAGTACGGTTTTACAAGAGACCAGCTTTTTGAAGGCTACCGCATACTCAGGGATAAGGGAATCAAGCGTTTCGGAATGCACACAATGGTTGCCTCAAACGAATTAAACCCTGATTATTTTATTGAAACCGCAAGAATTCTCTTCGAACTTATAGTTGAAATCTCAAAGGAACTCAATATCACTTTTGAATTTGTAAACCTCGGTGGAGGCATAGGGATTCCCTATCTGCCTGATCAGGAACCGGTCTCCTTCGAAGCCGTGGCAAAAGGTGCCAAAGAGGCCTACGAAGCCACTATCACTGCAAACGGGCTCTATCCGCTCAAAGTCTTCCTGGAATGCGGCAGAGTCATTACAGGTCCCTATGGCTATCTGGTTTCCCAGGTAAGGCATCTCAAACATACTTACAAGGACTATGTTGGGACGGATTCCTGTATGGCCAACCTGATGCGCCCCGGAATATACGGTGCATATCATCACATAACTGTACTCGGAAAAGAAAAGGAAGCTGCTGTCCGCAAGTATGATGTAACTGGCTCTCTCTGTGAGAATAATGATAAGTTCGCAATTGACAGGCCGCTTCCTGAGGTAGAAATAGGGGATATCCTTGTAATTCACGATACAGGAGCTCACGGGCACGCTATGGGTTTCAATTACAATGGAAAACTTCGCTCTGCCGAACTTCTTCTCAGGGAGGATAGGAGCGTTGTACAGATCAGGAGACCTGAGACTATAGAGGATTACTTTGCAACTCTTGATTTCGCAGCTCTGAAAGATTTTAAGTGAAAGAGATCTTTTCATCTAAAAAAGGCCGAGATAAGAGCAGGATCTTACTCCCGAGCAGTTGCTATTAACAATGGCGCCAAAAGAAGACTTAACGAGCGAGCAAACAGGATATATATTGGTTGATTGAAGCCTGATTGATGTGGTAAAACGATGTGATCTGGAACAGGTTGGCTTAGTCCCTTGAAAAGGAGCCAAAAACTAAGAAAAAAATAGAATGCCTATAATAATCGTTTTGTTATATTCTGCCTTTCAATATTTTGCTTAGTTGAAACAGCAGTAATTATCTAGTGCATCGATTCTCAAATAAATACATAATTTAGAACTAATTGTAGTTTAGAATGCAAATGTTTACATTAAAGTCACCATGAGTTCTGTAACACGGAAAACACAGTGGGTACAGAGTGATCTGATCCGGGCATTACAACCACGGAAAACACGGAAATTACGGAAAGACTGCACCCTTACTCTCTTAATTCTGTGTCTTCTGTGCTTTCCGTGGTTTTCAAAAATTTATTTCAGACATATTTTGGAATCGATGCACTAGTAAAGAATTAGAGTAGACCAGTACAGGATAATTATGTTGCAAAGAGCATCATTTCTTAGTTATTTTTCTAATCTTTAAGCAATTATCTTTATTTCCAGGCTGGCATTTTCTTCATTTCTTCATCAATTCTTTTTTCGGCCTCTTCTCTTGAGATCCCTTCATTCCTGACTGCAAAATTTATCCATCCTTCTCTTATTTCGTCTCTCGATTTAAGCTTTCCATCCGGAGCACAATACTCGCAGTATTCGCCTTTTTTAATAGGCATCCCACAGCTTTCACATCTTTTGTCGTCTAATTCATTCATAAAATCACTTAACTATTTGAATTGAAAAAACTTTCTGTTTACTGTGAGTTCTATGGATAAAAATAGGCTGAGGGATAAAAGTATAGGTAGTGGAGAATCCATTTATAGGCCTAAAAACATCAGAATATCCCTCTTATTCGGGAAAAGTGTACGGGATCTTTTTGGGTATGGTTTTCAGTAACTGACCCTGTGACTTACTTACATTAACGAATTCAGTAACCAAGCCATTTGCCGATATTCAGGGGACAAAGTTCATATTTATTGTTGAGATTTTCTTGTGGATTCCCGATCAAAGAAAATATTTTTCCCTTTTACGCTGAGTGGAAGCCCCATAGCTACATCTGCATCTATCATTTTGAAGTAACAGGCTGCAGCTCCGGCAGAATAAAGTACACGGTTGTCGACACAGAGATCCTTTGCTTTTGCTGCTGCAGAGCCTACAGCAATTCCAAGATCAAGATACTTGATCATGCACTGAGGGCCGAGAAACTCTTTCTGCACCTTTTCGTGCTCAAGCATCTCCTTGCAGGTTCCAAATCCGCATGCTCCACAGTCCAGATTGCCCACGCCAGATGCCTTCAACCCTATAAGGACAATAGCATCGGCATCTCTTACGTTTTTTGCATCCCTGATAAGGAACTTCAGGTCCTTGATTTCGCTTAATTCTTCCATCTTGCTGGCAAGTTCGCATTTTTCTTCCGGAGATAGGAAATATGTAACAATATCGTCAATGCCTTTTCCTTTTGGGGCTGTTCTGGCGGAAGTGAGAATAATTTTTGCAAGCAGCTCAATAGATTCGAGTTCTGGATTCTGTTTCATGGAAAAGAATTGGAAATAATATTATTTATATCGAAGTCAGGAAAAGATATTTTTAAATTGGAAAAAATATCCTATAAGTATCCTATAATTTACTGATTCTCAGTTCAACCATTTAAGTCCTGCTGTATCGATATGTCTAAAAATTGTCTATAAACCTATTTAAAAATTTTTTATAAATCCATTTAGCAGAGAAGCCGAAGGAAATTTCAATAAGCAGCTCCAGAGTGGGTTTTGGATTCACAAACTCATGATAGTATACAAGCGCTCCAGGAAATAGAACTGCTCAGAAGCAAGTTCCCATTAAAACAAACATTTTCTCAGAAACTTAATTTCCAAAAATATATCCATCTTTATTCATAGGTTTAATAAAAACGATTAGATAAAAATTGATGAATAAAAGGGGTAGTAATGAATTTAGCAGGTCAAACAGCCCTTGTAACCGGAGGGAGCAAAGGAATAGGAGAGCTATCTGTTTAGCTCTAGTAAAAGAAGGGGCAAACGTCATCATTGCAGCAAGGAATGAAAGTGAAATCAAAGAAACAATAGATGAATTAAAGGAAACAGGCAGTAAAGCCCTTGCTATCCAGGCTGACGTGCGCAACGAAGAGGACGTAAGAAATCTGATTTCAAGAACTATAGAGAAATGTGGCAGGCTTGATATTCTTATCAACAACGCAGGAGTTGCACATAAAAAACGGTTGGAGGAAACCACTCTGCAGGAATACAATGAGATTATGGACACAAACTTAAAAGGTGTCTTCCTCTGCATAAAATATGCAATTCCCCAGATCAGAAACAGCCAGAATGGAAAAATAATCAATATCTCCTCAGTAGCGGGATTACACGGGATTCCGGAATTTTCCGTATACTCTGCCTCAAAATTTGGAGTAAACGGCATAACCGAATCTATTGCCTCCGAACTGGAAGGAGAAATAAAAGTTTACTCCATCTGCCCGGGCGCTGTGGACACGGATATGTATAGGTCGATCTATACAGACAGACCCCAACTAAAACCTGAGCATATTGCGGAAAAAGTTCTCGAGCTTGTCTCACCTGATTCAAAAGTGATATCTGGAAAAATAATAGAGATACAGGCTCCCCCAGTTCCTCAGTTCTGAGAGGTAAAAATACTAAAAATAGAAGTGGTCATAGGATAAACAGATATAGTGGCCTTGATAGTTATTTGATCTTAGAGAAAAAGTAGTTCACTGTAAGATTTAAACTATTTTGCAACAAAATTTTCTCTGTAGAAAACTTAATATTTATTTACCTTTTTTTTCGACAGCTTCTCCCCTTACAACAAGTACTGATTTTTTTGAGTGTCTAACTACATTTTCAGCTACACTTCCGATCAGGAATTTCGGGATTCCGGTCCTTCCCTGCGTGCCCATAACTATAAGATCAATGTCATTTTTTTCTGCAAAATCTACAATCTCATGCGCAGGGCTTCCTTCAAGGATTACAGATTCGACCTCAACATTTGCAGCTCTTCCAGCGTTCTCAACATAAGCTGTTATTCCCTTACTTTCTGCTATAAGTTGCTCTTTCATCTCTTTTTTCCATTTGGCATCCATGGAAGGAGTTACCGAAAAATAAACTCCCAGTGCGATTACGTGTACAGCATACAGCTTTGCCCCACTTAACTTTGCAATCTCAATTGCCGAATCAACTGCTTTTTTTACTGGTTCCGATCCATCGGTTGCAACCATTATCTTTCTATAGATCGTACTTTTCATGCCTTAGCGCCCCTTTTTCTTTCCATTCTCTACATTTATTATTTATATTTATTCTAGGACAATGTATCTTATTTATAGTATTATTAAGAATGGTGAACAAAATTAAAATCAGCTAGCTTCCATATAAACTAAAATAGAACTCAGGCGTTTGAAAAGCAGAATAAGAGCGAAGAGCAAGCAGATCTGCCGTATTTAAGTTCTCATTATGATCTAGACAATTTAAGGCCTTATGCGATGATTTCTCATATGAACTGTTTAAGTCCCGAAAATTTTCAATTACTTATTGTAAAGCTGGCACTGAGCTGGATTATCTTTTCCGTTACTGTGAACCTCATATTAAATTCTGTCCCATCGTTCCTTTTCAGTTCAAATTCCCCATCTAATTGATCTACGAGGGAAGTTACTAGCTGAAGTCCAAGACTGTCAAGATCTTCAATATCAATATTTTCTGGAATACCTACGCCTTTATCGGAAACAGTCAGAATAAAATTTTCACTTTTACAGCCTTCTATCTTACTTTCTTCTTTACCGCATGTACAATCCCCGTTTTCCTCTCTACAGAGTTTGATACGGATTTCCCCTTGATCTCTCCCTACAAATGCGTGTTTAAGAGAATTGGAAACAAGTTCATTGACAATTATCCCTAATGGGACTGCGGTGTCCATATCAAAGAGAATATTCTCTTCCAGATCCATTTTTAACCTGACGTCAGTACTTCCAAGCCTGTATGTCTGGAAAAGATTATCCGCAAGTTCCTCAATATACGATGAAAAATCAAGTGTATCGATCCCACTACCTTTATGCAGTTCTTCATGGATCAGAGCCATGGATATCACTCTTTCCTGGCTCTCCCTGAAGGCTTCCAGAACTTCTGAATCCTTAATATTCTCTCGGTTTCTGAACTTTTCAGCCTGCATATCCAGAAGGGAAGAAATTACCTGCAGGTTATTCTTAATCCTGTGATGAATTTCCTTTTTACGGGCAGCCTCAAGATTTGCCAAAACTTCTTCTGCTTTTTTATTCTCGGTTATATCTCTAACGATGGATACCGATCCGATAATATTGCCGCCTGTATCACGTACTGGAGAAGCACATGTCTGGCGATAGCGTAGCTCTCCACGGAGAGGTGTGCAAACGATCTCCTCCTCATTCGTCACGATTTCGCCCCTTAGGGCACGCAAGGGAGGTGCCTCTTCGACCGGGCGAAGACTCCCATCTAGACGATAGACATCGAGGCTTGCGGCTAATTTTTCCACCTCGATCTCTTCTTCTGTACAAATACAGAATTCGCTGAGTGCAGAGGGGTTGACCAAAGTGAATTTTTTCTGGATATCTGCAAACCACACTTCATCTGTAATGCTGTTGATCAGTGCAGAAAGTCTGTCTTTCTCCTGCTGAATAGCCTCTAGCAGACGCTCCCGTTCCTCCTCTGCCTTTTTGCGCTCAGTAATGTCATCAAACACTGTGACTAGCTCGCCAGAGGGTAACCTGTATATGTAGTTAGTTACCCACAATGCGATGTTTTCATCTCCGCAGAATGTCGGGGGGAAAAATTCCGGTCTTCCAGTGCACCAAACCCGCCTGAAAGCCTTGCCAATTCCTATCTCACCTACATTAGGGGAGAGATCATAGAGGCTTTTTCCAATGATTTCCCTTCTTTGGACACGGTTGATCCGCTCCCCTGCGGGATTAATATCCTTAAAGATGAAATCACTCCCATCACCGATGACATCATAGATAGCTACCCCGCTCGATATTACTTCAAACAAATTTCGGAAACGCGCTTCGCTCTCCCGCAGAGCCTTCTCAATCTGTTTGCGCTCAGTAATATCTCTGGAAATAGCTGAGATAGCCATAAGATTTCCATATGAATCAAAAATTGGAGAATAGGTTATTGAAACATTTATTATTGTACCGTTCTTTTTTAATCTTAAAGTTTCGTAGTGCTGGATTTGTTCTCCATGCATAATCTTTTCAATTAAGTGAACAATTTCCCCTTTGAAATTTTCTGGTTCAACTATTGATACATTTTTCCCCAGAATTTCCTGAGCTGAATAACCATAAACCTGCTCTGCACCCTTGTTCCAGCTTCCAATAATGCCTTCAAGAGATTCAGTTACAATAGCATCGTTCGATGATTCCACAGCATTTGCCAGTATCTTAATTTTCTCTTCTGTTTTTTTGCGCTCAGTAATATCCTGAACAATCCCCTTCACTTGAACAGGGGTATTTTTCTCATCAAAAATGACTTTATTCTCTGCATGGACTGTGCGTTCTTCCCCATTAGCTAAAACTATTTTAAAATCAATGCAAAGGGGTTCACCATTTAAAGCTTTTTTAACGGCATTATCCACGTAGTCTCGATCCTGAGGGTGTATATAACGCAAAAACACATTGTAAGTTGCGCCTAATTCTTGTGGATTACGTCCAAAAATACGATATAGTTCATCAGACCAATTTAGTTCACCAGTTACAATATTCCAATCCCAATTCCCAATATGAGCCATTCTTTGAGCTTCAGAAAGACTTTTTTCACTTTCTTTCAACCAGGAATAAGCTTTTTCAAGCTCTGACGTACGTTCTTTAACTTTCTCTTCCAGGCTGTCGTTTGCTTTTTTAAGGGCTTCTTCTGCTTTTTTGCGTTCGACTACCTGAGCAATCAAAAAAGCCACTGAAGTGAGAAAGTAGGTGTCATCTGATGTAAACTTCCTTTTTTTCGTGGAATTGACAACAAGCACTCCGAAGATTTTTTCCATACTGCCGATTAAAGCACTTGCTCCACTAGCCACGCCGTGAATTCTCAGTATTTCCGGCTTTGTAAAGCGGTTTTCTTCTTCGAAGTCCTCCACGATCACAGGCATCCTTGAAAATAAGGTATATCCTGCCTGGGAATCCTTTCCCCCTCCAACAACTTGTTTCCCCACAAACTCAGATTTCCATCCAATCCCAGCCCTCATAAGGAACCTTCCGTCAGGCAGGAGTTCCATAATTTTGCAGTACTCGAGCTCCATGATGCTTGCAATCAGCTGTACGCTTTCATCCATGAAGGTTTGAAGGCTTTCGTATTCAAGAGCTATTTTTCCTATCCTGTAAAGAACATCATTGTGTTTTTCCTTGTTGCGAAGTTTTTCCTCAAGCTCTTTCTGCTCACTTATATCGAATCCGTAAACGTTTACACATTCTTCTTCGGAGGAAGGGTGAAAAGTGACCAGATATACTCTTTTTCCCACCTTTACTTCCATTTTCTCCGGGCTATTCCGCGAAGTTGCCCTTTGTACGAAATCTGCGATGTAAGAAGGCAATTTTCCTCCAACGCTCACCCCCAATTCGCACAATAAAGACTCACCAGCGTCGTTTGAGTAAAGAACAATCCCATCTTTTCCCACATTAAGCATAGGATTTGGATTTTTCGCCGGAAAATGCTCTATTTTTGCTTTCATTTGTCCCCCTCAGGCTCTTCTTTTTTGAAGGCTTATGCCTTTTAGTGATCACCTGAATGGATAATATTTTTATATATATACCTTTATTTTGTTCCATTATAAAGACAAAACTTCATTTGTATTCATTAAGGGGTCTTTTAACGTTAAAGTGACTACAGCAATCTTGACCCGTCTCGATTTCATTCACAGGTTTAAACTCCTTTCTCCTTATCGCAGGCTGCAACAATTGGTAATCTAAATATAATATTTTTAATTTATAAAAATGTATATTTTTCATTGATTTAGGTGCTCTTTTAGGTGCTCTTTATTTATAAGTATTATAGTTAAGTTTGAAAATTAATAAACACACAATATTCTAAAAAAACTAATAGTAACCTAAAATGAATACTTATCACACAATTTTGATATCTCTGGCCCACGTGATTAAAATGTCACTTTTTAAACACCATTATAAAAAATGATCATATATACTGACTTAGGATCGAAAAAGAACAAACAAAAAAACTCTGGTTGCATACGCTGTGACATATTTCGCTAAACAAGAAATTGGTCAGAACTGCACAGGGCATTAAATAGTCAATGTCGCAATTAAACTAATTAATGCAAATCTGGCGCTGATACCTGATTATCCTTTTCTATCACTATAAATCTAATAGTGAATTCCGTCCCATTATTCCTTTTCAGCTCAAATTCCCCATCTAATTGATCTACGAGGGAGGTTACAAGCTGAAATCCAAGACTATCAAGCACTTCAATATCAAAATTTTCAGGAATGCCCACGCCATTATCTGAAACAGTCATAACGAAAGCAGTGCTCTTACAATCTTTATTTTTATTTTCTTCTCCAACGTTTATACAATCTTCATTTTCTTCTCTACAGAGTTTGATTAGGATTTTTCCTTTACCTCTACCTGGAAATGCATGTTTGAGGGAATTGGAAACAAGTTCGTTAACGATCATTCCCAACGGGACAGCAGTATCCATATCAAAGAAAAGGTTCTCCTCCAGATCCATATTTAAGCTAATATCGGTATTTCCAACGCTATAAGTCTGGAAAAGATTCTCAGAAAGTTCCTCTAGATATGACGAAAAGTTTAGCGTTTCGAACCCACCGCCCTTATAGAGTTCTTCATGGATCAGCGCCATAGATATCACTCTGTCCTGGCTTTCTCTGAAGGCTTCCAGAACTTCCGAGTCCTTAATGCATTCTTTATTTTTGAACTGTTCAGCCTGGAGATCCAGCAAGGATGAGATTACCTGCAGGTTATTCTTGATCCTGTGATGAATTTCCTGCTTACGGGCAGTTTCGATTTTTGTCAGAGCTTCTTCTGCTTTTTTGCGCTCGGTGATGTCATCAAATACAGCAACTAGCTCGCCAGAGGGTAGCCTGTATATATAATTGGTTAACCACAGGGCGATTCTCTCATCTTTATATATTGTCAAGGGAAAGAATTCCGGTCTTCCAGTGTGCCATACCCGCCTGAACGCTGCATCAAGTCCCATTCCACCTACATTTGGGAATAGTTCATAAAGGCTTTTTCCAATAATATCTTCCCGTCGGACATGGTCAATCCTTTCTCCCGCAGGGTTCATGTCCTTAAAAATAAAATCACTCCCATCACCGATGACATTATAGATAGCTACCCCGCTCGATATTACTTCGAACAAGTTCCGGAACTGCGCTTCGCTCTCCTGCATTGCCTTTTCAGCTTGCCTGCGCTCGGTAATATCCTGAACAGTCCCTCTCATTCGAACAGGGGTATTTTTCTCATCAAAGATAACTTCGGCTTGTGTATGGACTGAGCGTTCTTCCCCATTAGCTAAAATTATTCTATAGTCACCTGCAATAGGTTCTTCATTAAAAGCCTTTTTAACGGCATTATCTACATTGTCTCGATCGTCAGGGTGTACAAAAACTAAAAATTCATTGAACGTTGCGCCTGATTCTTGAGGATTACGTCCAAAAATGCGATACATTTCCTCAGACCAGTATACTTCACCAGTAACAAGATTCCAATCCCAATTTCCAATATGAGCCATTTTTTGAGCTTCAGCAAGACCCTTTGCACTTTCTTCCAATGAGTTATAAGCCTTCTCAAGTTCAACTGTACGCTCTTTAACTTTTTCTTCCAGAGTTTCATGTGCTTCCTTAAGCGCTTCTTCGGCACGCTTGCGCTCGGTGATATCCTGGACGATGCCTGCCATACGGCGCACGTTTCCGGTGGCATCCACGCGGTGCCGGCCAGCCGCCCAAATCCATCGAACCACATTGTCCACACGGCGGATTCGACACTCGAAACTCCAGTCGCTATGTTCGGTCGTGGCCTTGCAGAACTTTGCGTCCACCATTGCACGGTCCTCAGGCAGCACGTGATCAAGGAACATCTCGTATGTCCACTGTGGGAGCAGCTGCTCGTAGCCGAAGATGCGGTCGTGCTCGAGCGACCGATGGGCGGTATGATCCACCAGGTCGAGGTCCCACGCGCCGGTGTGGCTGGTTTCGAGCGCGAAGCGTAATCGCTCCTCGCTCTCCCGCAACCCCTTCTCTGTCTTTTTTATCTCGGTGATATCCTGCTCAACCACCACTCCACCGATAATGTGTCCCTCGGCATCGCGGATAGGGGCAGCGTTGTTCAGGACCGTCCCGAAACTCCCATCAAAGCGCTTGATATCGATTTCCTCTCCGACAATGACCTCGCCTTTGGTCAATGCGCGTGACATTGCCCAGTCTTCGGCTTGGAGCTTTTTTCCAGTATCGGGCCACCATCCGACGTACTCGTCGTACCCTGCCATGCTCTCAGGCTGATGAATAGGAGTTCTCCAGATCATCTTCGCCTGCTCGTTTGTCTCTATTATACGACATTCGGCATCCGCAATCCAGATCGCCATGGGCATTGCATCAATTGTAGCTCTTAGCCTTCCATGCTCTTCTTCCAGAGCCTTTTCGGTTCTCTTGAGCTTCGTTATAGTTTTCTGCCCGGAACTTGCTATTCTCTCCCATTTACCTTTCTTTTTACCCAGAGCAAAATTATGATTTGCAGCAATTTCGATAATATCAATTGAACTGCACATCTGGAGTGAATAAGTGCACAGAGCTATCATTGGGTTTTTCTTGATAAAAGAGTCAAATTTTTTCTCATAACCAATAAAATCACTCCAATCTTCCTTTTCTATCGAAAAAGCGTCCCCACTAAATCTCAAACCATCGTATCCACTAGAAAGAGCTTGATTGACTTTTTCAGCCAACCAATTTAATACCTTATCGGAATCAAAAATACCGTCTTCCTTATACCAATTAGTATATGAAGTAATCTCGACCTGTCCTTTCTCCAAATATAGGTCAATGTCGGGAACAGCCATTCTCAAAGCTTTTTTTGCCCCTTCGATTTCCAGGGAGTGTGATGTGATCCATAGGCAAAACTCATTATTGTCCAATCCAGCTTTCAAATAGGGGACAATAATGTCTACCGAATCTTCTTTTGTTTGATAAAATATGCAGAAGTGTGTTCCCCAGGGTACGTTTCCGATAACACCAATACCAGAAATTCTATTGTCGCTCTTCATATTCTTCT
Source organism: uncultured Methanosarcinaceae archaeon (assembly GCA_963722085.1). GTDB lineage: Archaea > Halobacteriota > Methanosarcinia > Methanosarcinales > Methanosarcinaceae > Methanosarcina. The sequence goes on along the minus strand of CAVRNH010000062.1, from coordinate 8,600 downwards.
CTGACCGTGAATATAAAGTCAAAAGTCTCTGTCTCAATGTTTTTTCTTTATTTAAGCTTTTAAGTTTTATTAGTTCTAAGTATTTTTCGCAAAAGTCAATTTTATAATTTAGTGTTAATATAAAGGCCCATTTATATAGAAATGACGTAGTAAATATCTTCTCTATTAGATTCATTAGAAGAGTTTAATGTTATATTTTTGCATGCCTAATAACCTTCTTCAAAGAAATTACTGGTAGAAATGGATTCAACTTGCTCCGACTGACTCTCAAAACCTGTAAATAGACTGCCGAAACTTTACATTCTTTAGTCAATATTACTTGAAAACAGAATTATTGATGTGATAAAAGATCAATAATACAACGCTTAACCAAAATTAGAAACATTAAGAAAAAACACTGTATTAATGACAAAATTGTAATTCAGAGGAAACCCAGAGGTGCTTTATCCGTTCATTGTATCCCCCAATGCAGTTCTTCGAAACTATTACGCTCCCCTAAGCATTTGTTCGAAGAAGGATCAGCAACCTCCAGGAGGTTCCTTTTGGATAGATGATATCCCACTTTACCCCTTATTCCACCACTCCGGAATCTACTAAGATAATAATTTATTTTAAATTTATTATACAAAATATAATTTTTAATCAAAAATTATATTGGCATTAAAATAATTTATGCAATAAAATAATTGAATATTATTAAAATATATGATTATAACTAATCTTTCAAGTAGAATATGATATATATAATCGTATCATAATAAAGTTACAGATTAAGAGTAATAGGGTTTCCTCTTAATCTTTGGGTTGGATCATGGGTAGGGACTTGAGAATAGGGACTCAAACCCCTACCATCTACTTCTGAGGAATCTACTTCTATAGCTAATTCTGAGAAAAATATCACTTTGTTGCTACAATTGCTTTAGACTTCCAATTTTTTAAAAATAGATCGGCTGAAGCCATAGTAGGTCGCCCAGAATCCACTTCTAAATGGTCATCAGCGGAATTTCAGCTAATTCTGATCCGATATTTGATACTCTAGGGAGATTTTGTTTCTACGACAGTACTCATCTAAGGCAGTACTCATCATGACAGTACTCATTTTACTCCGCTAAATAATATTCAGGAGATAATATTTATTCCTCACTTATGTTTAGAGAGCAAAAGCTACTTCAATTTCCAAAGAGTTGAAATTTATACAGCTAAACTGAAAAATAAATAGCATTAAGCCTCAAACGGTTGATCCCTCTAATGGAGTTATTCGCGTCCAAACCTTGATAATACTCCAAGAACTGGTGTATTCCATATCTGGAATATTCTTAAGGTCTTCGATTACAACACGGCTAGCCCCATGCTTTAGGGCTTGCTGAATGAGATCCCGCTTTGTTACTGGATAATGCACATTTTCTAAGATAATCCTGACTTCAACATAACTGGCTTGCATTAGTTTTCTCCCCATATTTTTGGTTATATTCTGCCTGGAAACTCTCCTGTACAGGTGTTGGTTTTACTCCCTTAAGGACATCCAAAAGGACTTCCATGACCGAACTCGTATGTTCAATAGACTCCCCCAGTCTGGTTTGAGTCCCTATATATAATACATCTCCCTGGATTAAGTATCTATTGTTTTTTTCCAATTTAGCTGCCCACACCCTATTCTGAATTATACAATGAATAATTAGGATTTACGCACTGAGATAAAAACCAAACACAATCTAAGTCCGACAAAATTAACTTCCCAGAAACTTATTTAGATCCTCAAGCCAATAAATTAATGATCAAATATGACTCCCGAAGAAGCCGCAAAAAGAAAAAAAGAATGGGTTACAAAAATGAAGCAGGAAGGGAAAATGAAAGAGGATATGACAGAAGACCACAAAACCGTCCTCAATGCCCTCCAGAATCCTGTCCGCAGAAATATCCTTAAAGCCCTTGTTGAGAAAGAGAAATCCTATGAGGAAATTAAAACAGAGTTTAAACTTACAGACTCCCAGGCAAGCTACAATCTTAACATGCTCGAAAGCACTCTATGTATCGAAAAAAAAGAGATAGAAGGAGTTACACATTATGTCCCGACTCCCAGAGGAGAAGGATATGTGGAAAACGTTGAGCTGAAAAAATAACTGCAAAAAATATCCTGAAGCTTTAATGACGTCAATTCTGGCAAAGAAATAAAAGGTTTGTGGAGAGATTTCACTCCAATTTATCAAATATAATCTCCATTTTCCCCATTTCCCGTGCAAGATTTTTAGAGATCATGCCGTTTTCGAGCCAGCAAGCGTTCATTACTGTTGTCGGGACGAAACAGGTGGGTGTTAAAGGCGCTTTCTCTGACTTTTGGGCAAGTACGGTTTTGGACCCTCCCATAAGGTCTTTTGTTTCCACGTCAAAATCTGTCCCCCATTTTTTGAGTTTTTCACATGTAGTGTCAATCTGTACGTGAGTTTTCTTTTCTTCTTTCGTGGCAGTAACCTTTGTAGTATGCCCACATATAGTTTTCAATGAGATTTCCGTAACCATCACTTTTTCCCCAGTATATCATTTTGTGCTTTATTCGAAAAGCTTTATCAAAACTAAAATGTAATAAATTTTTACTGAAATTATAAGTGTTTTACTGAAATTATAAATGTTTTACTGAAATTATAAGTGTTTTACTGAAGCTATGAAAGCTTTACTGAAACTATGAAAGCTTTACTGAAATTATGAAAGCTTTACTGAAATTATGAAAACTTTATGAAAACTTTACTGAAATTATGAAAACTTTATTGAAATTATGAAAGTATTACTGAAATTATGAAAGTATTACTGAAATTATGAAAGTATTACTGAAACTATAATTGTATCTGAAAAACTTTAGTCTGAACCCGTTGCCTTTAATTTAAGCTGTAAAGTAACTTATTTGATTTATTTTATATAAATTTAATATATTATTTTTCCCTACTTTTATGAATCACAGGTCATAAGGAAGGAAGCTCGGTTGCTTTAGCGCCGGGAGGAATTCCGTCAACTTCCAAACGCTCAATGGAGTATTCGTATCCATCTGCTCTACTCAAAATTTTCAAATATTTGTGATTAATTCCCTGCGCTACTCTAACACCTTCTTTGTTCTTAATATCAAAATAACCAGTTTTCCTACAAGCGACTGCACCTATCCAAATTCCTTTATATTTTCCTTTAGGTACGATTGCTTTAACAACATCTCCGGTTTGGAATCCAAAGAAACTCTTTTGTCTAGCCAGATAACCTCTGGGAAATCCATATTTGTTAAGATTTGTTCTGCAATGAGAACCTCTACCTTTTGCTTTAATATGCAGAACTTGATTTGTTTTGAACACTACTTTTTCAGGCGTGGATGCTCCAATACAAACAGCATCAAAGTGATGTTCTTTTGGAAGTCCTAAATTGGTTCTATTAAACTTTGTTCTTCCACCAGTACCACATTCAATTTCTAATCCAGTTTGTTGTAATATTTCAAAAACTTTCCATCTTGTTATTGTTACTGCGGTTGCATCTTTAAGAGATTGCTTTGCTTGCTTCTGAATCTCAGGATAACCATATTCTTCTGCCGTCATAGTTCCTTTTACTTTATTGCATGAATCGCAAGCCAAAGTCAGATTGGAAATACGATTTGTTCCTTTTCTTGCTTTGGGTATTATATGTTCTATCTGCAATGGAATATTTTCAGCACCACAATAAGCACATTTTCTATTCCATTTTTCAAGAAGATATTGTCTAACTTCATATCCTTGTAAAGTTCCCTGTTGATATTCGATTCCTGAAATTTCAGGATTCTGCATTAATTGAGTATCAAATTTGATATTTTCATAGGAAACATGAGTTATTGGACAAAGTTTTCTTAATTTAGAAACTAAATTGTCAATATTATCTACTCTACTTTGCAAAGATGGAGGTATCCAACCTTCTTTTCGGTTTCGGTTATTGAATCTTTTCTGTCTATACCTGGTTTTTCTACTCCTTCGGTTTCTTCTTAGTTCTCTTCTGGATTTCAGATTATCAACAATATTCGTTTTATGATGTATCTGAGAAGTCCAAAGAACATTCGATCCGTTGAGAATAGCTAAACCAGTATGTCTACTTCCGTAATCTATTTTCAACCGAAATCCAGATTGATTTTCAGTTTTTTTTAGTTCTTTCAATCTAATTGTGAATGGATATTTTTTGTGGATAACTGCTTTTCCATCTTTCAGTAATTTTCTTGCTACTGATTCATGACAAGGACTTAGTGGTTTCTTATCCTTATTTAGTACAAATATCATAGAATTTCTCCTATCTCGAATACAAGTATTCGGTAACGTACTTTCGTATCTCTTCTCGTCAATGTTGGAAATGCTTGTTAATGTCCTCTCCCAGAACACATCTCAATAGTTCATTTAGTCGGGACAACAGAGCTACAAACTGAAGAAGTATTCGTAGGTGTTATGACAAATCCAACGTAGTAAATTAATACTTAGACTGGTCAACCAGAGCCTATTACAAGCTCATCGCTTTAGCGTGAGAAGTTGTGCTTTAGCATGAGAAGTTGACAACTTTTATGGCAGGAAGAGGCACTACTTTACCCATTCAAATCTCAATTTTGACTTTCTGTATTCCGATAAAATCAAGGTGCCTCTCTTCCTCTTTCTCGGGTTCAACCTCAAGGTAGAGTTCAATTGCTTCTTTAATTCTCCTGTTTAACTCATCAAGTGTCTCTGCCTGAGTGTGACATCCAGGCAGTTCGGGAACAGAAGCTACGTAAATCCCATCTTCGTCCTGCTCGATGACGACAGTAAACTCTCTCATTGGTGTGGTCTCCTTTGGCGGTATCTTCTATTGAAGATATAAATCATATCCAAATGATTTTATTTGTGCTGTGGAGAAGCGCTAATTTGTCTATCTGGATATTTCAGCAATTAATTCAATCAAAATTTGTAACCAGGGCACGAAGAAACTTAATCAAGACATTATAACCGCGGAAAATGCGGAAAAACGCGGAAAAGACCATGTCTACTTTTTAATTCAGTATTACTGGTTTCAGTGGTTTGCATGAAAGATACTAAGTTTCTCAAGAGAGGAATGGGAATTTCCGGTAAAATTAAATGTTATGATATATTGGAAACAGATTTCTTAATTGCACTTAGAGCCTATCCGAAAAGTCCTGCTGCTCTGAATGTTATGCATGCGCATGCGAAATGTAGCATAGCAAGGTAATTTTCAATTTTCTTTTCCCATCTTATCAACAGTCTTCGAAATCTGTTTAACCAAGAATGTGTCCTTTCCACGACCCACCTTCTTGCCCTGTAGCCTGGTATTTTTATATTTTCTTCTCCACGGCTCCTAATGTGAGCAGTATAACCATAATTTTTAACTAATTCTCTGATATCAGGATAATCATATCCCTTATCCATACACATATTTTGAACTACGTCATCTGGAGAAGGTCTTTCAAAGATTAAGGCATCAAACGTCTTTTTTACTAGCATTTTATCGTGACGATTAGCTCCATCCACGACAACAGAAATTGGTATGCCTTTAGCATCAGTTAAAAGACTCCTTTTTGTACCTTTTTTCCCTCGATCAGTAGGATTAGCACCTGTTCCAGCTCCACCTAATGGTGCTTTTGTCATAGCACCATCAATTGCTTGCCACTCCCACTCTAACCCATTTTCATTATCATAATCCAGCAGACCGGCTTGCCACATTCTTTCAAATAATCCATCTTCCCGCCACTCTTGGAATCGATCATGGACGGTACTTGGCGCTCCATAACATCTTGGTAATGCTTTCCATTGGCAGCCTGTATGAAGGACATAAAAAATACCGCTCAATATATTCCAATCATCTGCTCGAGGTCTTCCAGCTTTCTTTTTAGGTTTAGGTAGTGTTAGTAATGGTTTTATTCTATTCCAGAATTCAATGGATATCTTGTAGTCCTGTCCCTTTTTTCGTTTTGTCACTAATATAAAATGCAACCGATAATAGTTAATCTACTTTTCGGATAGGCTCTTAGTAAAATTGTATGGCATATTTTATTAGGATGCAAAATGAGTATGCGCCTAATGCTATGAATAATACAGTTTTGATATGCGTACAATGGTTTAAGTGCTTGATCTTTTATTTTTGTATTTGTCATCCTATTATAGGACATATAAATCTTTATTAATTTCATTACTATGTTTTTCGTTTATTTGTTAAAACATCATAAATTCTCTTTAATACAGAGCTTTATCCCAATTAGGAAAAGTTACGATATATATAAAGAAAGCTTTTTTAGGTCAGGCCTGCAGTTGCAAAAAACGTATACTCTTTTTCTCATCACTCTTTTTAATTAATTATTTTATTTGAAAGTACTAGTGTCGCGAAAATTTAATTATGGAACATAAATTTGGGAGCTTCTCATCAGCATAAAGGGATTCAGAACTTGCATAAAGGGATTCAGAACTTATTCCAGTGATCCATAATTAAATTTTCATTACACTAGCAATAACTTAAACCAGATCAAGAAAACAGCTAGACCACATAAAAAAATTATAATTAATGGTTGCTCCCCAACTGATTCAAGTGTATAAGATACAAAAGAAACAATTGTAAGTATCCATGCAAGGAAAAAACAAACCGCGTTTGTAAGTTGTTCATTAGAGGCCATATAACTATAATGGACTACAAAAAATATAAAATTTATTTAATAGTATAAAGTATTTACTCTATCATATTTCTGAATTATGAGAAGTCACAGCATATCGAAAGAATGCCTTTTTGTGTCAGGCCTGTAGCTGCCAGGCTGACTTTATTATCCAAAATGGGAAAAACCCACAACTATTTATATAACGAAACTGTCTAACAAATTAACAAATTCAAAGGTGACGTTGAAATGAGTGGTAATAAAACTGAATGCCAATACCTATGCCGAGACAAAGATCATCCAAGCTTTCTATTTTCAATAGCGAAAAATGAAGATCCATTCGAAAAATATGTAGGTGTGTGCACTGCCTCCTGTGACTTTCCTGGAAGCGTACAATGTCCCAAAGTAACAGAAGAAGACATATCCAAATACTGCAAAACAATACCAAAATTTATTGAGTGCATCAGATATAAAAAAAGGATATACGGGCTTTTTAAATAAACCACCCTAACATAGACCCGATGCTGGTATAAGCAAAAATAATGATTTATGTTACAAGAACTTCCAAAAAGGCTTTTTCTTTATCTGTGCTTCTTTAGGCAGTATAATCTGATTTCTTTCTTTGTATTACTATTGAGAATTTTCATAGAGTCTTTGAAGCTCTATGTATTGAAGGCCTGTAATTGTGTTAGTCGCAAAAGCAGCTCTCATTGATTCAAGAATGGCATTTATATATTCAATTAAAAAAAATAAAGTAAATTTAAAATTTAGATTTAATACTTGACTGGATTAGAACCATATCTTGAGCCAGTTCTTTTTTTGCCTTCTACTTTTGTTTTAAGCCCTTCAACTTTTGTTTTAAGCCCTTCTACTTTTGTTTTAAGCCCTTCAACTTTTGTTTTAGACCCTTCTACTTTTGTTTTTTGCCAACCACATAAGACACAGCCTTCTTTATGCATGAGATGTTTTACTACATGAGCAATACCTATAAATGCTAAGCCATAACCCACTATTTTCATAAATTTGTGCATATTTATTCACTCCAATCTATTATTGCACCTCATCGTTTATGAAGTTACGCTAACAAACAGAAAGGTTTGTAGAAATGTTGTAATGTCTGAGACTTTATCAGCTAAAGGAAAAGGAGTCATTGGGATAATTGAATACATACACATAGAAAAGTTATTATTAAAGCCCCTTCAGGTGATCTCTTCAATGAAGGGGCCAACCATGTTGTGGAATGTTTCTATATTGGAGTCAACAAATTATGGACAACGTGCGTTTGGCTCTTTTAGACTTATGTTTGACTCCAATATGCATTTGTTTTTTATTTTATTTTTAAATTTGCATACCAAAATTTAATTGTAAATGCTCACATTAAAAAGTTTTAAGTTAAAAATAGGTTTATAGGAAAGCCCCTTCAGGTGAAGCTCATCAGAGGAAGAGGCTGACCATGTGTTGGGGAATGTTTCTATATTGGAGTTAACGAGTTGTAGATATGGGGTGGTTTACTTTCCTAGTCTTGTTGTCTAACTCCAATACATATATATTGTTTTTTTATTTTATTTCTAAATTGGCATACTGAATTTTACACTAAATTAATTAAATAAACTGTTTGTATGAGCACTTTTAGAAAAGAGATAGGTAAGAGATGCCCCCATAAAGAAGGCAGTATAGAGGAGTTTATTTTTATAGGGAGTTGTGCCCCATTTTGCAGGGGCTAGAGGTTCTATGATAGATGTTTATCGTGAGTCTTGCTGTTTGGAAAAACTAAAAACCAAACAGCTTCTTATTGTTTTAGTGGTTAATTGAAGTGCCCTGTAACAAGCCAGGACAATGGATTTTTTGGGCATTTAACTATTCAAGTAAATCAGCAATATTATATTAGTTTTCTTTTTATTTAAATATTTTTTTATATTATATATATTATAAATTATATTATTGTAAAGTTAATCCTTTACAATGTAACCACTCGCAATAGACA
>CAVRNH010000061.1:0-17076 GCA_963722085.1 uncultured Methanosarcinaceae archaeon | reverse complement strand
TAACATTTTTGAATGCTTTCTCCTTTTGAACCGACCTCTTATAACTCCACTTATTAAAAAATCAAGAGTTACTTATTAAATAAAGTAAGACTCGGTTTTATCCGACCTCAAGACTCACAATCTCTCAAGGAACGCCCTTTCTTCCATAGTCAAAAAAAGGCAGTTTTCAGCTTTAGAGGCATGTATAAGGGTTTGAAGGTTTTGGAGAGCTTTTTCTCCGGTATTGAACTTGCAGTCCGGGCGTATAGGCATTGCGGACATGTCCACAAATTCCCAGGGATGGGCAAAAATTACTGGAGTTTCTACGTGCCTGAGAAATGGGAGAAAAAGTCTTGGGGGAAGCCTTAGAAAAGAAGAGGTGATCGTAGCAGGAATCCTGATTATTTTACCTTCTACCTTGCTTCGGGGAAAAGGCGGTTTGTAGGCCGCAAGGGAGGAATCGTAGAGGAAGCCTTCCTCTTCCAGGAGTTTAAGATAATTTGCTGGAAACTGAAGGTTCGGAGCCCTGAAAGAGATCAGCCTTTTTTCAAACTGTCTCAGGACCTTTCCAGCTTGCTTAAGGGCAATTCTTGCCTCTTCGAATTCCATTCTATCAAAACGTGCATGGGTATATCCGTGGCAGCCTAGCTCATGCCCCTCTTTTGGAATCCTGTGTATAAGGTCAGGATATTGTTCTGCCATCATTCCGGTCACGAAAAAAGTGGCTTTTACTCCTTCTTTTTTGAATAGGTTGAGTAATTTGGGCAGTCCTTCTTCCATACCTCTTGTACTCGTGAGCATGGGTGGGCAGTCTTCTTCCACATCAATTGTTATTGTGATGTTTTTCATAAATGACCTTTGTATAGACCTGATTAGTCTTCTCGCATATTCTATTCCAATCGTATTTTGAAAGCTCCTGGCTAGCCTCCTGGGCAATTGAAGCCCGCATGCCCGGATTTTCTATTAGTGTCTGAAGATGGGATGAAAATTCCGTAAGATTATTTGCAAGAAAGCCACTTACCCCGTTCTTGATAATATCCGAAACTCCACTATGATTCATTGCCACAACAGGAACTTTTTTTGAGATAGCTTCAAGAATCGCAATTCCGAAGGCCTCATCACTTGAGGGAAGGGCAAAGATATCTGCCTGCTCCAGATATCCCAATACTTTTTCCCTGGGAACTTCTCCTGTAAAATAAAAGTTTCTGGATAACCCTTTTTCTTCTACCGTTTTTTCCAGCTTTTTTCTAAGTGGGCCATCTCCTATCAATATAAACATTAAATTTTCGTATTTCTCCAGAAGAGAAGGAGCTACATATACAATATTCTGGACACCCTTCTTTTTTGTCATGCGTGCGACAGTAGCAATTAGCACCTTTCCTTCCCTATCAAAAGGGAAAGTAACATTGAGGATGTTATCTTCAGAATCGACTCCATTAAAAATTCGATAAACAGGTTTTACTGTCATTATTTTTGAGTCTTTTTCAACAGCCGAGCTGACAGCGATTACAGCATCAGCATTTCTTAAAAATGCCTTGCCCAGGAGGTAATAAAATGGGCCATATATGGTATGTCCTACAAGAGAATGATTTGTCACTACTACGGGAATTTTGAGTTTCCGAGATGCAATAAGGGCAGACATCCCTATAGGAGAATCCAGTCCGTGACAGTTGACAACTTCATAATCTCCTTGTTTCAAAAGATAATAGAGCTGCTTATATGCTTTGGGCATGAGAAAACGATGCTGCCCGGGTAAAGGTTTACTTTTAATCCTTATCACTGAGACCCCGTCTCTAACGCAGTATTCAGGGACATTCGGATAGCTCCTTGTAATAACACTTACCTCATGGCCATGCATGGCAAGGGTCTTAGCAAGGGCATGCATGGAATACTCGATCCCTCCTACTTTTGGAAAATACCAGTCACTGATCAGTGCAACTTTGCGCTTTTCCATATCTTAAACCCTCCATAATAAAACAGGTACAGAAATCCTATCACGCTGCTGAGCCCAAATGAGATAAAACGTTCGAGAAAGACAAAGCTACTTGCAGAAGCGACTGGCAACCCGAAATATAGAAGGATGGAGATCAGCCCTCCTTCAACTATTCCAAGCCCTCCCGGGGTTATTGGCAAGCTCCCAAGTAACAGGTACAGAATTGAGACTGTTGCAATCACATGTAGAGAAAGAGGAAGGTTTAGGGCTAAAGCAAGCAGTTTGAGTCGTATTACATCAAGAATCCAGACTCCAGTGGATAAAAGAAGAGCTGCAATAAAGGATTTATGAAGCTGCCTCCAGTTTTGCTGCACGCTACTGAAAAGTGAAGAGAGCTTTTCTCGAAAAAACCACATTAGTAACCCTGCTGCGAAAAAGGCTGAAAGCAAGTATATAAGTTGAGCTTAATGTAAGACCATTTGTTACGGGTAAGAATTCGAGATCTAGCGAGGGAAATGAGTATAGAACATAAATTAATAGCATACCAATAGGAATTGCTTCAACCAGTCTTTCGAAGAGAATTGACATAAAACCATCAGTATAACTTATTCCAAATCTTTTGTTAACCCAAAATATCCTGAGGGGCTCCCCTCCTGCTCTGCTTGCCGGAGTTAAATTATTTGCAAATATTCCTCCAAAAATAACGGGAACGAGGTTTGTAGCCTTAAGATCATAGCCAATAGAACAGAGAACCTGCTGCCAGCGGACTGCGAATAAGTATACACTCAACAGGTATACTAGGAATGCCAGAATAAAATAATGTATCCGAGTCTCGCTGAGAATTTTCAAGCTTTCTCCCAGAATAGATACGATATCTGTCCAGTAAACGCGAACTAGCAATGCTCCTGCAACGAGAAGCAAAAGGACCACAATAGCTTTTTTCAAGGTTCCCAGGTTCAAAAAATACACCTTCACAAGAGTTCAGAGTGGATTTTATTGTAAGTAAGTTTTTCTATAATTAATCTTCTTCACTTTTGGATTTATTTAATCGATTAAGGCAGTATTTACACTCTGGATCTGGAACTATCTAAATTAAAAAGGGAAGTCTTATAAATTTTTTCTGCTTACCCAAAGCCCGAATTAATTAATGACGTTTCATTCTCTATCTAATCCCATTCTTGTAATTTTAGGCTCTTTTTATATAATCCCTGTCATCATTGCTTTTTCTCATATTTTAAGTCTCTGCTTCCAGTTTAAGGTTATTATCTCACTCCCAGGCAGTTTTCCTTTTGTGGATATTTTTGTGGATATTTTTCTGGATATTTTTCTTTCTCTTTTACTGAATTACCTTTTTCTAACTTGTGGCCTCTTGGTAATCTGCAAAAAGCGGCTCTGTAGAAATCCTTCTATTTATGTTATTCCATAGATTTTGAAACGGGCCAAAGCGTCAAGTTTGTAGGTTTAAATAAACCTCGTGGAAACAAGTTTAGAGAGGATTTCTACAGAGCCCAAAAAGCTTTATTTGCTATGCTGACAAAATGGTTTTAGGGTTTGAGTGGAGTGAATTTTCAATAGTCATAGTTTTTAATAGTCATAATTTTCATCACTCATAATTTTCATCACTCATAATTTCAATTTCACAACTTCAATTTCGCAATTTCAATACTATAATTTTCAATGCTCATATGAGGGGGTGTTTTATCCTGAAATTATTTCGCTTTGAAACTCGCTTCAATTTTTTCATATTTTCACAACCCAAAAAGTCTCACTCCGATTCTGAATTTCGCTTCAATTGGCAATCTTTTCCAGAAAGCATCTTCAGGTGATTCCAGTTCTTCAAGTTCAAGAGCTCCATGAGGCCTTCTGTTATACCATTTAACGAACTCATCAAACGTTTCAAACTCGCCTCTAAACCTCTTGTATGTGTGGAACCATTTCTCTACTTTTCCATTCGTTTGTGGATGCCTTACTGCTGCAAGAATCAGCTTTATTCCTAATGCTTCAACATGTCTTTTGAACTCACTATTCCATGATCCATCTTCATTAATCTTATGTGCACCGAATTCGCTGCCGTGATCCAATATGAGTTCCCTAAGAGGACATATGTCCCAGTACTCCCTGACAAGCTCATCAATTACTTCAATCGAGTTTTCCGTATTGCAATGAACATATTCTCTACCAGCAATAATCATCCTTGATGAGTCATCAAGAATGGCACAGGCTTGCAGCCCTAACAAAGGATTTTCAGTCCAATCGATATGGGCTGCAGACATGCTATGTTTACGTTCATATCTGCACCACTTTCTCCTCTTTTTCTTTTTACTTTCTTGACGAGCAAGGTTCATACTGAGTAGATATTTATGGATTCGATTATGAGATATCTTATGCTTGTATTTGCTTCTTAGTATGATCTCAAGGTAACAGGCTCCAAACTTATAGTCTGCGTAAGCTTGGTCGATTAACTCTTTATCGTCAGATAATAGTGGTTTCCCTGGTCTGCCGACATTATGACCAACTTCTGGAACCTGACCAGTTACAGTGTATTCTTTACAAATCTGTTGAACACGACGAGCTGAGATCCCTTGGATCTCAGCTATCGTCGAGGTAGATTCTCCTTTAAGCTTTTGAGTAATGATCCAACGAATTTTTTTCCCATTAAGTTTCACAATTGATGAGGGATTACAACCAACATAGTTAACGCGAAATAATTTCGGGATAAAACACTCATATGAGGGGGTAATACGATATTATACAGAAGACTTGGTCAAACAAGTAAAGACGTCTCAATATTAGGTTTCGGCACCATGAGGCTTCCTACAATAGGAGGGGATGATTCACAAATTGAAGAAGAGAAAGCTGCACAAATGATTCGTTATGCCATTGATTGTGGCGTCAATTATATTGATAGTGCTTACCCTTACCATGGAGGTATGAGTGAATTCCTTATTGGAAAGGCACTTCAGGATGGTTACAGGGAAAAAGTATATCTTGCGACTAAACTCCCAAGCTGGCAAATAACGAGTAGAGAGGATATGGACCGCTACTTAAACGAGCAACTTGAGAGACTAAAAACCGATTATATAGATTTTTATTTAGTTCATGCGTTAAATAAAGACTTCTGGCCCCTTGTCAAAAAACACGGAATTTTTGATTTCCTTGATTCTGCGCTTAAAGACGGGAGAATAAAATACACAGGCTTTTCTTTCCATGACAATCTGGACCTATTTAAAGAAATAATTGACTCCTATCCATGGGATGTATGTCAAATTCAGTACAATTTTGTAGATGAAAACTTCCAGGCAGGAAAAAAAGGATTGATGTATGCAGCTTCAAAAGGGCTCGGAGTCGTTATTATGGAACCTTTACGTGGAGGATTTCTTGTGTCAGGTCCTCCTGAGATCCAGAAAATCTGGGATTCAGCAGAAACGAAAATGAGTCCTGCTGCATGGGCCCTACGCTATCTCTGGGACTATCCGGAGATAAGTGTTGTTCTGAGTGGAATGTCAGATATAGAGCAGGTAAAAAGTAACATAGAGTTTGCAGAAATAGGGTTTCCTAATTCTTTGACAGAGCAAGAAAAAGAGTTGATTTCCAGAGTAAAGGAAATCTATAGATCAAAAACAAGAGTTTACTGTACTGATTGCCATTACTGCATGCCATGCTCTTCAGGTGTAAACATTCCAGAGAACTTTAAACTTCTGAGAAATGCCGAGATGTTTGGCAGGGTAGAAGAGGAGAAACTTTCATACAGTGGACTTGAAGGTAAGGCTTCAAACTGTACGGAATGTGGGGAATGTGAGGAAAAGTGTCCCCAGAAAACTCCAATAAGGGAGATGTTAAAAGAAGTAGTAAATTTATTCGAATAAATAAATTTATTCGAATAATATTTTTTCTTTTTTTTCTATTTTATGTATATTAAACTTACTTTTTGAAGCATTCAGTTACAGATGAAGTTTCATTTTCAGTAGTAGGCAACATCATACATAATAAAAATGTAATATAAAATATTTTTATAGTACAGTTAATGAAATATATAGAACTGGAGAATAGTAAAGGAATATCCAGATCAGAGCGGATATGTATTATGATGAATCTCAAATGTATCTGCAAGCTCTGCCAGACTGAGAGGCTCCCAGAATAACCAGGAACATATTCAGTCATTCGTTCACTCCCTCTTTTCCTTCATTGGTGTTCATTGGTGCAATTAACCAATAATTTCTATTTTTATACAATGATGTAAATACTACTGAATCCAGCTGGAAGTTATTATTTATTTCGAGTTTTTATCAACTATTCGGTTTACCGTTCTCAAGTACGTGCTATTTATTTCAGTCAGAATTTACTTTTTTTCCAAAAGAATGAATATTCTCATGAAAAATACTCATATAATATTAAATTGATATAGAAAAAGGGAGTTGGGTATGCAGACGTATATTCATTGTGAGTTGTAACTTAGCTTCAAAGGGGGGCCTACAGAAAGCTAATTTTTATTTCTGGTCAGACACTGAATCCTGACTGGATTTGAAATCTTATTACATCCGTATAGTTGCTACTTACATTGATTTATGTTTTACTCGCCTTCGCTTCCGTTAAGAATCTGTCTACGGATGCCCTCAATTATTGAAGCTTCTGAAAATTTCGACTCCAGTGCTACTGAGGTAAACTGGACTTAGAGATCAGGATATACAAAAGAAAGGAGCTGTATCATGGAAAGAGAGAGGAAAGTCGAGGAAAGAAGCAAAGACGAGCAATTAGAAATAGTTCGCGAAGACCCTGAACGTGAGTTTCTGACAACAAACCAGGGTGTTAGAGTTAGCAATACAGATATCTCACTCAAGGCAGGAGAAAGAGGACCTACCCTGCTTGAAGATTTCCACTTTAGAGAAAAAATAACTCATTTTGATCATGAGCGAATTCCTGAAAGAGTCGTTCACGCTCGGGGGTCAGGAGCACACGGAGTTTTCCAGGTATATGAGCCTATGACAGAATATACAAGTGCGAAATTCCTTCAGAACCCTAACATGAAAACGCCTGTTTTCGTGCGGTTTTCTACTGTCGTGGGATTCAGAGGTTCTGCAGATACCGTGCGGGATGTCCGGGGTTTTGCGACAAAGTTCTACACTGAAGACGGAAATTATGATCTTGTAGGTAACAACATTCCTATATTTTTTATTCAGGATGCTATCAAGTTCCCTGACCTTGTCCACGCAATTAAACCTGAACAGGATAACCAGATACCTCAAGCCTCGGCAGCTCACGATACTTTCTGGGATTTCGTTGCCTGCCACCCCGAAAATGCACACATGATTATGTGGGTCCTATCAGACCGTGCACTTCCCAGGAGTTACAGGATGATGCAGGGTTTTGGGGTTAACACTTTCCGTTTCGTTAATGCGGAAGGCAAAGGAAGATTTATAAAGTTTCACTGGAGACCTCTGCTTGGCATTCACTCTCTTGTCTGGGACGAGACTCAGAAGCTAGCAGGAAAAGATCCCGACTTTAACCGACGTGACCTCTGGGAAGCAATTGAGATGGGAAACTATCCTGAATACGAGTTTGGTGTGCAGATTCTTGAGGAAGAGGATGAATTTAAATTTGACTTTGATATTCTCGATCCTACAAAGATCTGGCCCGAAGAAGATGTACCCGTCAGATGGATAGGGAAAATGATCCTTAACCGCAATCCGGACAATTTCTTTGCCGAGACCGAGCAGGTTGCGTTTTGCCCGGCAAATGTGGTTCCTGGAATTGATTTTTCCAATGATCCCCTCCTTCAGGGGCGCCTTTTTTCATATCTTGACACACAGCTAATCCGGCTGGGAGGCCCCAATTTCCATGAAATTCCAATTAACCGGCCTCTGGCAGTGATAAGCAATAACCAGAGGGAAGGATACCACCGCACTACAATAAACAAAGGCAAGGTCAGCTATTTCCCGAACTCTATAGGGAAAAACCTCCCACGTCCAGCTTCTGCAGAGGAAGGCGGATATGTTCACTATATGGAGAAGGTGGAGGGCAAGAAAATCCGTTCGCGCAGCGAGAAGTTTAAAGACTTTTTCAGCCAGGCAAAATTATTCTGGAACAGTATGTCAGAGCCAGAGAAGAAGCACATTATAGAAGCATTCCATTTTGAGGTAGGAAAAGTCAATGACAAAAATATAAGGAAGGCAGTTGTTGACCTGTTCAATAATGTGGATGGAGATCTTGCAATCGAGATTGCAAAAGGTGTAGGTGTTCCCGCTCCTGATCAGAAAGGAGGATCTCCTGTAACAAAAGAGTCTCCAAATCTCAGCCAGGAGCGTACGGAACATACAGTGAAGAATACCATTAAAACAAGAAAAATCGCCATCCTTGCTGCAAACGGGTACGATCATAAAGATGTTAGCCAGGTGATGCAGGCTTTAGAAGCTGGTGGAGCAAAAGCCCATATTATTTCAAAACATCAGGGTATGCTAAAGAGTTCAAGCGGAGAGGAGCTAGAGGTTGATAAAAGCTATGTCACCACCGCATCAATAATGTATGATGCTGTATACGTTCCGGGAGGCAAAGAAAATATAGAGACTCTAAAAATGCATGGAGATGCAATCCATTTCGTCAACGAAGCATTCAGGCACTGCAAGCCATTAGGGGCAACCGGAGAGGGAATAGAACTATTTAAAGTCTCAAACCTTCCCGATATAAAGTTTGCAGGTCAGGAATCCGCTGACAAAGTAGTTTCTGATAAAGGTGTCGTGACTGCTATGAAAGGCAACATTGGTTCTTTCAACGATTCCTTTATTGCTGCAATTGCAAAACACCGTCACTGGGACAGGGAAAAGAAAGAACAGGTCCCGGCCTGACATTTTTAAGAGAGGAATATTCCTCTCTTTATTTAATCATACTTTTTATTTCTACAAATCACCGTATACAATTTCCTGGAAATTTGGTAGTTCAGTAAATATACATTTTATTTTTACGACTCTATTATCTGTGATTGTATTTTCCTATATTGTGTTTTATCCTGAAATTATTTCGCTTTGAAACTCGCTTCAATTTTTTCATATTTTCACAACCCAAAAAGTCTCACTCCGATTCTGAATTTCGCTTCAATTGGCAATCTTTTCCAGAAAGCATCTTCAGGTGATTCCAGTTCTTCAAGTTCAAGAGCTCCATGAGGCCTTCTGTTATACCATTTAACGAACTCATCAAACGTTTCAAACTCGCCTCTAAACCTCTTGTATGTGTGGAACCATTTCTCTACTTTTCCATTCGTTTGTGGATGCCTTACTGCTGCAAGAATCAGCTTTATTTCTAATGCTTCAACATGTCTTTTGAACTCACTATTCCATGATCCATCTTCATTAATCTTATGTGCACCGAATTCGCTGCCGTGATCCAATATGAGTTCCCTAAGAGGACATATGTCCCAGTACTCCCTGACAAGCTCATCAATTACTTCAATCGAGTTTTCCGTATTGCAATGAACATATTCTCTACCAGCAATAATCATCCTTGATGAGTCATCAAGAATGACACAGGCTTGCAGCCCTAACAAAGGATTTTCAGTCCAATCGATATGGGCTGCAGACATGCTATGTTTACGTTCATATCTGCACCACTTTCTCCTCTTTTTCTTTTTACTTTCTTGACGAGCAAGGTTCATACTGAGTAGATATTTATGGATTCGATTATGAGATATCTTATGCTTCGTATTTGCTTCTTAGTATGATCTCAAGGTAACAGGCTCCAAACTTATAGTCTGCGTAAGCTTGGTCGATTAACTCTTTATCGTCAGATAATAGTGGTTTCCCTGGTCTGCCGACATTATGACCAACTTCTGGAACCTGACCAGTTACAGTGTATTCTTTACAAATCTGTTGAACATACGAGTCAGATCCCTTGGATTCAGTTATCGTCGAGGTAGATTCTCCTTTAAGCTTTTGAGCAATGATCCAACGAATTTCTTCTCCCATTAAGTTTCACAATTGATGAGGGATTACAACCAACATAGTTAACGCGAAATAATTTCGGGATAAAACAGATGTTGTGGAGTGGATTCACCTGAAAGTCATTCCTTCAAAAATTACATATGATTTTTATCCGTATCATTTTATCTGTTCATTACCTGGTAACCTGTAACGTACTTATGCTGTAAATACTACATCTACTTTTTCAACATCCCACAAGGACCCCAGCTTTTCTGTAATGTCCTCCTTGATTGCCGAAGCAAACTGGTGGTCTGCAGGCAGGTCTACAACCACTCTCACTACTCCATCTTCAACAGTTGTTTTAAGGATCAGATTCGTGCGGATAACGTCAAGGCCCGTTAGCGGGTTCATAACATGTTTGAGCCTCTTCTTGACAACTTCTTCGGTTGTCGGCTCTTTTTCGGTAACAAGCCCATGCTTTTCTTCGTAGTCCCGGATAGCAGCACGCAGCCCCTCAACTGCAAGCACTGAGCAGTGGGCTTTAATTGGAGGAAGCCCTCCAAGCTCTTCAGATGCCTGTTTCCATGTTATCTTTTTTGCCTCATCAATGGTCTTTCCACGTGCAATGTCCGTAATGACCGAGCCTGTGGCAATATTTGAAGCACAGCCATAAGATTCGAACTTTACATCCTCAATAACCTTCGTCTCGGGATTTACCTTAATATAAACTGCAACCATATCCCCGCAAGCCGGGCTCCCTTCAAGGCCTTTTCCATCAGGATTCTCTATCTTTCCTACATTATGCGGGTTCTTGAAATGCTCCAGCACTTTTTCGCTGTAAGGAAACTTCATGATCTCACCTTTCCCTTCATTATTTCTTTTTCATGCTCTTCTTTATTCTGTTCTTCTCTGCCATTTTTGCATGTTTCAATTTTATTTCCTTGCAAGGGGACTGATTTCCCGGAGTCTTGCCACAATTTCACTCATAGCGTCAATTGCAGCATCAGCATCTTCCATGCGGTTGTAGCGCCCAAAGGTAAAACGTACTGAACCATGGGCTCTTTCATGGTCACCTCCAATACCCCTGATTACATGGCTGGCTTCGAGGGAGCGGCTAAAACAAGCTGAACCTGTACTCACTGCAAAGCCTCTCATGTCCATATGCAGAGTTACAGATTCCCCTTCTACGTAATGGAAGGTCAGGTTTGAATTCTGTGGCAAGCGCTTCTCCCGGCTTCCGTTGAGAGTAACATCCGGAATTTCGGAAAGTGATTTCTCAATTACCCGGTCTCTCATGGCCTTAAGCTGTCTGGTTTCTTCTTCGGTTACGAGTTCCACAGCTTTTGCAAAGCCTACAGCTCCGGGAATGTTTTCTACACCTGCCCTCAGGTTGGACTCCTGGAAGCCTCCATCCATGAATTTACTTATAGGGGTATCTTTCCGGATATAGAGAGCTCCAATCCCCCTTGGGCCGTGAATGGTGTGGGCGGCCATGCTAATCAGGTCTATGGGTAGTTCCTTCACACTGAGGGGAAGCCGGGTAAAGCTATGGGTAGCATCGGTATGCAGGAGCACATCTTTTTCTTCACAGATTTCTGAGATGGCCTTCAGGTCCTGCACTGTTCCTATTTCCTGATTTCCGTACTGAATCGATACAAGAACTGTCTCTTTTGTAATTGCTTTGTTTAGTCCTCCAAGATCTGCAAACCCTTCGGAATCTACGTCGAGATAAGTCACGTCAAAGCCCTGTTTTTCGAGAGCTCTTGCCGTGTTCAGGACAGGAAAATCCTCGATCTTCGACACGATAATATGCTTGCCTTTCTTTTCCTTAAGGGCCCACGCAACTCCTTTAAGAGCTGTGTTGCTTGACTCCGTATCACCGGATGTGAAAATGACTTCATTGGAGTCTGCATCGAGTTTTGAAGCTATGCCTTCTCGGGATTTTTCAAGTCCCTCTTTTGCTTCGATACCCATAGAATAGCCAAACTCAGATGTTGCTACCGCATAGGTATCAAAAAAGTAGGGTGTCATTGCCTCAAGTACTCGTTCATCCAGCCGGGTGCATGCAGCATTGTCAAGATAAGTTATACTTTCGAATATTTTTTATCCCTCCGCAGATTGTAAGTAAAAATCTTGCTCTCAAATTGCTTGGTAATTTCTTAATTTTATAGTTAAAATCTCTGAGATTTCAGCAAATTTCAGATTTTTAAATGAATATTAGATTTTAGGTAAACTTTAGAGTTTTAAGCTATAACTTCAGAGCTTTAAGTGGATTTAAGTGAATTTTAGAGTTTTAAGTAAGTTCCAGATGTTTTAGAATTAAAGCATTGAGTATAGTAATTAGTTGAGTATAATGAATTGTAATATTTAGTTGAGTATAATAAATTTGGAGCCGAAAATAAGGATATTCGGGAAAACTCTGCGTTATTGTGACTATTCGAACTCCAAAGCTCTTCAAAGTTCAGATAAAGAGAGTTATATTCGCATCCCTCGCTTCGTGAATATATGAACCCACAGCTCCCCATTCGTCGATCCATTCCGTTCTAAGCTCCTCTTTCTTTATGCCCATAATTTCCATGGTCATTTCGCAGGCTATTATCTTTCCTCCAAGTTCCTTGAAGTCATTCATCAGTGTTTCAAGTGAAACAACATTGGCCTTGTTCATCCGCTGTTTAATCATAAGCCTGCCAAGTCCCAGCATATTCATTTTGGAAAGCGGCCCTTTCTCAAGCTCTCCTTTTTTCAGTCGCATCAGGCCCCAGAAAGTGAAGTATATTGAGGCTTCCATGCCCATTGCCAGGGCTCCGTTTCCAATTATAAGCGCACTGTATACCTTGTCCATATCGCCGCTATGCAGGATAATAACTGTCTTTTCCCCCATTCCCATTCCTCTTCCAGCTTTACTTCTGGATCTTAATCTCCCACTCTTTACCTCCTTCTTTATCTTTAATTTCCAGCACCTTGATCCCCATTGCCTCGCAAGCCATAGGAATCTCTTTCTTAGATGCCGGATGCGTGCCCCTTACAATTACAAGGTCCCCTGGGGAGGCTTTTTTTAATGCTTTTCTAAATTCCACCAGCGGAGTCGGGCATGTCTTCCCCCGAACATCGATTTCCATCTCTGCCACTACTCTTACCTCCAATATTAGAGAAACGGAAGGGTCCGGACAACAATTCTGCTGTCATCCCTAAGTACAGTGTATTTAAAGTATATCGTTCTTGTTGAAAATACTATTTGGAAACCACGCTGATCTTTTATTCTGAACTGTCCTTATCTTCAGAGTGCTCTCCTGATCTTTTCTGCGATTGCCTTCAGATTTGTAGTATCGGGTTCGGTCCATACTATTGATTTAATCCCTCTTCCGCCATCTCCCTTTTTCCTTGGAATAACATGTACATGCACATGTGGAATTTCCTGGCCAGCAGCTTCCCCATTATTAATGCCAATATTCGATCCGTCTGCCGAAAATGCTTTCTCAACTGCAGCAGTAATTTTCCTTGCAACTTCAAAAAGCGAGGCAACATCTTCTGCACTCATATCTGTAAAGTCACGGAAGTGTTTTTTAGGAGTCACCAGAGTATGCCCTTCGCTTGCCGGGTAAATATCTAAAAACGCAAAAACTGCATCATCTTCATAGACCTTAGTTGAAGGAATTTTTCCTGAGGCTATTTTGCAAAAAAGGCAATCTTCTTTCATAACTATATCCCCATAGACTTTTAGGGGGTACACTTATATCAGGGTTCTGTTCCATAATAGATTATAATTTTTTCCACAGTATTTAGTCCCCCTCAGAGTTTTCAAAATTGTAGTTTCCTTCAGGCTTTATTAATATTCGAAAATCGGATCTTCCAGATGAGCCTGAGATACCTTAACAAAAATTAACATCACGGAGAGTAAGACATTATGATAGGTTATATTGCAGGCGCGCTGACAACCATAGCTTTTGCCCCCCAGCTTCTAAAAGCCCTAACTGCGAGATCTACAAAGGATATATCTCTTATGATGCTGCTTTGCTCGACTTCAGGCATGGTCCTCTGGCTCTATCATGGGATTCTGGTAAAAGATCCTGCACTGGTCATTGCAAACAGTATTTCCGTCGTACTTGCCTCCTCACTTCTAGGTCTCAAACTTAAGAATGACTGTGCCAGCTACTTCTTCGAACTCGGTAAAAAGAGCTGGAAATCGGAAAACAAATCTATTTCTTCCCGAAGGTAAGGTTTGGAGTGCACAACTATATATTTAGGAATAATTAAATTAAATAAATTAAATTAGATTTATTATAATAATTGGGATTTGTATTTGCTTTTTCGATTGGGGGGAAATGAATGGCTAGAAGCATAGCTGGTGCACTAATTGGTATGGTCTGTACTTTTATCTTTTATTTCATTCCGGGTGTAAATATAATAGCCCCTCTGCTGGGCGGTCTTTTAGCTGGCTACTATGCAGATGGGGGTTTTGGGGAGGCCTTCAAACTGGAGTTTTAATGACAATACTCATGATTATTCCAGGAATCCTTCTCGGCGGAGTTCTTGGATCAATACTAAGGAATGCACCTGTTCTTGGAGGATTCGTAGCTGCCTCTACATTTATAATAACACTGGTTATTGTAGCTCATTCCGCTGTAATGGGCATCATTGGCTCAGCTCGGGGCTATCTGGAAGAAAAGAGAACAATCTGACTGTTTGACTAACAAACTAAAAGTAAGACCTGCTAAAATCTAAATGATGCAGAAGTTATAGATTGAGATTATTAACTGTAAAACCCTGAACTATTTTGAGCTCAGATTAAGCTTAAATTTTACAATTATCTTTTCGATCGCAACGTAAAAAAGGTATTAAGAAAAATAAACTTTTTTAAAGCTTTTTCTTAACTACGAAGTATTGTACAAAAATCAGGAAAAGCGGCAAAGAGATTGCCATTAATACTTTAGCTATTTTCCTCGCTTCCTCAGCTTTACTATTATTTGCACTTGCGTTTGTAGCTGCCTTTCCTCCAATTTCCGGGTTTTTCAAATTTGCTCCAACCTGAGTTCCATTTCCGCTTAATCCGACTGTATTTTCGGTTATTGCAAAGGAGGAAAAGCCAGGCGTTTTGGATTTAAAGTATACATTATTATCATCTTCGGTAACCTTTTCAGTGTAGAGAGGTTCCCAATTACTATTATTATACCACTGGAGGGCTATCAATCGTTGGCATCGTTATTTTTAATCCATGCTTTTTCGACTTTGAATCCTACTAACCCATTTATAAGAGACGCAAGGAAGCCTGTCCTTTATCTCCTACCCAGATATTCAGATATTCTATATATTCTTCCGGGAGCATCATTGGACAAAAGTGGATCTGTTCTTAAGTTCCTCTACAGTTGTCGTTGTCTTCATAAATGTTCTTTCTGCATCATATTCGATGTAAAGGATGCATGTACTATTTTTCAGGAAATCATATTTTATGTGATTACCGTTCATAACATTCCTGGTGGCAATTTCCTTGGCAGCAACATTGCTAGCTGGCTCCCGGAAAGCATACCTCCTCCACCCGAACCGGAGCCAGAGCTGGAACCTGAACTATCGTCATCATCTTCATCGGTTGAAGTGTCTGCTCAAGCTGACGTTAATAGTTTTATGAGTGCGTTGTTCGTTTCGTTACTTTCAGACACGACAGTGTCTGCATCTACCACGCTTTTATTTCGATATATCCTTCATTTCCAGGTGTCCAGAAAAAACTACCTTGTGTGGTTTCGCCTGCGGCAAGTGAGGATACATTGACGTATCCAGTTCCCCCGGTCCCATCTATACTGTATTTGAGCGTTACTCCTGATGAGGCTCCAGGTCCAATGCTTCTTTATTATTGCTGTGAAAGTAACTTTCCCCGTTTTTGGAGCTTCCGGGCTCCAGGAAATGCGACTCTATAGTCAAATCAGGAAGTAAGCCCTTCACGGAGACGGTATTCGTAAATTCATTGTTAGTCTCATCACTCTCACTCACAGTCACTTCCGGAATCAACAAATACCTTTACTTCCATCGCCCCTCCCTTAACTTCATCCGGTGTCAGGGAAAATGCGACACTTGTGCCTGCTCCTTCAGAAAGAGCTGGTAAACATTAATATCCTGCCCCGGAACCCATTAATATAGTACTTTGCAAGTGCCTCTCCAGAGGGAGCTATACCCTGATTCTTTACTCTCACAGTGAAGTCCAAGGGCTGTCCTTCTTGAGGCTGAAGATGGTTCTTGCACGATACTTTCAATTATCAGGTCCGGAAGTGGATTCCAATGACTATAACCGAAATTTGTTTCTGACCATCCTTACACCTTCCAGAGATGCAGTAATTATTACGGTTCCTTCCTTGTCGGGAATCCAAGGAGACAGAATAATTAGCTTCTCGTCACCAGGAATAACAGAGATGTTAACATTTTTGTTTCTTCTCTAGGCATTACCCCGTCATCTATTGTACATACCATAAATGTTAGATCTGAGGCTGCATTTCCTGTATTCTTAACTTTTACAGTAATAATGACAGAATCATTAGGCTTTGGATATTTAATGTCAGTGGAAATTTCCAATATCAGATTGGAGTTAATTGTCGAATTTCCTTCATCTTCAAGCTGTCCATCTAGAGCAGATGCCAAGCCTGGTGTTAATCCAGGAATTATTAGTATTATCAATAATACACATATTATAGAATTTAAAAATCAGCTTTCATTTTATCAGCTTCCAGCCCCAAGTCCTTAAACAGAAACATCTGATACACTAGTAATTAATTGACAAGTGAATATATTTACAGGATCGAAGTTTCTGATCTTAAATTCTGAGTGGATCTTCCAATAAATAGATTGATTTAAAATACATTATATATCAACTCAGATACGATCGTTGCACTATAAATTTATTATGTTTTTTATTTTATTTTAAGTTTCCCGGTTTATGCGTTTGTGATAATTTATAATGTAAAAGTTAATTTTATTTATATATATCCTTTCTATATATATTCATTGATTATATATAAAATATTAATAAAAGAGAAAATAAAAAGTAGTAAACAAAAGATTTTTTGTACATAATTTTCGAAAAAGAGACGGAAATGAGAAGAATTTGAAACAAGCAGGTATTTTCAGAAAATAAGAAGGATTTAAGAGTCAGATGTTTTGAAAAAAATAGCAATTTAAACAATCAGGTATTTTCTATCTT
Source organism: uncultured Methanosarcinaceae archaeon (assembly GCA_963722085.1). GTDB lineage: Archaea > Halobacteriota > Methanosarcinia > Methanosarcinales > Methanosarcinaceae > Methanosarcina. Next base: position 74 of record CAVRNH010000061.1, on the reverse strand, counting down.
TGAATTGAGCTCTGCTATCTACGCCAAGTATTCCGGCAATCTCTATACCTTCACTTCCGACTTCTGCAAGATGG
>CAVRNH010000060.1:0-16567 GCA_963722085.1 uncultured Methanosarcinaceae archaeon | reverse complement strand
CGAGTTTCGGATTTACAGGAATCCCTGCCTTAAGCAGTACGCCGTCTATTGTTATGCTGCATACTGTCCCAATACCTACCTTTCCCTTTTCAATAGTCAGGTTTCCGAGAGATTCTCCCTCTGAAAGTATCTTTACATAGGGTGTTACCGAAAGCCCGCTTGATATTACCATTTTAAAGATTCCAAGAACATCGTCCAGGTCTTTCTTATCAATAATTGAGAGATTAAGAATGATATCTCCATCCATCTTTTTGGGATTAAATGTAGTCCTGTACATTAGATCCTTAATTCTGGATGATACAAACTGAATACGGTGTCCATCTTTTTGCATTAAAACCCTCAAGTAATTGAAAGTATTTATACCTATTATAGGTTTTGTATAACTGGTGAATATACTCTTTGGAGCATATCTGTTCCTGACCTCGGTTTCACGGTTGAAGCCTATGATAACAAATCAAATTAGAAGTGTTTTTTTCAGTGGGAATGCAGGAAAATCAAAGTTTGATAAGCCTGTGATGGGAAATCTCTAAAATTCTTTTCAGAAAACTCCTGTTAAAAATCCCATAAAATCCTGGGGAGATGTCAAAAATCTAAGTTTTTCAATGTTATATATAAGCTCATACATATCTTCTTCAGAGTTCAGCCCGAGTTTATCATAGGCAAGGGGTTCAAGATAGCGGATGGATGGAACGTCTCTATACAGGGGGTTTTTGGCAAAACCATCCTTAAGAAGGAAATAGGAAGCTCCACAAAGCCTTTTTATCGGCTCATAAATCGAGGAAAAATCGCGGCAAACCCAGTTTGCCATTTCAAGGTTTTTTTCAGAAGTATTTATGGTCACATGCCCGTATCCAGGTGGTACAATCACTAATTCTCCTTTTTCCGCTTTGATAACTACGACATCCAGGGCAACATCTTCTTCTTCGTGTTCCACCTTTTGTAAGAGATATGTAGCAGAACCCTCAAGCACCTGATAGATTTCCGGATAAGATACATCTGTACCAGGAACATGAGGATGGTAATGACCAACGGTTTTGATATATTCCGACCCTAGCATTCCCGGGGGAATTACAGTAATGTCATACCTGAGGTGATTGGCTTTAATTGCTTCAAGATCAGCATCATTTTTAGCAAGGTCCCTGAACATGTAATATATTTCTTTATTTCTTGACTCTATTCCATCAAACCATTCCTTATCAAACAATACATCTTCCATATCATGGAGTCTTCTTACATCTGCTACTGTGACTTTATCCCCAAACTTTAGTGTTGATTCCATTGAATTCCCCTTTCTTACAAGTGTATCGATTAAAATTTAATTGCTGACAAGAGTTAGCCAGAAGGCTGGCAACATACCGTTCAAGTCGAAACAAAGAACTGCAGTATAAGTACGTTATTTATAACATAGTATAAAGTAATAATTTAATAAGTTGGTATGGGGTAAATAATTTACTAATGTATCCTCAGTGCTTAATTTACTAACGCAGTATAATTAAATAATTCCTTAAATTAAATAATTCCTTAAATTAAATAATTCCTTAAATTAAATAATTCCTTAAATTAAATAATTTATTAACTTATTGCAAACTGCATAATTTATTTATGCGGTTTAAATATATAATTGTTAATCCAGTTTAAATACTAAATTATTAATGCAGTACCTAAACATAAATTTTAACAAAGATATATTTCAGTTGCCTGATATTTATGTCTCTTCAAATTCGAACCTGTAAGGCTTTATATGTTAGGCCTTTTGAGCTTTCTCAACCATTTTAGGGTAAGTAAGCTCTATAATCGTTTTCAAATTTACAATATCTTCTTTGTTATATTGAATGAGTTTGTCCAGAGCTTCCTGATCTCCTCTCTCATATTGCCTCCAAAGCCTTACGGCATCGAACCCGGTCATACCTTCGGTATCTTCACTCCTCGAGATTCCAAGTAGCTTTTCGATATTTTTTAGGCCCCCATTATATCCTATTCGCCTTAAAGGGTACATGAGATCTATATGCAGCTGTTTGAATTCTATTTCAGGAAATTCGGACTTTATGAAGGGAATATCAAAACGTGCACCGTTAAAGGATACTAATAGTTTATATTTGGAGAACTCTTCCACAATATCATCAAGATTTATATCTTTTATGTATATTTTTGGCTCTTTCCCATTATAAATTCCAACAATAGTTATTTTATCCCTGCGCTGAGAAAGCCCTGTAGTTTCAATATCAAAAAATGCCACAGAATCAGAAAATAAGGGATAAGCCCTCCAGTGCTCCGCAGAAGGAAGACATTGGGAAAAAAAGTAACAATCTTTTGCCGCCAGATACTCAGAAGATCTCTTTATCTCTTCAGAAATTCTGGCTTTTCGGGCTGATGGTATTGAAATTTCATCTTTCATTTCGAGAAATTCTTCCCATGTACGTATTCCTTGAGCCCAGATTTTTTTCTCAAGGCTCTTTCCTACACCCTGAATATGAATATACGTATTATTTAGCATGTTTTCCTATTAGATCATGAAAGTTATCTTTAATAAAAATGCTGCATGAGATCTGAAAGTATTCGAAAAGAAATAAAAGTTAAAGGAGAGAATGATAAGGAATATTTTAAAGTATAACATGAAAACAAATATTAAATACTGGTTTGCCCGTAATAATAACCAGAAAACAGAACAAAATTTTAAAGGCAGAAGATGATGAATTATTCTCAAATAAATTGTTTGACACAGGAGTACAGGTAATGGCTAAAATTTCCGTGATTGGTGCAGGAAATGTAGGAGCGACTACAGTCCAGCGACTAGCTGAACTTGAACTTGGCGATATTGTCATGACGGATGTTGTTGAAGGGCTACCGCAAGGAAAAGCTCTTGATCTGATGCAGGCTGGGGCAATAAAAGGTTACGATACCTCAATATTGGGAACTAATGATTATTCAGATATAGCAGACTCTGATCTTGTAATTATTACAGCGGGAATAGCCAGAAAACCTGGAATGAGTCGGGAAGATCTGATCAAAACAAACTCCAGGATAATAATAGAGGTGTCCCAAAACATCGCAAAGTACGCTCCGGAATCTATAGTAATAAATGTCACAAATCCACTTGACATTATAACCTATGTAGCTATGAAATCTACAGGATTTGAAACAAAAAAAGTATTCGGAATGAGCGGGGTTCTGGATTCGGGACGTTTTGCAAGTTTCATTGCAGAAGAATTGAAGTGTTCGAGAAAAAATGTGCAGGCAATGGTTATAGGGGGGCACGGCGATCTAATGGTGCCTCTCCCTCAATATACTACAGTATCAGGAATTCCTCTTCAAGATCTGCTTCCCGAGGATAAGATTTCCAGGCTGGTTGAGAGAACAATAAATGGAGGAGCCGAAATTGTAGAACTCCTTAAACAGGGCAGTGCCTTTTATGCACCCTCTTCAGCTATAGTATCCATGGTTGAAGCTGTCATTAAAGACACAAGATGTGTGCTCCCAGCTTGTGCTTATCTTGATGGACATTATGGTCAGGAAGGGATCTACTTCGGGGTGCCCGTAAAGCTTGGAGCATCTGGAGTCGAAGAGATCCTTGAACTTAAACTCAATGAGGGTCAATACGAAATCCTCAGGAAATCCTCAGAATCTATTCGAAAAGTAATTTCGCAGCTAGAAGTATAAAGTATACTCGAAGTAAAGAGAACCTTCGAAGCAAAGAAAACCATGAAAATAAAAATTTCTGTAAAACACCAAAAAGTTTGCTCATAGGTAATTTAGGTTTACCTGTGAGCTAAAAGTTTATCAGATGCGCTGATTTTTTGTTTCAACATTGATTAATATCACAAAAACATGTAAACAAAAGTTGCCCTTTTTGCAATATACTTTCGCAACTTCATCCACTTATAGTTTTAAGTATAAATGTTTATACTTACTCATATTATTACACTTTACCCAGGTTATTTGAAAAACTTGTAGCCACCGGAAAACTTAAGTTTTCAGACTGCTAAGGAAATGGAAATACTTTCACAAACCCTATCGCCGCAGAAAACGCGGAAAAACCGGTCCCATAAATTCGTCCTCTTTAACTAAGCGGACCATGTACATGGTTAGTCCTCTTGAGCGAAGCGAAAAGGACCTCGTGCTCCCGAAGCGAAACTCGGGTAGCGAAACTCGGGTAGCGAAACTCGGGAAGCTGAGTTCTGGGAGAGATTAAATAAGGGTAAAAATGTACATCTCGTTAACTTAAAAAGGAATATTTTATAATAAAGTAATAATAACGTAGACTGAAAAATTCATCTTTATCTGAAAAGACGACAGATACTAGTAATCATAAGACCGTAAAACTGTAAGATATATAAGTATGCTTTTCATATAAGGTTAAGATATAAATTTAAATTAATTTACAAAGCAGGGATATAATGCGCGCAGAACTTACATCACTCTTTGGTTTAAACATATACACAAATACTGGTGTTTATGTAGGAAAGTTGCAGGATCTCGTAATCGATATAGAGGAGCAGAAAATTACCGGGCTTGCCGTATCGGAAATTAACAGGGAACTTTTTGACGCTACTAGCAGAGGTGTAATTATTCCTTATCGGTGGGTTATAACTGCAGCAGATATTGTCATTATAAGAGACATTGTCCAGAGATACAAAAAGCGTAAAGAAGTTGATTAAAGCGTAAAGAAGTTATTAGTTTCGAAAGCTGTATGAAAAACCGGGAAATCTTTGCTGAGATGCGCTGTATCCCTCCTGTGGTTGTGCGCGCTGATGGCAGGAATTTTAAAAATATGCTCTCGGGTCTGGGCTTTAAAAAACCCTATGACCAAACCTTCGCCAAGGCAATGGCGGATACTGCCGAACTTTTCATTAAAAAAAGCGGTTTAAGCCCCCTCTCTGCCTACACTTTTTCGGATGAGATTAACTTTCTATTTATGGAGCTTTCATTTGAAGGGAGGGTGGAAAAAGTTGACTCTATTGTGGCAAGCTTTCTTTCAAGCGCTCTTACAATAAACCTGCGGCTTGAGGAACCTGTTGCTTTTGATTCCAGAATAGTGGCTCTTCAAAAAGAGGAAATCCCTGCTTATTTTCACTGGAGACAGCTTGAAGCCTGGCGCAATTTTGTGGCATCCTGGGGTTACTACACCTTGATAGATGAAGGAATGAAAAAGGATGAAGCTTCGAGATACCTCAAAGGAAAAAAAGAATGGGAAATCCATGAGATCCTTTTTGAAAGAGGGATCAATCTTGCAAGACTTCCTGCCTGGCAGAGAAGGGGAATTATTGTTTCCACAAAGGAATATGAAATCTCTGGATATAACCCAATCCTTGGGAAAGAGGTAAAATCTCTGCGCAGAAAAGTCATCCAGAACTGGGAAATTCCTAATTTCAAATCTGAAGAAGGGATAATATTTTTAGAGAAACTTATTAATAGAAATTAAGTTTTTGAGAATACCGAAATAAAAGTCAGGAATGTAGAAGCAATGGACAGACTCGAACTCATAAAAAGAAATGTTCAGGAAATTGTAACTGAAGAAGAACTTCAAGAACTTCTTAACAAGAAGGAAGCCCCTCGGGCCTATGTAGGATATGAGCCAAGCGGGAAAATCCATATGGGGCACGTCCTTACAGTAAACAAGTTAATTGATTTGCAAAAAGCCGGATTCAAAATTACTGTCCTGCTTGCAGATGTTCATGCTTACCTCAATAAAAAAGGTACACTTGAAGAGGTCCGTAAGATTGCAGATTATAATAGACGCTGCTTTATTGCCCTCGGGCTCGATGAAGAGAAAACCGATTTTGTGTATGGTACGGACTTCCAGCTGGGAGCCGAGTACATGTTAAATGTTCTCAAACTTTCAAGGGTAGTAACTCTTAATAGGGCACGCAGGAGCATGGATGAAGTTGGACGCGCAATGGATGACCCAAGTGTCTCCCAGATGGTATACCCCTTAATGCAGTCAGTTGATATTGCTATGCTCGAAATTGACGTTGCAGTTGGAGGCATTGACCAGAGGAAAATCCATATGCTTGCCCGTGAAAACTTAAAGAGCCTGGGATTCGAAACACCCATCTGTATTCACACGCCAATTCTCCTTGGATTAGACGGAACCAAAATGGCTTCTTCAAAGGATAATTTCATTTCAGTGGATGATACTAAAGAAGAGATATACAGAAAGTTTAAGAAAGCTTTCTGCAAAATGGGAGATGTAGAAGAAAACCCAATTCTTGCTCTTTTCCGCTATCATATCTTTCCCAGATACGAAACAGTTTTTATAGAGAGACCTGAAAAGTTCGGTGGAAACCTGACATATGCCAGTTACTCCGAAATGGAAAGCGATTTTGTGGCAGAAAACGTACATCCTATGGACCTGAAAAATTCAGCCGCAAAGTACATAAATGAGATTCTGGATCCGGTCCGTAAAGTTTTACTATAAACTAATGCATCGATTCAAAATATGTCCGAAATAAATTTTTGAAAACCACGGAAAGCACAGAAGACACGGAATTAAGAGAGTAAGGGTGCAGTCTTTCCGTGATTTCCGTGTTTTCCGTGGTTGTAATGTCCGGATCAAATCCTCTGTGCCCACCTGCGTTTTCCGTGTTACAGAACTCATGGTGACTTTAATGTAAACATTTGCTTTCTAAACTACAATTATTTCTAAATTATGTATTTATTTGAGAATCGATGCACTAGAATGATCTAGTTGCTTTAATTATTTATGAAAGTAAGGTATAGTTAGCTTAAGAAGCGGAAACATCTTAAAAATAAAAAAGGACCTTGGATAAAATGTTATATAGCTATAGGTCATAGAGTGCTTGAAGGGTTTTTTAGCTTTCCATGGTGCTTTTATGAGATATATCTACCAGGACTCTACGGAACTGCCTGTACAGCGGGATTTCATTGAGGATCTGAAAACATTCTTAGATATAACTTCCAGGGTGATCCCTCTGGAGAATTCAATAATAGAAATTAAGTGTGAGCATAAGAAAGCTCTCCATGAATTAAACCATAGAATAAGAGGAATGAATAATTTTGAAGAGAGGCTCAGCTTCTTGCTCAAAAGATTAGTTAATGAAGTTGATATTGAGGATGTCGTACCCTGTGCCAATGCAGTCCTCCATACCTGCGGTGAGAAACTCGGACAGAAGCGTGAAATCCTCGAAGCCGAGTACAGAAAAATTGAAAGTGGAGCTTTTCATGAGTATAGAAAATTTGAAAGCAGAATCTTTGAGGTTCTCACCCACTTTTTAATCTCAGGAGTCTATGGCGTGGAAAAGAGATTTGAACTTTCCAGCGGTATAAATGGCGTTACAGGGGAGATGGAAGGTTCAGTTTCAGGCTTGCATTACCACTATAAGCTTGGGTTTGCTGAAGAATCCCTGACAGTAGAGAAGCTTGTTGGAAACTTGAGCCTTCCAGGCTGGACTCGGACAGGCATCCTACGAAAAGAAGAAAAGATAAAGATGCAGGATCTTTCCGAGTTTCTTGTGAGCCACCTGGAATACGACAACCAGAAAAATGTTCGCCTAATCATTGAAAATAAAAAAGCAAACCGGAAATTCAGGATAGAAGGCGGAGAATGCAGATATTTCGTGTATGAGGATAATAAGGAGATTACTTCCGACAGAGAGCTTGGGGCTTTCGTTGATATGGAAATCCTGGCAAAAATTCCGGAAAGAATTCAAGCTTATCTCAGGGCAAATATCCGCTCTTATACACTTTCAAAAGTCCTGCTTGATGAGGAGGACTCAATCTCCACTAACCAGATCTTTGACTGTCTGAAAGTAATTGCCGAGCAGTATGGTGTAATCATTCAGGAGTGTCTGTCAAAAGGACACAATAAAGAAGAGATAATTATTAAAATAGAGGAAGCTGATGGAACAAGGACCGAAAAGTATGTGTCCAGAGCTGAGATTTATGCCCATCTTGCAGAAGTCGGAAGTGAAGGTATAGAGATTGCCGGAATACTTGGCGTAGATAGCAGAGCTCAATTCAAAGATAGAAAATACCTGATTGCTTAAATCCTGCTATTTTTTTCCGAAAACATCTGACTCTTAAATCCTTCTTATTTTCTGAAAATACCTGCTTGTTCAAATTCTTCTCATTTTCGTCTCTTTTTTCGAAAATTATGTACAAAAAATCTTTTGTTTTACTACTTTTTATTTTCTCTTTTATTAATATTTTATATATAATCAATGAATATATATAGAAAGGATATATATAAATAAAATTAACTTTTACATTATAAATTATCACAAACGCATAAACCGGGAGACTTAAAATAAAATAAAAAACATAATAAATTTATAGTGCAACGATCGTATCTGAGTTGATATATAATGTATTTTAAATCAATCTATTTATTGGAAGATCCACTCAGAATTTAAGATCAGAAACTTCGATCCTGTAAATATATTCACTTGTCAATTAATTACTAGTGTATCAGATGTTTCTGTTTAAGGACTTGGGGCTGGAAGCTGATAAAAATGAAAGCTGATTTTTTAAATTCTATAATATGTGTATTATTGATAATACTAATAATTCCTGGATTAACACCAGGCTTGGCATCTGCTCTAGATGGACAGCTTGAAGATGAAGGAAATTCGACAATTAACTCCAATCTGATATTAGAAATTTCCACTGACATTAAATATCCAAAGCCTAATGATTCTGTCATTATTACTGTAAAAGTTAAGAATACAGGAAATGCAGCCTCAGATCTAACATTTATGGTATGTACAATAGATGACGGGGTAATGCCTAGAGAAGAAATAAAAATCATAGATTCTATTATTCCTGGTGACGAGAAGCTAATTATTCTGTCTCCTTGGATTCCTGACAAAGAAGGAACTGTAACAATTAGAGCCTTTCTGCAAGGTGTAGAGAATGGCCAGAAACAAATTTCGGTTAATGTAATTGAGAATCAACTTCCGGACCTGATAATTGAAAGTATAGTGCCAAAAACATCTTCGCCTCAAGAAGGACAACCCTTGGACTTCACCGTGAGAGTAAAGAATCAGGGTATAGTTACTTCTGGAGAAGCTCTGGCAAAGTACTATATTAATGAGGTGCCGGGGCAGGATATTAATGTTTCAGCTCTTTCAGAAGGAGAAAGCTCAAGCATCGCATTTTCCCTGACACCAGATCAAGTTAAGGTAGGGACGATGCAAATAAAGGTATTTGTTGATTCCGGAAGTACTGTGAGTGAAAGTGATGAGACTAACAATGAATTAACAATACCTGTCTCCGTGAAGGGCTTACTTCCTGATTTGACTATAGAGTCGCTTTCCTGGAGCCCGGAAGCTCCAAAAACAGGAGAGAATATTGCTTTCACAGCAATAATAAAGAACATTGGATCTGGTGCCTCACCAGGCAGTAAGCTCAAATACAGCATAAATGGAACCGGGGGAACTGGATACGTCAATGTATCCGCTCTTGCCGCAGGCGAAACCACGCAAGGTAGTTTTTCCTGGACTCCTGGAAATGAAGGATCTTTCGAAATAAAAGCAGTGGCAGATGCAGACACTGTCGTGTCTGAAAGTGCCGAAGCGAACAACGCACTCATAAAAACTGTAACAGTCACTCAAGCAGACACTTCAACCGATGAAGATGATGACGATAGTTCAGGTTCCAGCTCAGGTTCCAGCTCTGGCTCCGGTTCGGGTGGAGGAGGTATGCTTTCCAGGGAGCCAGCTAGCAATGTTGTTGCCAAGGAAATTGCCACCAGGAATGTTATGAACGGTAATCACATAAAATATGATTTCCTGAAAAATAGTACATGCATCCTTTACATCGAATATGATGCAGAAAGAACATTTATGAAGACAACGACAACTGTAGAGGAACTTAAGAACAGATCCACTTTTGTCCCAAATGATGCTCCCGGAAGAATATATAAATATGTCAATATCTGGGTAGGAGATAAAGGGGCAGGACTTCCTGCGTCTCTTAAAAATGGGTTAGTAGGATTCAAAGTCGAAAAAGCATGGATTAAAAATAACAATGCCAACGAATCCCTGATAGCCCTCCAGTGGTATAATAATAGTAATTGGGAGCCTCTCTACACCGAAAAGGTTACCGAAGATGATAATAATGTATACTTTAAATCCAAAACGCCTGGCTTTTCCTCCTTTGCAATAACCGAAAATACAGTCGGATTAAGCGGAAATGGAACTCAGGTTGGAGCAAATTTGAAAAACCCGGAAATTGGAGGAAAGGCAGCTACAAACGCAAGTGCAAATAATAGTAAAGCTGAGGAAGCGAGGAAAATAGCTAAAGTATTAATGGCAATCTCTTTGCCACTTTTCCTGATTTTTGTACAATACTTCGTAGTTAAGAAAAAGCTCTAAAAAAGTTTATTTTTCTTAATACCTTTTTTACGTTGAGATCGAAAAGATAACTGTAAAATTTAAGCTTAATCTGAGCTCAAAATAGTCAGGGTTTTACAGTTAATAATCTCAATCTATAACTTCTGCATCATTTAGATTTTCAGGTCTTACTTTTAGTTTGTCAGTCAAACAGTCAGATTGTTCTCTTTTCTTCCAGAATAGCCCCAAGCACCGAGCCAATAATGCCCATTACAGCGGAATGAGCTACAATAACCAGTGTTATTATAAATGTAGAGGCAGCTACGAATCCTCCAAGAACAGGTGCATTCCTTAGTATTGATCCAAGAACTCCGCCGAGAAGGATTCCTGGAATAATCATGAGTATTGTCATTAAAACTCCAGTTTGAAGGCCTCCCCCAAAACCCCCATCTGCATAATAGCCAGCTAAAAGACCGCCCAGCAGAGGGGCTATAATATTTACACCCGGAATGAAATAAAAGATAAAAGTACAGACCATACCAATTAGTGCACCAGCTATGCTTCTAGCCATTCATTTCCCCCCAATCTGAAAAGCAAATACGAATCCCAATTATTATAATAAATCTAATTTAATTTAATTTAATTTAATTATTCCTAAATATATAGTTGTGCACTCCAAACCTTACCTTCGGGAAGAAATAGATTTGTTTTCCGATTTCCAGCTCTTTTTACCGAGCTCGAAGAAGTAGCTGGCACAGTCATTCTTAAGTTTGAGACCTAGAAGTGAGGAGGCAAGTACGACGGAAGTACTGTTTGCAACGACCAGTGCAGGATCTTTTACCAGAATCCCATGATAGAGCCAGAGGACCATGCCTGAAGTCGAGCAAAGCAGCATCATAAGAGATATATCCTTTGTAGATCTCGCAGTTAGGGCTTTTAGAAGCTGGGGGGCAAAAGCTATGGTTGTCAGCGCGCCTGCAATATAACCTATCATAATGTCTTATTCTCCGTGATGTTAATTTTTGTTAAGGTATTTCAGGCTCATCTGGAAGATCCGATTTTCGAATATTAATAAAGCCTGAAGGAAACTGCAATTTTGAAAACTCTGAGGGGGGACTAAATACTGTGGAAAAAATTATAAACTATTATGGAACAGAACCCTGATATAAGTGTACCCCCTAAAAGTCTATGGGGATATAGTTATGAAAGAAGATTGCCTTTTTTGCAAAATAGCCTCAGGAAAAATTCCTTCAACTAAGGTCTATGAAGATGATGCAGTTTTTGCGTTTTTAGATATTTACCCGGCAAGCGAAGGGCATACTCTGGTGACTCCTAAAAAACACTTCCGTGACTTTACAGATATGAGTGCAGAAGATGTTGCCTCGCTTTTTGAAGTTGCAAGGAAAATTACTGCTGCAGTTGAGAAAGCATTTTCGGCAGACGGATCGAATATTGGCATTAATAATGGGGAAGCTGCTGGCCAGGAAGTTCCACATGTGCATGTACATGTTATTCCAAGGAAAAAGGGAGATGGCGGAAGAGGGATTAAATCAATAGTATGGACCGAGCCCGATACTACAAATCTGAAGGCAATCGCAGAAAAGATCAGGAGAGCACTCTGAAGAAAAGGACAGTTCAGAATAAAAGATCAGCGTGGTTTCCAAATAGTATTTTCAACAAGAACGATATGCTTTAAATACACTGTACTTAGGGATGACAGCAGAATTGTTGTCCGGACCCTTCCGTTTCTCTAATATTGGAGGTAAGAGTAGTGGCAGAGATGGAAATCGATGTTCGGGGGAAGACCTGCCCGACTCCGCTGGTGGAATTTAGAAAAGCATTAAAAAAAGCCTCCCCAGGGGACCTTGTAATTGTAAGGGGCACGCATCCGGCATCAAAGAAAGAGATTCCTATGGCTTGCGAGGCAATGGGGATCAAGGTGCTGGAAATTAAAGATAAAGAAGGAGGTAAAGAGTGGGAGATTAAGATCCAGAAGTAAAGCTGGAAGAGGAATGGGAATGGGGGAAAAGACAGTTATTATCCTGCATAGCGGCGATATGGACAAGGTATACAGTGCGCTTATAATTGGAAACGGAGCCCTGGCAATGGGCATGGAAGCCTCAATATACTTCACTTTCTGGGGACTGATGCGACTGAAAAAAGGAGAGCTTGAGAAAGGGCCGCTTTCCAAAATGAATATGCTGGGACTTGGCAGGCTTATGATTAAACAGAGGATGAACAAGGCCAATGTTGTTTCACTTGAGACACTGATGAATGACTTCAAGGAACTTGGAGGAAAGATAATAGCCTGCGAAATGACCATGGAAATTATGGGCATAAGGAAAGAGGAGCTTAGAACGGAATGGATCGACGAATGGGGAGCTGTAGGTTCATATATTCACGAAGCGAGGGATGCGAATATAACTCTCTTTATCTGAACTTTGAAGAGCTTTGGAGTTCGAATAGTCACAATAACGCAGAGTTTTCCCGAATATCCTTATTTTCGGCTCCAAATTTATTATACTCAACTAAATTACAATTTATTATACTCAACTAATTGCTATACTCAAAGCTTTAATTCTAAAACACCTGGAACTTATTTAAAACTATAAAATTCACTTAAATCCCTTAAAGCTCTGAAGTTATAGCTTAAAACTCTAAAGTTTACCTAAAATCTAATATTCATTTAAAAATCTGAAATTTGCTGAAATCTCAGAGATTTTAACTATAAAATTAAGAAATTACCGAGCAATTTGAGAGCAAGAATTTTACTTACAAGCTGAGGAGGGATAAAAAATATTCGAAAGTATAACTTATCTTGACAATGCTGCATGCACCCGGCTGGATGAACGAGTACTTGAGGCAATGACACCCTACTTTTTTGATACCTATGCGGTAGCAACATCTGAGTTTGGCTATTCTATGGGTATCGAAGCAAAAGAGGGACTTGAAAAATCCCGAGAAGGCATAGCTTCAAAACTCGATGCAGACTCCAATGAAGTCATTTTCACATCCGGTGATACAGAGTCAAGCAACACAGCTCTTAAAGGAGTTGCGTGGGCCCTTAAGGAAAAGAAAGGCAAGCATATTATCGTGTCGAAGATCGAGGATTTTCCTGTCCTGAACACGGCAAGAGCTCTCGAAAAACAGGGCTTTGACGTGACTTATCTCGACGTAGATTCCGAAGGGTTTGCAGATCTTGGAGGACTAAACAAAGCAATTACAAAAGAGACAGTTCTTGTATCGATTCAGTATGGAAATCAGGAAATCGGAACAGTGCAGGACCTGAAGGCCATCTCAGAAATCTGTGAAGAAAAAGATGTGCTCCTGCATACCGATGCTACCCATAGCTTTACCCGGCTTCCCCTCAGTGTGAAGGAACTACCCATAGACCTGATTAGCATGGCCGCCCACACCATTCACGGCCCAAGGGGGATTGGTGCTCTCTATATCCGGAAAGATACCCCGATAAGTAAATTCATGGATGGAGGCTTCCAGGAGTCCAACCTGAGGGCAGGTGTAGAAAACATTCCCGGAGCTGTAGGCTTTGCAAAAGCTGTGGAACTCGTAACCGAAGAAGAAACCAGACAGCTTAAGGCCATGAGAGACCGGGTAATTGAGAAATCACTTTCCGAAATTCCGGATGTTACTCTCAACGGAAGCCGGGAGAAGCGCTTGCCACAGAATTCAAACCTGACCTTCCATTACGTAGAAGGGGAATCTGTAACTCTGCATATGGACATGAGAGGCTTTGCAGTGAGTACAGGTTCAGCTTGTTTTAGCCGCTCCCTCGAAGCCAGCCACGTAATCAGGGGTATTGGAGGTGACCATGAAAGAGCCCATGGTTCAGTACGTTTTACCTTTGGGCGCTACAACCGCATGGAAGATGCTGATGCTGCAATTGACGCTATGAGTGAAATTGTGGCAAGACTCCGGGAAATCAGTCCCCTTGCAAGGAAATAAAATTGAAACATGCAAAAATGGCAGAGAAGAACAGAATAAAGAAGAGCATGAAAAAGAAATAATGAAGGGAAAGGTGAGATCATGAAGTTTCCTTATAGCGAAAAAGTGCTGGAGCATTTCAAGAACCCGCATAATGTAGGAAAGATAGAGAATCCTGATGGAAAAGGCCTTGAAGGGAGCCCGGCTTGCGGGGATATGGTTGCAGTTTATATTAAGGTAAATCCCGAGACGAAGGTTATTGAGGATGTAAAGTTCGAATCTTATGGCTGTGCTTCAAATATTGCCACAGGCTCGGTCATTACGGACATTGCACGTGGAAAGACCATTGATGAGGCAAAAAAGATAACATGGAAACAGGCCTCTGAAGAGCTTGGAGGGCTTCCTCCAATTAAAGCCCACTGCTCAGTGCTTGCAGTTGAGGGGCTGCGTGCTGCTATCCGGGACTACGAAGAAAAGCATGGGCTTGTTACCGAAAAAGAGCCGACAACCGAAGAAGTTGTCAAGAAGAGGCTCAAACATGTTATGAACCCGCTAACGGGCCTTGACGTTATCCGCACGAATCTGATCCTTAAAACAACTGTTGAAGATGGAGTAGTGAGAGTGGTTGTAGACCTGCCTGCAGACCACCAGTTTGCTTCGGCAATCAAGGAGGACATTACAGAAAAGCTGGGGTCCTTGTGGGATGTTGAAAAAGTAGATGTAGTATTTACAGCATAAGTACGTTACAGGTTACCAGGTAATGAACAGATAAAATGATACAGATAAAAATCATATGTAATTTTTGAAGGAATGACTTTCAGGTGAATCCACTCCACAATATCAGAAGAAGAAATCCTCAATTAAAAAGAACCTTCCAGGAAAGTATAGAAGATAGAAGAAATTAGAATAAGAACAATTATATCGGGAGTTCTTCTTCTATCAGTCTTTTTGCGGAGAGTTGGCTTTTACAGTCTAAATGAACGAATCTGAAAAACCAGCATCATAGAATTTAATATAAAATTGCGTTATATGTCCTGGATATTCTCAGGAAATATCTATTGCTGATAATTCTCCTGATCTTATTGTTTTAATTTTAAACGGCAATACAATATCCCGTAGCGTATTGCAAATGCTTCGTCTTATTTGAAAGAGTTATTAGCCTAAGCTTTCTCACGAGATTGATACTTTATTTTATGGATCAGTATCATATGTATAGCCGAGGGCTTTATGATCCAGTACACTCCTGGGTGTCGGTGGATTTGGCTCCCGTTGCCATGGCCACATAGGATCATCTAATGCGTGTCCTGGTGGTGCATTCGGAACACTCGATCGGTCTGGAATGTAGTTTTGGTCAGGATGCTCTCTTTGCCACTGAGCCCATAGCTTATCGATGTTACAATGATGTAACCAGAATACAGGATCATTCGGAGAAGTTGCTGCCATCATGGATCCCCCAACCCACATATGCGCATTGTTATGTATCGGAACTTCCAGGCTATTTCTAAACCCGTTAGCTCCAAAAGTCCATGGTGCTGAGTCATATGGAACCACTGCAAGCACAGTATCCACCAGTCTTTGAGAAGGCAATCTTCCCATGAGTCCAAATGCCCTTTTCAAGAATGGATCTGTCTCACCAGGATCGAGTATAGTCAGTGTCCAATTGCCTGCTGAATACGCAAAAGGTCCGGTAGTGACCTCTCCGTGTCGCCCATCGCCATCACCTCCCAGAAAGTCGGGATCCCACATGGACGAGGTTTCTGAGTTATCGACAGTCCAATCCCAGTATGGTAAGGTCACATTTGGGTCAATTTTTTGTAGTTCCAGCTCAAACCGATGCAAGTACTCTCTATGCCATGGTAGAAATGCCGGACCTAAATGAGCTGGGTCGACAGGATTTATGTTCCTATCAAGCATCGCAGTCCGATGCTGCTCTACAAAAATATCATAGATGCCGTTAGCTTTTACTGCTTTTACAGCAGAAATAAAAGCTGCCCTTTCAATCACAGTTAGTGAAGCCTGATTTTTCCTAACGCTCATTAGGGGGTCGCCTCCTCATAGTCTATGAGTTTCTTTGCAAGATCTATGAGTGAGAAATCAGGAGCATAGACTAAGCGGGCAGCTCGAAAAACACCAGAAGGCTCACGAACTGTGTCTATATGTTTGCCATCTATATATAACTCGGGCTTTTTTTCTTCTACGCCTTCTCTTACTCCTGCCCCAAGCAAGCTTTCTTCTGTCTTTACGACAATCTCCCTTCCCTTGTACATTTCACGTTCTTCTGTCATAGATTCTCCCTCATTTTAAGTCTATATGCACATCTAGCTACTTAACGTCTT
>CAVRNH010000059.1:0-32942 GCA_963722085.1 uncultured Methanosarcinaceae archaeon | reverse complement strand
GGCATACTGGTCGGAAGAAATGTATCGTATTTTTAAACGTGAGCCTCAAAAATTGGCACCATCTTTAAAAGAATATTTAAATTATATTCATCCCGACGACTTGGATTTCTACTGTAAAGTCAATGATTATACCACAAAAATACGTACTTCTGGACTTGATTTTAGAATTGTTTTAGCTAATGGTGAAGAACGTACACTCCATATTAAATCAGATTTTATTTTTAATGATGAAAATATCCCTATTCGAGTAAAAGGAATAGTTCAGGATATTACTGAACGTAAAAAAGCTGAAGAGAAGCTTCGGGAAAGTGAGGAAAAGTATCGGAACATCGTAGAAACAGCAAATGAAGGTATTGGCTTAATTGATAATGAACTCAAGCTTATTTACGCCAATAAAAAACTTGAAGAAATGATTGGTTACAGTAGTGACGAAATCATTGGCAAAACGATGTGGGATTTTATCAGCGAAGAGTCTAAACCTATTGTCAAATCGATTCTGGAAAGAGGGTTGCGAGATTTTGAAAACCCTGAACTTAAATATATACGTAAAGATGGCTCTCATTTTTGGGCACAAGTGAATGCTAAACCCATTTTTGATTATGAAGGCAAGTTTATGGGCATAATGACTATGCTCACTGATATCACTACGCGAAAAGAAGCTGAAGAAGCCTTAGCAAATATCGAGATTATCCGTAAAAAAGAAATCCATCACAGGATCAAGAACAACCTCCAGGTAATCTCATCCCTTCTTGACCTACAGGCTGAAAAGTTCAATGGCAGGAGGAACATTAAAGACTCCGACGTTCTGGAAGCCTTCAGGGAAAGCCAGGATAGAGTGATATCTATGGCTCTGATCCATGAAGAATTGTACAAAGGTGGAGGGTTCGATACACTGAACTTTTCGCCGTATATTGAGGAACTTGCTGATAATCTTTTCCATACCTATAGACTCGGAAATACCAATGTCAGCTTAAACATGGATCTGGAAGAAAACACTTTCTTTGACATGGACACTTCAGTCCCATTAGGAATGATTATTAATGAACTCGTTTCGAACTCCCTTAAACATGCATTTATAGGGAGAGATAAAGGGGATATCCAAATCAAACTCCATTGTGGCAAAAACAAAGAATGCAAATGCGAAGACTGCAAGAGCACCAATTTTGTTTTGACTGTTTCGGATAATGGGATAGGTATACCTGAAAACCTTGATATTGAAGACCTTGATACTCTTGGCATGCAGCTTGTAACTTCCCTTGTCGACCAATTAGATGGGGAACTTGAATTGAAAAGGAACAATGGGACGGAATTCACGATGAAATTCACGGTAACAGAAAAGAATAATCAAGCATCAACGCCCGCAGTACAACAATCAATCGACTAATGAAAACTGGAACTAAAGAAAGAAAAGTAGGTTATTTCCCACTCTTTTCCCTAAGCCTTGTTTCCCGTTTTACAGCTCGTAGTGCTTTAATTCTACGAATCTCTACACTTCTTGCTACAGCCTTCTCATGCCTTCGAATAAAATGATTCTTCTTTGTTTTATTCCCACAACCACATGAGCCGTTAGCTTACAAAAGGGCACTGAAAGGTAGGCAAAGCCATACAGTAACACAGTTTTACAAAAGAGTACAGGAATGAAAATAAAGCTAACTCAATTCTTTTGAAATAAGGTATATATGTATGGTCTTGGCTCGCCTGAAGGCATATGATATGTATAATCAAAATATTCAAGTAAGCTAAACTCTTTTCCTAAGAATTCTGCCAACATATTTTGATCATAGTTTTTAACATCCAAACCACTACATTTTTTTGCTCCTTCTAAAGAAAAAGCAGCAATAATAACATAACCACCTTTTTTGATTACTTTCTTTAAAGTGGATAAATACACTTGCTGCTGATTCTCTTTTAATAAAAAATGTAAAACTGCCCTATCATGCCACAAAGAAATATCTCTTAAATTTTGAATATAAATTGGTTGAGTAATATCATCTACTATCCATCTAACTTTTGAAGCTTTTTCTTTACCTAACCTTTCTTTTAATTTGTTCAAAGATATTTCACTTATATCGGTAGCAATGATATTGCTAAAACCTTGATTAATAAGATAATCAATAAACGTTGATGCACCTGCCCCCACATCTAACACAAACTCATCTTTGTTTAAATGACATCTCGACAGTAACCTTATAGAAGGCTCAGGTACTTCTTCGTACCAACTAAGTTTATCTACATCCCTTGACGAATAAATTTTATTCCAATGCTCTTTCACTAAGCTATCCATAACCATTGTAATTACACCCCACATTTTTTCTTGTTCAATTTGGCCTTATTTATAATTTAATAGATCATCGTTTGTATTTTAAATCTTTATAAATAGAAACATATAATTTCTGAGATTTTTCTATCATTCCGACACCAGATATATGCGAATACCCACAGACCCAATATTGTTCACCTGTCAGCTAGAAAATCTAAAATGAGATAAAAAGCTAATTTTATGAAAAATGCTATTAATAAATAAAAATTGCTACTGCATTGGATTAGACTATTATTATCCCTGTAATTTAAAATAGGAAATATGAAATCACTAGTCCTGTAAGGACTACCAATAAAATCTCAACATCAAGAACCAGTGCAGCAAGCGTGCCTGCTAAGAGAATTATTGAGGAAATATCCCACGGAATTCCAATGGCAAACTTTACTGTTACACTAATTAGAAGGCCTACAAATGAAAAAAGGATTCCATGTATTACCCAATGAAAACGAGGAGAATCACGTATTTTATCATAATACGGAGCCAATCCAACGACGATCAGAAATGAAGGGGTAAATATCCCAAATGTTGCCACTATTGCTCCTGGAAGACCATACATAAGATACCCGACAAAAGTTGCAGTAATCACGATTGGTCCCGGGGTTATCTGACCTAGTGCAATACCATTAAGGAATGTAGAGGAACTGAGCCAACCGTGGACATCAACGACCTCATGGAACATAAGGGGAAGAGAAGCAAATCCGCCTCCGAATGCCAAAATATCAATCTTTGTCATTGTCAATGCTAGATCAAAAGAATCACGCTGAAAGATATATAATAGGATAAATATCACTATTGCAACGGCGATAATACTGATAAAAGAATAAGAAAGCTTGTGGGAAGTTGTTACTTCTTTGGAACGAGGAAAGTATGCCTCTCCACGAACAAACACAAGGCCGAGAAGCCCTGAGAAAAAAATTACAATAACGGGAGTCACACCGAAGAAGAACAATATGGCAGCTATCATAGCTATAATACCATGGAGCCACTTCTTAAGCGATGATCGGCCATATGAGATGGCAGCATTTGCAATAATAGCTACTGTAATTACTCTTAATCCATGAAAAATTGCGATACTCGCGGGGAGTGTTGCAGTCTGAGAATAAAAAGCAGCTAAAATGACCATAATGACGAATGCTGGCATTCCAAATCCAGTGAAAGCTGCTAGTGCACCAGCCCAACCTCTAATTTTTAATCCTACGTAAGCAGAGGTCTGCATCGCAGTCGCACCCGGTATCATCTGGCAAAATGAGACTCCATCTCGAAATGTTTCTTCATCTATCCAATGCTCCCGGTCAACAGCCATTCTTTTTATATATGCAACCATAGCTGGACCACCAAAAGCAGTAAGGCCTAAACGAAAAAATGAGAGGAAAATTTTAACTAAAGAGGATTTATGACATTCCAGTGGTTGATAAGGAGCTGACATCTTATACCGAACCTATATTGAGAAAGCGTAAGATGTCTATAAAATATATAAATGGTAGAGATATTGGGGCTAAATGTTAACGTAAATTCGGCAAGATATTTAATTCATCACATTTGATCAAATATGTGGCTGCTCTTCTGCTCTATGTTTTTAGTATTACGTTACTAAAACATTAGTCTTCGATTAGATAATTATCTGAAGGGTGCACTAAAGAGAAATATAATTGAGACTAAAGAATAATATCATAAACATATGGA
This sequence comes from uncultured Methanosarcinaceae archaeon, assembly GCA_963722085.1. Taxonomy (GTDB): domain Archaea; phylum Halobacteriota; class Methanosarcinia; order Methanosarcinales; family Methanosarcinaceae; genus Methanosarcina. The sequence goes on along the minus strand of CAVRNH010000059.1, from coordinate 28,939 downwards.
AGTGGTTACAATGGTCGGTTTCGGTATGATGGGTGATTATGGTTACGGCATGATGGGATATGGAAGTATGTTTTTTGTACTCTTGTTCTGGATTATAATCATTGTGTTAGCTTATTTCTTGATAAAATCTCTCATTGAGCAGAACAAGACAAGGAGCAGTGAAGGAAAATCTGCGTTGGATATTGCAAAAGAGAGGTATGCCAGAGGTGAAATTACGAAAGAAGAATTAGAAGAAATAAAAAAGAACCTGATGTGAGAGAAAATAAACTTATAGTAAGCTCACAAATTTATTACATTTTTAAAAATTAATTGTCTACTTTCGATATGTAGACATTAGAAATTTGAATATTTTTGATGACAGCGTTTCAACACTTTTGGACTTATGCGCAAAACTAAGAAATTAATAGCATTATACCTAAATCCTTTTAACAAAGTCTGTTTTACTTGATTTTATGCCCGAGTGCGTAAGTCCTAACTCTATTATTTTTAAGTTTTTATATAATCTATCAAGCTCAGTTGCATAGTATTATTAGCTGGTCATGTTCATTCCGCCCAGATAAGATCCATGCCAAGTATGCACCCAGATCTGACCACTGTAGGCGTTCACGCTCAACATACTCTCAGTTTCATTTCGTCCAAAGTCAAAAGTGTAGTAGCCAGGCATAGCCTTAGACTCCATAATTTGCGCTCCAGGTAGATAGCTTAACAGGAAATCTCCTGCAAGCTTCTGTGCTCCTGCGAGGTCAAAACCCGAGCCTCCAGCCTGCGCTCTTCCAGCACCATATAGAGTGTTCCACATCATGTTTGGTCCTGGCTCAGGATAGGCCGATCCAGAATACCTGTCTACGATAATCTCGGCTACACTCTGGTTGCTGTTTTTATCCTTTAGAACAGCATAATAGTTGCTACTGAAAGCCATAAAGTCTTCTATTTCAATATTCGAGCCGTAGTATTGTCGGGCAAAATTTTGCATGTCTTTAAGTGCTTCATCTTGAGTTATGGGCTTGGAATCTGGATAGTAAATAGCCATCATATTACCCATCATTCCTGATCCCATCATTCCTGACCCCATCATTCCTGGCCCCATCATTCCTGGTCCCATATGCCCAGATTGATAACCAACTGGAGTTACTGTATTATTTGGAGTTACTGTATTATTTGGAGCTTCACTTTTATTACCAGCACATCCTGATGCAAGCAATACACCTATCAATAATAGCAGAATTATTAGTTCTTTTCTCAATATTTCACCCATTTAAAATAAGTTTGTTATAATTAAAAATTTACTTTCCATAATTCGTTAAGACTTCGTCTGCTACAGTAAATGTGATCTTTTTAAGAAAGCAAATACTATAATGACCAGCCATTATGTCCCAAAAATCAATATATAAAGCTTAAAGACCCTTTTTTCTCTTCTTACTCTTCTTTTTTGAATAGAAAGTTACTTAATTTTGAGTCTAAAAAAATGAGATTATTATTAAAAACCTGAGGCTCTGAGAGTTAGAAAGGAACAATTTCACGCTAAGCATGGCTTGAGATCCTTATGGCAATAATAAAAACATATACTGCAAGTTTTAGATCTTAATTAATTAGAAGGCAATTGAAGCACCGGGAAATAAGAACTTTTTTGGGACCATGGTAACCTCGTTTCTTCTTTCTGCTGCTTTTCTCCGATGTGCTAAATTTGGCACATCGATGTTTTGCCTTAGCGGAATAGTCCGGAAAAAATTGAAGTTAAAGTGGGAAAAAGAATATATTTGGTTGTTTTTCACCCCTTACCTGAAGAACAATGCGTTAACATTTTGGGATTCGATATAAGTGAACAGAAAGAGATTGAAGAAACACTTCGGGAGAGCGAGGAGAAGCATCGCAACCTTATAGAGATAGCTAACGAAGGTATTTTGATAGTTAACGCTGAAGGCAGGATTACTTATGTTAACAAGAAAATGGCCGAGATGCTAGTACGCGCTCCGGACGAAATAATTGGCAAATCTGTACTGGATTTTACTGATGAAGAAGGTAAGATTATTTTCGAAAAGAATATGAAAAAGAGGCGCCATGGCATCGATGAAAGCCACGAGTTTAAATTTATAAGTAAAGATGACACACTTTTATGGACTCTTGTGAATTCTAAATCTCTCTTTGATAAAAATGGCAAATTCATAGGCTCTATGAGTATGCTCAGTGATATCACTAGCCGGAAAGAAGTAGAGGCTAAGCTGAAAAAAACACTCGATAATTTAGAAGAAATAGTTAAAAAACGTACATCAGAGCTTGAAATAGCTTACAAATCATTAAAAGAAAGTGAGAAAGGTCTTGCTGAAGCTCAAAAGATGGCTCATATTGGTAATTGGGAGTGGGAGATTGCAACTGATAAAGCATACTGGTCTGAGGAAACGTATCGTATTTTTGAACGTGCTCCTCAAGAATTAGCACCATCTTTCAGTGAATATTTAAGTTACATACATCCCGAAGATCGAGATTATTATTGTGATTCCATTAAAAAAGCTGTAAATGGAAGTACCTTTGTTATTGAGTATAGGATTATCTTAAATGATGGGGAAGAACGCATACTACACCTGAAATCCGAATTCATTTTAGATAACAAAAATAGACCTGTTAGAATAAAGGGAATAGTTCAGGACATTACTGAGCGTAAGAAAGCAGAAGAGAAAATTCAGATCTTAGCAAATGTCGTGGAATCATCAAATGATGCTATTGGAACTATGTCTCTTAATGGCATTATTACAAGCTGGAATAAAGGGGGAGAGCATGTTTATGGTTATTCAAGGGAAGAAATTCTTGGAAAACCTATATCCATCTTGGCTCCACCTAATTTAAGTGAAGAAACTAAAATGCTAAGCGAACTAGTTAAACAAGGCGAAATGATCCGCAATCGTGAAACTAAACGGTTTAGAAAGGACGGGAAAACTATAAATGTCTCAATAACTCTTTCTCCGGTTTTCGATATGAGTGGAAAGCTGAATGCTATTTCGTTCATTTCCAGAGATATCTCTGAAAGCAAAAGAGCTGAAGAAAAACTTTTTCAGGAAAAACAAATCGCCGAAGTAGCAAACCGTACCAAGAGCGAATTCCTAGCAAATATGAGCCATGAACTGAGAACTCCACTTAACTCAATAATAGGTTTTTCTGACATGCTTTATGAACAAGCTTATGGGGAATTGAATAAAAAGCAGCTACGATCCGTTGGAAACATTTCGAAAAGTGGGAAGCATCTTCTGAACCTGATCAATAACATTCTGGATATCTCCAAGGTAGAAGCCGGGAAACTAAAGCTTGATTATAAAGATTTTGAGCTTGCTACTAAACTAAATTTGATTCAAAATCTCCTGTTTCCTATCGCAGATCGGAAAAATATTAAAATTGAAATCGATATAGATAGCAAGATTAGAAGCATCTGTGCAGACGAAGATAGATTTGTTCAGATAATGTACAACCTTGTGGATAACGCTATAAAATTTTCTTACGAAAACGGCACTGTAAAAATAGAGGTGAGAAAAAAAGGAGACATGGTGGAAATAAAGGTTAATGATACCGGAATCGGTATTAAAGCTGAGGACCAAAAAAAACTCTTCAAACCTTTTAGCCAGGTTGATTTTTTTTCCTCCAAAAATTATCAGGGAACTGGGCTAGGTCTTTCGTTAGTCAAACAAATAGTCCATCTGCATGGTGGATATGTCTGGTTCAGAAGCAATCCGGGAGAAGGAAGTACCTTTGCTTTTACAATTCCAATAAATAACAATAAAGGAAATAGTGGATATGTTGAGTAGATCGGAATTTTCCGACGTGCCAGGATTCGGCACATCGGTGTTTTGCCTTATGTTTAATGTTCTGTGCAATTGGAGCACAAGAAATCTACGTAGCTTCTGAGTTGTAATAATATCCCTTGAACTAGAGACAAAAGAAAAAAGGAAGTAAATTATACTCTACTCTTTTCCCTAAGCCTAGCTTCACGGTTTGCAGCTCGTAACGCTCTAATTCTACGAATCTCTGCACTTCTTGCTACAGCCTTCTCATGCCTTCGCTGTTTTTCTTCAGGTGTAAGGGTCATTGGCCACCACCACCGAAAGTACTGATCAGCCAACAGTTTACAAATGAAGAACGGGACTTTTGACCACGCTCTCTATCTATAATCCCGATAGCTTCAGGACTAAGGGATAACGAAGTACTTATGTTCTTGTCGAGTTTTAGTGGCATTCCCTTCACTTTTTATCACCTTGCGATGCCGCTAAAACAACTTGAACCATAGCTTTTTCAATAGGGCTTCCAAACTTCTGAAGATATTCTATGTCGTCTTTATGACGCTGAACCAAGCCAGCTGCTTCTGATTGTATTGACATTTGTATTACTCCATATCTTGAAAAGCAGTTGAATTATGACATCGGATGACATCATCCGAGGAGTAATACTGCAACAAATAAATTATTAGTTTCTTTCTATATAGGTCTTATGTCACCGTTATTTGTTACATCTTCAAAGGTAATAATAATTATCGGGATTAATGAATACGATAAGCACCGACGATGTACGTGGCTTGTAGGTGGTTATTTTGATAGGTTCATTTGCAGTTGATTCATGAATTGTTTGACTAGGTCTTGATTTTGATTAATGAAAGCTGAGAACTCTGATGTAGTTGAATTGATTGATTGTTGTGCCTCTATTGTCATAGGCTGACCGCAGTTGTAGCAAAATATTGCGTTTGCTGATATTACTTTCCAACATTTTGGGCACGTTCCAACGTCCATACCTCTATCATTCTTCTTCTTTTCAATCAAACCATAACGATCTGATAAAACTGCGGTTTCCACATCACCCGCTCCAAGGTGAATATACACGCTTGGCATGTTTGATCCCGCTTGCCACCCAAGATAGGTTCGCATCATCGGTTCTGACCAAATCTTACTAAGCTGCGTAGCCGCTGTATGCCTGAACAAATGGGGGTGGACACGCTTGGTTATACCTGCTTGTTTTGCTATATCTCTTATTATCCCGTAAATTGTACCGTAAGCAAGTCCTCTATGCTCGTTTTGCCGGTTTGTCAACCATAGTGGTGCATCTGGATAATTTCGCTCTGGATGCTGTCTCATATAATGATCAATATAACTTGCTGCAAACACTAGAGGCACTGTCCTGGATCCGGTCTTACCTTTTGGGAATGTCAATTTACACCCATTGCTTGTCAATTCTACATCTTTTATGCGACAGGAAAGCAGTTCTCCCATACGACAGCCGCTTTCAGCCAACGTTGCGATAATAGCTTTGTCCCGGGGTAAGTCAGCAGATGCAATCATCTTTTCGACTTCTTCTGTAGTGAGTAGATCACTTGGCAGCTTGCGCGGTGCCATACCCCTAATCTCGATTTGGTTGGCGAGATTTATGTACTTAGTATTTTCGTACCGTTTAGCATACCAGTATAGGAATCGTTTAAAGCCAACAAAGTATTGTTTTTTAGTTGTATTTGCCCTGTTTTTCCCATCTTTACAACGCCAATTATTTACTGCTTTTTTAAAGTCGTCTATATCATCGACTGTCAGTTTATCCAGATCGGTTTTAATATGTATCAGGGTAAACCTCATTATTTTGGCGTTATAATCAATAGTCTGCTGTGACTTTGGTGTTGCACTGTTTTCTATTGATTCAATATATTTGTGTGTGATCTTCTTGTTGACTTCTGATAGTTCTCCGTATTCTGTTTCCTTCATAAAAAAAGTTTTTATTGTTAATGGTACTTTTTTTGTAGACAACTTGTGTCACCAAAATAATTATATACAGTACAATGTATATATAATCTTGGATAATTCAAACATTATATTATATACCTTTTGGCTATATATTTCCTTATATGGCTGAAGAGAAACGGATATGGAGGGTTGTTCCGGATACAAGTGTGATTATTGACGGGAGGCTTTCGTCCCGCGTCAGAAGCGGTGAGTTCAGGGGCGCTGAAATTATTATTCCCGAAGCTGTGGTATCGGAACTTGAAGCGCAGGCAAACAAGGGCAGAGAAATAGGTTTCAAAGGGCTTGATGAGCTTTCGGAACTTCGCAAGCTGGCAGACAGAGGGGAAATTCAACTTCAATTCAGTGGGGTTGAACCCACTCTTGAAGAGATAAAGCTGTCTAGAGAGGGCAGGGTAGATGCACTTATCCGGAATACGGCTATTGAGGTCGGAGGGCTGTTTGTAAGCGAAGATAGAGTACAGTCCCTTATAGCTGAAGCAAAGGGACTTGATGTTGAGTACATGCACCCTAAAGTTCTGGACCCATCAGAGTTTACGCCTCTTAAAATAGAGCGTTTTTTCACTGACGATACGATGTCCGTGCATCTCAAAAATGGCGTATCTCCAATGGCTAAGAAAGGTCCTGTAAGAGATGTACGTTATGTAATGATTCGTGAAGAACCTGCCACTTCTTCGGAACTTACCAGTATCTCGAGAGAACTTATTGAAAGGGCGAGGCTGGACCCTGAGTCTTTCATCGAGATGTCCTCAAGGGGGGCTAGTGTCCTTCAAATACGGAACATGAGAATTGCAATTGCTAACCCGCCTTTTTCCGACGATATGGAAATTACGGCTGTCAGGCCAACCACAGTTGTAGATCTTGAGCATTATCGCCTCAGTGACAAATTGAAAGAACGTATTGTAAGCCAGCGTGGAATTCTTATTGCCGGACCGCCTGGGGCCGGAAAATCTACTTTTGCGGCAGGGGTTGCACGTTACCTGAATGACCAGGGACAGGTGGTCAAAACTATGGAATCACCAAGAGACCTGATGGTGCCTCCTGAAATTACCCAGTATTCACCCCTGAATGGAAAGATGGAAAATACTGCGGATCTTTTGCTACTTGTCAGGCCGGATTACACAATATATGATGAAGTCCGAAAGACCGGGGATTTTCTGATTTTCGCAGATATGCGCCTTGCCGGAGTAGGAATGATCGGGGTAGTGCATTCAACAAGGGCAGTGGATGCTATTCAACGCCTGATTGGAAGAGTTGAACTCGGCGTGATCCCCCAGGTAGTGGATACCGTTATTTTTATTGACAAAGGAGAGGTTTCAAAGGTACTGGTGCTTGAATTCACGGTTAAGGTCCCTCATGGGATGACAGAACAGGACCTTGCAAGGCCCGTAATTATTATCGCAGATTTCGAAACTGGCAAAATAGAATATGAGATTTACACCTATGGGGAGCAGGTCGTGGTCATGCCTATAGGGCCTTCTCGGGAAACCAGGAAGCCTGCCTGGAAGCTTGCCGGGGAAGAAATCAGGAATGTTATTGGCAGGTATGCATCTGGTCCTATTGAAGTAGAAGTAACATCAGACGACAGCGCAATCGTAAAGGTCCGAGGGGAAGAAATGCGAAAAGTCATTGGCAAGGGTGGAAGTGTTATTGACCGTATAGAAAATACCCTGGGACTTCATATTGATGTAAGAGAGATGGAGGCAGAAGCTCCAAGGGGCGAAAGAGGCAGACGGCAAGCATCCGAAAGTAGAACCCCCCAGCAGAAAGCCGGGGTCTCTGGCATTGAGGAGGAAGCTGCTCCCTCCCCAGTTCGTCCTCTCATCGAAATAAATAAGAAACACCTTATCCTGGAGGCTCCGGAACTTTCAGCAAAAGATGTGGAGATTTTCATTGAGAATGAATATCTCTTCAGTGCAACTGTAAGCCGACACGGAGAAATTAAACTCAGATTAAATTCTAATCTCGCCACCGATATTTTGGAGGCTCAGGACAGTGGAGGATTGATCGAGATTCGACCGATTTAATCTTCTAAATTTGCTTTTCAAGCTTGATTCCTTTTTTCTTTCTTTCTTTCTTTCTTTCTTTCTTCTATTATCTTATTCTTTTTTTAATTTTTATTCTTTTTTACTCACTCTTTCTGATAATTTAATTTTTTAATAAATTTGATAATTTTTAATAAATTTTGATATTAATATATTCTTTATTTACTTTCACTGGTACTTTATATTGCTACTTTTAATATTATTTTTGATTTTCAAAAGTATTATATACTGATTAGGACAAGTCATTATAAAATAATTAACGGAGTTCGATTTAATTGAATAATACGCATCAGATAGAGCCAGAAATCAGGGAGGACTTGCATGGAAGGATTGAAGTTTTTGATCAAAATATAAGGAGTTTAGAAAAAAGGCTCAGGGCAATTGAGCGCCGTCTTACGCTTGAAATTCCTTCTACACAGGCTGGAAGGGCTCTCTCCGGAAATTTCTCAGATCCTTTTACAGAGGAAAATGCAGGAATTATTATTGCGGGTTCGTCAGTTTTTCCGCAGGGGCCATCTGTTTCTCCTAAATCTTTTATTCCTGGAAATTCTTTTCTTTCGAACTCATTACCACTAACTTCTGAAGAGAATATTTCAAGCTTTGCGCTCAATGCAGTGATTCCTTCAGGTGAGATCTCAAACGTTTCAATTATTTCTATGGATAATACTTCAGAAAGTTCTACATCAAGTTATAAAATTATAGATATTAATTATCTTTTTTCCAGCATTTCCGAAAGCTTACGTTCCCTTCAGACTGCCGTACTGGAGCTGTCGAATTTTGTCCATAATGACTTAAAACCCGAGATTGAGAAGCTGGATATGGAAGTGAAAAATCTCAAAAATCAAGAAACTTTAATAAATGAAAATATAAAAAAGCTTGAGTTACATATCGAAACTATCGAAAATCAAAATAGGTTTACCTTTGGTTCAATCAGAATTCCCTTAGAGATCTCGGGAATAGTAGGGTCTTCAGTCCTTTTCCTTACAGGATTCCTTGTCTGGTCAGGTCGATGGGATATCATAAGATCTCCTTATTTCTCAATAGTGCTTGCGGTGCTGATGGCAGGAGCAGTTTTTATTAAATTTTATATGATTAATTCTGAAAAGAAATCGCTAGTGGAAAGATAACAAGAAAAAGTAATGGAAATAGTTAATGAATAGTTCTTAATTAAGCTGATTGATTTGAGCTTCTGATTGATATTTATTATTGATTGATATTTTATTCTCATCGATTATAGAATTTTATCCTACCGATGATCGATTTTTTACTTATATCCCTGATCAATTTTTTACTTATATCCCTGATCGATTTTTTACTTATATCCATGATCGATGTTTTATTCCAATCGATATTTGTTCTTTACCTGTTCTTTAACGTTTTTCATCACCTGCGTTTGTTTTCATATCTATTCTACAGTACTGATGTGCCACCTCTCTCTCCCTCCGTCTCTTTACTCCCATTTGAACTCTTTCCCCGGTCTCTTCTTTCCCGGTCTTTTTACTTATATTACTGATTTATGGGCTCTTTTCTCGATCTCTTTACTACAATTCTGAAGTTCTTTTTACGGATTTATTTAAAATAATATGAAGGTTAATATGTCTCCTCAGTTTAACATCTGCTTTTAATCTTCCAGGCTTCCTTCGGTCGGTGCTACTTCTCTTCAGGCTCTGGGAATGAACAGGAAGTCTGGATTCAGTGATCATAAACCGGAACTATAAACTTACATTCTTGAAGAAAATAAGGAGAAAGAAACGGAAGGAGTTTACTCATGCAGTTGAAGCTTGAACATATTAATATCAAAATAGGGCAGCATAAAGTGTTATTTAATATTGCCGATGCGAAGGAACTGGGGGTTAATGAGGGAGATAGAGTCCGCATACGCGGGCGTGAAAGCCTTTCTGCTATTGTGGATACAACTGATGATATGGTGCCTCCGGGCACTCTTGGAGCATTTTCCGATATTTACAAGCGTTTCCAGGGCTGGGATAAGCCGGTTGAAGTTGTACCGGCGTTTCGGTCAAGATCTTCAACTGTGATTAAAAAAATCATGGATAAAAAACCCGTTGTGCAGGAAGACATTAAAATGCTCGTAAACGATATTGTTGAGGAAAATCTCAGTGATATCGAACTCTCTGCTTTTATAACATCTACCTATATCCATGGAATGACTGATGATGAGGTTGAATGGCTGACAAAAGCTATGATCGATAGTGGGGACAAAATCGAATTTGATACTCATCCTATTATGGACAAGCATTCCATAGGAGGAGTACCTGGAAACAAAATTTCCCTCCTCGTTGTCCCTATTGTTGCTGCAAATGGGCTTCTTATTCCAAAAACAAGTTCCAGGGCAATTACAGGTGCAGGTGGAACTGCAGACCTTATGGAAGTGCTCTGTCCTGTTGAGTTTAGTTCCCAGGAGGTCAAGGAGATAACCGAGAGGGTGGGAGGTGCTCTTGTATGGGGAGGAGCAACTAATATCGCGCCCGCAGATGATAAGCTTATCAGAGTCGAATATCCTCTCTCAATTGATCCTTATTACCAGATGCTTGCATCAATCATGGCAAAAAAGGGAGCTATAGGAGCTGACAACGTGGTAATCGACATTCCTGTCGGAGCTGGCACGAAGGTTCCTACCGTTCAGGATGGGCAAAAGCTGGCAAGAGATCTGATTAACCTCGGACACAGGCTTGGCATGAATGTGGAATGTGCAATAACCTATGGCTCCTCTCCAATAGGAAGAAAAGTTGGGCCTGCACTGGAAGTCAGGGAAGCCCTGAAAGTGCTGGAATCTATGGAAGGCCCAAACAGCCTTATAGAAAAGAGCGCTGCCCTTGCTGGTATCCTGCTTGAAATGGGTGGAGCAGCTCCAAGAGATCGTGGGAAAGAAGTTGCACTTGAAACACTCAGGAATGGAAAAGCCCTCGAAAAGATGAAACAGATCATCGAGGCTCAGGGAGGAGATCCGAATATTAAATCCGACGATATACAGGTCGGAAAATATACCGCCGATATCTTTGCTTCGGCTGACGGATATGTTATCGAGTTTGACAATAAGTGGATAATTGAGATTGCCAGACTTGCAGGTTCTCCTAACGATAAGGGTGCTGGAGTCGCTATCCATAAGAAAATGGGTGAGCAAGTCAAAAAAGGAGATCCAATCCTCACTATCTATGCAGAAAAAGAGTTCAAGCTCGAGACTGCATTGACAACGGCCCAGAGGACAAATCCGATAATAGTCGAAGGCATGCTTTTGAGAAGAATCCCCGGAACTTTTGGGTTCCAGTGATTTTCTCCTATTTTCTTCCTTTTTTCAGTGAAATCCTTTAATACCTTGTCCGAGCTTTAGCAAGAATATGAAGCGGATAGTTTTGTTGCGCCTGGGGCACCGCCCGGAAAGAGATAAGAGGATCACGACCCACGTTGGCTTGACAGCCCGCCTGCTCGGCGCAGAAGGTATGCTCCTTGCTTCGGATGACCCTGGGATAGTACAGACTCTTGAAGACGTTGTCAGGCGCTGGGGGGGAGACTTCTATATAAAAAATAATGTCAATTACAAGCAGGAAGTCAGGGATTGGAAAGCTTCCGGCGGAAAAGTCTGCCACCTTTCGATGTACGGAGTCAATCTGCCGGACGTTACTGACGAACTAAAAAAGTGCGATAGGCTCATGATTGTTGTAGGTGCAGAGAAAGTTCCTCCGGAGATCTACCAGCTCGCTGACTGGAATATTGCAGTTGGAAGTCAACCGCATTCCGAAGTTGCGGCGGTTGCAATTACTATGGACAGAATTGCCGACGGCGAGCCGCTTGAGAGGGAATTCCGCGGCGCTGAACTGACAATTGTTCCCACGGAAAGGGGCAAAAAAGTTGTTGAAAATATCAGGGATTAAACTAATTCTCTTTTATACAACTTGTTATTCGATTTGTTATTACGATTTGTAAGAAAAGTGTTAAATACAAGTTCTACGTTGAATACGTGTCTACAGACAGGCAATTCCTCCTGTCAAATCAGTATCCGGATTTTTCCATTTGTCCCTTTCAAAGGGATGAAAGTGGTCAATAACGGTTTCCGGATGATGATTTGAAATCCAGTATAGAATTAGGGTGCAGGAATTGAATTTTTATTCGTCAGATTTCTCACTCTTCTGAGTAGCCGATCCGTTTCTTTTTCTTCTCTTTTTGTCCTTTTCATGAATTATGTAAATTCTAATGAGTCCTTAAAGAGATTAATCTTCTCAAGAAAATAACCTGAAAAAAATCAATTCTTGCTTATATGTTTGGAATCGCCAAAATTTATAATGATTAGATGTGTATAATGATTAGATGAGTATAATTGTTAGATGTGTAGTCAATATTTTATGAAGATCCATACTTTTACCAGACCTTGTGCCAATTTTATATTAAGCTAGAAGAGATTGACGGATTATCTTAAATTAGTTCTTTATTTACAATATGGCTAATTACTCTGATCTCATCAGGGGATTTTTGCGCTGCTCATTTTATATATATGGACAATCTACTTTCCCCAGAAGATTTACGACTTCATATCTTTACATCAAGGACTTTTAGGCAGCTAATCATCACTTTTAGAACATGACGGAGAGGGCAATGAACATAACATTAATTGGCATGGCAGGTGCAGGAAAAAGTACTATTGGAAGAGCACTTGCAAAGCGCCTTAATTATACCTTTATTGATGTTGATTGCCTCATAACAGAAAAAACTGGAATGACCCTTCAAGCCCTTATTGATAAACAGGGAGATTCTGCTCTCATTAAATTTGAAGAAGAAGCTATTCTTAAGCTTTTAAAGATAGAAAAATGCATTATTTCCCCTGGTGGAAGCGTTGTTTATTCTGAAAAGGCCATGGAACATTTAAAAAAAGTGTCAAAAATAGTCTTTCTGGATGCTTCTTTTAGAAGCATTGTTAAAAGGATTCGTAATGCAAGAAATAGAGGCATAGTAGGACTCGGGGACAGAAGCCTGAGAGAGCTTTTTGAAGAAAGAACAATCCTGTATAAAAGATATGCTGACTTTTCAATTAAAGTTAAAGGAAGGGAAGAAATCCCTGAAATTGTTGAAAACATAATTCGAATTTTTTTTGCAAAGAATACATGATTAGATTTGATATTCTTCAGGACTTAAGCTTATTTATGAGGTTATCCCAAAACCAACTCTATTTCTCAAATCGGTAATATTTTCAGAACTACTTTCATGGTCGCAAACTCGATTACTCGTTCACAATTCGAAATTTAGAGATGCAGTTTTGAGTTTTGGGATCATCACTATATCTGCAGGATCAAGATAATCTATCTTACATGGATCAAGATTATTTATTCATACATGCTTAAAACTAGTGCATCGATTCTCAAATAAATACATAATTTAGAAATAATTGTAGTTTAGAATGCAAATGTTTACATTAAAGTCACCATGAGTTCTGTAACACGGAAAACGCAGGTTGGCACAGAGTGATTTGATCCGGACATTATAACCATGGAAAACACGGAAATTACGGAAAGACTGCACCCTTACTCTCTTAATTCCGTGTCTTCTGTGCTTTCCGTGGTTTTCAAAAATTTATTTCGGACATGTTTTGGAATCGATGCACTAGTTTTAAAATACTTTTTCTATCTGGATTTTTATCTTTTCGTATTTGAACTTTATTCTATCCAGTCTTGTTTTAATCCGGAAAGTCTGGGGATATTTGAGTTTTCCACTCTTACATAATTTTCCTCTCATGCCGAATTTTCCACTCATGCCGAATCGGTATAGTTGTTCAGAACCTCAAGGCTTAACTGAACCTTGCAATTTGAAAAAGATGGTTGCCGGGTCTTCATTGAAAAGAGAATAAAGAAATGAGGAATTTTATGAGGAAACATTGACTAACTTTTTCAGATCAGACTTGAATACTGTTTAACATCAGGAATAGAAAAATGCCCCTGCATTATGAACCATTTATCTTCACGTTTCTCAAATACCGCTGTGGCACAACAAGGGAATACCAGGCTATGCCCATTTGTTTTCACTTTAAAAAGAACCTCGGAAGCTATCCACGCCACGGCCCCAGCCGCTGAAATCGAGATCCAATTTATGTCGTAAGATGAATCCTCGTATTGAGACCAATCACGGGTCAACTGAGCCTTAATAGCATCCAACCCAACACGCTTTTCATCTGGTTCAATGTCTATTAAACATACATCTGGATCTGGCGCAATAAGAGACATCAAACCTTCCATGTTGCGCTTGGAATAAGTTTCAATAAACTTATTTAAAACATCCAAAATTTCTTTTTCCGTCACATCATCTGCTTTCATTACATCCCTCAAAAATAACCAATATATTAATACTGTTATACAATTTAAAGTTTTTTAGTGACGTGGTGTTTTTGTCATTAAAATGGTAGCACTTTTTTAAAAAGCGTTCACTAATGAAACATAATACAACCAATTCATCATACAACCAATTTATCATACAACCAATTTTTCGGTCGTATTTATTATGGACTGGCTTGACTTCTCAAACTTAACGGATTGATATATATTACATGTTTCAAAAGAAGTCAATTGATGAATAATTTCAGAACCTTATTTTAAAAAGTAACTCGTTTAAGGTAACTCTCAGAATGGTTTACTTTAAGACATGTATTAAACAGTTTACTTTATTAGTCATCAGGTCTTCAACTTGAACAAAAATTCAATATATTATAAGTATCGGCTTGCAAGAAAAAGTCCAAGCAACAGGAGTTATATAGTGACATCAAGTCGTTTCATTATTACGGTAATAGGCAGTGATCATGTAGGAATAGTTGCCAGAATCACTACTGTAATGGCCAGTTTCAATGTAAACATTGTAGATATCAGTCAGACCATTATGCAGGGCATTTTTACCATGATCATGCTTGCAGAAGCCCCAAAAGAGAATTTTGACCTTGCGGCTTTCCAGAAGGCCATGGATACTGAGGGGGAGAATCTGGGAGTTGAGGTCAAGGTGCAACATGAAGACGCATTTCGTTTCATGCACAGGATCTAAATGGGATATTGGAGGACTTTCATGCACATAAATCCTAACGAAATCCTGGAAACGATCCGGATGGTCAAAATGGAACACCTGGATATCAGGACAGTAACAATGGGAATCAGCCTCAGAGACTGTAGCAATCCTGATATTGACGTTTTCAATGACAATATATATGAAAAAATCACTTCCCGTGCAAAGGAACTTGTCCGCACGACTAATGAAATCCAGGATCTCTATGGAATTCCGATAATCAATAGAAGAATTGCAGTAACTCCAATAGCCATAGCAGCCGAAAGCTGTAAAGCTCTGGATTTTGTTTCCGTTGCAAAAACTATGGATGAAGCTGCAAAAGAAGCAGAAGTGGACTTTATTGGTGGTTTTAGCGCCCTTGTGCATAAAGGCACAACCCCAGGAGACCTTAAGCTAATAAATTCTATTCCGGAGGCACTTGCAGCTACTGAAAAGGTCTGCTCGTCGGTAAACGTTGCTACTACAAAAGCCGGAATTAATATGGATGCAGTTGGTCTGATGGGTGATGTTATCAAAAGGACTGCAAAACTGACTGCCGACAGGGATGGAATTGGCTGTGCCAAACTTGTGGTCTTTGCCAATGCCCCGGAAGATAACCCCTTTATGGCTGGAGCCTTTCATGGAATTGGTGAACCCGAATGCGTGATCAACGTGGGAGTAAGTGGGCCAGGGGTTGTGAATGCTGCCATCAGGGAGCTTGAAAACCCTAATCTTACTGAAATATCGGAGACTATCAAAAAGACTGCTTTCAAAATAACTCGTATGGGAGAAATGGTCGGAAGAGAGGTCTCTCGCAGGCTTGGAGTTGACTTCGGGATCCTTGATCTCTCTCTGGCTCCAACGCCTGCAATAGGGGACAGTGTTGCTGCCATTCTGGAAGCAATGGGACTTGAGCGATGTGGAACACACGGAACAACTGCAGCCCTTGCTCTTCTGAATGATGCAGTAAAGAAAGGAGGGGCAATGGCATCTTCCTGCGTAGGCGGCCTGAGTGGGGCTTTTATTCCTGTTAGTGAGGATGCAGGCATGATTGAAGCTGTTAAAGCCGGAGCCCTTTCCCTGGAAAAACTCGAGGCCATGACAAGCGTCTGTTCAGTCGGCCTGGACATGATTGCCGTTCCAGGAGATACTCCTTCCTCCACCCTTTCTGCAATCATAGCCGATGAGATGGCAATAGGAGTGATCAACAGAAAAACCACAGCTGTGAGAATCATCCCTGCACCTGGGAAAGGAGCAGGGGACTTTGTGGAATTCGGCGGGCTGCTGGGAAGTGCTCCTGTCATGCCAGTTAACAAATTCAGTTCGGAAGTTTTTGTAAAGCGGGGAGGGAGAATTCCGGCTCCGATCCAGTCGCTTACGAACTGAATCACTGTTCGTAACAATGTCCTAAATAGGCTCATTATTGGGCTATCAAAATTCACGCAAAAGGAAGAACAATTCAACAGGCAGTAAATAATAAAGAATGGGCTTCTAGAATGGGCTCCAAAAACCCGTCCATTGATTTTTGAAAAATGGCGGGTTTAATCATTCTTAACTGTTTTTCTCAAAATTTTAGGTTAAACTACCTATCGCCAAAAAAGTTTAATGATGACTTGTAGGTTCAAGTCAAAAAGTTACTACATTTATTATTTAGATGCATAAATCGAAATTGCCAGCGCTGGTAAATAAATCAATAAATAAGATGGGAAATGATATTATATAGCATAAAAATTGCTTGAGCAAATAACTTGGAGTAATTAATAATTTATTCATATTTGATGATTAAAAGTAGGTGAAAGGCATATTTTAATGAGGGGAAGAAAATGAGTTCTATTGGTTCAAATGCTAGGTGGGGCTGGCTGAAGTTGATGTACATTTACACCATTTTTGTAGCAGGCCTTTTTGGAGTGGGAATGATTTTTGCTCCCAATACTGTAATATCGATGTTTGGCTGGCCTTCACAGGACCCTATTGTTCTCGGAGTTGTTGGCAGTGTCTATATCGCATTCGGTCTCTTATCCATATTGGGCTTGAGGTCTCCTCTTAAGTTTGTTCCCATTTTGTTATTGCAGCTGACTTACAAAATAGTCTGGTTTTTGGGCGTTGCCCTGCCTCTTGTGTTGGATGGGCAGTTTCCAGCTCATGGATACATTTTTGCCGCAATATTTTTGACCTATATCATTGGAGATCTGATAGCCATACCCTTCAGCTACATATTTGGAAAGAATGTGGAAATAACTGAAAATTTGGCTTTGCAGTAATCTTAGAGATGTATAGCATACTTAGGGATTACAAAACATTTAGGAATTATAGCATACCTAGGAATTATAGTATACTAAAGATCTCTAACTGAAGTTACAGCGTAAGCTTTGTAATTTAAGCTAAACCTGATAACTCGATTTAGGAAGTATTTATACAGGGTCAATTAAGTAGGGTGTAATAGGGAAATTGAGAAACAGGAAAATAGAAAAATAAGGAAAATTGAGAAAAAAAGAAATCAGGAAAATAAGAAAAATAAAGAATAAATAGAGAAAAGAAAAAAAATTCAGAAAAGATAGTTATGTAGAAAGCGTGGATTATTAAAGTACCACACTGTCATCAGTATTGGCTGTAACTTGAATCGCCCCTGAATTCTCCAGATTCCTGTAAATGAATGCTGAAGTGTAAGCAAGAGATGCAAATGTAATGCCCTGGCCAAAATTCATCTCAATGAAATTCAGAATCATATGTATGAAGAAGGCAAATTGTATAACACAGAGCACCATTCCGGCTACAGTAAGTATTTTCTGACGACGACTACTATCACTACTGTCTGAATCATCTGATTCTTCTGACATTTCTTTACTGGCCTCGCAAATAAGGTTTTAACGTTTTTATTTTAGTTTGATTTAATTTTGTGTTTTGTTCTGTTTTTAATACGAAATTTATCCAGCAGCTAAAAAATTAAATAATGTCCCCGTCTTTAAAACATAGAGGCTAGCTTCTATAAAGCCCTTAAAAAACGAGACATAGCTGAAAATTTAAATAGATGCATCTTAAGGTTAGTCTATATTTATCCCCTGGTGCAACATTGTTTTAAAAAACACTCTCCAATATAGTTAGAGACTTTAATACAATATTCCTATTTATATTGGATAGTATATATAACTTACGTAGGAGGCAAAATTCGCCACAAACATTTCTATGAAATTAGAGCTGTATACTACCTTTTATGCACATTAAAGATTTTGGACAATTGTACTTTGCCATTTTAATTTCTCTTCATTTTCCAAGATTTCATAAAATAATGCATGAGATATTTAAATGATATCAGTACTTCAAGCGCGAGAATTTGCCGAAGTCTGGATTGAAGCCTAGATTGAAGCCTGGAACTCCCACAACATTGACAGTATTCTGGAGCATTACAGTGAAGACTTCGAGATGATACCCCATGATAGTCCTTGTTATGAATAATCAAACAGGCACCCTAAAAGGCAAGAAGAATGTGAAAACATTCTGGGAAAAAGCCCTTGAAAGAGTCCTTGACCTTCGGTTTTAATTGATTAATACGTTTGTTAGTGTCAATAGCATTGTCATTTGCTATAGGCAGTCTTCGGAAAACTGTCGCAGAAGTTTTTTTATTTGGAGAAGACGGAAAGGTTATCAGAAGCATTGCCCATTACAACGAAGTTTAATTTTTGAGGCCATCTGGGACAGTATTTAGCTTACTAATACAGCAAAGTATATTGAAGAACGCATTTATTCAATATTGTACTTTCAAATATCGTTCGAGATTAAACTTCTCTGAGTTTTCCGGGTTATGGAGAATATTGCAGTAAATAGTGAGTGAGTAAAGGTGGGTGAGAAGATATGAAAATGAATGGAAATACAATATTGATCACAGGCGGAGCGACTGGTATTGGCTTAGCACTGGCCGAAGCCTTTTTTAATACAGGTAATGAGGTCATCGTCTGTGCGAGGACCGAGGATAACCTGAAGCAGGCTAAGGAAAGGTTCCCGCAGCTGCATGTCAAAAAGTGCGATATTTCTAAAGAAGCAGATTGCGATGCATTGTATACCTGGGCAACTTCTAGTTTTGAGGCCTTGAACATCTTGATAAATAATGCCGGCATCCAGCGGATGATCGACTTCAAAAAAGGAACTGAGGATCTGGCCAGGTACCGGGCTATAGACGGTGAGGATGAGATACAGGTCAACTTCAGGTCTCTCGTGTATTTGACAGCACTCTTTACCCCGCACCTGATGAAGCAAAACGAAGCTGCGATCATGAATGTTTCTTCAGGACTTGCGTTCCATCCGATGCCAATGCTTCCCGTTTATTCTGCGACCAAGGCGGCGGTCCACACGTTCAGCATCGCGCTCAGGCAGCAGCTGGAAGGTACATCTGTTAAAGTATTCGAGCTCATCCCTCCGATGGTCGATACGAACCTCGATAAAGGCTCAAGAAAAGCCAGGGGACAGACGTATTTTGGCATCACGACCGAAGAACTCGTCCAGCCCGCAATGAAAGCCTTCGAATCAGACCAATATGAGATACGCGTGATTGACCCGAAACTGGCGGCCACGATGGGAAATGGGCAGAGCAGTTCCTCCTGAAACTGGAAAAAATTAACTGTTTTCAGGATGAGTGATTGGTGTGCTCCACTTATATTTGGATCCCCAAGATAATTTTTAACTTTTACCGATGGCAATGGATGTCATTTATTTTCGGAAGCTTCTCCCCCTACAACAAGTACTGATTTATTAGAGTACCTGACCACTTTTTCGGCTACACTTCCGAGCATAAATCTCGTGATTCCGGTTCTTCCGAGTGTACCCATAACGATAAGATCAATGTCGTTTCTTTCTGCAAAACCGATAATTTCCTCCGCAGGGCTACCTCTAAGAACTATGGATTCGACCTCAACGTTTGCAGCTCTTCCGGCGTTCTCAACATACTCTGTTGCTTCTTTACCTTCTGTCATGATTCGCTGTTGAAACGCCTTTTCCCATTGCGCATCTGTGGGAAGAGTCATCGAATAAAAACCCATTGAGAGCACGTGTACGGCATACAGCTTCGCCTCGCTCAGTTTTGCAATTTTAATTGCTGTATCAACTGCTCCTTTTACCGCTTCCGAACCGTCGGTTGCAACCATTATTTTCCTGAAAATACTACTTTTCATACCTGACTCCCTCTTTTTCCTGTTCTCTACATTAATTATGACAATATTCAATAAAAACATCATCAAAAGAAAAATGAAGAAAACTAAAGTCAGCCAGTTTTCATACATTCTCGATTTTGAGTTATCTTAACGATTCTAATCACGAATCAACCCTGAGAAATCCTGCTGATAAAGAATAAAATGAGTTTTAGGATCAGCTCATTTAGTAAATTCTATTTATTAGATTTTTAATATCAGAGACATAAAGAAAAACTTTAATCAAATAAAGAATACTGCAGTAATACTTATAGCCATATATGTCCAGGTTTTTACTTAATAGGCAAAATTTTATCTTAACTTTTCATATTATCCATCATGATTTGTTTTTACTGGCATCTTCCGTCAAAGTTTTTCCGGGAATACTGGTTCCGAAAAACTGAGGAAGATGGATCAATTGTTCACCCAAAATTTATTCTCAAAGATCAATTATAGTCTTAGTTGTATCAAAAAAGTCCAACAAATTGTTCACTTCAAAGTAAAGGAAGAGAATTTTCGAGGGAATGTTTATGAAGAAAATTTTAAAAACCATATCAGTGATCCTTTTCGTTGCTGCTGTTTTCTTTGCAGCAGGCTGTGCCGAAAAGGCAGCCGCTCCAGGAGATGAAACCGTGACTCCAGGAAACGAAATTACGGAAAAAGATCAGGTAGTAACTAAAAATGACAGCGGAGAAACCATAAGCCTCAAAAACGGAGAGAATTTTACCCTTATCCTTAGGGAAAACCCTTCAACAGGCTATGCCTGGGAACTCAACCTGAGCAAGGGGCTCAGCGTTCTCAGCGATGAATATATTCAGGACCCAACTCCTGAAGATACTACTGGTGAACATATGACTGGTGTTCCTGGTAACCATTCATGGGTTATTCAAGCCGAGGCTCCGGGCATCCAGCAGGTAAACAGCATATACAAGAGGGGGAGTATAACCGGCACGGAGGAGAACTATACACTCACTGTTGAGGTCGTCTGAGAAGTATTTTCGTTTTCAGATCCAATTTTCTTTTTAATTTTTGATGCGAAAAATAGGGCCAAATTTATAAGATCAACAAGACAGACAAAAAATATTTATCTAGAGTTATAATAACATACCTATATGCACAATTGGGATCCAAAACTTTATTCTTCCAATTCTTCACCTCAGAAAGACTGGGGACTTGCGCTTCTTGCAAAACTCCATTTAAAAGGAAATGAAAAGGTTCTGGACGTGGGCTGTGGGGATGGAAAACTTAGTGCCGAAATTGCAAAAAACATTCCTGAGGGTTCTGTTCTGGGAATCGATCTTTCCGAAGAAATGATAACATTTGCCAGGAATCACTACCTTCCAGAACAGTTTCCAAACCTTGCTTTTATGCAAACGGATGCAAGTGAACTTACTTTTGATTCTGAGTTTGACATTGTCTTTTCTAATGCCGCCTTTCACTGGATAAAGGACCATGAACCTGTTTTGAAAAGTCTTTGGAAAAGCCTCAAACCAGGAGGAATACTTCTGGCTCAATTGGGAGGAAGAGGAAATGCTGAAGAAATCTTCAAAATCGTTGACTTAATGCTTGAGAATGAAGAATGGAGTCCTTATTTCAGGGGTTTTGTCTTTCCATTCGGGTTTTATGGACTTGAAGAATACGGAGAGTGGCTCAAAAATGCAGGTTTTTCAGTAAGACGCCTGGAAAAGATTCCAAAAGATATGGTCCTTGAAGGAAAAAAAGGGCTCTCTGCATGGATGATTGCTTCTGTCTTGCATCCTTATACACAGCGAATTCCCCAAAGTATGAGAGAGAACTTTATGAATGAACTTGTAAATTTATTTGTCGATGCTAATCCTCCGGATGACAAAGGATATGTCCATGTCCGAATGATAAGGCTGGAAATTGAAGCTTACCCTGAAAAATGAACCTGGTAAAAGATAATTAAAAGACGTGTTTACTCCGGGCAGCCAGCAGGTAAACGAATATTTAAGAGGCACTGGGAAAATATAACCGGTACGGAGGAGAACTTTAAACTCACTGTCGAGGTCGTCTAAGAAGCAAAAAGAGTTTCAGATCCGATTACCTTTTTATATTTAGTTAATATTCCGGTAGACCGGAAAATGTCTTCCAAAGAGAAAACTATTTCTGTACTCTTACAATCTTGACCAAAATAAAGAGTTTTATCTATAGAATGCAATATACTGCTTTTAAATTCTCCAACTTATTAAGTAAAACTTATAAACTTTAACTCAATAGACTATTTTGGGAAAAGGTATTGAATTCAGGTGAAAACATAAGTGAAGCCTTTTCTCTATCATAAAAAATATTAACTAATTTTAAAGAGTTCTCAGTATTCTGACTGATTTAACACAAAGGATCAGTCGGGTTTTAGCCGATGATTAAAATTCTGGTGGGATTATGACACAGGAGCTTAAAGATAACATCAACCAATACCTTGCAAATCATTACTACCTGAACCTTGCAACCGTGA
Organism: uncultured Methanosarcinaceae archaeon; assembly: GCA_963722085.1. Taxonomy (GTDB): domain Archaea; phylum Halobacteriota; class Methanosarcinia; order Methanosarcinales; family Methanosarcinaceae; genus Methanosarcina. The sequence goes on along the minus strand of CAVRNH010000059.1, from coordinate 6,456 downwards.
GCCCTCAGGGTAATCCGATGGCCCATACGATGGCATATGTATCCATAGACTCAGTCGTATATCTGTCAACCAATAAATATACACGGAAAGTCCAGAATATTATGCAAAATCCGCATGTTGCATATACTGTTGATGATGACGACCCCGATTTGTTTGCTATGCAGGCACTTCAGGTAGAGGGCAAAGCATCGATAATTACCGACGAAAGAGAACTGCGTGAAATTGGAGAAATACTGGCGGCCAAATTCCCTATTGTTGCAGACATGCCTCCAGATCCGGATTCCTTTATGATAAAAATTGAGCCTGGAGTAGTCTACTATCTGAATTACAGTGTTGAGTTCGGGCACAGGGACAAAATAGTTCTCTGAGACTGGCATCATATATTTCGAACTTTAATATCTTTGAAAATAGAGGCCGAAAAGGAATGATGGAGTATTTTCCTTGAGGCTATTGTTTTAGAGGGCATAATGAAGAAAAGCATTATAAAAACGGTAAATTCTTTGATTATTGCATGTATGCTCTTGTAAAGTAGCTCCTTATTATGAACAGCATATGCAGTAATCTCAGAAATTCATATTTGAATCCCCAAGATCATACGTGGGTAATTCAAGCCACAGCTCCGGGCAACCAGCAGGTAAACGGCATATATAAGAGGTACGGGGAGAGTGTATAACCGGCACGGAGGAGAACTTTACACTCACGTCGAGGTCGTCTGAGAGGCATTTTCACTTTTCAGATCTGATTCCATAATTTTTTAGATGAAAAATAGGGTCATCTTAATAAGATCTGCTAATTGTTGAAGGCGATCATAAAACAGAATTTACTGCATATTTTCACCCCATTCATGCATTTGAGTTAATATTATAAAGTGGAAAATAGAGTTGAATGAGACTGAAATCAAAAAGAAGTTCCTAAGAAAGTTAAGAGGATTAAATGATCGACTTCAAAAAAGAGCCTGACAAGTCCAGTGTTTTAGTTTTCTTGCTCATACATATTAACTCTCCAAATATATAAGCCTCAAAATTTTGGATTTGTAGAAACGGAGAATCCTTTATCATTTTTTCTACCTTTTCTTACTCCCTGTTTAAACGATATTATTCAATTGATTGTTGTGTTGCTGGCACTGATGCCTTATTATCTTTTTCTGTAACTGTAAACTTGATAGTAAATTCAGTTCCATTGTTCCTTTTTAGTTCAAGTTCTCCATCTAATTGGTCTACAAGGGAAGTTACAAGCTGCATGCCAAGACTATCAAGATTTTCAATCTCAAGGTTTTTGGAAATGCCCACGCCGTTATCTGAAATTTTCAGGGTAAAACTAGTACTCTCACACTCTTCTCTTTCAAATTCTGTGGATTCTTCCCTGCAAAGTTCGATTCGAATTTCCCCTTTATCTCTTCCTATAAATGCATGCTTGAGGGAATTGGAAACAAGTTCATTGACAATCATTCCTAATGGAACTGCAATATCCATATCAAACAAAAAGTTCTCTTCCAGATCCATGCTTAATGTGATCTCGGTATCTCCAAGGCTGTATGTCTTGAAAAGATTCTTAGCGAGTTCCTGAATGTACGGAGAGAAGTTTAGTGTTTCGAACCCTCCACCTTTGTACAATTCTTCGTGAATAAGAGCCATAGATATCACTCTGTCCTGGCTTTCTCTGAAGGCTTCCAGAACTTCTGAATCCTTAATATTGTCTCGGTTTCTGAACTGTTCAGCCTGAAGATCAAGCAGGGAGGAAATTACCTGAAGATTATTCTTAATGCGATGATGGATTTCCTTTTTACGTGCAGTCTCAATATTAGTGAGAGCTTCTTCAGCTTCTTTTCGCTTGGTGATGTCAGTTAACATACTCATAGCGCCCACATACTTTCCATCCTTATCAAGAAGAGGTTTAGCATTTAGAAATGTCCAGAGGGATGAGCCATCTTTACGTATTAATTTCAATTCATAGCTCTCACTTATTCCCTGCCTCCTCTTTTCCAGATTCCGTTTGACAATAGGTTTATACTCTTCACTGAGGAAACCCCATATTGGTCTTCCGATAAACTCTTCCATAGTGTATCCGAGCATATCTACTAGTTTTTGGTTAACGTAAGTGATTATAGCTTCGTTGTCAGTTATGAGTATACCTTCGTTTGCTGTCTCAACGATGTTTCGGTACTTTTCCTCACTATCCCGAAGTTTTTCTTCCGCCTTTTTTTGCTCGGTGACATCAATATCCATCTTAAGGATCATGGGAGAACCGTCAATGTCAGTGAACGGCAAATTGTAGGCATCAAAAACGCTTCCGTCCGGGCCGCTCACTTCAAAATGGTGAGGTTGACCTGTTTCAAGTACTTTATGTGATTCGCAGAATTCACAAGGCTTGGTACGTCCAAAATAATATTCATAGCAGCGCCGGCCATCTGGCTGACCGAATCTTTTACGGAAGCTACGGTTGGCAAAGGCGACACGGTAGTCAGGTGTTAATAGGCATATCATTGCCGGCAGCGTCTCCAGCACGTTATAAAGACGTTGACGTTCAGTATCGACAGCTTCGGAAACTTTACGACGCGATTCGCTCTCGCGCAGTGCCTCTTCAACCCGCTTGCGCTCGGTAATGTCGTGCGCAACTACAATTGCTCCCACGGCTATCCCGTCTTTGTATATGAACTGCGTGTTAAGCACAACCCAGAGTTTGCGGCCGTTCTTTCTCAGCACCACGTACTCCACTGATGTGTCCACTCTCTCCCCAGCTAGATTTTTACGGATCCTTTCCCTGAGCCTCTCCTTGCTTTCCTCATCGAGCAGCTCGAACGGGTCTAGCGCCAGCAGTTCTTCTTTAGTGTAGCCGAGCACCTGGCACATTGCATCGTTGACGCTCTTAAACTTTGGACCATTGAAATCAATTTCGTAGAGACCAGTAGGCGCATGTTTTATAAGGTAGCTTGATTTCTCCTCACTCTCCTGCAATGCTTCCTCGATCTGCTTACGCTCGGTTATGTCTCTGATAATTATGGCCGTTCTCACAATACCATTTTTATCTTTAAAGAGGGTGCTACATACCTCCCCTGGGAAGATCGTGCCGTCTTTTCGCCTGTAATTAAGCTCCCCTCTGAACCTGCCGGTTCTGGCTCTTTCCTCCAAGGCAGACCTGAGCCTTGGATCAGATAGGTCTTGAATTCCATTTCGACCACCCTGAATAATTTCTTCCTCTGTCATTCTAAATATCTGACATGCTGCTGGATTAGCTGAGTAAATAGTTCCGTCAGGAGATGTGAAAAGAACTGCATCAATACTGTTCTCGAAGATTGCTCTGTACTGCTCCCCGCTCTCCAGAAGTTTTTCTTCTAGTTCTTTCCGGTCACTTATATCAAATCCATAAATATTTACACATTCATCTTCAGGGGAGGTGTGAAAACTGACCAGATATACTCTTTTTCCTACTTTAATTTCCATCTTCTCAGGACTATTCCGGGTAATCACACTTTGCACAAGATCTCCAATACTCGAGGGCAATTTTCCCCCGACTCCCACACCCCACTCATGCAATAAGTATTCACCCGCCTCATTTGAGTAAAGAATAGTACCATCCTTTTCAACACTGAGCACAGGGTTCGGGTTTTTTGCCGACAATTGTTCCATTTTCTCTTTCATTTATCCCTTTAGGCTCCTCTCGATGACGGCGATATGCCTAATTTCGATGATTATTAGATTAGAGTGTCTACTGCAACTACTTATATAAATATAACAGTCTTAACATATAATACACTCAATTCGATTTAGCATTAAAGTGTACTTTATCGTGATTCCTTAAATTGACAGTTAATAGCCATAAATCTTTTTATTATTTTTTATGAACCTAATAACTATAGATTAATTAGAATTTGATTATTTGTCTAAAAAATCGAATATATGACTACGTTTAAGCAAAATTGTATAAATTTAGCTCAATGTGTTCTAAAGAGCACGGCTCCGGGCAGCCAGCAGGTAAACGGGATATACAAGAGTCCTGAGAGAACACAACCGGCACGGAGGAGAACTTTACACTCACTGTCGAGGTCGTCTGAGAGGCATTTTCGTTTTTCAGACCTGATTTCCTTTTTAGTTTTTTAATGTAAAAAAGTAGGGTCACTTTAATTAGATCTGCAAATTAAAGGTACAAGGAAAGCCAGGGGACAGACATATTTCGGCATCACGCCCGACGAGCTCGTCCAGCCTGGAATGAAAGCCTTCGAATCAGACGAATACGAGATGCGCGTTACTGACTCGAGATTTTTAATTTCTTATTCAAGATATCGAGTTCCCTTTTTGCTGCATGCCAGTCGAAAAGTCATCATTGTCTCCGAGTTCTCCGAAATCGAATTTTTCCATAAAAAGGTGTGAATACATCCTATATTTTATCTCAAATTCTCACAAATTCCTGAATACTATTTTATCCTGGAGCTTATCCAAAACTAATTTTGTTCCCCGATCATAGAAATTTGAGGAAGCTTCAGAAAGATTTTCACAATCAGTAGCTCGATTGATCGTACCAAGTTTGGATTCTGAGAGTCATTTTTGAGTTTTTGGATAAGCTCATTAACCGCTAGCTGAAACTTCCCTTTAATAGAGAATTTGATTCTTATCGGCTGAACAACTTTTGCACAAGAACAGTAAGAATCGGCCCTGCCTTATCAATCAATTCAGCGGAGTAAATCCACTCTCCACCGCCATCATGGCCCCGAACCATGATTGCTTTTCCTTCATACTCGGTTAAGTCAATTTCTCTGGACTCTGGCGAGGCAGCTTCCTGCATTCGTATACCGGTTAATCGGACAGAGGTGCCCGCAAGATTTTCAGGCTGCAAAAGCTGGAGCTGACCGATTTCAACTATTCCCAAAAACTGATCATCTTCGTTCATAAATTCCCCCCGATGTGATTTATGTTCTAAGCACTTGCCACTCATCATTTTGCGTTTTGTTTTTGATAGTTTGAATATAAATTTTATACTTATAAAGTAGAGTCAGTACCAATTGACGTCTCTTGATGTCATCAGGCTGCGAGATTCTCTACTTTTTCCTATCTATGTATCTAACTGAAGATAAGGGATATCAGTATTGATTATCTACGATGAGGGCGCATAATCTCAATTCGCTCTTGTAGTGTCGGCTTTTTGCCGGACGTGTTATTGAAGTTTTCCGAATAGAATGTTGCTATCTTAGCTTTCAAGGTGTTACCTCCTGAAGATTAACGTTCATGTCCAGAGACCTTCCGCAGTAAATTTGATTAAAATCTTCTGACATATTTGTAGACACAAATCAAAATCTATAGTCAAGAGGCAAAATACTGCAACTTTAGATGAGCTACAAAATGTTATTTGTTGCAGCAATTATAGGCGTGACTATACGTCTGAAATAAATGTGTATAAATGGGAAGATATCCGAAAATATTTTCCACCTGAAAGAGTGGCAGAAATTAGAGCCAAAATCCTTGAACTGCGAGAGTCTGGAAAATATACAGATAGAGAATTGTGGGAAATGTATGGAATGAGCGAACGTACTTTCTATGATCTTGTTGAACGAGCAAAAGACGGAAGTACAGCAGAAGACTTAAAAAACAGGCCTTCGAAGCCCAAAAATCCGTATAGGAAGCTAATGGATGAAGATAAAGCTGAAATAATAAATCTCCGTTTGGATGATACAAACAGAATCGAATCATCTAAACTTGCTTTTTTTGATGCAATGGAAAAAACAGACCATGTCTTAAATCCAGAGAAAGTACAGCGATTGACGGGATTAATGGATAAAGTTATGAAGGGAGTTCGAAGAATTGCAGCTTTATTCAATAGAAGAAAGGAGAATAAAAAAAGCTCAGTTCGTGTTGGCAAATCATGGGTTCATCATATTCTTGCTATTGCTGGGCTTACTGGAAAACAGAAGACGGCTATAGATTCCAAACATCTTCAACGCCCTCAAGAACCATTGAGCTCATTCAATATGGACTATACTCAACGGAGAATTGGAAGTGGTGAGACTGCGTATGCTTTTGGTGTGCTTGATATTTTTAACAGTGGTATTGTAATCCTTGATGCCCATAAGACAAAATCAGGTGCGAATGTGGTAGAATCTCTTCACCAATTACGCAAAATGGTACCAAAAGATGTTGTAATCGAGATTCGATCTGATGGAGGTTTGGAGTTTAATAATGCGACTGTGCGTGAATATTGTAATAAAAATAATATTATACACCATATTCTTCCAAAGGCACATCCGTGGTTAAACGCTTTCATTGAACGAGCAATAGAGACTTTGCAATATGAATTCATAAATTTACAATACCATGCAACGTTTAATGATTTTCAGAACTTTCTCGTGATTGCGAAAAATGGATACAATTTACGTGAGCATTCATCATTCAACTATCGAAGTCCAATGGAAATATGGAATTCCTCGGGAGTTTCATTGAGTGTTACTGCAGGAGGTCTGTGGACATG
>CAVRNH010000058.1:0-32056 GCA_963722085.1 uncultured Methanosarcinaceae archaeon | reverse complement strand
AGTCTTTTGTATCTTATATAAACCGCAGTGTAAGAAATAAAAAAGCGAAATGATTTTGAGACAAAAATAAGTTTGGAATAGTTAGAAATGATCTTGCCTATTATTTAATAACTATTCTATTACATACAAGCTTATAATTATTATTAGCACTGTGTGCAGTCAAACAAACTGTATAAGTACCTGCCTCCTTATAGGTGTGGGTTGGATTCTGTGCAGTTGATCGGGAACCGTCACCGAAATTCCAGTTCCATTTTATCGGTTTAGTTCCAGAAGTTGTATCTTTGAAGGTAACTTTCTTCCCGGAAATTACGGATTTAAAACCTGGAACGAATTCTGCAGGTACTTTTCCAGATGCTACAGTAAAAGCTGCCTTTTTAACCATGTTCACACAGCAGTTTCCAGAGCCGTAAGCAGTCACTTTCACATCATAAGTTCCGGGTTCTTTTATAATGCACGTACAGGTACATACCCCTGTTTTCGTGCATTTTGAACAATAGGAACGGCTGGAACCAGCTACCTTTCCAGTTTTGGAATCAATGACTGTATATTCAACAAGTTTAACAGCGCCTGATATATAACTCGTAAATCCAACTTTCATTGGTACGTTTTTGCTTGTAGGGTTTATTGTAAGCTTGGTAATTTTTAAATTACTGCATGTGCCTCCTTTACAGGAAACATGCGGAGCGCTTGCCATTACATTAAATGGCATCAAAACCAATATAGCTAATACAAAAAAAATTGCTGTTCGTCTCATCATTTAATATTTCAACAAAATATGTCATATTATTTACCATGAGGATATCTTCCTCATGTGCTCTCACGTTCCTCTTTTCCCATAATTGCGATTATTCCACTAATTATTTTGATACGCTCATCAACCGAGAATGACTCAGTCGCTACAATCTTCTTCTTTTGAATTTCTCCCTTTTGATATCCGGTTTCATCCTCGTACATCTCATCATTTACAACAAGATGCCATATAATGGTGGCAATTTTCCTTGCCAATGCAATAATTGCCTTTGCGTGTCCAATCGACTTCTTTTTTCGGTTAAAAAATTCTTTTAACCTGCTATTTTTCCTTCTTGCTGCTGCCTGAGCAATCTGAGTCAGAATCCACCTTGCTACCTTTGATCCTCTTTTTGTGATTCTGCCGTTGTAGAATTTATCTGCTGATTGATACACATTCGGAACTACTCCAAGCCATGAAGCAAGCTTATCTCCAGAAGAAAAATCCTTGAAATTGAATATTTCAGCAAGTAAAATTGCCGCACCAAGTTCTCCAATTCCTGGAACTGACATTAAAATTTCCATTTCACGCTTATGGTTCCTATAAGCATAATTGAAAATTTCTTTCTCCAAGGATTCAATCTCATCATCAAGATGCTTTATTAGTTTCAGACACATCTGAAGCCTGAAAGCAGCACTTTGAGAGATTTCTCTGTTAAGAACAGCTCTTATCTGATCACTTTTTTTACGAACATTTGGAGAAAGGCTTTCTATGATCTCGTCAACAGTTTTGCCTGAAGTGATTCCTGATAAGATACTTCTGCCATTTTTACCAAAAATGTCTGTCAGTACATCCTTTAGATTAAACATTTCAGGAGCGAGGATAGCATGAGCTTCATTTTTTAGATCTGTTCTTTTTTGTACAAGTTCATGGCGAAGCCGAACGTTTGAACGAAATTCTCTATGATCTTTTGGGAAAATTCTTGATGCCTGAATCATATTGTTCAGTGCAAGTTGTGCGATAAATTCTGAGTCTACCTTATCTGTTTTTTTGTGCGTAAAAGCCTTCATATCTCGGGCATTTCCAACTAGAACAGGTAGATGCTTAATCAGTGAATCATAAATAGGAACCCAAAAGTCACTAGTTGATTCACATGCAACAACATCACACTTTTCTGATGTAACCCAATTTTTAAGGGCTAAAATTCCATCATCATCTCTATCAAAACGTTGTAGCCATTTTTCACCAGATCTACTCAGAATAGTAGCAATTAAAAAACGCTTATGAATGTCTAAACCACAAGCTTTGTTTACTGTTTCTGACAATTTAGACCACCAAATTTGTTTGGGCAGTGGAATACCTCAAAGGCAATTTGACATCCGTGATCAAAGTCACATTTGAGCCTTCGATGACATTCACTGATTAGTTTAGCAACGGTTTTAAAAACCAAAATTAGAACAACCTTACTGCCCAAGATAAGAATGGAATCAATAGTCAAAAAAGGTAAGGTGAAAAGTACTTTCATTTGTTTGTGCCTGTTATTCAGAGAATTTCATTCCATTTTTACTTCCCACATTTTACGTTGTATCTGTGCTTTATAACATCAAAATAATATTAAAATATATAGAAAAATATTCAAAAAGATTAAGCGAATATTAAAATAGTGCGCACTTTTAAAATATGATGTATTAATCTTGAGAATTGATTTCTATTAAAGGGAGTATCCTAAGACCCATTTTTTCTAAAAATTTATAAATTTTCGAGATTGTCAGGTCTATCAGAGATTCTTCTTTAGAGACTCTATTCTTACCTTCATCTATTACTCGTTGAAATAATAAGATTCGAAAGTAAATTAATTTAAGACGTGGCTTAAAAATATGTAAAGTTAATATTTGTTGATGTTGACTTCTATGTTTAAAATCAATTCACCGAATACGGTCGTAAAACTACAGCTAGCATCAGACTGTTATCGAATTATTGAAACCACTAAGGAAAATGTCATTGTTACCGTATTATTTTGAGGAGAAATACATTAAGGAGAAATACATTAAGGAGAAATACATTAAGGAGAAATACATTATTGTATTATCTCGCTCAATCCAGCATATAATTTAACAAAACTTTCATAAGTACCGTTAATAGCTTCGTAATTTAACTTATTGTTTTAATTTCATTGGTTCTCCGCAACAGTCCATGTCGCCTGTACAGCCTATACCGCAGCGATCTTCTATGCATTCATTTATTACCTTAAGTTCGAGCCCACACCTTTCACAAACAATACTCTGACCATCCTTCAAGTTATTGCAATTCAATGTATACCACCTCAATATTCAATAGAAAAAGTATGCAATTGAGGTTCAAACCGTTTTTGAAACAATGATTCTGAAGATTGGTCTATGAGACAAAATTAGGAAATGAGAAAGGAAAAAACTCAATTGCCTTTAAAAAACAATGGTGGGCAAATACAGTACTTCGCTAAATATTCCTCTTCTAACTCTCCGTATTCATTTACCTCAGACACTCTACCACTAACCTAACCCTTAACTTCTTTCTGAGCCATTCCTCAATGAGGATTATGAACATATCAAATCTGAACTTATCCTCATCTCGACCTGAGGGCCTCTTTTTACAATCGTAAAATGTTTTTTTCTGAAGGTATATTCATATGCATTTCAACAAGAAAGATATCAGCGTATAAAAGTATCTGATGTCAGCATTTTTAGATGAGCCCTCTCAAGGAAAGCTGCTTCAAGATCAGCCCATATAAAGTGACTCCCTTATGAATTTAAAAGAATTTTGGGCTAAAAATTTATCAAGGGTTAGAAAGATTCTCTGAAATCCCTTATGCCCTGTGCTACATTGGAGAGCAGAATAAAAGCTATTCTCTGGTTAGGCCAGGAACCCAGTCCGCAGTCCGGACCAGCATACTTAATCAGGTTACCGAAACGTCTGTAACCAAGCTTGAGTCTCTTTGTTATAATAGCCGGAGTTTCGAGTTGCGTAACAATATCGGGAAGGTATTGCTGATCTTTCCAGACATTGGTGCAGTACCTCTCATTAAGGACTCCTGCCAGGCCAAAAATATCGGTTCTCGCAATTCCAAGCCTCAGAAAAGAATCCGTGTCCTCAAGCCTATTTTTATCGATCAATTCCAAGTAAGAGGGCGTGCCTGCTGATTCTATTCCTATTACATTGATTGTAGGGGTCTCACAGGCTATATTATAGTAAAGAGCAGAATGGAGATGGATTTGCACATCAGCTCCCCATTTACTTGCTGCCTTAGAGGCATCCGTAAGGGCAGAAATAATCTCATTTTCATCAAAACCAAGCTCAGGATTCAACCCAATGCTTGGCTCATCAATGGAAACTGTTGCAATCTTAAAGTGTTTTGCAGATCTCATTGAGTTTCGGACGAAATTGTTCACACTTTTTGCAAGAAGAGAATATATGTCCGTATATCGTGTACCTCCAAATTCCTTAAGGTAAAGTTCGGTTGGGCCGGTTACACAGATCCGGATCTTTAGAGTCTCCCCAAATTGCTCCTTATAGGCTTTTGCGACCTTTTCTATAGCCTCGAGTTCTTCGATCCTGGCACACTCAAGCTTCACCACAAAAGGACTGTCACAACAGTTAGGGTCCCGTATAACCTTCAGGAACGTGAAAACATCCTGATACTGGGGATAGTTGGGAACCTCCACACCTGCATCTATTTTCTGCTGAAAGGCGTCATTGATCACCGTAAATAGGTTTTTATCTTCTGCTCTCGTTTTAAAGGCATTTTGGACCCATTCTTTGCTAATTCCTTCAGGGAGGGGATAGCTCCCAGCATCATCAAAGATGATTTCTTCCATGTCTTCTTAGTAGATCTGCTAGAATTTAGCATTATTGAGAGCTCATCCCAATAAATATTTTATTTCCACATTAATAAGAGTATTAGAACGATTTTCCTAATCAGAAAATCGATTGATTATTTTAAATTTTATATTTAGGGACGCAATATTGTGCAAAATACATAATGCTTAAAAATCCACATTTCGGAAAAAAGTAATGAATCGTCTCTATGATTTCAATCACTGCTTTAATATTTCTTTCTTGCGTATATATTGATTTAGAATAAAAGCGTATTGGCAATTGTAAGTACGCTTAGTGAACGCAAGTGTGCTAACCTCATAAGGATGGGGCTGGTCTGAACCTCCAAACTTTTTAAAACCATCCAAACTTCTCACCTACTGCAAACTCAGATGTCAGCTTGCACACTTCTTATCATTTCAATCCTTGTTTTTGTGGATCTTGCTCTTGAATCTCGATGAATCTTCAAAATTTCATCAGATTAATCAAAATAATCACTTTCTACCAGGTGCATCTAAAATATCTTTGTCTTCTAATAATTTCCTTTCTAACAAACATCGAAATCTTTTATATGAGATTCATTCTGTTCTTGCTTTTCTTCTTCATTTAATTTTATTCTTCTGCTTTCAGTTTTGTATTTCTCTTTAAACTGAGCAACTTTATTCCGAAAAAACATATAGGTATACATTCAGAGAAAGTATTTTACGATTCTAAAAAAAGGACCAAAGGTTGTATATGAAGATGAATTCAGATTTGATATGTTTGTACTTCTTGTTGAGGAATGGTTGAAATGAAAGTTAAGGGTTAGGTTAGTAGTGGAGTGCCTTAGGTAAATGAATAAAGGGAAAACGAGAAGAGAGATTTTAACTAAGTTCTGTAGTATGTTCAATGCCTACAAACAAAACCTTCTCATTCATCTCAAGCTCATCTTTCATTTTGACTGCATCATTTTCCAAGATCCTATTTTTAAATACATCTTCAAATTGAATATAGCACAAGACTGATTTTTTCACTTGCAGATTATTTTGTTCAAATATCGCAAGAGCTTTATTATCGTGAATAGTACTATTAAATAACGTAATTATGTAATAATTTCCTTTTTTGACAACAGGCGATACAGGATAATTTCCCTCTTTTCTTAACTCGTCTCTTACAGACGTTATTTTATCTTTGTCTCCTATTATATAGTATCTATTTTCTATATAATCAATATTGTAATCTAGCTTATACATAGTCAAATTGTAGTTCTCAAGAATAGCTTTTACTTCCGGTTCAGTAGTTCCATTTTCAAATGCAATAAAGAGCCCAGCGAGTCGCGTTTCTTGAGCTGGCGTATTCTCATCAACCGATAATTTTGATTCAACGGATGCTGGTGTAAACAGTACCAAGGATCTTATGAAAATCAGAAAAATAATAAAAGCAGCAATAAACAATAGTTTATAATTTGATTTTTTCAACATGAATAAATTCACACCCTTACTAATAAATTCTTAGCTTGGAGAAACTCATTTCTATATATATTCCTATTTTATTCTTTATAGTCCTCTATAATAAGGGTTCCGGATAAATTTTTCCGCGATCGGAAACCAGTTGATAATTTAGGATTTAAAAATTCAGCAACTCAATTTTGAGCTTCGAATTACCCCTTAAAAGGATATTAATTCGTCAATTTACTGTAACTCAACCTCACACGAGCCCCCGGAAAATAATCCTTGAAGCTGCAGTAGAAACCGCGAATATAATAATCGAGAGGGGAAGCATGCAGGCAAGGTCGTACTTCAACTGCGTTCGGTCTCCTCCATATTCCACTGAGCCTGCAAAACGGGTAAGGATAGCACTGATCAGGATAACGTAAAGCCCTATTACGAGCAGGAAGTGATCCGGAGCAATGGACTGGGAAAAAGCTCCCTGTCCGAGCTCGACAGGCATTCCGGATAAGTCTGCAGGAACCCTGTTCATCCTTTCCCCCACCTGGCCCAGGATTTTTGTAATAACTTCAGAGAGGGCAAGGGTAATCCCTGCAATAAGAGGGGCAAAAATTACAGCAGTCGAACGCATGGTTGAGGTAACATCATAAAGCGAACGCCGGATGCGTTCTTCAACTGCACTGAGCTCTTTTAAGTGGTCTGCAAGTTTGATGATTGAGGCTCCGGCAGCTTCATGGTTTTTATGGACGCTTTCCGTAAAGAGGAGCATGGTGTTTCGGATTCTTTCGGAATATATATGCCTGAAGGCGCCAAAGTCTTCATCAAAGATAGCATCCTTGAGATTTGTCCTCATACTGAGCAGGTTCATTGAGATTTCTTCAAAAGCTTTCCCGATTTTGGAGCCTTCCATAGTTCTGGCTGTGTAGGCAAAAGCTTCTTCAGGGGCTTTTCCTTCAGAAATCCTCCTTCCGAGCACAAAAAGAGAGTCTGAAAATTCCTGTTCCATCTGTTTTATCCTGTCTCTTATTTTCTTGTAGGGGACAGACGAATAGTACAGGTAAATTGAAACTGCGGCAGTTCCGCCTAAAATAAAAGGAAGAGTCGGGGAAAGATACCCTCCAAGGGGTGAAGTTGCTACAATCTCTTTTGGATTTCCCAATATAAGCAGGAGATATCCTGAAGGAGCGATCAGAAAGAAAACCAGAACCGAAAGCATAATGGCAAAGCGTTTTTTCTGCCTGATGTCCGAAAGTTCAGGATGAGAATCAGGAATCTGTTTTGGGATGAAAGCAACTGGCCTTTGCATGAGAATATATTCGGCGTAGGTTGCTGCAAGAAAAGGAAAAGTAAAATCGTAAAGAAGTATGAGATCCATTGTTTCAGGCTTCATACCTACGACCGTGACCGCAGGCAGGAGAGCAACCAGGGCAAGCGGGATCAGGATAAAAATTGAGTAAAGGACGTAACTTGGGGTTTTCAGTTTTGCCGCATAAGAGTCCATAAGACTTTCAGTGCCTTCGAGACTGATATCCAGAGCTCGGTTCAGGGTTATGATCCTCTGGGCGTCGTCAGGTTCGGCCGTTGAACTTTTGATCAGGTGCAGAGATCGCTTAAAATATTCACTATTTCTTCCCCACAGGTCAGCAAAAGAAAGAAGAGCATTATCCATGTTGCTGTAGATTCTGAGGTTCAAGTCCCAAATCAATTTTTTTAAGTCCTTTGCCAGCGGCCTTTCCGAATTCATAGCTGCAAAGAGGACAGCATGTTCCAGGTTAGGAACCAGTTTCATGGACATGACTATGTAGCTCAGGATCTCAGGAATATCTCCAAGGGAGGAGATTTTCATAAACTTTGCTTTGATCTTTACATATTCACTCAGGTAGTAGAGCACTCCCAGGGGAATAATAAGTGTCAGAATTCCCATGATAAAGAGAGTTATGGCCTCAAAACTCCTGGATAAAAGTAAGAAAAAATCTGCCCCAAGCAGCAGGATTAAAGTTGCAACCGCTCCTGCATAAGAAAACATCACTGTTTCAAATGCTTCCAGATCAAAACCAGTAAACCGTAGGGCATCTCTGTACTCCTGGCTAACACTTTTTTCACATTGTTTGCTAAAGGCAACAGGGTCCCTGACAACCCATCCCCATTGCATTGCTGTGGTTTTGCAAGCTCTCACATATAAGCTGCTTTCTTCTGCCATGTCCTCCCCTCAGACGGTTATTTTTCTCTTCAAGTGATTATTTTCTTATTCAGATCTTTTTCTAGCTGCTTACTTCTTCGCTCACGTATCTCTCTGGCTGCTTACTTCTTCGCTCACGTATCTCTCTGGCTGCTTACTTCTTCGCTCATGTATCTCTCTGGCTGCTTACTTCTTCGCTCATGTATCTCTCTGGCTGCTTACTTCTTCGCTCATGTATCTCTCTGGCTGCTTACTTCCTGGTTCACGTATCTCTATAGCTCATGTATTTCTCTGGCTCGCTATCTTTCTGGTTGCGCATCTGACTGGCAAAATTCAGGAACCATGTTTCCCATTGTCTGTAAAGGTTTTCCAAATCATCTGCAGAGCTGAATTCGGAATCACTTCCATATTCCTTTCCCAAATCTTTGCTTCTGCCCATAGAGTCAGTGAGCAGCCAGAACATGTTATTTGCCAGACTCACTGCTTCAGCTTCTAGCAGGAAAGGTCTATGAAGTCCTTCAATTGCAATTTTTTCTTTAATTCTTGTCCGAAGCTCGATACTTTTCAAAGCCCTGTCCATAGGAATTCCCCATTTCCTGGCAATCTTTTCTATAAGTTCTGATTGTCCCTGCTCGAGTGCCTTTCCTGCAAGCAGGCAGTCCTGCGAGGCATCATAATTCATCATATCCGTAAAGATTTCAGAAGAATCGGGATTTTCTACTTGAATACTGGAAACTTCTACTATACGGCTCACACGTTTTATTTTTTTCATACTTCCTTCGAGCCTGATACCTGAGCAAATAATTACTGCATCCGTAGCTTTAAAAGAAGCAGCAGGCACGCCAAGAGTATGCACAATTCTCTCGTATACGTTTTCAATCGAAGAACCGTGGATGGTCCCAATAACAGAATTCCCGGCTTTTCCAACCTGCATAGCTTCGTAGAGAACTTTTACTTCTTCTCCCCTGACTTCCCCTAACACCAGAGAGGAACTTCCAAGCCGCAGAGCAGCCCGGAGGGCTGTTTCAGGGCTCATTTCAGCTCCGGATTTGAGAACCGACGAGTAGGAGCTCATTGCCTGAACTTTCCAGCCCAGGTTCTGGAGCTTTTCGATGGGCAGCTCATGAGTATCTTCTATTGTCAGAATCCTGTATTTCTGCGGAATCTCAAGAAGCATAGCAGACAATAACGAAGTCTTTCCGGCTCCGACCTCTCCTGCGACCAGGACTGAGGCTTGCCCGTCCATAAAAAAGCTTAAAAGCCCGGCTGCGAGAGGAGAAATCGAGCCTGCATTAATCAATTTCGGTAGAGTCCAGGGTGCTGGGGAATGCTTGCGGAAGGCATAGGCAAGCCCGCTTGCACTCAGAGGATCTCCTATTACCGAAACTCTTACCCCGAAAGCCTCAAGGTTAAGTTCGAGCACAGGAACTGCTTCCCCAAAAGGTCTGCCGCTGATTGTCCTGAACCTGGATACAAGAGCATCAAGATCATCCTGAGAAAGGAAAACATTGCTTGCACATTCCTCTCCATCCATGACAACATGGACTGGATTAGTGTCCGCAGGGGCATTGATGTAAACATCAGTAATCCTGGTATCGGAAAGCAAATCTTCTACAATTCCGAGCCCATTCGTGTACCTTGCGAGCAGGTCGGCATAGCTTCCAAGCTCCTCAGGACTGCAGGTCTCCTCACCTGCGAGCAGTTCTTCTTCCAGAAACTCTTTTGCCATTCGCCTGAAGTATTCTCTAGCACCTACAGGGTCTGTAAAGGCAAGGTCTTTTGGCCTGTTCCGGATCATCCGCCTCCGTACCTTTTCAAGCAACCTGAGCTCCTCTTGCCTCAGGTTATATTCCGGAGGCCTGATCATGTAAAGTTTTTCAGGTCTGTCAGTGTAGCTATAAACAGTAATTTCAAGTTTTCTTCCTTCCCTGCCGTTTATATCATAACACTCAAGAAACTCAGTATTTTCAGGAGCTTCGGTATAGACACGGGAACTGGAGAATGGAGGCCTTACATGAGGTTTGATTACACTTTCGTAGTCAAAAAATTCATTTGTAGTATCTTTACTCTCTCCCCTTTCCTCATGTCCGTGTCTATACTTGGAGAAAGGGATATTTTCAAAAGGGTTATTTTCAAAAGGGTTATTTTCGGGCAGATTATTATCAGGTGGAATATTCTCGGATAGATTATTTTCTGACCGATTGTTTTCAGGTTGAATATGCCCAGGTTGCCTTTTTCCAGGCATTATGCGTCCATATATTTGTGTTAGGAGTGTTTCTCCGGAAATATTCTCTATCAAATTTGGTTTTTTTGCTCTTTTTGTTGCTGTTCTTTCATTCCCTTTTTTAGAACTTTCAATCACTTTTATTGAATGACATTGAACATCTGCTTTTTTCAGAGCCGGAATTTCGGGAAAACAAGATAATTTTTCTTCAATTTCGTGAAGTATATTATAATAACACTCGAAACATACAGCACAGGCAGGATGAGTATCTGGAAGCTTCTTTAACATTTTCCCGTGAATAAATCTCCTAATTTCGAGTCGAGCCTTTAAAGGGTCTATTTCTACAGTTTCAGCAAAAAGATCAATTATTTCTTTCCTCTCAAAGTCACACCTTTTCTTCTCTGGCAGGATACAGTCCTTTGGGACTCTTTCCATGCTCCTGTAAGATGTAATAATTCCACTGAAACCCGCAAGAACATAAAGTAAGGTCAGAGCTTCTCCTTCGTAATCTCGCTCATACAGCCTTGATAGTACAAGACAGTCTGCATGAATTTCTTTTTGCAAAATCTTGAATATATTCTTTCTGCAATGAGTATCATTAAGGGAAGATCCTGAGTCGCATTCTCTGCAATTAATAACTATTGTTTTCCGGTTCCTCGTTTGTTTTACTCTATGCGAACATGTCTCCTCTTCCTCTCTCTTCTGTCTAATAGAATAAGTGTGATTAAAGCTGCTAACAGCATTCTGAAGTTTTAACATCATATTCAGAATTCAAACCCCCGTTTCCCGGTTAACTTCAGAATTTATCTTCAAATGTATTAAACATTTCTATTGAAAATCAATATTTAACTTTCAGCAAAATAATCCATTAATTATCCACATAGGGGATTTTATTACGTCGATAGAGAGGGGGTCACGAATACCCATCCTTTGATTTCTACCCATGAAAAACTACATACGCCATATACCCCAATAAATGAATTTCCGGCTCTCCTAAATTGTATAGCTCCACAGAGCATTTCTTTAATTCTTCCCTCTGACTTCCCCTAACACTAGGAAGGAACTTCCAGTCACAGAGCAACTGGTGGTATCCCTTGTCAGAGTTCTATATCTTGGGAGTTTCAAGGAAATATACAGGGTTTAAACTGTTACCACGCTTGAGAAATAGTGAGTACTTTAAGCGGTCCCTGCACCTGATCAAAAGTTCAACAGCCTAACTTTATTAAAATACAAAGGTTCTTTCCCGCTGTAATTTAGTTTTGACCATTTACACTAGTGTCGCGTCAACAGCAAAGTGTCGTATAAAATCGATTGCAACTACTCAGAACCATTGAATCTTTGAGGGTTGACGAGGCACTAGCAAATGTAGTACTTTTCGCGTGAAGTCATATCTCGAAATTTTCGTTTTTACTTTATGCCTATATAGCGTGATTTCAATTATCTAAAATTCCGTATTGATTCTTTTCAAGAATACAATCTGAGGGCCAATTAATTGGAATATTAATATGAGCACAGTGCCGAGAATTCTACTATAATATTACTAACGAATATGGATATTGCATGATAATTATAAACAATTAGTGTTAACTTATTTTATAAATCATTTTTTATAAAGCAGATATTTATCTATTTTTAGTCTATATTTTATTATTTATAAAACGAAATCGCTTCTAAGGAGGGGTAAATTGGGAAAAATTACATTTGATAAAACACACAGAAAGCATACCAACAAAAAAGTCTTAGGAATAGCATCTTTGGTGCTTTTAATGTTGGTGAGTATTGCAGGAGCTGCACCATTTGCGTATATTACACATCCTTTCAATAATACTGTATCTGTAATTGACACAGCAAACAACACAGTTACATCTACTGTGGATGTAGGGAGCCATCCCTGGGGAGTTGCAGTCACCCCTGATGGAACAAAGGTGTATGTGACTAATTCACACGGAGGCGGGACTGTTTCCGTAGTTGACACAGCCACAAACACTGTAATAAAAACGATAAAATTAAGAAGTGGCCCTAATGGAGTTGCAGTAACGCCGGATGGAACAAAGGTATATGTGGCAAGCCCAACAACCAGGTTAATCTCTGTAATTAACACAACAACCAACACTGTTACATCGACGGTGAATGTAGGTCGAGATCCTGAAAATATTGAAGTCGTCCCAGATGGATCAAAAGTATATGTGGTGCACCCTTATTACAACAGTATCTCTGTAATTGACACAGCCACAAATACTGTTACAGCCACCGTGCCAGTAAACGATCCTTTCAGAATTGCAGTCACACCTGATGGGTCAAATGTATATGTGACGAACTACAAAAGCAACACTGTCTCTGTAATTGGCACAGCCACAAACACTGTCACAGCCACTATACCAGTTGGAAAATATCCTTGGGGAGTTGCAGTCAGTCCGGATGGAACAAAGGTATACGTGACGAACTTATTGAGCAACACTGTCTCTGTAATTAACACAACGACCAACACTGTTACAGCCACTATACAAGTTGGAGGATATCCTAATGGTGTTGCAGTCACCCCTGATGGATCAAAGGTTTATGTGGTAAATAGAGCTGGAACTGTTTCCATAATTGACACAGCAACTAACAAGATTAAAGTCACTGTGAAAGTAGGATATATTTCTTATGTCCTCGGGAAGTTTATAGGATAACACGCAAAATAACACTACCTCTGTAAATGACAAAGATGCAAAAAAGGCGCATATAACGTAAGACATGGCTATTTGTTTTCGAGTAGTTGAAAGATAATGCCTGGAAGGCTGTCTTCCAGGTTCTAATTATTTATTCTTTTTTTGCTAATTTTTAAGATTATCTGGGTAAGAATCAATCATATTTTTGGCATTTCTGTATACTGGACTTTTAATACTCAATAATAGCTTCAATTACTGTCTCTGCAAGTTTTAGCACAGCCTTTTTAAAAGAGTTTATATCTTCCAAAATAATCGAACATTCTCCCCCAAAAAGCTCATGCTTCAGTTTTTTCCCAACGATATCGTCTTTTCCTGATGCCACTCTGAGCACGACAGAACCTGGAAAGGCTTCTGTCCGAAAGGCAAGGTTATCGCAATCTCCGTCAGTGATTCCGAGAATAGGGATCCCAAGCCTACAGAGAATATCGCCTGCTATAGCTGTGGTATCGTCTCCCACTGTGACTGCAAGTTCAGCTCCCGCAGCCAGTTCAAAGGTAAATTCTGCAACATGGTCTATAAGCACGACTTTTCCGGTTCTGGATCTGGAAGGAAAATATGAACTTCGGGCACTGATATTTTGTCTTTGGGCTTCCGGAGTAAAGAAATTATTTCTTCTCAAATCTCCACTCTTTACCCAGGCTTTTGCAAGGTCAATAGGGGTCCTTTCCTCATAATTATGAAGTTTTTCGAGTCCGTGTTCCTTTATTACTCCTCCTTTGATTGCGATGATAAGGCCGTTTTCGGAAACTATGCTTATTTCGGAAGATAAGGCTTTTCCAATCACAATCCCGTTTACCAGGACATTTTCTCCGGGAAAGACTCCTGAAAGCTTGCGGATAACCCGTGTTTTACCTGTATCGGGGCAATTTTCCAAATGAATTGATTTTTCAAGAGGTTGAGATATTCTGGCAGGAAGCTCTAAAACTTCAGAAATTTTCTCAAGATACTCTCCTGCTTTCTTATTAAGAGTTATTAATTCTCCACAGGCAGACTTCGGGCTTTCTATATGGAGAAGAGGTTTCCTCTCCAGGTCTTTAATGCGAGCGGCAACCATCTTTCCAAACACCCTCCCGGTCTCAATTGTTTTCCCCCTGTTCAGGAGACATACAAGGTCTGAGGTTTCAAAAAAGGATTCAATGCAAACACTCGGCTTCAGGTGCCTGCTTATATCTATAACCTTTTCAAGTCCGGCATCAAGGACAGCTGTCCTTCCCATGGTTCCGCCAAGCTGTGCCTCTACTTTACCAATACAGGAAAGCTTTTCAAGGATTATTTTTGCTTCTCCCGAGTCGATGACCTCGGGCCCGTGGAGTACAAGACCAATTTTCATTTTCAGTCAGTTTAAAATGGAAGGACATATTAATATGACTTTTAGTACAACTCTTTCTCTTTCATATGACCCTCTATCGACTTTCAATCAAGTCTGGAGTTAGGCATTGATTATTATCAACCGGTAGCTTTTACAATTATTAGTCGGTAATTTTCACAATTATTAGTCGGCAATTATAGAAAGCTAAATTACCGATTGCTGCGTTTTGGCAAAAATATAGTAATGGAGAGGTAAAATATGGCCGATGTAAAGATTACCTGGCTTGGGCATTCTGCTTTTTTGCTCGAAGCCAAAAGGAAACTACTGATCGATCCTTTTATTTCCGGAAATCCGACAGCTCCCTGTAGCCTTGAAGAACTGGACCCTGATATTATAGCCGTAACTCATGGACACCAGGACCACCTGGGAGATACCATAGAGATTGGAGCCAGGACTGGCTGTCGGATCTTTTCCATCCATGAGGTTGCAAACTACATAAAGTCAAAAGGCGTCTTTGCAGAGGGCATGAACAAGGGCGGAACAATAAACGTAGAGGACATAACCTTAACCATGACTGATGCACTTCATTCCTCCTCAATTGATGCCTCATGCTTCAGTTTCGATGGGGGCTGCCCGGCAGGGTTTGTAATAGGCATTGGAGGACATTTAATTTATCATGCAGGGGATACGGGTGTTTTTGGAGACATGCAGCTTATTGGCGAAATTTATGAGCCTGAAATAGCTCTTTTGCCCATTGGGGATAGATTTACCATGGGATTAAAGGAAGCTTTGAAAGCCGTTGAGCTTATCCGGCCCAAAATAGTTGTTCCCATGCACTATAATACCTTTGATGTGATCAGGCAAGATCCGGTTTTGTTTAAACAGGTTGTAGAAGCAAAAACTGGCACTAAGGTTATTATTATGAAGCCAGGAGAGTCAATCGAGATCTGAAACTATTGATGAGCTGATTGAAATTTGACAGGTTAATTAAATTTATAAGCTAATTAAATTGATAGGCTAATTAAATTGATAGGCTAATTAAATTGATAGGCTAATTAAATTGATAGATAATTAAATTGATAGATAATTAAATTGATAGGCTAATTAAATTGATAAGACAGTTATATTAATAAGATAATTAATATATTATAAAAAAGCAATTACCCTTAGACGTTCTGAACTGCAAATTTAAAGTGCAGAAAACGCAGGTTTAAATTTTTGTAACTCTATTACTTACCTATAGGATTTTATATAATTAATACGAAACAACGGCACGAGCATGACTACAAACGTGAAAAAGATTCCATTAGCTTTCGGAAGCAAGGCAATTGAGCTGAAAATCCCAGAGAAGAACATCTCAAGCATTATCCTGCCTTCGGAATCTGAAATAAAAGAAGAAGCTAGTTTGCTGATTAAAAAGGCACTTGAAAATCCTATTAAAAGCAAGAGGCTTTCGGAGATTGTAAAGCCCAATTCTAAGATTGTAGTCATAGTAAGTGATGTCACCAGGCCGACTCCGACTGCAGAAATCCTTCCTCCCTTGCTTGATGAACTTTATCTTGGAGGGATAAAGAATGAAAATATTACGATTGTTTTTGCCCTTGGACTTCACCGTTTACAGACTGAGGAAGAGTGCCAACGGCTTGTAGGGGAAAAAGTCTTCGAAAGCATAAGATGCATTCAGCATAACAGGAAAAAATGCAGGTTTCTCGGGGAGACGAGTTTTGGAACGCCCGTTGAGATCTTTGAAGAAGTACTTGATTCCGATCTGATCATAAGTACAGGAACATTGGAATTTCACTATTATGCTGGATATTCAGGGGGAGGAAAGTCTATTCTTCCGGGAGTCAGTTCGGAAAAAGCTATACTATCATACCATGGTTTTTATAGTAAACTCTTTGAAGGTATTCCTCTCTCAGGTAGAATAGACAGTTCACCAAGGCAGAATATTGAGGAAGCTGCAAGGGTCGCAGGCCTTAGTTTTATTGTCAATGTCGTAATCAACAGCAAAAAAGAAATCGTTGCTGCTGTTGCCGGAGATTTTATCGAGGCACACAGAAAGGGAACCAGGATTGTAGATTCCATATATAAGGTGGATGTAGAACCCGCTGATGCAGTAATAGTTTCCTGTGGTGGCTTTCCAAAGGATATTAACCTTTTTCAGGCTACAAAGTCACTGGAAAATGCAATTCCTGCCGTCAGAAAAGGAGGTTCGATCGTTCTGGTGGCTGAATGTGCTGAAGGAATCGGAGACCGCGTTTATGAGCGCTGGAATATAGAATGTAAAACTCCTGATGAAGCGATAGAGAAATTCAGGGGATGTTTTGAGTTTGGTGGGCATAAAACTGCTATTGTCGGAAGGGCTGCAAAAGAGTTTAAACTTTATCTTGTATCAAAACTTCCTGAAGCAGAAAGCATGAATTCTTTCTTTATTCCTGCAAAAAGCGTGGAGGAAGCACTTGAAAATATTCTTTCCGAAAACCCTGAGGCTAAGATTCATATTATGCCTGATGGAGGGTGGACCCTGCCTGTAAGAGATAATAATGAGAACTATGGGTAAAAAGCAGAAAGTGAAACATGAATCCTGTAAGAAGAGCGAAATCAGGAAATTTTATGATCAGTAATATGATTCACGATTGAATAAAGGCTTAAACGCAGATCGAATTGCCTTTAAGATTTTATTGCTTCCTTTAAGATTTTATTGCATATTTCTATAATTACAGTATAAAACGAAAAATATTGGCATTAACATGACTACAAATATGAAAAAGATTCCATTAGCTTCTGGAAGTACGGCATTTGATCTGGAAATCCCTGAGAGAAATATCTCCAGCATTATCCTGCCTTCAGAGCCTGAAAAAAAACAAGAAGCTAGTTTTTTGATCAAAAAGGCGCTTGAAAATCCCATCAAAAGCAAGAGGCTTTCGGAAATCGTAGATCAGGATTCTAAAATTGCAATCATAGTGAGCGATGTCACCAGACCAACTCCGACTGCAAAGATCCTGCCTCTTCTGCTTGAAGAGCTTTATCTGGGAGGGGCAAAAAACGAAAATATATGCATTGTCTTTGCTCTTGGGCTCCACCGCCAGCAAACAGAAGAAGAATCAAAAAAACTGGTTGGAGAGGACATATACAACAATATCCGCTGCATCCAGAATGATACCCGCAGATGTAAACCTATTGGCGTGACTTCCCGCGGAACTCCCATTGAAATCTTTGAAGAGGTCATGGGTGCGGATGTAGTTATTGGGACCGGTAGCGTTGAATTTCATTATTACGCAGGGTACAGTGGAGGGGCAAAATCAGTACTTCCGGGTATATGTTCAAAAGAAACTGTTATTACGAACCACAAAATGATGATTGACGAAAAAGCTGTTTCCGGAAGGGTTGACGGTGCTGTCAGGCAGGATATGGAAGAAGCCGCAAAAATGTTTGGCCTTGACTTTATCTTTAACGTGGTGCTTGATAGCAAAAAAGAGATAGTTGCTGCTGTTGCCGGAGACTTTATTGAGGCTCACAGGAAAGGAACCGAGGTAGTTGATTCAATGTACAAGGTACCTGTTGAACCCGCTGATGCGGTTATAGTTTCCTGCGGCGGCTTTCCAAAAGATGTCAATCTTTTCCAGGCAAATAAGGCTCTTGATAACGCAGCCCAGGCAGTAAAGGAAGGCGGCTTTATTATCCTTGTGGCCGAATGCGCAGAAGGGATCGGAAACCAGGTCTATGAATGCTGGAATAGAGAATGTAAAAGCCCTGATGATGCAATCGAGCGTTTCATGCACTGTTTTGAGTTCGGAGGGCATAAGAGCGCAATCGTTGCAAAAATTGCAAAAAAATTCAAGCTTTACCTCATATCAAAGCTTCCGGAGGAACAAACCAGGTCTGCGTTCTTTACCCCAATGCCAAACTTGAAAGAAGCCCTGTCTGCAATCCTTACAGAGAACTCTGATGCAAAGATTCATCTTATGCCTTACGGAGGGCAGACTCTGCCTGTCAGAAAAGATGTTAATTTAGACACTCGGTGAGCTTCTAACCTGCTTTCGGCAGGTCGACATAAAAATCCATTCGATTTTTCTATTGATATCGTTTTTTTCAGAACTTTTGAAATTCAATTTAAATCAAAAATTACTAAATGTTAACCATAACATAATTAATATATATTTTGGGTAAATGAGATAAATGACAACTCGTGTTAAATACATAGTCCGTATGATACTGTTTTTTAAGTGAACATGCAAAAAATAACAATTAAGGATATTTAGATGTTAGGATGTGCTTGCTGCCGAATGTAGGTTCTAAAACTTTGTTCAAGCACTTTTGATCCTTAGGACTTATGCAGTTGAACTGAAAAAAAAACCATAGTTGAAATTTCGAGCTTTATAAATAATACTTTATAAATCTTGATATTTACAATTGATTTAATTGTGCTTGGATTCAATTGTGCTTGATTTCAATTGTGCTTGATTTCAATTGTGCTTGATTTCAATTGTGCTTGATTTCATTTGTGCTTGAGATTCATTTGTGCTTGATTTCATTTGTGCTTGATTTCATTTGTGCTTGATTTCATTTCTCAAGTACGTAAGTCCTAAGAATATCACGCAGGTAATCAACCGGTCTCCAAAAAGTCTTTTGATATAAATTCCTGTTTTGATTACTGTAAGAACAAAGGACATTGCTAGAGAATTTGAAACTTGCGTCTGAAAAAACATTTACAACTCACGTTAATTTTGATACAATTACTAATGAGAAAATAAAAGAAAACGCTATCACAATAAAGAACACAACCGCTTCATAGTTCTGAAAAAGGAACATAATTTTCTCATGATCTATTGTAATCACCATTCCTGTTGTTCAAATTCTTGTTCTAATGAACTTAAATCCATACAAAAACAGATTTAATAGTATAGTTTCAATCCTTATTTTACTAGATCTTGCTAGAGAATTTATATAAGCATACTGTTTTTAGGTTTTCAATTTTATGTTTCGACCCTTGTTTTAATGGATATTGCTTATGAATAATGTTGGCTTACGAGTTCATACAATCAGCATTGTTTTAATTTTTTTTTAATGGATCAATGATATTCATTATTTTAAATTCAATCGGGAATCCGGTAGATATACTTGGAGTGGTTCTTATTTTATTATAGGCTCAAAAAAGTGCAAAAATTGTAAATAATGAATTCATATATATTTTCGATCTGATCCCAAAACTAAGAATTACGTCCATTAATCCGACTGTCCGCAGATGCCTCTGTAATTTTGATATTTTTCTGAACTACGGTTATTTGCCTTATTTGTATTACTAAATTGAATTATGTTATTATTTTAGTTGATTAATATATCAGTTTTATATGCAGATTTTCATATTGGGAGAAAAATGTAGGTTTTTTTGAAGACATCTGCGGAATGTAAGATTAATCTCTAGTTTGGAATAATAATTGAATTCAAACTGGTAAAATAGTTTTAAAATTCTTGTTAGTGTAAAATAAAATTGGTTTCAGGATGAGCTCTATCTTTTTTTACATCTTTTCCTTTAGAAGATTATTTATATTTGGATCTGTTTTCACAAAAATTGTGGAAAACACTACAATTTTAAAAATCCCCTTTAAATGACTTGGGAGGTAATAATGCTTCAAAATGTGATTCAACTAAGTAATGATAATAGCTTAATAAAAACTCCTTTAATATATTTTTTAAAGTTTTTGTTAAATATTTTTAATAATATGGAAAATTAATAAGCCTCTGTATAGCTTTACTCTACCAGGTTTTATACTTGGGGCGAGCGGATTGTATGGGCCTTAATTCTGTGCAGACTCTTTATCTTGACGGAAGCTTTAATCTTGAGAATACCGTTTTGATGACCCTGCTAACTCTAGTCGGGACTATTATGGTTTTTATGGGAGTTTTGCTCCATTCGATAGCTGGTTTGATCAAATATAAAGCAAATAGTTTTGAATAATTACTGATTGAGCTCATCCCAAACTTCGAATTATGTCACTAAATCTCAAATTTGGAAATAATCAATCGATCTTATGATTAGGAAAACGGTTCTGAGACTTTTATTGATGTGGAAATTAAATTTGTTTTGGGATGAGCTCGAAACAAAATAATTCCTTTCTGTATTTGGGCTTGGGTTGATAGTGGCCATTCAATCTACTACAACCGGACCTTCCAGCATCTTGAAAATTTAATAATATCCACATGCTCTATGTTGTGTTCAGTTCAAAAAATTTTTACAATTTCATATACTCTATATAGTATTGCCATTAGTCGTAACTTAATGGCTGTAGTAAGTGGAATAGTTCCCAATTCCATTGGTTTTACAAATTCGCATGTCCAGGTTGAGCCTGTCCAGATCCAACCTGAAGAAGTTCGATGAGTTTTTGGGTCTGCCAGATCAGCATTAAAAGAAATTGTTTGATATAAATTCCCATTTTCATTATTGTAAAAACAATTGTTGCTTATAGAGAGGTCTGCTTCTACAAGATCCGCAATTCCATACCCTGTGCCGGTCTGAGAAATAACAGTATGTTGAACAGTATTTGCGAAAATATTGTCTTTTATTATTGTGCCTTGTCCTCCAGCTAGATTTCTGAAGGCGTTATTTATAGCCCCATCAAAGACATTGTTATAAATCCGAGTGCCTTTGAATCCATCATTAACTATGCCTCCTGTGTATGGAATGTTATAACTCTGTCCTGCCTCATAGAACAAATTATGGTGAATTAGAACCCCCTGATTGTTTGAGACTCCTGCATCATAGGCAACTAACCAGATACCTGCACCCCATGTTCTATTAAGGACGTTATTACAGATCTCCACGTTATTTACAAAGCCTTTGGAATCTTCGATCTGGATACCAGGGTTACCTCCAAGAGAGTCCAATTGCGCATCTATAACATTGTCATGAAATCTGACATTTGGAGAGTTCCAGATCCTGAGGGCACTATTTGTTCTTGTGGTTATTCGATTATTGAAACACTCTATATTCTGACTATCAACACCATAGAAACCTTCATGTCCGAGTCTGTAAACAAGATTATTATAAAATTTAATGTTTCTACTTGTTTTAGTTCTCAGGCCATCTCCCAGACTATCGTGAAAAGTGCAGTCGTACACCTGTACATTTTCGCAATCGATCATATGGATGCAATTGTAGAATCCTGCACCATGCGGAGTTTCTGAATTTCCATTACTGTTTGCATTAATCTCTAAATCTCGAATTGTGACGTTTTGAACGCAAATTCCTGAGATTAAAGGTTTCCATGCAGGCCATCCTGCGTGATCTGGAATTGTAATTACAGTTCCAGGCTCACCTTCTAGAGTAGTGTTAGATTGAAGAATTATTGAATCCGTCAAAACATAAGTCCCAGCCGGAAGGTGAACTATACCTCCCTGCTGAAGTTTCTGGTTGATGTCATTTTGGTCTATTGCTCCCGCTATCCCTGGCGATAATAAAATTAAAAGAAGGAAAGCGGGAAATATTTTCATTTTTCAGATCCCTCAAAGATACTTGTTGTAGAGATGGGAGAACAGACCAACGACGTAATTAGAATTATAGTAGCTACAAATTCTTATAATAATTATTCAAACAATTCCTTGTCTTGATTGACAAATTGTGCAGGGTAGTTCTCTGTATTTGCAGTCAGTGAGAAGTAAATTTGTTATACCAGAGAAAGCAAGAATACGATTGCAACAATCATGGCTTTGATCGTAGGAGAGCTGCAGATCCCACATCCACAGGATTAGAAGAGCCAGGTATTATATCATTCACATTCATATGAGTTCCATTACTTCCAAATGTTTTGTCCGAACGTTACATGATCTTATTTTTAATTTGAAATTCAAAGTCTTTCTAAAAGTATTAAGCCTTTACTAAACAAGAAAACATAGAGGGAATGAAATAAACGTAGATATAATTACTCAACCTTACACGCGTCGGCAATTACACTTGTCTATAACTCCAGATCAAATAAATAGCAATTTGAGTACTGAATTGTGATAAATATAATTAGGGGACGGTGAAACAAGAGTTTCGATACGTCTCCTTTTTATTTTTTCTCAAATTAAGGTTTCTTGATAATAACGTTTACACCAAGGGCAGCAAGGGCGAAAATACCCATCGCATATAAGGTTGATAAATACGAACCGCTAGCGGTGTGGAGTGTGCCGGCTACATAAGGGCCGAGAAATGCTGCGCCAATAAGGGTGGTATTTACTAACCCCAAATTCTGCGGGAAGTATTTTTTTCCATAGAAGCTATTTGCGAAAACGGTATTCATTGTGGGGACACCTCCATAAGAAAAACCAGTGAACATAAACCCGACAAGAAGAAGAGTAATGTTTTTTGACATGGCTGCAGCGATTAATATTACGATAGCTATTATATAAGTTGTATTGATTATAGTCATCGTCTTTTTTAAGCCTATCCTATCGCAAATTGCACCAAGAGATACCCTTCCTAAACCGTTGCAAATCGAAATAAGCCCGACACCTAAGGCAGCCAGTGGACGCCGTAGCCTTAAGGTCATTTGCAAAAGGAGCTGCGTGGCCGATCAGGGCAAGACCCATTGCAGTTGATAGAATACTCCATACTAAATACTTCCAGAAGGTAGGTCTTTTTAGCATTAAAGAAGAATCTATTTCCATACCTTCAGATGCCAGCATTTTTTGCCCTGCCAGTACGGCTTTGGGGAAAACATAATCTGAAGGCGGGAAACTAACAACCTGGAACCTATGAAAACTATTACTCCAAAGGCAACACCTAGGAGTAAAAAGGTTTCACGCCAGCCTATTGCTTTAATAAGCGAATTTGCGGTGGAGCCCAGCAGCATACCCCCAAGACCGAAACCCATAAGAAGAAAACCGGAAATAACACCAGGCTTTTCAGGGAACCATCTTGTGACTGTGCTTATGACCGCATTATAGCTAAGACCAATTCCGAAGCCGCTTATTACACCATATGTGATATAAATGGCTGTAAGACTCTTTATCTGTGAAGAAGCAGCAAAGCCGCACAATAATAAAACGGCTGAAATTAAGATCGTAAAGCCTGGAGACTTTCTTCCTGTAATAAAACCTCCTGCAATACCTCCCAGACAGAAGAATATAATTGAAATTGTGAAAATAAGAGATGTCTGCGTGCGGGTCCATCCAAATTCCTTTTCAAGCGGCACAATAAATAAAGACCAGGCATAAAGCAGTCCAAGAAATAAAAATAATACTATACCGATGACAACGTAAAACCATCTGTTATAAGTTCTGGTCATAGAGATATTCCTTGTAATACTCATTTTTGAGTTATTTAGGTAGATTCATTGAGCTCATCCAAAAAAGATCTCATCTTCTTATCATTAAGATGTTCAGATCATTCCTGATCGGGAACTTGATCTTTATTCAAAATACTCGATTGATAGAGTATGTTTATGTTTAGGATAAACTCATTATTACAATAAATCCAATATGATCTCATTAGCAGTGTACATTACAACGATTTTTTCTATTTAAACATATTGAGTCATTAGGCTTTGTTAGTAAAGGCACCTAAGTTGTTTTCTTCCCGATATTCCCTATAATTTTTACATGTTAAAAGCTGAGAAATGGTCATAAATAGATAAATATTTTCTTAATTATAGAATCGACTTTGTGAGATTTTTCCTTAAATAACGTTTTCACGATTATCTTATCTCAAAAATCAAATTAGTTCCCTAAAAGTTATATTATGGATAATCAATAGAGCTTCCAATCACGATAATAGTTATAAAAACTCTTATTGAGGGGGGAATATAATTCTCGATGAGGGGATATAATCATCAATTGGGGAATATAATCATCTAGAGGGAAATAGAATAATCCATAAGCTAATATAATCATTGGTGGGGGAATATAATCATTGATGTGGGAATATAATCATTGATGGGGAATATAATCATTGATGTGGGAATATAATCATTGATGAGGGAGTATAATTATTGACGTGGGATAAGATTAGTGAAGTGTCGGGTAAGTCGGGAGGATTACTCCTCCTTTCTCCCCTAGGAACGGGGCTTGAGACTTTCACCTCACACCGCTCGAGTGTCTTCAAACCTTTTCTGTATCAGGCACCAGTTATATACATAACTGATTTTGTGATTCTGGATAACAGCCCACTAACAAATTGTCTGTAAGCCTCTCACCTGTCGGTGTCGTTGAGTATCTCACATTCGTAGGTTTGTTTCCGTTCACACATGAAAACACCATCAGTAAGTCTGCATCTTTTCAGATCGAGGCAAAGTTTGAACCTCTATCCAATCTATTACGGATTGGCATTCGCTTTTTACTGAATCCTCTATCCTCTTTGTTATTGTTACTCCTTGCGGAGTTCCTACCCATAAAGGGAACAAATAGGGCTTACCAAGTTCTATGCCATAAATAATTGTGGATTCTTTAGGAGCTATCTATAGGCCGGAAACTGTTTGTCCATTTGCTTTAACGTAATACCAGCCATTAAAGCCTGATTTCGTACCATTTTGGTTCAAGCGTATCTATCCAATTTCGCTTGTCTAAAGTCACGACCCTTACGATAGTTCACATTATGTTCTCCATGGAATCCTTATCCTAGCAAATTACCTGAATTGGATTTCCAGATTTCTTCACATTGTCCCAGAAGCTTTGCACATCAGCATTACTGTTGATGCACATTCTGGTAGAGTTACCCCAAATGGAAAGGGCAGCTTAAAGCAATTTATGACATAACTTCTTGTCGCACGGGAATAAAATTAGTTTAGGATAAACTCAAAAAAATGCAGAATTAAAAAAGTGCAGGCTTAAACGCCTGTCGAATCAGTTGCTTTGTGCGACGTTTTTTCCATGTCTTCTTCTTCGTCCTCAAACCTGCGCCTGAAAGCCTTCTTCAGGAAATCAGGTGAAAACTGGGGGGTCATAAGGCTTACCGCGATCAGCACAATTAAAGAAAGGGGAGTTGCGATTACGATAGGGTCTACAACGGTCCATGTGCCTGCAAGTAGCGTTTCCTTGCCGAAGATTGCCTGGCAGATTCCAAGAGGAATTGCTTCTTTTGCATGGACAAAGGTCAGCCAGAAAAGACTGCTTAAAGACCCTACTAAAAGGCTTGCAGTTGCTCCGGCTTTTGTCGTGCGCTTCCAGAAAAGTGCTCCAGCGAATAGTGGCAGGAAAGCTGCTGTGCACAGGCCCATGAACATTGCAGTAGCTCTTGCGATAATACTTCCGGGAAGGATGTAGGCCAGAATAACCGAGACCAGAATTGTAAAGATAATCCCCAACCTTGTAACGTGGACGGTTGCTGTGGACTTACCTTTCATGAGGTTCTGCTGGTAGACATCGTATCCTATGGCTGTACCCATTGTGTGGAACTGGGCGGCTGCAGTAGACATTGCTGCTGAAAGCAGGCTGAGCATGAAGATTGACTACAAATATTTCAGGCATGGCCTGGTTCAGGTATTCTGGAATTATAAGGTCAGTGTTCCCGCCCGGCACAACCTGAAGGGCAATCTTGCCTGCAGTCCTGTAAAAGTAAACGTTGGAAAGAGCTCCAACGACAAATGCAACTCCTGTCATCATCAGGAGGAAGGGGCCCCCCACCGCAACTGCCCTTTTCAGTGAGCGGTCGTCTTTTACAGTCATGAACCTGACAGCAAGTTGAGGTTGTGCAAGTACTCCTATTCCCACTCCCATTATAATTGTTGAAACCATTGTCCACCATATAGGAGAGCTAAATGCCGGCATCGAAGTCCAGCCCATGTGTCCCTGAGCCGCAAGGGCCGGAGGACAAGGTTTGCCATATCAGTAAGAGCCTGGTGGGCTTCAACAACTCCTCCAAGCTTACTGTAAGTATAAACAAGCAGAAAACCCATTCCCAGTAACATGATGATAGCCTGCATAGCATCAACGTACATTACTGAGAGAAGGCCACCTTTGATCACATAAGCAGCAATGATAACAGTGAAGATCAGAAGAGCAACATTGTAGTTGACCCCCAGAGTTGTCTCAAGGAACCTTCCTGATCCTATTATCACACTTGCAGCGTAAAGAGGCATGAAAATGCTTATCAAAAGCCCGGAATAAGCCTGAACGAACTTTGACTGGAAGCGCTTCCCAATAAACTCAGGATAGGTTATAGCTCCCAGGTTCAATCCCATACGCCGGGTTCGAGGACCAAACACTACAAAGGCAATAAAGATCCCGAAAAAGATGTTCAGAAAGGCGAGCCATAATAGCCCCATTCCTAAAGACGCGGCTACTCCTCCGAATCCTATGATTGCTGAAGTGCTGATAAAAGCAGCCCCATAGGAGAGAGCCATAATTGCAGGATGAACCTGCCGACCGGCAAGCATATACCCTTCTGTCTGGGAATTCTTTCTGTATCCCAGATAGGCAACATAGAAAGTGGTCGCAAGATATACGACAAGAAAGAGGAGAAGAATTGAAAGACTGACTGCCATAAAGACCATTCCAAAATAGTTTCAATTACTGCTTTTTTCTCAGGCGTTATCAAAAAGTCTGATTTAAAAACATCTTTTAATAAATTCCAATATCATCTATGTCAGTTTATTGTTTCTGGGTCAAGGATTTCTGAGAATTTCTCTTTACTGTCTTCTCTTTATCTTCACCTATCCAATGCAATGCCCCATAAACCATGCACCCAAGTGCACTTAATAAGCAAGCGAGATATGCAAGCCAGATCTGTGGATCATATATTCCTAAAACCGAGAACACCTACAACACCTTCATAAATAATCGTGATAATTATAGCGTGATAATTGATAGCACATATCATGCTAGAATTGTACATTAATGTTTATTATATTTAAACATATTGAAGTATCAGGTTTTGTTGTAGAGACCTTCAGCTTATTAAATCCTGAGATTCTATATAAATCAAATAAGTTGAGAGCTGAGAAATGGACATAAACCTTATAACATATTTTTTATAATTATAATTCAACTTTCCACAGATCTCTCCTAAAACGTAGTATTTTGAGAATTAGGCGACACCAAAAATAAAATTCGGTATATCAAGTACAGATAATCATGAGCTTCAATCATAAAAATAGTTCTGAAATTCTTATTGATTTGGGAATAAAATTATTGATTTAGTATAAATTATTTATGTCAGAAGATCCTAATGCCGTCGCCACCGATTTTTTTCTCTAAATATTCCAAAATCACGGAAACCATAGAAGAAAAGAACCTTTCGAGTAGCTTTTCATTGTCTTCCTGATTTTCCGTTGGTTCATCTCTACATTTATATTAGCGATGAATATTTTGGTACTGGACTGTAATCATGGAAATATCAGCCACATAATGTTGGAAGACTAGATTTTTCTTACGCCTTTTTTCTTGAGGATATGAGTTGCGTCTCCAGGTGCAAAGAAACAGAGTATGAGAAGGGACAAGTTACTAAAACGAAGATTGTTGCGAGTAGCAAATTTTCGGTTGATGAGCGAATCCGCAATAATTAGCCGGAATTATAGCTATTGTATCGAAAAGCAACTGGAGAGTATGTGAGGAACCTGTTTCATCACATGCTTTCATGTCAAAGGTCAAAGAAGAAATCAATATTGACTTGTACAAGCTCAAAACATAAAATGCAGAATAAAAGGTGCAGGCTTAAATGCCTGCTGAATCAGTTGCTTTGTGCGATGCTTTTTCTGATGCTTCTTCTTCATCTTCAAACCTGCGCCTGAAAGTCTTCTTCAGGAATTCAGGTGAAAATTGAGGGGTCATGAGGCTTACCACAACCAGGGCAATGATAGAGAGAGGAGTTGCGATAAGAATCGGGTCTACGAGGGGCCAGGTACCGGTGAGTAGAGTCGCTTTTCCGAAGATTGCCTGGCAGATTCCAAGAGGAATTGCTTCTTTTGCATGGACAAAGGTCAGCCAGAAGAGACTGCTTAAAGATCCTATTACAAGGCTTGCAGTTGCTCCGGCTTTTGTCGTGCGCTTCCAGAAAAGTGCTCCAGCGAATAGTGGCAGGAAAGCTGCTGTGCACAGGCCCATGAACATTGCAGTAGCTCTTGCGATAATACTTCCGGGAAGGATGTAGGCCAGAACGACCGCGACCAGAATTGTAAAGATAATCCCCAACCTCGTAACGTGGACGGTTGCCGTGGATTTTCCTTTCATGAGGCACTGCTGGTATAAGTCATAACCTATGGCTGTACCCATTGTGTGGAACTGAGCGGCTGCAGTAGACATTGCGGCTGAAAGTAGGCTGAGCATGAAAAGTGCTATAAATAATTCAGGCATTGCCCGATTCAGGTATTCTGGAATAATAAGGTCAGTGTTTCCGCCCGGCACGACCTGAACGGCAATCATACCTGCAGTCCTGTAAAAATATACGTTTGAAAGAGCACCTACAGCATATGCGACTCCTACCATCATCAGGAGGAAAGGACCTCCCACAGCGACTGCCCTTTTCAGTGAGCGGTCGTCTTTTACAGTCATGAACCTGACTGCAAGTTGAGGTTGCGCAAGTACTCCTATTCCCACTCCCATTATAATTGTGGAAACTAATTGTCCACCATATAGGAGAGCCAAATGCCGGCATCGAAGTCCAGCCCCTATGCCCCTGAGCCGCAAGAGCCGGAGGAACAAGGTTTACCATATCAGTAAGAGCCTGGTGGGCTTCAACAACTCCTCCAAGCTTACTGTAAGTATAAACAAGCAGAAAACCCATTCCGAGTAACATGATGATAGCCTGCATAGCATCAACGTACATTACTGAGAGAAGGCCGCCTTTGATCACATAAGCGGCAATGATAATAATGAAGATCAGAAGAGCAAGATTGTAGTTGACCCCTAGAGTTGTCTCAAGGAACCTTCCTGATCCTATCATCACACTTGCAGCGTAAAGAGGCATGAAGGCTCCTATCAGAAGCCCGGCATAGGCTTGGATAAACTTTGACTGGAAGCGCTTCCCAATAAACTCAGGATAGGTTATAGCTCCCAGGTTCAATCCCATACGCCGGGTTCGAGGACCAAACACTACGAAGGCAATAAAGATCCCGAAAAAGATGTTCATAAAGACGAGCCACAGTAGCCCCATTCCTAAAGACGCGGCTACTCCACCGAATCCTATGATTGCCGAAGTGCTGATAAATGCAGCTCCGTAGGAGAGGGCCATAATTGCAGGATGTACCCCTCGGCCAGCAAGCATGTATCCTTCTGTCTGGGAATTCTTTTTAT
Organism: uncultured Methanosarcinaceae archaeon; assembly: GCA_963722085.1. Classification (GTDB taxonomy): domain Archaea; phylum Halobacteriota; class Methanosarcinia; order Methanosarcinales; family Methanosarcinaceae; genus Methanosarcina. The sequence continues at coordinate 2,423 of CAVRNH010000058.1, read as the reverse complement.
ATCCCAGGTAGGCAACATAAAAAGTGGCCCCAAGATATATGACAAGGAAGAGGAGAAGAATTGAAAGACTGACTGCCATAAAAACCATTCCAAAATAGTTTCAATTATTGTTTTTTTCTCAGGCTTTATCAAAAAGTCTGATTAAAAACATCTTTTAATAAATTCCAATATCGTCTATTTGCAGTTTATTGCTTCTGGATCAAGGATTTCTGAGAATTGCTTTTTACTGTCTTCTCTTCGTCTTCACCTATCCAATGCAATGCCCCATAAACTATGCACCCAAGTGCACTAAGTATGCAAGCCAGATATGCAAGCCAGATTTGTGGATCATATATTCCTAAAACCGAGAACACCTACAACACCTTCCTATAATAAGTGACAAATATCATCATGATGATCGATAGCATGATAATAGATAACATGATAACCGATAACATGATACCTGTTAGCATTGTACATTAACGCTTTTTGTTATTTAAACATATTGAGTTATAGCGGCTTTGTTGTAAAAATATCCTCATTGTGTTGTCAAAACTCACATAATTCTGATAAGTCGAAGATTTAAAAGTGGGAATAAAAACAGAAAATATATTTAAATTTTTAAAATAAAATTTATATTTTAAAGACTAAGAGCCTAACCGAAAAGTCCTGCTGCTCTGAATGTTATCCATGCACATGCTAAATGTAGCATAGCAAGGTAATTTTCAATTTTCTTTTCCCATCTAATAAGAAGTCTTTTGAGCCTGTTTAACCACGAATGTGTCCTTTCCACGACCCACCTTCTTGCCGTAAAACCAGGTATCTTTATGTTTTCTTCTCCCCGGCTCCGAATGTGAGCAGTATAACCATATTTTTTAACCAATTCCCTGATGTCTTTATAATCATATCCCTTATCCATACATATATTTTGAATTACGCCATCGGGGGAAGGTCTTTCAAAGATTAAGGCATCAAACGTCTTTTTTACTAGCATTTTATCGTGACGATTAGCTCCATCCACAACAACAGATAGTGGTATGCCTTTTGCTTCAGTTAATAAACTTCTTTTTGTGCCTTTTTTGCCACGATCGGTAGGATTAGCACCTGTTCCAGCTCCACCTAATGGTGCTTTTGTCATAGCTCCATCAATTGCTTGCCACTCCCACTCAAGCCCTTTTTCATTATCATAATACTGCAGACCAGCTTGCCACATCCTTTCAAATAATCCATCTTTCCGCCACTCTTGGAATCGATCATGGACGGTACTTGGCGCTCCATAACATTCTGGCAATGCTTTCCATTGGCAGCCTGTACGAAGGAGATAAAAAATACCGTTCATTATTTTCCAATCATCTTCTCGAGGTCTTCCAGCCTTCTTTTTAGGTTTGGGTAGTGGTAGTAATGGTTTTATTTTATTCCAGAATTCAACAGATATCTCGTAGTCCTGTCTCGTTTTTCGTTTTGTCACTATCACATGTTACCCTGAATCGTAATCCAAATACTTTTCGGATAGGCTCTAAGTAGTTTAGCACATAAGAGGCTTACCGTATTATTCAAAAATTTACTTTTTTGAACTTGCTTTCGCGAAACTAATGGAATTTATGTTCATGAGAATTATCCGAAAAGTTATTGATGATTAAAAAAGAGGATCTTCGGGATGTGCTTAAGGATAAAGAAAGAGGCCATTCGTATTTGATTATAACGCGCTCTTCGTGTAGTAAATAGTTAGGATCTAACTTAAAGTTTAGGCTCTGTAGAATTCTTTGAAATAAAGAATTTCTATTAGATTGAACTAATGATTTAATATATTTTTACTTGCTAACTTTCATTCTCTGGCAGATGATTTTGATAGTTTTTTACAAAGCCAAAATTTATATATTATGAAGTAGACTAGATTCCTTGCATCCGGGAAGGTCATTTAAGACCTTTTTTAACTCTCTTTTTATAACCCCCCACACTCCCAACTCCCAAACTCCCGGATGCTAATTCACATGTTTTCAGTCGCCCGAGTTTTGCTTCCCGAGTTTCGCTTCCCGAGTTTCGCTTCCCGAGTTTCGCTTCCCGAGTTTCGCTTCCCGAGTTTCGCTTCGGGAGCACGAGGTCCTTTTCGCTTCGCTCAAGAGGACTAAAAAGGACTATTTTCGGGGGAAGTTTTACGGCTTCATTTTCAAAGTAATTTACGAATTAATTATCCTACATTCGGCAGCAAGCACATCCTAACATCTAAATATCCTTAATTGTTATTTTTTGCATGTTCACTTAAAAAACAGTATCATACGGACTATATATTTAACACGAGTTGTCATTTATCTCATTTACCTAAAATATATATTAATTATGTTATGGTTAATATTTAGTAATTTTTGATTTAAATTGAATTTCAAAAGTTCTGAAAAAAACGATATCAATAGAAAAATCGAATGGATTTTTATGTCGACCTGCCG
>CAVRNH010000057.1:0-109481 GCA_963722085.1 uncultured Methanosarcinaceae archaeon | reverse complement strand
GTTTGGAATAATAGATACACCCTGGTGGGTGGTTCTTCTGGAAGGGATTATTGCTCTCATTACAGGCTTATTCCTATTATACCAACATGTAATAACAACTATCCTGCTAATACAGATTCTGGGTATTTTCTGGCTAGCAGGATGAATAGTTTCTGTTATAGGGGCGCTGGTATTTCCAGAGAATCGATGGTGGAAGCTACTTCAGTTATTCTGGGTATCATTGCAGGAGTTGTTATTTTGATGTATCCTGTTTACAGCCCACTCATAGTTCTTACAATTCTCGTTACCTTCACAGGGGCATGGGCTATCGTCACCGGCGCTGTGAAACTTGCCTGGGCACTTAAAGGAGGAGGATGGGGCGTGGGAATTCTTGGTACCCTTACCGTAATCCTCTGTGTCCTTACCGTAATCCTTGGCTTGCTCCTGCTTACAAACTCCCTGGTAGGGGCCTTGGTCCTGCCGTGGATATTTGGGTTTTTCCTTATTATCGGGGGAATCGGAGGAATAAGAATGCGTACTTGAATACGGAATTTTGCTCGCGGGGAAATATGGGTGGTGGAAGCACGCCATTTTGTCATGGGTAGGATAGAAATTTCCTCCTTTGGTCTTTCTCCTACCCCGCCGTTTATTGCAGGTGGAATTCTCATTCGCTGATTTTTGCCCTCTGGGAGCGCCATATTATTGCTCACGCAGGGACACCACTTGTAAGTCTCGACATATTAAAGGACCGCAGGATCAGATCAGGTCTTTTTGTCCAGATGGTACAGAACACCATTTTTGCAGGATTTCTCTCCAGTATGGCCCTATTCCTCCAGATCGTCCTGGGACTTAATGCAATGCAAACAGGCTTCATCTACCTTCCTCTTTCCAACCACTCTTAATTGCCTCACTGGCTGCATCAAGGCTTTCAGTTTCAATTCTTCCGAAGTGTATTATCCAGACCGGACTGTTTATACTTACAGCCGGACTTCTTCTGGTTAACGCAACCATTAACGTGGAAGTTAAAGGACTTCCAATAATACTGGGGTTTACCTTAATAGGCATAGGCAGAGGGCTTATCGCATTCCAAATCATGAATCCGGTCTTATCACAGGTGTCTTCCCAAAGGACGGGTGAGACCGCTGCCCTTAAGAATACTTCTCAAAATCTCGGCATGTCTCTCGGAACAGCTCTAATGGGCTCTATCCTTCTTGCCGGACTTGCATCAGGAGCTATTGCCCTTACCGATGAGAGTACGGTCCTACCCGATCCTGTCAAAGACAATTTAACAGTAGCAGTAGAACAGAACGTACGCTTTTTGAGCAATGAAGAACTGGAGAGCATCCTTAAGAGGCTCCTTCAGGATATTTCGCAGGAAATTCTGAGGATCAATGAAATTCCCCGAATTGAAGGGATAAAAGGTCTCTCTGGGGAATGATACTTATCTCGTGGGTATACTTGCTACATCCTCCCTGCCGCCTGAAATCCTTATATCTTCTCAGCAAAATGACAAAAAGGGTAAAGTTTGAAAAATTTTCGTTAAGGAGAGTTGAAGGCAAAAGGCATCTATTTATTTTACATCTTTTTCACCAAAGCAAACTTCTAAAACAATAAGTAAACCTGAATTCGTAACTAAGGAATGGTTAAAAAATAACTTCGAGTTTTCACTTTGGAAATGGCTCTATAATACTATTCCCTCAAATAACCATCAAAGACAATATCGGCAACAGAAATATTGAAGTTATATTTTCGTCATTCCTAAGTTAATAAACCAAGAAATCCCGTTTCTGATTCTTCGTACCTCCAGCCTTAAAAAAGTCTCAATGACAGCATTATATGTGCTCTCTGCGACTCTTTTTTCATGCCTGACATTTTTCCACAGCACATAACTGCTATAATTCCTCTCTATGATAATCTTCAATTTTCTATAAATTATATCTCAAATCTTATCTCTTGAATTCACCCATTTCCAGCACATTAGCTGCCCAGTATAGCACATCTCCCATTTCTATGATACAAAAGAAGGTTTAATTGACATACTTACTCCCTATTTTAAAGCTGGGTTAGAGAACAACGAGTTTTGTCTTTGGGTTACATCAAAACAGATATGTACGCTAACTAATTCTCCTAAGCTAATTCCACACGCCTTTAAAACACATTCCTCTGACACTTATATACTTCAATGTCTTTCTATTCAAAGGGAATGAGTTGAGTAGCACCACATAATATAGAGCCCTCAGTCCGCATCAATCAAACAAGCACGTCCCTCCAACAAACCATCGAGACACTTCGTTCAATACGATAATGGAAAACTGATTTGTGGTTTGTAATCGCTACCTATATTGAAAAAATACTAGATTTTTAAACTGTTAAAAGTGTTAAACACCATCGATGGATTTTTTCCGTAGATGTTTAATGTAAGTTTGGTTGGAAGGCTCTGTGAAATCTGCTGGAGTTAATATTATTACAAATTAACACTACTTTTCTCAGTCCATTTTCCGAAAAGAAAAGGTTTGGTGGTATAGGTATATCCTTTTAGTTTGGAACTCAGACTTTTTCATTCATACTCAGTACCGAGCTAACAAGAAACAATTTTACAAAGCTTTTTGATTAATCTTGAGTCCCAAGCTATCAAGAAACAATTTCACAAAGCCTTTTGATTAATTCTTGAGTCCCAATAACCTTCTGTAAGAAACTGAAGAAATCTAGAAGAAAACTTTCTTTATTAATCAAAGAACTCGGTTCTTCAAGAATTATTCTTCTATTTGCGGCGCAGTTTAAGTCATTTTAAACGATATATCTACTTAACTTGCTAACATAAAACATCCTTCCCTCTATTTGTTTTAGTCTTCTTTGTACTAGAATAGAATATATAAACAAGGCTAAAAGCTAATACAAATTCTTATTTCATTTCAATAATGGATATGTTTATGATGATTTTGTAGATCTTTGCCAACTATGTGGGAATTTCATGAACTTTAACTTATTAGGGGTATATCCATGGAAAAAAGATTAGATAAAATCGGTTATCAATAAATATAGAATTCTTAATAATTATTCTTTAAACATTATATATTCTGAGTCATAATGATGTATGTGTACAATTAAAAGTCACCTGGTACAATTAAAAGTCACTTAAGTCACTCCAAAAGTGTACTAAACGAGAAATAATATACTCAGCGGCAAGCTGTAAACGATAACCTAAAGAGAAATGTACATTAAGACGATTCTGCACAAATCCTCTTAAAATTGACATAAGGAGATAGATTAAACTACTAAAATCAACTCCTTGTCTTTAGCAAAAGTATTTGGAATCTCCAACATAGGATTTCTACAGAGCCTAATGATATACATTTTATAATGAAAAACTGTGGGAATATGAATTTAGAGTGAGAGTTTTGTGAGAGAGAACTCATGAATTATTGTAATGAACCCGAATTTGGAACCACTATAAAAAGCTGCCCTATTTGTGGGGGTGATGTTCATCTTCACTTTGGAGATAAAGACGAAGAAAGCTTCTGGCTGTTGTGTCATTGCCATATATGTGGAGAATATTACGTGAGTAAGGAATGGGAAGAAATGAAGGAATATAATAAATGACTGATATGGAAAGAGAATTGGAACTCCTTTTATTGGGGAAAAATAATCCGAGGTAATTACTCGGTATTGGTAACAGATATTTTAGGACTTACGCAATTGGTACAAAATCAAGCACAATAAACAGTATGATCTATTCATAAATTATACAGTTAAAGGTTTAAGTCCCTTGATTTCTTAGTTGAACCGGTAAATCCGGATCATATTAATACTTTCACCCAACTCCTCAAACCTTTTATACTTTTAATCTTGCTATATTTATAAAATATTCACTAGTGTATCGATTCAAAAATTAATCCATAATTGAAGGAAGAATTCATTGATCCTGCTTTCGGCAGGTCGACATAAAAATCCATTCAATTTTTCTATTGATATCGTTTTTTTCAGAACTTTTGAAATTCAATTTAAATCGAAAATTACTAAATGTTAACCATAACATAATTAATATATATTTGTGGTAAATGAGATAAATGACAAATCGTGTTAAATATATAGTCCGTATGATACTGTTTTTTAAGTGAACATGTGAAAAATAACAATTAAAGATATTTAGATGTTAGGATGTGCTTGCTGCCGAATGTAGGTTGATCAATGGATAGGTTTAAAAGTTCAGGTTTGTGAGAGTATTTTGGAATCGGAGAAGAAGGCTAATAAAGCTAGATCAGGAAGAATATAAAAAGAAAAGTGTAATCAAAAGGATTTTTAGCTGGATAGAGTCATGCAAGAAGGTATTTCCAAGATATGAAATCAAAGAAATTCATCTTTGGGAGTTGTAATGTTAGCAGCAATAATGAGATTAAATGAAGTTCTGGGATAGGTTCATTTAAAAAACATTTGTCTGTATTCTTCATCGACTGCAACCACAATACAACGATACTTTACCTTCTTCATTCTTGTCGTTCTGCTGCATGATCTTCATTAACCTTGTCTATCTGACAGCCTAAAATCACACTTTCAGATTAACTGAACTATATCTTTTTCTAAAATAATTGTTAACATTATACTAAAGTGTAACGTTGACAATGTATAATATTGAACGGTTTATTGAATCAGACGTACATATTTCAAAATGTTATTCTGCATCGCATATGTTACATTCTTCGCAGTTGTCACAAGTACCAGATTCAGCATTTTGTATTATGAAATTTTTACCTGTTTTGTCAACTACGAAATCAATGCTACCATTAGAAAAGCCATCCGCCACGTCTTTTGCCATGACGATTTTGATACCATTATTTTCCATGGTTACATCATAGTCATTTATATCATCAGCAAGTGCTAATCCGTATTGAGCATCTGCGCTTGATCCAATTATATAAATTCGTATCGCTGGTTGCGATTCCCCTTCTGTGCTTATCAAAGATTTAAGCTCTGCGGCAGCTCTATTTGTTATTTCTATCATTTGTATATCCCCCTATTTCTATTAATTAATTGGCGATATACGTATATAGGATTATTGATCGCTATATCTAAAAGCCCTGTTTTTTTATGGTCTGCTTTTATTCTGTTTTCGTAGTTTTCATTTCTTACTTCGCCGGATGCCCCTTAAACCTATATTTATCCCGAATGTTGGCTCTGCCTTTTTACGTGACTTCTAAGTGCTTCTAGGCGCTTCTAGGTAATACAAACGTTGAGAAGTGCATGAAGATACGTCCTTCAGGGATATAAGATGCAAAAATGATGCGCCAGGTTCCACCCAAGCTACTGCAACGCAAAAACTTAACAAAAAGAGGCTTCTGCACCATATTAAATTGGCTGGAATGGATCATTGATCTCAAGTTGACCATAACCATATTATGACTTAGATGTTGAACTGAATAACCAGCAGCATGAGACATTAATTCTCCAAAATATAAATTAAGACCACGGTTTATTGTGCTTAGTTTTGCATCTCAAGTGCCTAAGTTCTAATCCTATTTTGCAATAAATATTTGATGAGCTGATCCAAAAAATCAAATCGCTTTAACTGCCTTTACAAGGCGGAAAGCAAGTAATGGAACGCTAAAAATGAGTCGCAATCAATAATTTCAAGGTATTGCAAATGATCTGCCAATTAAATCTCTTTCAATTAGCAAGCTGAAAATCTACAAATCAAGGATATCTTGAATACAGATTGTCGTTGTAATTTTTGGCTCTTTCTGCACAATTCTAAAGGGCTCCGTAGAGCCCGCCGTAAAAATCCATTTCAGATTCTGGAAGCCTGGCATAATCCTTCAACTTATGGTGTCGGTTTAATAACGGATCGGATTAGAACCATACCTTGAACCATGTTGTTTTTCATCTTCTACTTTTATTTTATGCGATACAGTTGGGCCAGTTGATTTTTCATCTTCTTCTTTTGTTTTATGCCAACCACACAGACAGCAACCTTCTTTGCTATGCATGATGTGTTTCACAACATGAACAAAACCTATTATTGCTAAGCTATAACCCATTATTTTCATAAATTTATGCACAGTTATTCACCCAAGCTATTATTGTACCTTATCGTTTATGAAGATACGCAAACAAGCAGAGCCGTCATTACACAGCAAATAAGTAACATATATAACTACAAAAAGCAGGTTTAGGCTTCCTTTTTATGCCATCATATTTCAGAAGAAGCTGCTTTTCAAGTTTATAAGCAGCTATCTTTGTGCCTGTGGCAAATAATCAAATCTGTTTATAAATAATCAGAGCTGTTTTGTTTACGAATTGGCGCTCCCACGAGTTTAATTCTCCTTATGAGGAATTTGAAGAATATCAGCCTGCAAATCAGCTGTAGCGCCGATTTTTAAAGTTGAGGACCACCTTCACGGAGATTGATTTTCATAGTTAATTAGGGATCTTTATCCATATTTGTCAAACGCATAGGTATTTTAGAGAGGGTCATAAATTTAACTAGCAATTATTGTTGTCTTTGGGGACCTTAAGAGGGGTTAGTTAGAGCGGTCGTGTTCTTGACACAAATCCAAAGATCACGGGATTTTTGAACAGAGTCATTTAAAAGAAGAAGTTAGAAATTACAAGAAGTTTCGAGTATTAATATTTTTTAATGAAAAATAAACGAAAAATAAAGGAGTGGGATATCTGAAAACTAACAAAAAATTATCTTCAGCAACCTTAGCGTCAGTAACTCTTATTTTATTTTCAATTATTTTTTCATTTACGTTATCGGTAGCTACTGCACAAATTGCCTCGCCCACGATCACTGGAACTGGAATAAACACCAACGATACGACCCAGGCATTAACAGCGGGCACAGAAGAAATAAGTGGAAACACTGAAGTTATTGTCTACAACGAAGATCTGGCCCTTGTGAAAGAAAAAAGGGAATTTGACTTAAAGAACGGAGCCAATAGTCTCGAGTATACAAATGTGGCTCCTAAAATTGACCCTTCATCGGTCCTGGTGGAAGATCCGGCAAATAACAAGACCACTGTGCTCGAACAACAATACGAATACGATCTGATTAACAGCTCAAATCTCCTTGACAAATACTTAGAGAAGGAAATTACTGTAACAGACAGAGATGGTAAAACCGATACTGGTAAATTGCTCAGCCATGACGAGAAAGGGGTCATCCTTAAAAAAGATGATGGAAGCGTTGTGTCTCTGGAAGCCTCAAAAGTGGAATTTTCGAACGCCTCAGGGCTTCTTACAAAACCAACGCTGGTTTGGCAGATTTACTCCCCAACTTCCGGAAAACGAGACCTCATTATTTCTTATTTGACCGGAGGTCTGAGCTGGAGCGCAAACTATATCGTAAAGACCAATGCCGATTCTACAAAAGCTGACATCAGGTCCTGGGTCAGCATCGACAATAAAGCAGGGATCACCTTTGACGACACAAAGCTGAAACTGGTGGCAGGAGATATTCATCGCGTCTCTGGCTCTGAGCCGATGGGCGACTCCGCAGGAGCAATGCGAGCTGTGGCCTCAAAGGAAGCTTTCTCCGAAACAACCCTCTTTGAATACCACCTTTACACTCTGGAAAAACCTGTAAACCTTACAAATAACCAGGCAAAGCAGATCTCTCTCCTCTCTGCAGATTCTGTGCCTGTGCAAAAGGAACTTGTCTTTGACAGCTGGAAAGGCGATAAGGTACAGGTTATCCTGAACATGGAAAATTCGGAAGCAAAAGGTCTTGGAGAACCTCTTCCTAAAGGGATTGTGAGGGTTTATCAACAAGATTCTGATGGGCAGATCCAATTTCTGGGGGAAGACCAGATCGATCACACCCCGAAAGGTGAGAAGATGGAATTGATTGTCGGCAATGCATTTGACGTCATAGGGAAACGGACCCAGACTGGTTTCGAACAGGTCAGCAACAATGTAGAACGGACCAGCTATGAAATCGAACTTAATAACAGTAAATCCGAAGCTCAGAACGTTACGGTCGTGGAACACTTCGATGGAGACTGGGAAATAGTCAAAAGTTCCGACAAATACGAAAAGACCGATGCTTTTACTGTTGAATTCAAAGTAACAGTCCCAGCAAACGCTACGAAAACTATTTCCTATACGGTCGAAAAAAAGGTTAGGGTCCCTGTTGGAATTATCGATAACACAGCAACAGAGAATTCCACTATCGAAAATGTAATTACAGAGAATTCAATTCCAGAAAACACAACTACTGAGAATTCAATTCCAGAAAACACAACTACTGAGAATTTAACGATAGGGAATTTAACAAAGCAATAAAAAATTTCAAGGCTAAAGGTAAAGGGTAGTGAAATCGCTGATTGAATCCGGCAAAACACTTTAGCCTTCTTTGAGATCTGCTCCTACGCTTGTGGTTTTCATAAACGGATATTTAAAGAGCTATGGATATGCAGGTTATTATCGTTAATCTCCAAAGTTACAGGACCCAGAAGTAGGATCCGTACTCATACCAGTAAATTTGAACTGTTAATGTGTTTTCCCAGATACTGGAAATGCAGAGACTGAAGCAACTGGCTTTATTTTCGCAGGTTACTTAGAGCGTGTCTTAAAATTAAACTTGATTCCACAATTGGAATAGGACTCATGCAATTGAACCAAAAAATAGTAGCATTAAACCATTAAATGTCTAAAATGTAAATCTAAACATAATGTATAATGCACTTGATTTTATGAATGAAGTGCGTAAATCCTATGGAATAAAGTGATGTCTTAAGGTCAATATGTATCTGAATTTCAGATAAATTTACGGTCTGAATTTGAAATCAACGTTGCTCATTATCCAATTGGAGGAATGGTTTGAATTTTAAGACAGCCTCTTAGTGGAGATGACAAATACCTGTATTTCACATCCAAAACACCTGGATTCTCTCCCTTTGCAATCGGAAGAGCACAGCAACAGGGACTGGAATACATCTAGCAACTGCTGAGACTAAAATACAGCCAGGATTCAGTACTAAGTACCCACCGCGAAATAACTTGATGACATTTTTACACTGTACTTGAACATTTTCATAAACGGCTAAACCTATTTTGTTCAATAATGAAAATCTATTACTTAAGTTATTTCGTGACAGATCCTAAGACCATTGAAAAAACAATACAGCAATAAATGTAGAACAAACGCCTGAGCAGAAAGAAAGCACAAACAACTTTGGGAAAGGAGGCACGAAAATGCTTGGCTTTGAAATCATTTCTGGTATATTCTGTCTGCTTGGCATGTTCCTGTATAAAAGAAGATAAAAAGGAGTAAATTATTATAAATAGTATCGAGTTTTGATCAAATCTGGCAGATAAACAGGTTCACCTTATTAGTCCGATTAGATCTGCCTCCTTCTTATATTTTCAATAGCCCTTCCTAATACTTTCTTCAAATCTAAATATCCCGAAGATTAAATCCAAAAGAAAGAGACTCTTTCATACCCTAGAAGATAAGCACATGCTTTTGGCGGGCTTCAAGGCCTGTAACAGGATAAACGATATCATGAGCAGCTTTGTGGGGGAAGCTCAAATGCAATGGATAATGGAATTATTCAGAAATCAAGAACTATCGACTACGTTATAAGAAAAATTATATATACTTATAAATTTATCAATGTTTAGCAAATAGTTTGAGGTGACCGTTATATCTGACATGAGAAATTTTGTTTTACGAGACGAAGATGGTAATGAGCACGGAGTTTTCACTGGAAAACAGCCTCGTCAGGCTGCTCTAAAAGCTGCAAACCGGGGCGCAGGGACAAAATCCAAGCCGGAGATTATCCGTCTCAGGGAACGCGGAACAAAGAAGGTGCACATTTTCAAGGCATGGAAACAGGTTGTTAAAGCCCCAGAAAATAGGCCTAGCTGGATGCCAGAGAAAATAAGCAAGCCCTTTGTCAAGAAAGAAAAAATAGAAACAATTGAGTAATATAAAGGAAGCAAAGAGAGAAGTAGAGATATTTGATAAGTAAAATGAATTCTTAAGGTATCTTCTTCAAATTTGATGTTATAATCTTGGTTTTGTAGAAATCCTCAATTTAAGCCAAAATAAGCTTATAATTTTTTGTTTATGAGGATGCTAACGGCTTTACTTTTATAGGACCTGCGCAGTTGAACTGGAAAACAATAGCATTGACCCCATACAGTCTAAATGCAAATTGAAACCACAGTGATTCTGAACTTGATTTTTCAGTTAATCGCGTAAGTCCTAATAAGATTACTTTTTCAGTTTTGGTTTCACATGGCCGCGATTTGGTTGCATGCCATGTGTTCATCTATTAACGGTTTAGTAATAATTTTAGGACTTATGCAATTGTGAACAAAATCAAACACAATTAACATTATAGTTTTAATTTATAATCTAGACAGTTGTAGGTTTAATGTTTTTGATTTCTTAGTTTAACGCCGCAAACCCTAACAAAATAAGAGGAATCATTTTTAAACCAAAAGTTATTACTTAAATAGTCAAACCTACATTCCGCAGTATTTTTTTGAAAATCACTATTTCTTCCGATAGCGTTTTTGAAACACATTCAAATAATCCAGAATCGAAATGGAACTCGATGAAAATTTAATGCTATCATCTTTAGTCTCTAAATGCACATATATCCACCTTTTAATTCCTGCACAAAAATCCAATAAATTTACGTCAAATTGAAAATCAATAGCAGCAAAAATTGTAAAAACATGAAATTTACTGCGGAAAGTGGGGTCAAACATCGGGAAAGTGCAAATTATCCTTAAGATTGTAATTACATAATTACCTAAAATATCTCCAGTATATTGATCAGTCTCCGTTGCCGTACCATTCGAGGATATGATTTCGGACATCTGCAAATGTCTGTTCCACAAGAAATATGTCGCTGTGCATCGACTTGGGGATCTAAACAACGCGGGCTCCTACATTTTTAAGTTCAATGCAGCCAGAGGAGATTTCGGGTATATCCCACTCTGCAAAGATGATCAACGTATTCCCGATGTCCTGTGTGGGCTCCCAGATTGGGAGTTGCTCGTGTATCACACGTACGGCTTCAAAGTCTGAAGGCCGCACACGATAACTGCGCTTGTTTTTGAGCATCGTTTGCGTATGTTCACTCAGCGGCCGTTTAATCGATGGCGAGATCGCGATACGGTAATCTGCATTACTTAAAAGGGCCAAATGACCGCCGAACGAATGACCTATAGCTGCAACCTTCCCATAAAAGCGGCAGAAACGGATTGCTGCATCTAGATCTGCGCCGGCTCCCCCATCCAGCGGCAGGGGGTGCTCCCCATGGCCGCGAAGGTCTATGACGCAAACCACAAGACCAGCCTCAGCAACTCGCCATCCCAATCCCAGCTGTTCCTCCTTATTTCCCCCATATCCGTGCACAATGACCGCTGCGCCCCTGGGGTCCGCAGGTTTAATGAGGATCGCTGGGATCTTGCATCCATCGCCTGGAAGAAAACGATGTTCGATATCCATGCATCATGTATACAAACCCATCAATAAAAGCATTTTCTAAATAATTAATGGAGGTGGTGTTCACAAACAGGCTACTTTAATAATGGGCGTTGGATAATTATAGGTCCTATTGAGCTTCCCCTCTTTTTATATTTTCAGTAGCCCATCATAACGCTTTTTTCGAGCTTTCTGAACCTTTTCAGGCCCGTATATCCTGAAGATTAAATGCAAAAGAAGAGGGATTTTTTTCATATTCTAGAAGATAAGCATATCGCTTAGGGGCTTAAAAGCATATATAAGTTCAAGGAAGGCAGATGTATATCCAGAATTTGAAGAGTAATATTAACACTTCGATATTAAAAGCTGCATTAAACTGATTTTGAATCACTTTTGTTCTAAATCAATGATTGAAGTAATTAAATAAGTTATTCTAAATAATCTATAATAGATTAGAGAGTTAGCTCAATGGGGTATAGTAAGGATATCGTATGGAAGCTAGCTAAAAATCCGTTTTATGAATATTTAAATATTGATTTTTGGGATCCAATAAAGAGGAAAAACCATTATACTATTGAAATAATGTTAGTCCAATGAGGTAAATATTTATAGTAAGTATAACGTATTATATGTTGAGGTAAAAAACTAAAAAAAACGGAAAAGAACTTTAGAGTAGGAAAAAAACTTTAGAGTAGGAAAAAACTGAAAATGAAAATTCGAGTAGTTAGTTCCAGAGAGGAAATCTTTACATTAAACCCTAATGAACGCATTGTACACTTGGCTTTCAGGCCGTCGAACAAGGATATATTCGGATTGGTTGAAACCTGCCCAAAGATTGAGGTAATTCAGTTACCTAAGTCTTACATGGCTACAGTTTCAAAGTCAATAGAAATGTTCCTTGAGATGCAGAGAGTCCAGCTTCTCGAAGGAGATGTCTGGGGTCACAGGAAGGATATAAACGAATATTACACCGTTCCGCCTTCAGTGTTCGAAAAAATAAAAGAAATGAAACTTGAAGGTAAAACTACTGAGGACATTGAGGCAAAAATTTCAAGGGAGAGTAAACTTAACCCTGAGATGGTCGCTTATATCCTGACCAAGGAAGCTCCTGCCTGAACAAGTGTAGGATGATAAGTGTAGGATGATAATGTCAGTAGCACTTTACTGGGGATTAGGTATTAGAAGGCGGTAGAACCTTTCGAATCCAAATGTTTCGAATACGAGTCTTTCGAATAATCTTGTCTCCAGTTTAAAAATTAATTTCGAAATTTAATTTATATTCGGGGAAAGTGGAGAACTTGAAATTATAGTTCAAGTATTATAATTCCGGAATTCTTAAGAAGATCCTTTTCTTTCATCAGGATCAAAAACTTTTTATATGTTAATATTCCAAATAATTTGGACAATTTGTCTATCTTTTCTTTTATGTTTTATTGAACTACCACTCAGCTAAATCAGGGTTTTACGCTTCTTCATATAAATTCTGAAACCAAAATAATTTAAGCATTCAGAGAACGTCGGATGTAATTTTAAAAATGAAAACCTAAGGTTTAGTCACCTCTCAAGCTATACATATACGCTTTCAATTTCATTAAAATTTCTGTTCCACGTCTACATAACTTTTTGATATTTTCCTGGTATACAAAAGCTGCTGGCACTAATAGTAATGGGATAGTTGCCACAGCTTTAGCCTCTTCTGGAATGGACAACGCGGCTAAATAGCTAGCTCCAGTAGCACCATAAATAGGGACTATAGGGATTAGCATAGCTAAACCAAATGTTCTTCTAAAGTGGATGCCTAATTTTGCAGCCAGAAAACCATTCGATCCTATGACCAAACCAATACCGACACTGGGCCCTATAGTCCGAAAAGGATTATAAGACGGTCCAATATAAAGTCCAAAATCAAGGCCAAAAAAGGAAAAAAGACCATTAAATTGGTTTCTCTCCTGATTGGAATTTCCCCCAAGGCCTGATACAACTATACCTATATCCAGTTGCAGAGGCCCTCTTCCTACTCTCCTTCCATCCATTATATAGTTACTTTACCTAATCGATAATAAAATTTGTCTCTCCCCCTTTTTAACCAAAAAAGTATAGCCTTGATGTTGACATATTTAGGCCTTACAGAAAAACTATCAAAATCAGCTTCCAGATGCTCAAAATAGATACTTTAAGTTATTCGGTTCAAATAAATGAAAATTTGCTATAAACCAATTTAAAAATCGATAAAAAATTGATTTGAATTATATAGGGCTTTTTGATTGAACGATGGTGGAGATAAGAATTCAGAATGTCGTCAAAAATATTTAGAGTGGTATCAAATATTCAAAATTATATCAAAAGTATTCGAATTTTGCATTTAATCTTTTATTATAACGTGCGTGAAAATTATATAAAAATACATTATTATTAAAATAATATTTTGTTTAACAAAATGTTATTCTATAACTATTCGGCAATCTTACTCCATATTATACCTTTCACTCCAAATTAGACCGGTTAGCTCTATATTAGACTGATTTACCATTTTAACTCCAGCACCAGGTTCTAAATCTCCGTATCTGGAAACTCCATAATAAAAATCTCGCGCTTTGGAACTCTTTTATGGCTATTTAAATTAAAGCTATGCTCAAAAAGGTGTTTATATGAAAATAAGGCTCAACACCACTTCTATTGATTTTGACCTGTATTCAGGCAAGGGAAATTTGACAGATAATTCTATGTTATGGTGATTTCCTATTTTTTTCATTGAATATTTGATCTGAGTTTGATAAGTTTAGTTATTAAAGAAAAGATAACAGTACTGGGTCAGAAAGTTTAGTTAAAAACGATAGAAGACAACAATAATTCTACGGTCTCATTTTATATGCCAAACGAACATGAAATTCTCTGAATAAAAAGCACAAACAAATGAAAGTACTTTTCACCTTACCTTTTTTTGACTATTGATTCCATCTTTATCTTGGGCAGTAAGGTTGTTCTAATTTTGGTTTTTAAAATCGTTGCTAAACTAATCAGTGAATGTCATCGAAGGCTCAAATGTGACTTTGATCACGGATGTTAAATTGCCTTTGAGGTATTCCACTGCCCAAACGAATTTGGTGGTCTAATTGTCAGAAACAGTAAACAAAGCTTGTGGTTTAGACATTCATAAGCGTTTTTTAATTGCTACTATTCTGAGTAAATCTGGTGAAAAATGGCTACAACGTTTTGATAGAGATGATGATGGAATTTTAGCCCTTAAAAATTGGGTTACATCAGAAAAGTGTGATGTTGTTGCATGTGAATCAACCAGTGACTTTTGGGTTCCTATTTATGATTCATTGATTAAGTATCTACCTGTTCTAGTTGGAAATGCCCGAGATATGAAGGCTTTTACGCACAAAAAAACAGATAAGGTAGACTCAGAATTTATCGCACAACTTGCACTGAACAATATGATTCAGGCATCAAGAATTTTCCCAAAAGATCATAGAGAATTTCGTTCATACGTTCGGCTTCGCCATGAACTTGTACAAAAAAGAACAGATCTAAAAAATGAAACTCATGCTATCTTCGCTCCTGAAATGTTTAATCTAAAGGATGTACTGACAGACATTTTTGGTAAAAATGGCAGAAGTATCTTATCAGGAATCACTTCAGGCAAAACTGTTGACGAGATCATAGAAAACCTTTCTCCAAATGTTCGTAAAAAAAGTGATCAGATAAGAGCTGTTCTTAACAGAGAAATCTCTCAAAGTGCTGCTTTCAGGCTTCAGATGTGTCTGAAACTAATAAAGCATCTTGATGATGAGATTGAATCCCTGGAGAAAGAAATTTTCAATTATGCTTATAAGAATCATAAGCGTGAAATGGAAATTTTAATGTCAGTTCCAGGAATTGGAGAACTTGGTGCGGCAATTTTACTTGCTGAAATATTCAATTTCAAGGATTTTTCCTCTGGAGATAAGCTTGCTTCATGGCTTGGAGTAGTTCCGAATGTGTATCAATCAGCAGATAAATTCTACAACGACAGAATCACAAAAAGAGGATCAAAGGTAGCAAGATGTATTCTGACTCAGATTGCTCAGGCAGCAGCAAGAAGGAAAAATAGCAAGTTAAAAGAATTTTTTAACCGAAAGAAGAAGTCGATTGGGCACGCAAAGGCAATTATTGCATTGGCAAGGAAAATTGCCACCATTATATGGCCTCTTGTTGTAAATGATGAGATGCACGAGGATGAAACCGGATATCAAAAGGGAGAAATTCAAAAGAAGAAGATTGTAGAGACTGAGTCATTCTCGGTTGATGAGCGTATCAAAATAATTGGTGGAATAATCTCAATTATGGGAAAAGAGGAACGTGAGAGCACATGAGGAAGATATCCTCATGTACTTTCATGTTAAAATAAAGATATATTATCGAATCAAAAAATGCTAAATTTATTTACCCAACATCGCAAATTTATTTGAGACACTTAGTAAATAATATAACATAGTTTGTTGAAATATTAAATGATGAGACGAACAGCAATTTTTTTTGTATTAGCTATATTGGTTTTGATGCCATTTAATGTAATGGCAAGCGCTCCGCATGTTTCCTGTAAAGGAGGCACATGCAGTAATTTAAAAATTACCAAGCTTACAATAAACCCTACAAGCAAAACCGTACCAATGAAAGTTGGGTTTACGAGTTATATATCAGGTTCTGTTAAACTTGTTGAGTATACAGTAATTGATTCCAAAACTGGAAAGGTAGCTGGTTCCAGCCGTTCCTATTGTTCAAAATGCACGAAAAGTAAGATCTGTAGCTGTACGTGCATTATAAAAGAACCCGGAACTTATGATGTGAAAGTGACTGCTTACGGCTCTGGAAACTGCTGTGTGAACATGGTTAAAAAGGCAGCTTTTACTGTAGCATCTGGAAAAGTACCTGCAGAATTCGTTCCAGGTTTTAAATCCGTTATTTCCGGGAAGAAAGTTACCTTCAAAGATACAACTTCTGGAACTAAACCGACAAAATGGAACTGGAATTTCGGTGACGGTTCCCGATCAACTGCACAGAATCCAACCCACACCTATAAGGAGGCAGGTACTTATGCAGTTTGTTTGACTGCACACAGTGCTAATAATAATTATAAGCTTGTATGTAATAGAATAGTTATTAAATAATAGGCAAGATCATTTCTAACTATTCCAAACTTATTTTTGTCTCAAAATCATTTCGCTTTTTTATTTCTTACACTGCAGTTTATATAAGATACAAAAGACTCACTGGCTTTTACGCTAGTTTCAAATTTGATGTGGGTAGCTCAAATTTAAGTTTTCCTAATTTTAGATAGATCATGTTAATAAAATATTGGACGTTTTTAAATCCCCTTGCATTTCTTTTTTGCAACTGTACAATACTGTTAATTCCTTCGAGGATTCCATTAGTTATCTTGGAATCGAAATAATTAAGTATTCCGTCCCAATGCTTTTTAACAGTATTTGCTGCTTCAGTTATCGGAGTTAGCCTGCTATGAGTCGCCCGGAAATACCATTTTTTGAGATATTGTGCGGCTTTTTTCCGATTTTGTGAATTCCAAAACTCTTGAAGACTTAACTTTATATTATATGCCCTTACAGTCTTCAGGTTTTGGTTTTTAAGGTTTTGAAACCTTTCACTTTGCTTTTCACTCAAGTTCTCTTCATTTTTAAGCCATAAGTACTTACTATTCTTCAGTTCTTTTATCGTTGATTGTTCCTGTTTTCTGACTTCATCAACTGCTTCATTCATCATTTTCATTACATGGAACTTATCAAACGTAATCTTTGCATCTGGAAATTCACTTGAAATCCCATTTATGAATGAAGGAGACATATCACAACTAATGGATTGAATCATGGTGGGCTCCCCATCATGATTTATTAAATCTTCGCTAAATTTGGTAAGAGTCGAAGAATCTTTTCCCTCGCAAACGTATATAACCTTTGAATTCTCGATATCGGCTGCTATAGTAACATATTTATGTCCTTTTTTAAACGAAGTTTCGTCTACACCAATTATTGAAACGTTTGAAAAATCTTCTTTTGCTCTTGATTTTTTAACATAGTAAATTACAACTCGCCAAATCCTAGTATCATGTTCATCGAGCATCTTGGCAATTTTCAATATTGGCATACTCTGTGCCATCGTTAATATTATGGAATCCATAAGGAAAGTAAACCCACTTTGTTTACGAGCCCAAGGAACTTCGATTTGATGAACTCCACAATTTTCACATTTTACTCTTGGAACCCTGCAGTGTATGTAGGTCTTGTATTCAAAAAAGTTGAGATGACGCCATACTTTTTCAACCGTATCATGGACGGAACAGTTTGGACCACTACATTTAGGGCAAGGAAATTTAGATCCTTTATTAAAATTTATCCAAATGTCAAGTTGCTTTAATTCTGGATCAAAATTGATATCTTTAACATACCAGGGATCTTCAATGTTCAAAGCTTTCTGAAAAAGTTCTTTGTAAATGGCAGATCAAACTCCTGTAATTATATGGGTGAAATGGATGATTACTATTTTATATTTAAGTTATTTTATATTAAAGCACCCATACAAAACAGCGAAGAGCCCAAAAGACTCACTATTTTACTCTAATTTCAAATTTGCTTCATTAGGATATCATTAGTAGTATCCATTAAATCATTAGCAGCATCCATTAAATCATTAGCAGCATCCATTAGATCATTAGCAGTATCTATTAGATCATTAGCAGTATCTATTGATTATTAGTAGTATCAATTAGATAATTTAATAGTACCCATTAGGTCGTGTCCATGGGTTATTGTAAACCTGAAGCATAAGAATATCTTTACACTTCCTCAAATGCTGGAGAAGTACTTGCTTTTTCAAAATCTTTCAATAACTCACGGACACGACCACCCATTAGATCATTTAGTAGTACCATTATGAATTGCAATATTGGGAAAAGAACTAGTGCCGAGTCAACAGTAAAATGTCGTGTAAAATCGATTGCAACTATTAGAACTGTTAAATAGCGGAGGAATGACATGACACTAGAAATAGATAGGACTTTTCCTTTTAAGAAAAAGGAATAATGAATAGAATGCAAATTTCATAAAGCCATAAAGTCCATTTTAAAAATAGATTATTGAAGTTATTACTGACAGTAATTGTCAGGCAGCCTGTTTAGAGTGGGGTGGCTGCACGCAATTTGACTTTATCAGATCAGATCAAGAATTCACTTTCAAGATCTTTTCAAGATTGAGATTTATAATTAAAAGTGGGGGAGAAAATGAGCGGAGAATATCTTAAGTACTTAAGGCGAAACCGGAGAAAAATAGCATTTTATATTGTAATTCTCACTTTCTTGATTGCCCTTGAAATATTCATTCTTAATGCCATAATACAGTCCAATTCTTCCCTTAAACCATCAAATACAACGTCACTTGAATCATCAAATACATCGTCAAATGAAACTGTTTATGTAGCTGCCGGTCGAAGTAAAAACTTCACCTATGCACCATCAAGTGAAACTGTGTATGTAGCTGGCGATGGAAGTGGAAACTTTACCTGTGATGGAAGTGATGATCAGGTAGAGATAAATCAAGCCCTTGCTTATGTTGCAGAAAATACGCAGTTCACAACTGTTCATTTGAAGGGCAACAATACATACGTTATCTCAGATATCATTTATATTGGAAATAATACGACCCTGCAAGGAGATCCTACAGCCGTAATTAAACTTGAAGATAAAGCCGACTGGCCAGTATTTAA
The DNA here is from genome assembly GCA_963722085.1 of uncultured Methanosarcinaceae archaeon. Taxonomy (GTDB): domain Archaea; phylum Halobacteriota; class Methanosarcinia; order Methanosarcinales; family Methanosarcinaceae; genus Methanosarcina. Next base: position 90,304 of record CAVRNH010000057.1, on the reverse strand, counting down.
ACCCCTGATAACACAGATGGACAGAAACGAAACCCATGGAGTCACTATAAAAGGATTTGAGATTAATGGAAATCATGACAATAATGAAGATAAAAAGAGAGGACACGGATATTACAATATGATCCATTTCCTCAATTCCAGGGACATTCAAGTTCATGACATGTACATGCATGATGGACATGGAGAAGGGGTGAAAGTAGAAAGCAGTTACAATATTAAGTTTTACAATAACAGCGTGTATAAAACGGGGCATAATGGTCTTTTTGCCACCAATTGCCAGAATGTAGAGGCCTGGAACAATAAAATAACCGTCAGAACTGACAGTGCTCTTAGAATACTGAACTCAAACCACGTAAAATTCCATGATAATGTGATCGATTCCTTCTACCACTGGAGTGCAGGCAGCTCAGGAATTCTGATTGAGAAAACAACAGGTGTCGTTAACGATGTAGAGGTATATAATAATATCATCCATAATACTTATGGGCCTGGGATCTGGCTGATAGGTTATGGAGAGTCTTATCCGAGGGAAGAGGCACAGAATGTCCACATTTATCACAATACCTTTTATAATACTGGTACAAACCCAAGTATTGACTGGGTAGGAGGTATAGTAACAAGCGGCTTTTACAATACCCTCATCGAAAAAAATATCTTTGATGATGTGTATCATGCTGCAATTATCCACATGTGTCCTACAGGTACCCACATGTATCCTACATATGATGATCATCTCATACTTTCACCTAAAGGTACAGGATACACAACAATTGTCCGCAATAATATTATCGTAAATACCCAGACACGCACAAAGGATCCTGATGGAACAGGATATGCCGTAATTAACTATCTTCCTGAAACACATACATTTGTGCTGGAAAAAAACTGTCTGTACAGTAACTCTGCAGGTAACTACCAAAACTGTACATCAACCACTGATATCTACGAAGATCCTCTCTTTGTAAACCCGAGTAAACATGATTACCGCTTGAAATCAAACTCTCCTTGCATTGGTGCTGGATATAATTCATCAGGTTCTTAAAAAGAGTATGAAGAAATTGGTAGCCAAATAGGCATCGGAAGGTACAGTAAACAGTGCAGAATTGTGCAATTTAACTATGTTTTATCCCATCAATTTCCTTTTTTATTTTTCTTTTACTGCAGTTGTATACATAGGATAAAAAACAAAGTCGAAGCTTCTGAAAGTTAGGTTAATTATTAGTTGATTAGGAACTACGGAATTGAATTAAGAAATCAATAATCTAAACATTAACTGTCTAATATATGAGTAAAGCGACAATAGTGTTTCACACCAAAATTATTTTTTAATATATTTTTTACAGTTGTATGTCGAATATATGCTACCTTCTATTCTACTTCAACTTCAAATTTATTTCATTTTAGGTTCATTTCGAAGTACTATGAAAGAATTACAGTGTTTTCAACTCTAACCTTTTGCACCTTTTTCTATTATATCATGTATAGAACTCGTTAATGATTTCAAATTAGCGAAATAATTTACGGATACAACAGAAGCTTCGGCTTTGTATAAACTATATAATTTATTTTCAGGAAGCTGAAAAAAGTAAAAATATACCAAGCATTTAAGTTTAAATTAATTTAGACCTTTTATTTCAGAAGATCTTTTGCCGAGCCGTTTATTTTTTTGATACTCCAGCTATATGCCTCCCAATTTTTTGCAATCGCTGTATTACTCCTATTACTCTCATGAATCTTCTGATAAATAATTTAGGTATATCAACAATGTCCTTTAAAAATGGATTTATATCCTTTTTATCGTAGACTGCAATGTAGCTTTCAGTGGAGTCCCATAAATTTTTGTTGAATTTGCGAAGATATTTTCCGCGCAATAACAAATTAATAATTTCATGATTTAGATAAATAAAATGAATATCTTTATTCTTGACCTGAATCTGAGGATTTACATTTTTCCCTAGCGCATTAAGGTATTGGGTGTACTGTAGATTAACGCCCGAAAGATTTCCTACTCTATGCCACATCATTGAACGCAGGTTAATCTCCATAAGCTTGTATTTTTCATCCCTTGAGTCATATTTGAATTCGGGCTCTGCAATTCCTTTTATATCCATTCCATTAAGGAGAGCTCTTCCCTGTATCCGAACTTCCTCTGGAGCTTCATTTGAGGCACTTGAAAAAACTCCGAAACTATCAGGATACTGAGCCAGTTTTTTTCCTGTCCACTCATTCAGGATTCTCCCTGTCATATCTCTGTAAGCAACATAAGCATATAAGCAGCTATCATCCCCGGGGATAACTTCGGAAGCCAAAAATTCAATTCCTCTATCCAGGTAACTCTCCATCTCACTTCTTATTTTTTTAAATTCTTCCGGCCTATCTATTTTCATATTTCTGAAAATCCTTATCTTCAGATCCTCCCGTTGTGTTGGCTTCAATAAGATAGGGAATTGAATTAATGAAATTTTATCCAAATCTTTTATTTCTTGAATATATATTGTCTTAGGATACGGAATGCCTAGTTTCTCACAATAGGAGTACTGAATACGTTTATCAAGGCAGAGTAGCAAATTTTCGGGGTTAAAAGGCAAAAAGCAGAATGAATTTATCGTATTATAGATTTCATGCAGATTCTCAAGCTGGAGGTCGTTTGTTGGAAAAATAATAATTTTCTCATACTCGTCATGAAGTTTGTTAACCTCTCGACACAAGCTTTTTGGGGTATTATCAATAAGCACAAATTTTTTTATTTTATTGCTGTATGAGGCTAATTCTCTGGAACAGCCAAAAAGAATTATTTCTTCAACTTTTTTCTCATATAATTCCTGAATTATCGAATATCCGTTGACGTTCCCTCCCAGAATCAATGCACAGCTCATTTTTCTCATACTATAAACTCCCTCTGCTGTAAACGTAAGTTTTCGGGAGGTAATGGTTTGTTTTCTGAGTTAACATTCAAATTATTCCATTGTTGTATTTCTCACTATTTCCTGCAGAATCAGATTTTCTCATATTTCATAAAAAGTTATCATGCCATAATAAATTCGGCATAAGCGTCATGCGTAACCTTATTTTTTAATCAATGTCAATCTGTCAAGATGGATAAATTATTCAAAATCGGCTTCCTGCTAAATCCATGTTTATCAGTTTTGATATTTCTTGTATATTCTATATGAATATCTCCTTTTATATTTTTCTTAAGAACTTGATTATATAACTTTTTGCTAAAGGAACTTCAACTGCCAAGAACCTTGTAAATATACACTAAAGGTGAAAAGTACACTGTCAGCTTAACAGTTAAAGGTACAGCCTGTACCACAGCCCGTGTTTAATAGTAAAGTGATGCCTCATTATACTGCAGTGAAAAAGTAAGTGGATATCTCAAATTGAAAGACCAATAGAAAAGATGAAGCAAAAAGATAGTTGGGTGACAATGCAATCAATTAAATCCTCCAGTCTCCTTTAAGAGTCACTATATTCTTACGGCTCAGTAAGGAATCCCTATTTTATTCGAACCAGCGTATCCCGAAGATTGAAGCCGACAGAGTTGGCCTTTTTATATCCCGTAAGATAAGAACACGCTCGTAAAGGGCTTCAAGTAATAATATAGGAGAACTATGTCAAGAGCATTTTCTTGGAATCGTAGGGGGTCACGAAGACCCCACTTTTCATGTATCCTATGATTACTTTTTTGGTTTTGGTTTCCCGCTGCCACCCTTTGGTTTACACGCCATGTCTTCACCTCTTAACAGTTCATTATAATTTCAGACTCCTTATTTGAGTACAAAATTAAACACATAAACATTTTGGTTTTAATTAATATTTTATACAGTTAAATGTTTAAGGCTACTGACTTATAATTTGAACCAGAACGCCCTGAAATAGGCTTCGTTTATGAGTTTACTGCTAGAGGTACCTATCCAGCAAATCTTACATACAATAAATATCAGAACGATAAGCCAGACACAGAGAAAATGCTAAATCCGATACAAAGCGTTTAAGTTGATTTTCCAATACCACTGAACTTGTATTCCTTCCGAAAACGTTTTCATAAATGCTTTAATAATTCATATTATGCGAATCTGGGATATCCCTCCTGAAAAAATGTGCAGGCAGCACCTTCTGGGAGAACACCGTGAATTACATGCTCTATGGTCCATAATAACCAATAACAAAAAAGCATATGCTCACCATCCCGAAACCCTGCGCTGGAAGGGAAAGCTGAAAGCTCTCTACCTGCGCCATGAATCCCTTGTCCAGGAGATGACAGAGCGCGGTTATAAACATCATACTCCTCTCGATCCTGCCCTAGCAACAGGAAATACCTTTCAGGATGAGTTTGTAAATTCGTATGATGAACAGATCCGAATCCTTAAAGAAAAAGGATGTGAGTGCAGGGTATGACCCATGTCTTCCAGAGGAATTCTAATTAGTCTTTCCCATAATAGGGACCTTTATCATCTGCTGAAAATGTCAGACAATACACTTTAGCTCCAAAATCAAGTACAATGGATGTTGAAATTTACGTTTGCTTTAACAATTAAAGGTTTAATGCATTGATTTTTAGTTCAACTGCATAAGTTCCAAACTATTTGCTCTAGCCTCACTGATGCGTGAAATAAAAAGCTGCAAAGCAATGTAAAGATTATATAGAGTAAAATAAACCAATAATAAAGGACTAACTCTTTTTACCTTGACCCGAATTTAGTCGGCCTTTTACTGCTGAAAACACATACGAAAACACATACCATGGAAAATTCTGAAATGCTGAACTTATAAATTAGTCCGTGATGAATCTTATCTTAGTTTGATAATTATCCCCTTCTTTAGCGAAGCTAAAAGGGCAAAGTACTCCCAAGGCGCAATTCAGGTTGTAGAGCCAAAACTCTGCCGTAAAAGCTGTGAATTGGAAATTATCCTATTCATAAATCCTCTTGAGCGAAGCGAAGAGGCCGAGTGTTCCCGAAACGCAATTCGGGAGAATGAGCTGTAAATTTACAATAAATAGCCCTCTTGAGCGAAGCGAAAAGGGCCGCGTGCTCCCGAAGCGCAATTCGGGAGATTAGTCTGCTTGAGCGAGCAAAGCGAGCGAAACAGACAGCGCATCGTCGAGCCGCAACTCGACTGGCGCAACTCGACCCAGGCCGTTTACTCTTCGTCATGAGTTTCTTTGCGTTCCTCTATGAAATCAAGAAGTTCCTCTGAATCACTTATTTTGTCAAGTTCTTTCTTTTCGATCAGAACTGTATTTTCAACTGATTTAATTTTTGAATGCCCATTGATGATAAATACGGATTGTGTATGTGTAACACAGGAAATGCTGCTCATGAGATGAGCTCTCTTGATAACGGTTGTATTGAATTCACTGACTCCTGTAAGGATAACTGAAGACTTATCGCGTGAAATAGCCTTGAAAGGAGCCTGCGCTGTGGGTAGGACATCATAGCCAAGCATGGAAATGGCATTGAGGATCAAATCTTCTGGCATAAGCTTTGAAGGTTTGGTTTGATTTTCTACTTTGGATTCTGTCTTTTTACGGGGTTTTCTGCTTCCTAAAGATTTCAGGATATTTATTGGCCTTGCCAGTTCGATCCCAAAGATATCCTCTAACTGGAGCACGATATCGATGGACGCGTCCATACCTTCTTCCTCATATTTGCTAATAGTCCTCCTTGAGACCCCTACCATGGTAGCAAGAGTTCCAAGAGACATTGATTTGTCCATTCGAGATTTTTTGAGGGTATCCCCTTCTATGGAAACATACAGCCCCCCAGGTGCTGCTGAGACAAGGGGTGGAACGTTCTCGATAAAGTAGTCATGAAGGGTCTGGACATTCAAGGCAAGGATATCGTAGCGCATATATACTACGCTATCCTCAAGCATCTGATCTCTGGTCTTAGCCCCAACGACAATAGCAGAGCCTCCAAGATATTCAGCCAGGTACTTCATCTCCCTGGCAGTTTCTTCATTAAGGCCGTCAATGTTAAATAAAACCTTGCACAGTAATAGCATTTCACCTTTACGTGCTGCAACGTCAAAACTCCTCGGACGAATATTGCAACGATCAGATATTGCAAAACCAGCACGTGACAATACATCAATAATTTGATGTATAAGAACTTCTTTTGTCATTCCGATATCAATCTCTGTTTGAACATCTATATATATGTTTCGTCACTATTTATAATCATACCGTGTAAAAATAAGCCGGTGAATAACGAAAACTGCGGTTATTCAGAGCCAGAGGGATTTGCAGAAAAGATCAAGGGATATCCTGGAACTAGAAAAATGATTATCGGAATTGATGACACTGACTCAAACGAAGGCATGTGTACCACATATATGGGAGCCTTGCTGCTTGACGAATTACAGGCTTACGGAACTGTAGAAACCTTACCTCTTCTTGTGCGTTTGAACCCTACAATTCCTTATAAAACAAGAGGAAATGCAGCAGTAGCTCTGAAACTCAAAACTGATTCCCCGGAGAAGGTAATTGCCCACGTTTTATCCAGGATAGAAGAACTTGCACGTATGGAATGCGAAAAAACCAATCCGGGCGTCGTTTTCATTCTGGAAAAGGATTACGAGAATCTCAGGCCTGTCCTGAGGAGCTTTCTGGAAGAGGCTGTCAGGGATGTAATCGAAATCCAAAAGGCAAAAAACCTTATTTCGAAACTTGAAATTTCCTCAAAAGGCTTCAAGAACGGAAGAGGGCTTATAGGTGCCTTAGCCGCCTGCGGGGCTATGTTAAACCCTGAAGACTGGGACCATACTTTCGAGCACCTTGCATACAGGCAGAAAGAGAAATGGGGAACCCCACGCGAAATAGAAAAGGAGAGCTTCTTTGAAGCTGATAGGGAAACATATCCTGAAACCTGGGATACCGTAGATCTTGCAAACAGGCTTGTAGTCTGTGTACCCCACTCAGCTGATCCAGTGCTCTTTGGAATCAGAGGAAAAACCCCGGAAATTGTCACTAAAGCTGCAGGCATGATAAGGGCTGAGCCTCTTGAACGTTTTGTAGTATACAGGACAAATCAAGGCACGGATATGCATCTGCTGCCTGCAACAAATATTGTTGAAGTCCAGGACACGCATTCTTACAGGCTTGAGGGAACGGTTTTTGCAGTCCCCAAAACCATTTCTGGAGGGCATGTTTTTTTCCCTATAAGGGATGGGAAAGGAGACGAAATCAATTGTGCAGCCTTCGAACCTACTAAAAACTTCAGGGAACTTGTCCGGAAACTCATTCCAGGGGATAAGGTTGTGCTCTCAGGAAGTGTTACTTCCAGGACCCTGAATATCGAAAAAATCGAAATTAAAAAGCTTGCACCCCTTTACATAGAAGAAAACCCTGAATGTCCGGATTGCGAAAAGCACATGAAATCTGCAGGAAAGGGGCAAGGCTTCCGCTGTAAGAAATGTGGGGCACAGGCTCTCTCAAAAATCAGGCATGAAGTCGAGAGGGATATTAAAACAGGACTGTATGAAGTTCCGCCCTGCGCCAGACGGCACCTTGCAAAGCCGTTAGTAAGGGAAAAAAGATCTGATATTGGAGTTTACCCTTCCCGCTGAGGGGAAGGCTTCTCCTGAGGACCTGAAATCCAGGTACCTTAGGTTTATGCTTTATGAGGAGGGGAAGCTCAAAGCCATGAACTCTTCAGATCTTCAGCTCTCATATTTTCTGCAGCAAGATCAATAAATTTCCGCCACTGGAGGAGCTTTTCTTTTATGTTCACTTTTCTCAATGCGCTTCATGACGGAATTCAGCTGTTCTATGGAGATGCCAAGAGTATTCACGATAACTTCAGGAGCTTCATTTTGATCAAGCATTCTGAGTACATTATCCACCTTCAGATAAGAAATTCCAAGTTCAGCTTCATCTGTCTGGCCTTTCCAGAGGCCTGCGGAAGGTTTTTTGGTAATAAGAGGTTCCGGAACTCCTAGCCTGCGAGAAAGCTCCCATACTTCGGTTTTGTAAAGTCCGCCTATGGGTTCAAGATCAACGCCTCCATCTCCATATTTAGTGTAATAGCCAAGGAGAATCTCAGTTTTGTTACCTGTTCCCATAACCATACGGTTCATCTGATTTGCATGGAAGTATAGAAGAGACATTCTGACCCTTGCTTTTAGATTCCCTCTGCAAAGCAGGTCTGCAGATTCAATCTCAGGAGCTGCAGCCGCGAAAGCCGAAATGATCCCTGAAATTTCAATTGTTTTAAACTCGATCCCAAGCCAGTCTGTAAGAGTTTCCGCATCTTCATTATCTATAGCAGTAGTGACACCGGATTCAGGCATATGGATTCCAAGCACCTTATCTTTCCCCAGAGCTTTAACGGCAAGCGTTGCTGTAAGGGCTGAATCTATTCCACCACTAATACCTACAACAGCACCACTTACACCTGCTTTATGAGTTTCGTTCCAGATAAAATCAATAATTTTAGTCTGCATTATTTCAAAGTTCATACTGTCAATTCCTTCTATTCTTAATTATATAAATCTGAGCTACATAAAGGTTCAAATAACAATAAAATTTGGATTATATCAAAATGTGAGTTTTTCAGAGGTTGGATTATATCTGAATTTTAATTGTATCTGGTTAAAATAGTATCTCAATTTGAATAGTATTTCAATTTGAATGGTTCTCAATTTGAATAGAATCTGATTTAAATTGTATCTCAGTTTGAGTTATATCAGAGTTTGAATAGTATTAAATAACTTTTATCAGAATTAGAAATACTAAATATTTTATACAGAAAAGCTATAAATATATTAGTCCCCAGAGAAAAACGGAACGAGGGAGAAACTTATTTAATAAATGGAGGGTATAGAGAATAATATAACCCAAGCATTATAATATAAAAACTAATTATTGAATTACCCTCTACCGACAGAGCTCTTGTCCAGATAGGAATAGAGTACAAAGAATCATTCCAAGGTGGAAATACCGGAGAGAAAATGCGGGTACTTTGTGTTCTTTAATTAAAAAGTTGATATGAGATAATATCTGCCTATCACAGGCATTGAAATAAAAAGAGCATCTAATATAGAAAACAAGCAATTCCAAACACATTTCAGGAATTATGAAATTTAAATATCTGTTAATTTGATATAATTACTAAATAAATCACAATCAAAAAGACAACTATTTTTGGGATGATCCATGGAAGAAATACAATTGAAGGTTGAAAAGGCATATCCTATCGATCTTGGAAGAGGAATTATCAGACTTGATCCTACCGCCTTACTGAAACTTCAACTCTCGCCAGGCGATATCGTGGAAATTAGGGGGAAGAAAAAGACCACGGCAAAGGTGTGGAGAGCGGACAGGCAGGATTGGGAACAGGGGCTCGTGAGAATCGATAACTTCATTCGGCAAAATGCAGGTGTCTCCATAGGAGAGAAGGTAACCATCAAAAAGGTGGATGCCCCGGAAGCAAAAAAGCTTATTTTGGCGCTCCCGGAAAGCATGACGCAAGGAGGACCTGAACTTCAGTTCGGAGAACACGCAAATGAGATTATAAAGCGGCATATTCTCAAGAGGCCCGTGTTCAGGGGAGACATTATTCCGATAATCAACTCGATGTCTCAGCCAATGACTGAATCTCTGACTACAAGCCAGGTAATTCCATTGGTTGCTGTTGAGACTGACCCTTCAAACACAATTGTCCTTATAACGGAAGTAACGATTATCGAACTTCGGAAGAAGCCAGTACAGGGCTATGAAAAAGCAACCAGAGGCGTAACCACTTATGAAGATATAGGGGGCCTTGGCGAAGAGATCATGCGTGTCCGGGAAATGATAGAGCTGCCTATGAAGCACCCTGAACTTTTCGGCCACCTTAATATAGAACCTCCGAAAGGAGTTATCCTCTACGGCCCGCCTGGAACTGGAAAAACCCTGATTGCAAAAGCCGTAGCCAATGAATCTGGAGCAAGTTTCCATTACATTGCCGGCCCGGAAATCGTAGGGAAGTTCTATGGAGAAAGTGAGGAAAGGCTCAGGAAAATCTTCGAAGAGGCAACTCAGGATGCCCCATCTGTCATTTTTATAGATGAAATTGATTCTATCGCTCCAAAAAGAGAAAATGTAACAGGAGAAGTGGAAAGGCGAGTTGTTGCTCAGCTTTTGACTCTTCTTGACGGAATGGAAGAGAGAGGGCAGGTAGTGGTTATAGGAGCTACTAACCGTGTAGATGCAATCGATCCTGCATTAAGGAGACCAGGCCGTTTTGATAGAGAAATCCACATTGGAGTACCTGATACCAAAGATAGGTACGAGATTCTGCAGATCCACACAAGGGGCATGCCTATCGATGCAGAAGTAGAAGCAGAAGTAGAAAAAGAGACATATGTAGAGGCAGAAGCAAGAGTAGAAACAGAAACTGATGAAGCTCGTCTGGAGAGGGAAAAGAAAGACAAGGTAAACAGATACCTGCAGTACCTTGCTGATCGAACCCAGGGTTTTGTGGGGGCAGATCTTCTGGCCCTTGTACAGGAAGCTGCCATGCGCTGCCTCAGGGAGAACATGCCTGATCTTGACCTTGAAAAGGAAGCGATTCCACCGGAAATATTGGAAAAGATCGTTGTAAGCAAGAATAACTTTGAAGATGCTCTCATGGAAGCAGAACCTTCGGCTCTGAGAGAAATTTTTGTGGAAATGCCCACAGTTAACTGGGATGATGTTGGAGGACTGGATGAGGTAAGGCAGTCAATTATTGAGGCTGTAGAATGGCCCATTAAAAATCCGCAAAAGTTTGTTCAGATGGGTATAAAGGCTCCAAGGGGAATTCTGCTTTACGGCCCGCCAGGGACTGGAAAAACTCTCATAGCCCAGGCTGTTTCCAAGGAATCCAATGCTAACTTTATAAGTGTCAAAGGACCGGCGATATTCTCAAAGTGGCTTGGGGAATCTGAAAAAGCTATCAGGGAAACCTTCAAAAAAGCGCGGCAGGTTGCCCCATGTGTAATTTTCTTTGACGAGATCGATTCAATTGCTTCTATGCCGGGAATGGAATCTACAGATAGTCACACTTCAGAGAGGGTACTGAACCAGCTTCTGACAGAAATGGACGGACTTGAAACCCTCAAAGATGTAGTAGTTATCGCCGCAACCAATCGTCCTAATCTCCTGGACCCTGCAATTCTGCGGCCGGGGCGCTTTGACAGATTAGTTTTTGTGGGATCTCCTGATCGGAAAGGCAGACTCAAGATTTTTAAGATCCATACAAAGAACACACCCCTTGCCGAGGATGCGGATCTTGAAATCCTTGCTGATATAACTGAAGGTTATGTGGGTGCTGATATCGAGGCCGTATCAAGGGAAGCTGTTATGCTTGCTCTTAGGGAGAACTTCGATATCGATAAGATTGAAATGAGACATTTCAGAGAAGCTCTCAAGAAGGTAAAGCCCACTATTACGGAAAATATTTCTCAGTTCTATGAAAAGATAGAAGCTCAGTTCAAGGGAGGCCAGAAAATCACAGAAACGGCTGGTTATATAGGCTATAGGTAAGGAATTAATGAGTAACTCTTTAAGTGAGTAACTTTTTAAAAGGGCAACTCTTTAAATGGGTAATCACATAAATGGTACCCGTTTAAATGAGTAATCACATAAATGGTACCCGTTTAAATGAGTAGCTCTTAAAAGGAAAAGTCTTTAGAGAATATCATTTCAATTTAACAAATATTCAAAGTAAAAACCAGATTCCCCAAAATCCGCATAACACAGAGGACGGAGACACGATAAAAATGTCGAAAGTATTCGCAAGGAACCTTCTCTTCAATAAGCAGGTGATGGCTACCGACGGAACAGAGATAGGACTGCTGACCAACGTTGTAGTCGAAATTAAAGGGGGAAACATCATTGATCTGATGATCACCCCGAATCCCAGCTTTGACACTTCCAGATACAGAAAAGTGGATAATTATATCCTTATGCCTTTCGGTTCCGTAAGTGCCATTAAAGACTATATAATAGTGGACAAGATGAAAGCAAGGTCATGAACAGATTAAGAAGGGAAAACAATCTCCTTTCTTTCAATCTTCATTCCTTTCCTTTCAGATCTTGATCTCTTTGATTTCGATCTTGATCTCTCTATTGATCCCTCACATTTCAGATCTTGTTTACAGTTTTATTATGTTTTTCTGTCAGCCTGGGGGACTCTTCTTTTAATTCGTGCTATTCTATGTCTGGAAGTATCTTTCAATTCCAGCCTATATTTATTTGGAAAATTTTTATTTTGGTCGTCCACAATTATGTGATTGATGTTTTCAAATACCTGAATGTCAGCAAATCTCTTAATTTCCATTTTGACTCTGTAATTCCACACTCTCTTGCAGGTGTGTTTTTACGTTTAACTTTCCTTTCGTCTTCATATTCTAATCCGCTATGCTCTCTGCAGAAGTTAAAGTGGGTGCAATAGAGCTTCATATGATTAATTAGCCACTCTGCTTTTTTTGAAAATCCGATTGTCTTTCTTGAAACCCTATTATTGTCTTGTCTGAATGTGAGATTCTGTCTTTCAATTAAGCTTGTAGATATCTGATTTTGTTCTATCTGGTCTCCAAATATTACTTTCCTAACAATTTCCTTTATTCTTCCCCCTTCTCTATTTTTAATCACCTGAGCATAGCTCAAATCTTTCACAGGAACAATTTTTGGATTTCTTGGTCTTCCTCTCTTCCCTGTTCTTGGGAACTCTACCAATTCCCCATATTTTTTCAAAATGGCTTCTGCATAAAATTTTAGTCCATCAGTAACGAAAAGAGGAATTGATTTTGAAAGACGTTTTGATACTGATTCCAGTAATTTGTCCGCAACATATTGTTTTCTTGGGCCTATGATGAAATCGACTATTAACCTGCAACTTGGTGCAAAAGCTATCCACATCCACGAGCCATCATCTTCATAATCTTTCATCCTAGGAACTATTTTTTTGGACTATTACCCACATTTCATCCATTTCTATCTTGGGCAAATACAGGTTTTTCATTTTTGCTTCATTTACTTTTTCACATTGTTCTGCAGCACGAGCTAACCAGTTACTTGCATGTAACTGGTTGCACCTCTAAAACATCGGCAATTGCCTCGTTGCTCATTCCTTTTAGAGGCATTTTAAGAGCTAACTCAATGGTGTCTTCACTGGTGTGAAGTCCATAAAAAGCAGTGTTTGTACGGTCACAAAAGGCTCCACCGCAACTGTGGCAGAAGTACCTTCTAATACGTTTTCCTTCTATTCGATAAGTGCCATTACCGACAACATTACCTTTCCCAATAACAAGATGATCTCGACAAGATTCATTAGGACAAGCAACATCAGTAAACTTTGGCTTTGGTCCTCGTTTTCCCATAAATGTACTATATATTAGAGCAAAGATATAATATCAATCATATACTGATGGACGACCATTCTCTTAGATCCGGTGAAAATAAATCGGCAACATTTTAGAGATAACGATGGGATTTTATCCTTTAAAAAATATAATTAAATGCACAAAAAAGAAGTAGTATAAAAAAGCTCTATAGAAGAATGGAAGAGTTTTACTTTATAAATTTACGCCCAGGGCAGGATTTGAACCTGCGTTCTCCCAAAGAAGAAACGGTTTTCGAGACCGTCGCCTTACCACTAGACTACCTGGGCATTTTGTTTTAGATGTATATAAAATTTCCCGGGCATTGCCGGATTTTTATGATGTAGGCTGGGAATTGTCCAACTTTCCTGATGCAGGTTTAATTGAATATTCTTCCTCTCTTATATATTTTATTATCAGCGGATTTTTATCAGCGGATTTATTTCTTAAAAATCAAAAAGTGAACGCTGACTTTTAGAATTTTCTAATTCTTCTTTTTCAGCTTCGTCTGCCTTTTTTTCTGTCTTTTTTTCAGGTCTTTTATCGCTCTTTTTCACTGGTTTTGTTTGTTCAAGATCAGAAAATGAGATCTGCCCTGTATCCTGGAATTTCTTTCCTTTTGAGGATTTAGAGGTTCTTTTCTTTTCCGAACCTGTCGTTTTATGTGGTTCAGGTTTTTCAGCTTTCAGGGCTTCAGGCAATTCCAGCCAGCCGTATTGGCCCCCTCCGCCCGGGTGGATTATGACGTTGTCGTTCCTGAAAGCCAGAATAGAATTTACTATCCGCTCGTCAACTATTGTCAGGGCTTCAGGGTCGGAATAAATAAGGGCTTCAACCTCGTTCCCGAAGCGTTCTACAAGCGCATTCCAGGCAGTTTTCACACCTTTTGTCTGGACACTTGCATGGCCAAGAGCCATCTGGATTATCTCTGCAAGAGGAATCAGGTGAAGATAAAGGGGGCGATGGTCAGGGTGCCTGGGTTCTTTATAATCTGCAAGCTCATTGACACGGTCGAAAACCCCTTTCTTTATGATGCCTCCGCAGATCGGGCAGCGCCATTTATTCCCAACCGCCTCGGGCAGCGGATACTGTGTAAAGCACTTGATGCATGCTGATCTATTATATTTGCCTTCGTCAGGAAAGAAACCTACGTTCAGAGTAGCCTTATAACCCTGCTCTCTGAGGATGGCTTTTTTCAGGCCATCAAAGGTTATCTCAGGAACCTCAAACTGGGTGAACTCCCTTGCCAGTTTATTAGTCGAAGGAGAATGGGCATCGGAATTTGAAAGAAAAGTCAGACGGTGCAGTTCTTTAATTCTGTCTGCATAATCACTGTCTGCACTCAGACCAAGCTCAAGAAAAGAAACATAATCTGTTAAATCCCCATAACAGCTTTGCAAACTGTCGTGATAGCCGTAAAGGGCAGTCCAGGGAGTAAATGCATGGCATGGGCCAATAAGAGCCCCAATGTCTTTTGCAATTTCCGCAATCTCACTGCCATCCAGCCTGACATTGGGACGACCATCGGCTTCAAGGTTACCGAAGGGAGAAATGCGTTCTGCCAGTTCTTCAGCTTTTGAAATCGAAGGTAAAATCAGAAGGTGATGTACACGGTTGTTATCCTCGATTTCGGTAGTAGGAATAAAATAAATATCACCTATCCTGATTTCTTCATCTGAAATTGAGACTTTTTTGATTTCTTCGAGCCACTTTGGGTGAGTGCAGTCCGCAGTACCGAGAAGTTCCATCCCTTTTTTTGAAGCCTCCCTGGCAATTGTTGGCAGTTCCATCTTCCCGGAAGATGCCATGGAGTATTTTGAATGGAGATGGAGGTCTGTATTGACTTTCATTTCCTTCCCCTTCTCGAGGCTCGAATTTTCCTTATTGCTCATTTATTGCTGCATTTATTGCCGGATTTATTGCCACATTATTGCCGCATCATCCTATATAACGCAGGTCTTCTTCAGTCGGTTTGATTTCCTGGAAGCTCTGTTGCTCTTCTTTTTCCTTTAGCTTTTCCAGGATGCTTTCCATTTCCTCAGCTTTTCTCTCCAGGGAGTCTGTATTTACTTCAATCCCGAATATTCTGCAGAGTACTTTTAACAGGAATTGAGCACTTTTAGGATCCATAAGGTATCCGGGTGTCATCCCCATAAGGCAGGCGGCATCAATGCCACGCATCCTGCTAAAGGCTACAAGGAGACCTGAGGCTCCTACAATTCCTCCGCTTGGTTCGGATTCCCTGAACTCTACCCCATAATTCTTCATCTCTTCGATTAATCCCGTACCATTGGCAACTCCAAGAACGGTTTCATCGGAGGTTAATTTGCCTGTTGGATAACCTCCAAGAGTATAAATTATGGGCACCTGAAACTCTTCTGCGATGTCAAGGTAAAGAGAGCAAAGTTCATAATGTCCCTGGGAGGTTGTGCTCTGGTGGTCCCCTACAAGGAAAAGAATATCATTCCCGTTTGCTTTCCCGTGATATATAGTATTGCTTACGGGACGTACTGTACAATCTTTATTAACCAGCACCTGAGGTGGAAAATGAGGAGAATAAACCTCCATGATTTTTTCAGCCTTGAGTTCATCGATCAGGTGTTCTGCCACTAACTTGCCTACGAGTCCTACTCCAGGAAGTCCGACTACCATTATGGGTTTTCTGAGCTCAAAATTTTCCTTCAAGCGGACAAGTGTACTTTGCTGCATAACAATCCCTTTTATCCTTTCTTTGCCAGTCTGCGGTACCTACCGTAAGGGTCCTGAGGAGAAAAGTGGGCCGGACGTGCAGGGAAGGATTCTTCCCCACAGACTGGACATTTTTCCCTTAAGGTGTACCTGCCGCAATTTTTGCACTTGCGGATCTTTTGTCCCAAAGGGTATCACGCCTTTACTGATTCAATGTGCCGCTTGAAAATCCCATGCCCGCCAATTTTGGAAATTGTATCGACTGCTGTCTGGGCGGATTTTTTAAGGACTGATTCGGCTTTCTTATAATCCGGGGCTATTACCTTTATTCTGTATCTTGGAGCCCCTGTGTAACTTACCTCGAGCCTGACATCTTTTCCATCAACATCACTGATAGAATTTGCAGCACTGAGGGCTTGTTTTATAACTTCTATGCCGTTTGGAAGGTTGCAGGTCAAATCTACATATCCTGCAATATCTACAAAAGGCAGTTTGATGTTTTCTCCTGCAATCTTGATTATACTCTTCAAGTGTTTCTTATTGAGTTTTACTCCTTTGAAGGCCTTTTCCCCTTCGACAGCAGCTTCTTCAAAGGCAGAGTATGCACTCCCGAACTCTTCTACAAGTTTTTCGTGCAGAGCTTGCAGGTTCTCTTCATCAGTCTTTGTTTCTTCAGCCACGAATTGGAGCCATTTGGCGGCTTTTTGCTCATTTTTCCACTCCTGGATTTTAGCGCGCCGCTGATGCTCGTTCACATCTTTCAATGAAAGGTCGATGTGGCCACGGGAAGGGTCCACGTTCAGAACCTTGCAGACTATCTTCTGCCCTTCTCTTACGTAGTCCCTGACGTATTTGACCCAGCCTGCTTTAATTTCAGAGATATGGATAAATCCTTCCCTTCCTCCGAATTCCTCAAGCTCGACATAGGCTCCGAAATCCGTCACATTCTTTACAGTACAGACAACGAATTCTCCGACTTCGGGCCAGTTATCGTTTCCCATTCGCACCACTTCTCAAATTTTGTATTCTCATTATTATTTGTCTTTCACTCCTGCGAAGTGTTTTCACCGGTTCGGTTATTCAAGCACTTCCAGAATGTGAGTTGTGATTGTCGACTTTCCACCTGTTGGTTCTGCAAGAGTCCTTCCACAGACAACGCAGGTAATTTTCCGGCTGGCACTTCCGAATATAATCTGTTCGTTTTCGCAGTCATTGCACTTCACGCGCAGGAACCTGCTTTTTGGCCTCTGGATGTAATCTACCATTTTATCTTACTCCTTGAATTCGAATTTCTTTGCCCTGAACGCAGGTCTCTGGTGGGCTTTCTTGCATACTGTACATCGGTATCTGAGCCAGATGCGTTTTGTCGGCTTATCGCCACCAGGCACCTTGGAGAATTTTCCGCTGTTTCCTATACCTTGCTGTCTTTTCTTCTGCCTTGCAATGTGGGTCAAGGATGAAGCCTGGCCCTTCTTAACCCTTTCAACAACAATTTCTTGATGGGTCTTACAGAACGGGCAGTAAGTTCTGAACCGCTTTGGAATTTTCATTCTTTACACCTTTTTTAATGATTATTGGTATTGTGTCCACCTTTTCCGACTTTTGCGTAAAGGCTTTGTTAGATATAATTACTGAATATACGTATGGCGTTACGTATGGCATTTCAATCTTGGGAAGCTCTTATTTGGGAAGCTTTGATTAGATGAACTTGAAATTTTTCTAACCTTTTTTGTCTCGATACCATAATTGGAAGTCTTGCATCGATGATAAGGTCAGAGCATGCTAACAAGGTTAAGCTACACAGATATAGCTACACATATATATACTAATGCTATTACTTGAAGGACTTTCATATATAATAATACTATACTTGGAAGGCTTTCCTGCTATCATGCCGGAACATAGTATTTAAAGGATTCTTTATGTCAGCTTTCCTTTTCCTCAAGCTAAAATTCATGCAAGCCTTAGAGGGAAAGCTCTCGAAAATTAAGTTTTTTTGGATGAAAATTAAACTTTTTCGGAATTTTCCTGTCCGGCAATTAGTTTAGCTGCATTTCGCTTTACCAGCCCTGCTGCATTGAGTTGCGGCAAAACAACTACATCTTCAGCACTGACCGTATAATTTCGTCCGTCTGCGCCTGTGAAAGTAGGCAGATCTTTCAATATTCGGACAAGAACGTACTCCTCATTTATATTTTTTTTGCCAGTTACTTCTTCTGCTCCAACTGCAGTTATGGAGATCCCCTTCCCTGCCTCAACTCCCCCCCGAATACTGACAGAAGCCTGGTTTCCTCCTCCAAGTTCGGGCCAGACTGCAATCTTTTCGGAATCCGGATACAAAATAGGTCCTAAAAGTTCTATCTTTGCGGCCTCAATTCCCTGCAGTACAAGGTCATAAAGCTTTTTTTCCGCAGGAAGCAGCTTTTCGATGTCTTTTGATATAGGTTTGTTTGCATGGGATTGAATGGTTGCTCTGGTGATAACCTTTCCTATCCGCTTCATGAAGATCGTTTCAAGGTCGGAAAACGCTCTTTCCTGCTCGTCTTGAAGCATCTTGAACTCCGGAGAACGGGAGTTATTGATTTTTCCAATATCCTCTTCAAGCTGCCGGAGATATTTCTCAGCTTTCAGGTAAAAATCAGCCGGAATCGTCTTTACAGTCTGGCTTTTTTCCTTATACAGGGTTTGGCTGATTTCTTCTATATCCATACTCCGCAACACCTCTACAAATCAGATATACTGCCGCATACTCCGGAACTTCGTTCATGCCCTCTTCTATTCTTAAATCCTTGCCTTTTAACTGCACTGAAAAAGGCTTCGATACTGTTACTTTTACAGGCCTTTCTCCAAAGACAACGGCATCATTAAGCGGATCAAATTTTTCCAGCTCGGATAAAGCAAGCTTCTTCACCCGCATCCCGGACCCGCCGTGCAAAGATCCAGGCACCCGGATCAAACGCTTTATGTCGGCAGTCACAGGTTCATCAACGCTGGCTCCGAATCTGTGCAGAAAATCCTCTACTGATTCTCGCATAAAATGGGCAGCAATATCCTTAAAGTTTCTGACATCAAAGTCGAGCCTTCCTTTCTCCAGGATATCCTTTAAACCACTTTCGCTGTTCGTAATGTTAATCAACTTTTTAATTGTAGTATCTCCAACCTTCTCGTGCCTGCGAAGCTCAGGGAACATGTCCTTTTTGTACCTCTTTTGACATTCGGTTTTCATGTAATCCGTAAGATAAAACGCAATTCTTTTTCCCCAGCCTGAATCATATCCTACAAGCGTACACTTCATAGGCACATTTTTTATCCCTTTGAAAGTCTTCGATCCTGTCCCGAACTCCCCATCCATCGCAACTTCCCTGAAAAAATATTTAAAATCAAGGTCTATTCCACTGATGTAATTCACGATTTCTCTTCTCTCAGCACTCCCAAGTGTAAGTACTTTCGGGCTCACAATGTGGAAGTGATATCCTCTTCCTCCGGAAAATACCAGTTCAATTTCCTGCTCTGAAAACCCGAAATCATCTAAAAGGAAGTCTAAAAGCTTGAAAGCCTCCTTTTTCACAAGTTCCAGCATATCCGAATAATTCCTCGGGGCATTTGGCAGATGGTCCGCATCAAGGTCAAAAATCAGCTCTGCTCCAAGCCAGTTTTTCTCATTCATCTTCCTGGCGTCAGGATATTCATAATACGCAGTCGAATTGTAAACATGTGCAGGGGCCATCCCATATAGATAATCAAGAGCTTCTCCAGGTGAGCCGAAGGCTTTGTGTCTGTGCATCATCACTTCAGGCATATCGTCATAGAAAATAAAAGCCCATTCTCTATTAGGCAGATGGTCAGGGAGACCTATTTCGGCATTTTTGTAATAATTCTGAAAGCGGGATTTCAAAAAACGGGCGGTTCTACTGTCCATGGTCTCAGGGCTTTTTGGATCTTTTGATTAGAGATTTGTTCGGATGTTAGTTAGGGTCTTGCTAGGGTTTTAGTTAGACTCAGTTTGGGGATTTCTATTTTAGCATGGGGGTTTCTATTTTAGTTGGGAATTTCTATGATAGAATAACTCATATTTTACTTTGTTTATATGGCGTTTTTTAAAATAGTTCAATAGCAGATTTTAGTTTAGATATAATTCTATGTATAATATGGCGATACGTAACTGTCCTTTGATCTAAGATATTGGTTCGGCCGGTCAAAATAATCAAAATTAAGTATACGAAGTTGAGTGGTAGGGGAGGGATTTCTGAGAAGTGTGGTTCTAACTTTAGAGGCCTTACCTCTAGAAGTGAAAAAGTCTGAAAGATGAGCCCTTTCAGGCCATCAATGAAGATGGGATTTAAATAGAGAATTGTCATTTAGAGAAATTCCTGCTGATTGAAGATAACGAACCCACATAAAAGGAAATAAATTAAGGAAATAATTTTTTTTACAACTGAAATAACTTGCCTAAGAAAATTAGAAAAGGACTAGTTTTAATATATCTCATAAATTAATAATTTTCGTAACCTATACGTAAAAATAGGATAAATTAACAGAAACTGAAAGCAAATAAGAAATATTGTGGGGGAGATCTTGTGGGAAGCCAAATTAGCATCAAAAATTACATTCATACAGTTCGAAACTACCTGAAGAAAGAAGAGACTGAAGACTCAAAAGTTCCGAAAAGCTCTGGAAATTCAGAAACTTCTGAAGCTTTTACCAGTTATTCTACAGGCATGGAGTTAATACTGGTCCCTGCCGATGAATTTGAAATAGGTTCGCCTTCTGAGGAGAAGGATAGATTTGATTACGAATGCTCTGCTCATAAAGTAATGATTAAAAATTCATTTTATATGGGGAAATATCCGGTCTCGCAAAAACAATGGAAGAAGATCATGGGGAAGAATCCTTCACATTTCAAGGGGGAAGACCGGCCTGTTGAAATGGTTTCCTGGAATGAGGTCCAAAAGTTTGTAAAAAAATTGAATGAAAAGGAAGGCACTGATAAATACCGTTTACCTTCTGAAGCTGAATGGGAGTATGCCTGCAGAGCCGGTTCAAAAACAAAATATTATTTTGGGAACGAAGGGTCAAAACTTAATGAATATGCATGGTATGCTGAAAATTCAGGGAGTCAGACTCACCCAATTGGCCAGAAGAAACCAAATTCCTGGAGCCTTTACGATATGCACGGAAATGTTTGGGAATGGGTTCAGGATAAATGGCATGAAAATTACAAAAACTCTCCTGCAGATGGAAGTGCATGGGAAGACGAAAGCTGCTCATATCGAGTCTCTCGCGGAGGTAGCTGGTTCTGTGATGCAGAGCTCTGCCGTTCAACTAGCCGCTTCAAGCGTGATCCTGAGAAGCACATCAGCAACCTGGGCTTTCGATTATTGAGAGAATTATAATCCTCTTCTTCTTCTTTCTCTCTTTAGCTCTTATCTCCGGCATCAAGCAGCAGGTACATACTTCTTTGACCAATATGGTATAACATGTAAAAAAGGAATGACAGGAACCAACGGTTAAGTTACCTATCTATGGGAATTTGATCTCATCTGTTGTATTAGCCCCATTTAATATATTTGGGACATTGTGTATAATCACCTTTACAGTAGTTTGATAAGTCTCTTTGATTTGGTTCAAATTGTCTTGGTCCTGCTGTGCATACCGGTAGATATTTAGGTCCAATGCCACAATTTTGTTTTCTATCTAGTGTCGAGTCAATAGTAAAATGTCGTGTAAAATCGATTGCAACTACTTAGAACTGTTAAATAGCTGAGGAATGACATGACACTAGATAATCACATTCCATATATACCACCTGCTTTTTATTAATTGACAATTTTTTCTATAGATTATCACTGCATAAATTATTATATTGTGGTCTTATGGAGTAGACAATCACTAGCGGGTAGATAGTATCAAACGGATACTGGACTAACAAGTGAAATATGATTTTATAAGAAATGCCACAATTTTTTATTTTACACTTAATGCATAAGTTTAACAAGTTTGGATGCATTCTAATTATTAAGTTTAGGAATTGTTTATCATGTCTCAATCAGTATTACCTGATTATGTTTTTGAGGATCTCATCAG
This sequence comes from uncultured Methanosarcinaceae archaeon, assembly GCA_963722085.1. GTDB lineage: Archaea > Halobacteriota > Methanosarcinia > Methanosarcinales > Methanosarcinaceae > Methanosarcina. The sequence goes on along the minus strand of CAVRNH010000057.1, from coordinate 68,182 downwards.
ATTTATACACGAAGTTTATCGTGAAGATTTACCAAATTCGTTACTTATAGCACAAGCATTTTGTTTAAAATTTCCAGATTATGGAAAACAGTTTGGTGTTTCTGCAATAAATAAAGCTATTGAAGATGGAATAAATCAAGGTCTTTTTGATTAGCAGATGTCAGGCTATTGTCATACTGACATTCCAATAAAAAAGTAATTACCTGAGGTTTTGCTATTTCCCATTAAATTCATTATTTTCAAATAACATTCAATAATGAAGCTTATTTCGTAAAAAAATTTGCTTAAAATAATTAGAAATCAATTTAATTCAATAATGCATCAATGTTTCTAAATAAAGAGGCCTTAAATCGTTTAAAAAATGAAAAGTTAAACCACGGAAAGCACGGAACCCGAGTTTCGCTTCGGGAGCACGAGGTCCGTTTCACTCGCTTCGCTCGCTCAAGCGGACTGTCTATAAAATAGTTTTATGAACTGCTGGCGGCTCAAAAATACGGAAATAAAGGAAACAAGGGTACAGTTCTTCCGTGCTTTCCTTGCTTTCCGTGGTTATTGAGTCTTGATTGAGCTTTCTTGTGCCATTCGGTTTTTTCCACGGTCATATAAAGCCACTAAATATAAGATTTTGATAAAAAAAGCGTTTATAACTGATTTTTCAGCTTTTAAAGCGCTTTTGTTAATTTTGGCAAAACCTCACCTAATTAGAATAAGATTTCTTAGAGTCATTTGCTCACATAAGGAAATTAATTGAATCACAAGTCATTGACAAATCACAGGATGTATTACCTATTAACTTATAACAAACATGTTGCTGTTACTTAAATAGATAGTTTAACAAGTTAATCTCTGCGTTTTTGTAGTCATATGTATCACTCCTTTGCTGTATAATGACTGCTTTCTGCTTGTTTGCGTATCTTCATAAACGATAAGGTACAATAATAGATTGGGGTGAATAACTATGGATAAACTTATGGAAATAGTGGTTTATATCTTAGCCGTAATAGGACTTGCTTGTGTTGTAAAACATATACGTATCATGCATTGCAAAGAAGGTTGCTGTTTGTGTGATTGGCTTAAAACAAAAGTAGAAGAAGAAAAAAAAACTGGTTCAAGGTATGGTTCTAATCCTGTCAAGTATTAAATCAAATATATTAAATTTACGTTTATTTTTTTAATTTAATATATAGAGTGGGTAGTGCAGATATTCAGTTAATAGCATTACCAGAATCTCCTCCATTTTTTATTTTTGTTGAGGTTTTATATGACAGGTCAGGGCAAGGAAGAAACTTCACTCCTATAGAATTATAGTATTTATGCCCGTGTACCTTAAAAAGAAGTTACCGTTTAGAACAAAATTTTTTGAGAAGTAATCTGTCCTTTTTGATAAACCTAAAAGATGAATTATTGAATTCATCCAGATGTCATGTGATGACACCCACTCAGTAAGGACATATTCGCATCAGGCTATCAACCTATATCAGAACTTATACTTTCCTTGCATTTGGGCATGCAGATGTTATATCATGCTTTCAATTAAAGCGCACATTTTTTTAATATTAGCCGAATTAAGCGTGCGTATCCTGAAGTACATATTCTTGCTGATGTTAAAGAAAGACCGTATATTAATGGTGAAAAAGAGTCATTGAAACTGAATAGACTACATGAAAAGTATACGGAGGAAGTCATACAGCAGCTTTATAGTATTTTTGAGCCCTTTGATATTGACGGAATTCTATGATCATGAGATCTTTTCATGGTGTGGTAAAGTTGAAATTATATCTACTCCAGAACATACTGATGGTCATATCAGCTTATACTTATATGAGTTTAAAACCCTCATTGCAGGTGATGCTTCGTTTGTTCAAGATGGGGAACTTTCGATGGATCCCGAAATTTTCACTCTAGATTCAGAGCAGGCAAAAAATCTGTTAAAAAGCTTCTTGACTACAATATAGAAAAAGTCATCTGTTACCATGATAGTATATATTATGGTGATATTAAAGCGACTCTCAAAAAAGTATTGATGAGCTAAACTAAAAAAGAGAAATATATTGCACCTGTGATTCTCCTGAATATATACCTTTATTATTCCGTTAAATAAATAGTACGACTCCAAAAAGCATTTAATTTGTTATTGGAGCTATGTCAGCAAATGTAATAAAGTCGCTCGATCGCACTTTCTAAATAAACAATTAAACTTTACTTTTATATACAATGAAGTAGAATAAAAGTCTGGGCATCCGGGCAGGTCATAAAAAACTTGTTTAAAACTCTTTTTATAACCCCCACTCCCCCCACTCCCACCCCTAATATACCGGATGCCCACCCCCATATTCTGTGGCCGAGTTACGCTTACTTAACTGTACTTCGAGATTACTACTGCTCTTTTTACTTCGATCAAAAAGACTTAAAATAGCTTTTTTATATTTAGTATTGGAGTTAGAACAGCAACTGTTATAAAGTCATAAAGTCACTTGATCTCACTTTCTGAATAAACAATTAAACTTTACTTTTATATACAATGAAGTAGATTAGATATCTGGGCATCCGGGCAGGTCATAAAAGACTTGTTTAAAACTTTTTTTTATAACCCCCCCACACTCCCACTCCCCAAAACACCGGATGCCCATCCCCATATTACCAGTGAGTGAATTTTTCAAATTGTGATCCGAGAGCCTACGGCCCGTTTCGCTTTGCTTTGCTTCGCTCAAGAGGATTAATTTCCAAAATTTTAGTTTTCCATCTCGAATTGAGCCTTGTGACCTGAAAAATCTATGACTTTCCTTTTAGTTGCGGTGAATCGCGGCAGTAACTATCCCTTTCGTTTTCTAAAGGATTTTTTTCATTTGTTTAATTGTAAAAAGTATTTGTCTGAAGGTAGTAGATACAGAGCTTTTCGATATGGGGTTCATTTCTACTTGGCCTGTTGCCAAAAAGAGAATATTTACTTTTAGATCTTGGATAGTAAAGACAGAATTTTTACTTTTAGACCCCGGATATAGATACTGGTATAAAGCCACACGAGGATATGGATCTTGCAGATATGGAGTAGTCGTTATCTTATTTTTCAGCTTTTTCGGAAAAATCCCTGCTTGTGCCAGTGGATCATAGGTTTTAGATGGTGAATATGGTTCTCTGGGCATCTTAATTTACTTGGTAGAGTGCGTTATTTGATATCTATGCATGATTGCTTTTTTTGAGCCAAACGTTTGTAGAATTCGTCTATGCTTTTGATGTGGAGCTGAAGTTGATCCTTAGAAGGTAAATCCGCCTCTTCCCATGAGTCTTTCTCATAGAGCATGCTCATTTCTACTATTGCTTGCATTGAGCGGGCCCCGTGCATATATTCTGGCACATTAATTAGAGCATTTAATAAACTGCAGCTAACATGTGCATAATTATCTTTAATTATTTTTGGAGCGCTTGCTTCAATTAGGGAGCGTAATTGGATCGCTCTGCGGATTATATGGGTTTCATCTTCTTCATTTGCTCGATTAAGTCCGAGAATATTTACGTATCCTCGAAGTCTACTCAAGAAATCAGGGCATTTGTTTGAAATCTTTCTGCTTGGATCTGTTTCTGTATAAGACTTGCTTTGTTTGTTTAAGTAGCTGCAAAAATCAAAGAATTCCTTGAAACTGTTATAAGTACTTCCTGCGAAAACAAATATTGATTTTCCAATGGGATGCATACTCTCTAAGTCCAGAAATTCGCCATCCTGCATTGGTACTAAAAAATATTTTATCCAGCCCAGTTCTTCGTCATTAAATTTAGAATCGAATTCATCAAAAAATACTAATGGGACTTTTCCTTTTAAGGAAATATCCCTAATTCTGTGAAAAGCATTTGCTAAATCTCTTGTGGATGTAAACTGTGAAATATTGAATGTTATTTTTTCTATCCCTTCACTATCAATACTCTCTGCAACTTCAGTTACTCCAAATGACTTCCCGGAACCTGGGGACCCGAATACTGCAATGGAAAGAGGCTTTCGATTCTTTTGAGAATTAATATATTCTCCAATTATATTCTTTATGCTTCTGAAACTTTCTATTTCCGTCCTATCCACAGTAGTTAATTTCCCAAATTTGCCCACAGGAAAGTCTTTAACGCTAGAGAAACCTTTTTTAACTATAAGAAAAGCAAGCTTTTCCAGATATGTAGAGCTAGTTTCACCGGATTCCTTACTGGATTCTTCTTTTATCTTTTCTTTAAGAATAGTCCAAAAGTGTGAATTTGGTTGATTTGATTGTCTCGAATCTGAGTGCTCATCTATCTCTTCAATTGACGGCAGAAAGGTATCTGCTATGTGACCAGCGTGTGACTTTGGAGATTTGCTTTGAGATAAGTTACTCTGAGATAAGTTACTTTGAGATAAGTTACTTTGGATAAGTTACTTTGAGATAAGTTACTTTGAGATAAGTTACTTTGAGATAAGTTACTTTGAGATAAGTTACTTTGAGATAAGTTACTTTGAGATAAGTTACTTTGAGATAAGTTACTTTGATCGGGAACAGATCCTCTGCGATTTTTCTGAGTAATATTTAAACAAGAATGCTTAAAGAAATCTGGCTTACCGTTACTGTTGCCAAAACCATTTATCAGGAACTCCCTCGATTTAATTAGAGCTTCTTTTAAACCTTCTTCCAAACCCTCTTTAACTGAGTTTTCTATACAAGTTTGATAACTGTCCCCCTTTTGAGAATCGGTATTCTTTTCCATAAATTTAGAGATTAAACACGCTGATAAGTTAGAAATAAACATTAAATTTGTAGCTCTCATATATCCGAATTTTTTAGAATTCCAAAAATCTCCTTCTGGGGACTCAGGATCAAAGTATAGCTTCGAACGATCTGTTTTCCCTTTATAATGAATGGCACCGTCATAATTAAAAAGAGTAATTATATTGCTAAGCTCTCTTATTTCTGCAAGATCTTCTTTATGGGAAATTTCCCATAAGAACTCTATAGCACTTTTTTCCCATGAAATTGAGCGGCTTATATTCGTACCTATTTTCCTTAGATCATCTGCATTTAGAATTAAGATTAAATTTTGTTTATAATATTTTATAATATGATTCCAAAGATTTCCTTGAAAAAGAGGAGGGTGCATATTATAAATCACGATCGGCCTGCTATCTCCTTTTAGAGACGTTGGCCAAACCTTTTCTTCAAAACGAAAACTGCTTCCCTCATCATAAACTATAACGATGTCTGAATTCTCCTCGTCCTCGAGTATTTCTAAAGGGACTGGATACTGCCTTTTATCATCTGGAGTAATATGTCCTAAACAATTTTTAACTCTATATACCTTGACTTCTTCTTTATTATCATTAGAAGGGAACAGGGGATGTTTTATCCTGAAATTATTTCGCTTTGAAACTCGCTTCAATTTTTTCATATTTTCACAACCCAAAAAGTCTCACTCCGATTCTGAATTTCGCTTCAATTGGCAATCTTTTCACAGAAAGCATCTTCAGGTGATTCCAGTTCATCAAGTTCAGAGAGCTCCATGAGGCCTTCTGTTATACCATTTAACGAACTCATCAAACGTTTCAAACTCGCCTCTAAACCTCTTGTATGTGTGGAATCCATTTCTCTACTTTTCCATTCGTTTGTGGATGCCTTACTGCTGCAAGAATCAGCTTTATTCCTAATGCTTCAACATGTCTTTTGAACTCACTATTCCATGATCCATCTTCATTAATCTTATGTGCACCGAATTCGCTGCCGTGATCCAATATGAGTTCCCTAAGAGGACATATGTCCCAGTACTCCCTGACAAGCTCATCAATTACTTCAATCGAGTTTTCCGTATTGCAATGAACATATTCTCTACCAGCCAATAATCATCCTTGATGAGTCAGTCGAGAATACGGCACAGGCTTGCAGCCCTAACAAAGGATTTTCAGTCCAATCGATATGGGCTGCAGACATGCTATGTTTACGTTCATATCTGCACCACTTTCTCCTCTTTTTCTTTTTACTTTCTTGACGAGCAAGGTTCATACTGAGTAGATATTTATGGATTCGATTATGAGATATCTTATGCTTGTATTTGCTTCTTCGTATGATCTCAAGGTAACAGGCTCCAAACTTATAGTCTGCGTAAGCTTGGTCGATTAGCTCTTTATCGTCAGATAATAGTGGTTTCCCTGGTCTGCCGACATTATGACCAATTTCTGGAACCTGACCAGTTACAGTGTATTCTTTACAAATCTGTTGCAACACGACGAGCTGAGATCCCTTGGATCTCAGCTATCGTCGAGGTCAGAATTCTCCTTTAAGCTTTTGAGTAATGATCCAACGAATTTTTTTCCCATTAAGTTTCACAATTGATGAGCGATTACAACCAACATAGTTAACGCGAAATAATTTCGGGATTATCATTAGAAGGGAACAGGGGGAATAAATCCATATATATATTCGTATGTAGTACTTCGCTAGGACTCTTTTTAACCAGGTTCTCACAGCTTTGAGACGTCAGTGAATAATGTGATTCCTTCCGTCTAATTTGGAGAATATCCCTTAGCCACTCTGCTAAAAGAATTGCTCCACCTGGTTGCGGATTTGTATCAAGGCCCTCATAGAGCCTCAAGTTTACATTTTCTTTATTTGAATATGAAGATCCAGGCCAATAGTACCAGTCTACACTCACATCCCCAGCGACGGCAATTTTGATTTTCATACAGCTTTCCCCCAATGCAATTATAGCTTATGTTGGTGCCAAATATATTTTTATTCCCAAAAGCCTAATTGCATCAGTCGAGTTGCGCCTCCCGAGTTCCGGCTTCCCGAGTTCCGCTTCGGGAGCACGGTGTCCTTTTCGCTCCGCTATGCTTCGCTCAAGAGGACTTAACTGCATTTCGCAGATATATAAACAGATTTAGAATTACTTGCCTATTGGCCCACCATTTTTATTGAAGGGAAAATGGTTTTATGTATTGGCCTGTCTATACATTATAAATAATATTCAATATTATAAAAAAATAACTTATATTGATCTCATTAGCCTATTTTTTTAGATATATCACTATTTATTATAACATTTTATGAAATTAATTAAAATTTATAAATAAATAATCAAACTTTACTTTTATATAATATAACATACGAATATAATATGGGCATCTGGGCAGGTCGCAAAAAACCTGTTAAAACTTTTTTATAACCCCCCCACTCCCACTCCCCAAAACCAGATGCCTATCCCCAATCATAAAATACTATTTTGTTAATTTGCTGTTAAAAGAGAAGTTCCCAGGAATTTATTTTCATTTCTCCAGTTCCTGATATGTGCTGCTGAACTGATCCAGCGCAACCTCAAAGTTATTAACAGTGCCAGGTAAGTTTTCGGATTTTTCAAGGCTCTCGTTTTTGAGCCATAAAGTATCACATTAACTTTATCCCTCTGGATGAGTTCCTGTGAGTGAAGCAGTGGAAAATCCAATTTCATTTCTTGAATAGAGATTTTCAGGAGGGATAGAAGCTGGAAAAACATTATTCGTATCTCTAACGGAGCTTGTTACGCACGTAGTGCGGCTTTACCATAGTTATCACAAGGAGTCGAAAATAATGATAAGAGGCCGAGGTTTTTAACGAGTTTAATGTTCACTAAGCTGTCTGTGTTAAAAATTTCCCTCTTCTATTTTAGTCTCTTTCGTAAAGGCCCGAGCTGGCACTCGGTGAAGAGACAGGTTCTGGATGATGAATGCGGTTTTGTGGGCTAAATTCTTCTTATTCTTTATTCTTTGAGTTTTCCGGCAAATTTTCACATATTGTAGCTCCTAGAAAATCACAGGTATACAGCCATAGCACCATCTTTTTTAAATTTTGCCGCTTTTTTAATATCCCGAAAGCTTAAAACTGCCAAAACTTTCCAATAAAAATAATCCCAAATAGTAATAGACCTCTCCAATAAAACAAGAAACCCCTAAATTTGAAAAATCATATTAATATTAACAACATAATTTGCATGATAAGCTAGTAGTGGAGCTAAAAAATGGACATCTAGGTAAAATGCAAAGGTAAGCACATGTTCTGGAGCGTCAAGGTTGGCTAAAGGAGACAGAGGGTCATACCTAAGGAAGCAAGAGAAATATTCGGAATAAAGCCGGGGGATATTCTTTTAGTTTAGGGGATGAGGCACGGTGTATTGCGATTGTAAAATCGGATGATATACGAAAATTGGCCCTTAAAATTCTCGAAAACGTAGACAAAACTGAGGAAGATTAACTTCGGGTAAAAGTAAAGGTTGGAGGATGATATTGTTATGAAAGCATTGGCGATCAATTCTAGCCCACGTAAGGGGAAAGGAAATACCGCTCTGATTCTCGATCCATTTCTGGAAGGCATGAAAGAAGCAGGAGCTGAGGTGGAACTATACTACACAAGTGATCTTAAAATCAATCCCTGTCAAGGTGATCTAAGTTGCTGGCTCAAAACACCGGGGGAGTGTATTCATAAGGATGATATGTCCTGGCTGGCTCCAAAAATAGCTCAGGCGGACATCCTGATCCTGGCCTCGCCTGTCTATTGTGACGGGATCACTGGGCCTATGAAGACCTTGATGGACAGACTTGTGCCGGGAGCAGAGCCTTTCTTTGAGATCCGTGACGGCCATATAAGACATCCGCATCGACAAAAGGTAAACCAGAGCAAGAAGTTAGTGCTTGTTTCCAATTGTGGTTTCTGGGAGATGGACAACTTCGATCCCTTACTGGTCCATTTAAAGGCCTACTCTAAGAATGCTGAAGCGGAATTTGCGGGAGCCCTTCTCAGGCCCCATGGCCCAGCCCTTAGGCCTATGATGGAGATGGGTGCTCCAATGAAAGACATATTTGAGGCTGCTAAAGATGCCGGCCGCCAGATAGTGCGCGATGGGGATATGTCCCCCGAAACTCTCAGCATAGTAAGCCGCGAGCTTGTACCAAGGGATATGTATATTCAGTTTGTCAATCAGAACTTCCACGAGGTGTTAAAAAAGATAGAGGGACAGGAGCCAACGTCCTGATAAGATTGATTTTTATGGAAAATCCTGACCGGATCATGGATGAGCCGAAAAGGATGGCTTGAGAAAAAGAAAGGAAAAGATTTCAGAACTGACAAAGGTTGAGTACAGAAGATCGGATTGTTACGCTATATCTATGGGATATCCATGGACTATCTATAGAGTAAGATTTACTGATCTGATAAATGAGGAACTCATGTACAAATGGAATCCAGAAGATTATCAGCAGCACTCGTCAGCCCAGGAAAGCATTGCTGAGAGCATTATTTCAGGGTTGAAATTTGAGGGAAATGAGCATATCCTTGATATCGGCTGTGGGGATGGGAAGGTCACATCAAAGTTGGCTAGTCTGGTCCCTCAGGGTCAGGTACTGGGCATTGACAGCTCCGTGGAAATGGTTGAATTCGCCAGAAAAAGATTCCCTTCGTCTAATCATGCCAACTTAAGATTTGAGCAGTTGGATGTCCTGGATCTGAAATTCGAATCAAGATTCGATTTAGTGACATCATTCGCCTGCTTGCACTGGGTCAAAGACCATCTGGCAGTACTCAAAAGTGTAAAGAGCAGTCTCAAGCCTGGCGGAAAGTTGCTCTTTCAGTGCGCTGGCAGAAACACAAAGGATGACCTTTTAGCTTCGGGAAGGAACGTTATAAGGAGCGATAAATGGAAGAAGTATTTCCGGGAATTTTCCAATCCTTATGGGTACTTACGGTCCTGATGAATATCATTCTTGGCTAGCTCTGGCAGGACTGGAAGAGCTCAAGGTGGAAATGACGATTGAGGAAATGGTTCTACCAGGGAGATCTGGCCTTGAGGGTTTCATTCGCACTACCTGGCTTCCCATTACCGAGCAAGTTCCAAATGAACTGAGACAGCAGTTAATCTGGGAAATATCTGAAAGATACCTGAAAAATAGTCCACTTCGAGATGATCTGGCAAGGGTTAGCATGTCGGTGCTGCTGGTGAACGCCAGGAAAAGGCCAGGAGAATTCTAGGAGAAAGCTAGAAGACCTGAATAGTCAGAGATGTAGGATTGAGAATAGTTTTTCAGTTGAAGAGTGACTCAGCCAAAGAAACAATGAAATAAACATAGCTTTTGAATTTGATTTCCCACAATAACGATATAAAATATTTATATTAATTGGGTTCAGATCTGGAAAATGAGCCCGATTTCCCATCAAAATAAGGACAGAAGAGCTCTTAATAGCTGGCCAAAATCTTCATATGTAAGTAATTACTTACTTACGACCATATGAATACAGAACAAAGAATCCTGGACGCAGCTTTGAGGGTATTCGCCAGCGAAGGATATACGGGTGCAACTACCCGCAGAATCGCGGAAGAGGCAAATGTTGCCGAAGTGACTTTGTTCCGAAAATTTCAATCAAAAGAGAACCTGCTGAGAGAGGTCCTGATTAAGAATCGGACTGCATTTTCAGCACTGGATAATTTATTCCAACCACGAAAAAGATGCAGACCTTGAGACAGACCTTCGTATTCTTGGGTAAAAATGTTGCAAAGGTTATGAAGGATAAAAAGGAAGATAGTAAACGCCGTATGTTGATGTTCATGCTGTTTGAAGAAGGACGAAGGAGACCTGAAGTCGCTGAGATTCTATCGTCTTTTTTCAAATGAACATAACGCGTCTGAGTGAATATTTTGAATTGCAAATAAAAAACGGAAAAATGCGTAATATCAATCCTCGATCAGCAGCAATAACTTTTGTTAGTTATTTTGTCTACACATCCTTAGTAAGAGGAGTATTTGGTGACTCTTTTTTAGGGTGATAGTGATGAAGAGATTGAAAGATTTATTGATATATTTACTAAAGGTATCATAAAGGTCGAGGATATGAAGACCAGGTGAGTAAATGGAACCAATTATTGAGGTCAAAAATCTTGTTAAAGTTTTTCATTCAAGAGGAAGGAAAATCACCGCAGTGAATGATGTCAGCTTCGATGTATTCAAAGGAGAAATTTTTGGAATGATAGGCCCAAATGGAGCTGGCAAATCCACTACATTTTCCAGTGCTGACTACGTTAATAAAACCTACAAGCGGCAGTGTAAAAGTTGCAGGCTTTGATGTTGAAAAACAGGACGATAAGATAAGACCACTCATAGGTATAGTCCCGCAGAAGCTCAGCCTTTACCCGCTCCTTACAGCCAGGGAGAACCTGGAACTTATGGGTAACCTTTATAATGTGCCAAAAAAGGTTATGGAAGAAAAAATCGATTACTACCTGCGACTTGTAGGTCTTGAAGCTAGTGCCGACCGTTATACGGGAGGCTTTTCTGGTGGCATGAAGCAGCGCCTCTCAGTAATCTCCGCAGTAATACACGATCCGGAAATTTTATTCTGGGACGAGCCTTCAACTGGTCTTGATCCCCAGACCAGAAATGTTATCTGGAAACTTGCCAGAAAATTCAACGACGAGGGAAAAACCCTGATTTTTACAACCCATTACATGGAAGAGGCGGATAATCTCTGTGACAGGGTTGCTGTAATGGATTTAGGCAAAATGGTAGCTCTTGATAACCCAGAACGTTTAAAGGAAAATACAGGGAGTACAAATCTTGAAGAGGTGTTTGTACACTTTACGGGAGAAGAGGTACGTGATTAAATGACAATAAAAACTGAGCTAATGGATTCATTAATAGTAGCGAAAAAAGAATTCAAAATACTTTCCAGAAAAAAAGCTCTCTTAATTCCTTTGGTTTTATTCCCTATAATCATGATAGTCTTTTTTGGCTACGGCATGGGCGGGACGGTCAAAAACGCTCCCATTCTCATAGTCAATGACGATACAGGCAGAGCCTCAAGTTCCCTTGTTCAGGAAATCGGAAGCTATACTGCCAAATACGATGGAAATCCAATGTTCTCGGTAACCTATACAAAGGACATGTCGCAGTCGGAGGCTGAGAGTAAAATAGACGCTGGAATGTATAAAGGCGTTCTGATTATTCCGCCGGATTATAGCGATAGCGTAGCGAAAAATGAGAGTACGACTTTGACGCTTCTGACTGATTCCTCAGACACTACCACAAGTGGCATAATAATAAACTTTATGAAACAATTGTTGGCAAAAACAGGATCAATCACCTTAAACATTCCCAATATTTACGGTAATCTGGAATATCTGGACTTCCTCATACCAGGTGTTATAGCCCTTACCGTGTTTATGGGTTCTGTAGCAACCACGGGTTCTGCTATTGCAGGAGAAAAAGAAGATGGTACACTTGTTCGTATGTTAATGACGCCTATCAGCAAGAGATCTGTAATTCTCGGGAAAACGATATATCAGCTAATATTGCAATTAGGCAGAGCTGTTATCCTGATACTTGCAGCATATCTTCTATTGGGATTCAATATGAATGGTAGCTGGCTTCTTATTTCTCTGGTGCTTGTTATTTTTACTCTTGGTGGCGTAGGGATGGGGATAGTCATGTCTTCAAGGGTAGAAGATATGGAATCTTTCTTTCAATTAAACATGCTGGTTACTATGCCAGCCATGTTTGTTACAGGTGTATTTTTTCCCTTGAGTTCGGTTCCTGACTGGATGCGTTATATAGCTTATTGCTTGCCTCTGACTTATGCAATCGATGCTATGCGTATTATTATGATCAAGGGCCAGGGTTTGAACGCCATATCTACTGATTTGATAATACTTACTCTCTTTGCACTTGTTACTTTCACTGCAGGTGTCCATCTTTTCAGGAGGGAAGCATAAAATGAAAAAAATGATAATAATCTCTTTTCTATTAATTTCTAATGATATCATGCGCAGCAGGCGCTTCTAATACGCCGGATACTTATAATATCCCCCAAAGCTTTGATCTTGGAAAAAATTACTATAATGTATACGGTAGTCCTGATCTTAATGCCACCATTATTGGCAGTAATGAATTCGATAGAGATCAAACGGCTACTTTGAATATTGATGTGATGAACAAAGGCAAATTATTAGGATTTAAGAATGACAGAACTCCTTATGGATTCAGATGAAATCTATGCTGCCCAGACAGAAATGAAGCTGGAGAGCAGTATAGTGGATGCTACAAACGTAGTAGCCTCTCTCTCAGTAGATCCGGGCAGTCCGATTGAGGTCAAATCACTCAGCCAGCAAATAGGTACTGTAAAAAGTGGAGAAAATTCACTGGCACCGGCAAAATTCGATATAAAAATAGATAAAAAGGCAAAGGCAGGAGAATATAACCTCTACTTGAATCTCTCTTATGATTACCAGAAAAATGTACAAATAACGAATTCGAATGCCGTTGCTCAGACCTATGATGTGAATCGCTGGTATGGAATGATGAACCAGAACCAGATATTAAAGATAAAAGTGAATAATCAGGCTGATTTTGAGATAGTAAACACTACAGGAAGTATTTCTCCCGGTGGAGAAGACATAATCCAGGTAGAGATTAAAAATACAGGTGAAGAAGAGGCAAGAAATGTTAAAGCTATAATTAATCCGTCTGACCCTCTAAGCACAACTGATAGTATGGCATTCTTATCTACTATAGCGCCTGGAGGTACGGCTGTTGCAAAGATTAAAGTTAAAGCAGATACCGAAGCTGTACCTAAGATGTATGGAATAGATACTGTAGTGAGATACGAAACCCCAGAAGGTGACATTAAATATTCCGACACCCTGCAAGCTCCGGTAGAAGTAAAGGAATCAGGCCTGTTCGATAAACTATTCGGATGGATTTAATGGATTTAATAAAAATGGTCGTCTGGGCCGCCAGTAAATTCTGAGAAATTAAATTGTACGGCCACCCCACCTAAAGATGAGATATGCATCGGAGGGCCATGTTTCTTGGGAAACAAAAGAGAGCCGAGGGTTCACTTCATTCCTAACCTAAAGGACAGGATATTCGGACCCCCCGCCCCCGATGTAATAAAAAAGTAGATAATTTTATTTCCATCAAGCAAAAAATTCATGAAACCCATTAGAACATTTTTTGTGCTTCATCAGCTGATTTGTTTTATCAATTGATGTCCATTTCTAGTTAGACAAATTGATTATCAAAATTAGCCCATTAATTAGTCCTCTTGAGCGAAGCGAAAAGGACAGCAGGCTCCCGAATCGCAATTCGGGGCTATAAATTGGTGATTAAAACTAGTGTATCGATTCCAAAATGAATCCATTATTGAATGAAGAATTCATTGATCAATGGATGAGATTTAAAATGCAGGTTTATGAGCGTATTTTGGAATCGATGCACTAGTGTTGCGTCATCCATCAGTGATTAAACAGTTCTCAGTAGTTGTAATCTATTTTATACGACATTCCACTGTTGACTAGACACTAGCCCATTAATTAGTCCTCTTGAGCGAAGCGAAAAGGACCCCGTGCTCCCGAAGCGGAATTCGGGAAGCTAAACTCGGGGCTGTAACTTCAAGAACTTCCTGTGCAATCTGGATAAGCCTGAACCAGGTGTTAAGAGCTGAGCGAAGAGAGACCGGATCTTCAGCTTTTACACTCAATACCAGCTTGTTTGCATCCTCAAGAGATAGGCCTATTGCAGACCTTTCTGAGAAATTGTCATTAAGTTCGGGCAAAACAGCCCTGTAGATTGCTTCTGCAGTTTCGGTTTCAAAAATAAACTCGGCGAAAAGTTTCAAGGAATTCCCCCTGATAAATCTGGCTCCTTAAATAGATTTTAAAAACAAATATGCAATTTTGCTTTAAAAATCGACCTGAATTTTAAACTTTAAAAATTATGCCACAAATAAGGATTTTCAAATCAGTATTTTTTAAATCCCTTTATATTAAGTTTAAAAAGGGACTTTCCATCGCCTATAAAATCAATGTCCTTTTCTCCCACAATCATTAAAATGGAACGGGACGGAAGTTGATTAATTTTCTCGCTCTCGATCCTCTGAAAATGAAAAAATGAATCAAAGGCATCTGCAATTTCCCCCTGGCCTGTGAGAGCAGGTTCCATATCGGGAAACCAGAATGAATCGATTTCCTTAGAATACCAATCTGCAAACCTGAGAGAAAAAAGAAGCTTTCCGGTTTCATCATAAAAACTGAGTTCCCCCGGATTTCCGTGGTACTCCCCTATAACTATGAGAGACCCACCCTGTGCGAATTCAAGAAGCTCCTGTATGCCCATTTTTCCGCGCTGCATGCACCTGCCGGATACAAACCTCGAAAGCAGCTTGCAAAGCGTTCGGGTCTTTGCAGAAGGTTTTCGAGAAGAAGTAATTAACATACGACTCCAAATGAGTATTAAGTATTTTTCACTTTCGCTTCGCTTTTATACCATTTTTATTTTGTTATTGGACGTGCATATATCGAATTCATGCTTATCAAATTAACGTTAGGTTGCCGAGACTCGAAGAGTCCATAAATAAATCTAATAAATGGGCAATCAAATCTGATAAAACTAGCATACTCTGCTTGGATAAATTAAAGGGACTCGAATGATTATGTTTATTAGTATTTAACTTAGAACCAAAAATGAACCGTAAAAAATACATGATGAGGATATTGTATCCTCATCATGTATTTTTCGTTTTATTCCTTTATTTTACCTTTTCTTACTTTCTATATACAGACTTACAGCAAGCAAGCCAACTACCCCACAGACTGTTTCAAAGCCAGGAGCTTTCGTATTTTCTCTCCCGGAAGTATTTGGGCTTTGCGGCTGCTTAGGAGACGATTCAATATCTGCTCCTGTAGTTCCATTGCTCTTCTCAAGACCCTGAGTGCTCAGAGTGCTGTTTTGAGGCTGTATTACAGTTACAGTTCCAGTTGCATTAGTCTTACCCGGTAAGCTGTTGACAGTACTATTGCTTCCTCCATTGCTGATAATGCTAAGTTTGCCTCCGCTGCTATGGCTGCTTCCGCTACTTTGGCTGCTTCCCCCACTGCTACTGCTGCCGTTTGAACTGCTTCCTCCGTTGCTACCGCTGCCGCTACTGGAGCTAGTTACTTGCAGTACATTTATTGTAGCATTGTAACCGTTTCTGAGGCAGTTCCATTTGCATTGCTGACTGTCAGATTAGCTGTATAGATTCCTGTTGCAGAGTAAACATGGATTGGATTCTGCTCGGTTGAATTAGCTCCGTCCCCAAAGTCCCAGCTCCATGATGTTGCATTTTGCGAAAGGTCTGTAAACTGGACGGATGAGGAGCATAACCGCTAGTAGTGTTGCTGCTGAAGTTCGCTATAGGAAGTACTGGCACAGGTCTTTTTGAAACAGTTATATCAACAAGTTTTGAATCTGTACCATTTTCATTGCTTGCCTTCATTTTGACGGTATATTTTCCTGTTTTAGAGTAAATATGCACTGGATTCTGCTCGGTTGAAAACTTTCCGTCTCCAAAGTTCCAGTACCACTGTGTTACATTTTCGGAGAGTTCTGTAAACTGAACCGAAAGTGGAGCATAACCCTCACTGACGTTGTTACTGAAGTTAGCTCCAGGAAGTACTGGTCGTACAGGGATAAGACCTATAAACTGCCCGAAGGCAAAAGGTCCGAGTCCCAAATCTATCTTGGCTATAACAGTGTTTGTTGCTGTGTCAATTACAGAAACACTATTTTCAACCTTGTCGGTAATGTCGACGGAGTTTGCCACATATACCTTTGTTCCGTCAGGGGTGACTGCAACTCCTTCAGGAGTGCTGCCTATATCCACCGTAGCTGTAATAGTATTTGTTACCGCGTCAATTACAGAGACGGTGTCGTTACCGGTATTCGTCACATATACCTTAGTCCCATCAGGAGTGACTGCAACTCCAAAAGGACTATTTAGTCCATTCACTGTAGCCGTAACGTTGTTTGTGGCTGTATCGATTACAGAAACATTGCCGCTGTCGGCATCTGCCACATATACTTTCGTACCCTCGGGGTTGACTGCAACTCCCGCTGGAGAAAATTCTACATTCACTGTGGCTGTTACGTTATTTGTGACTGCGTTAATTACTGAAACGTTATCGCTACCCCAATTAGTTACATATACCTGATTTCCATTTGGAGTGACTGCAACTCCATAAGGCCACTTCCCTACATTTACCGTGGCGGCAACAGTGTTAATGGTAGCATTAATTAAAGTGACAGTCCCGCTGTCTGCATTTGCTACATATACTTTTGTACTCTCGGGGTTTACTGCAACTCCCATAGGGCTCTCCCCTACATTTACCCTGGATATAACAGTATTAGTTGCTGTATCAATTACAGAGACCGTCGTGTCGCCCCAATCAGTCACGTACACCTTTGTTCCATCCGGGGTGACTGCAACTCCGTCAGGGCCGCTTATTCCACTCACCGTGCTTATAACAGTATTTGTGGCAGTATCAATTACATAGACTCCGTCCATACTCGTAATATATGCATATTGAGCCGCAGAAGAAGAATTTTGTTCAGTAGCTGCCGAGGCAGTAAAAGAAACGAGAATTAAAATTAAAATCAGACCCATTGATGATAGAGCCTTTGAAAACAAATTTGTTTTATATCTGAGGTTTTGCCAATTTCTTTATTAATGCTTTAAAATTTAATTAAAAGCATTAAATTCCCTTTTTTTAAGAAAAATTACCTCTGCTTACTCATATATTCAATCTTCTAAAAGCTCCTGGTGCTCTTATTAAGTCATGTCTTCCAACTTTAAAAGCCGTAAGTGCCGTAAGTAAAGCGGCAATGTTGCTTATTGATACATAGATTTTAGCCCATTCACTTCCTCTGGTTGGTGTTTTTGATCTATTGTACCCAACAACATCGTTTGAATTTTTCCTTTCAACTATAGTTCTTAGGTTGTAAAATTTACCAAGCAATCTATGGTAAATTCTTGGTATGCATTGAGCTCTGAAGTGGCTTCCCTTTTCTGTTTTCAAGATATTTCCGATACTATTCACTCTTGCTGCTATGATTGGAATAACCCCTTTCTCAATTACAGTTTCATTAGAAGGATGGCTATCAGGTCCTGCATCTGCTATCACAAAAAGCGGTTTTTCTGTTGCTGATTCCATACACTGGTTTATTGTATCCTGAAATATAGTGTTGTCATTTTTGCTGGCATTTACTGCATCCCAATAAACAGGTAGACCCCACCAACTATCAACAACACACGTATCAGTGTATCCTGTTCCCGATAATACCCTATACTTACCCGTTTTTTTGACATAATGTCCTGCATCTGGATCGGATAGCATCCCTGTTTCTTTATTCTTCAAACCACTGCAACTACACTCAAAAAATCTTCTATCCCAAATCCAGATTTTGTCCCCAATAAGGTTAAGATTTCTACATTCTTGTACCAGTAGTGCTGCGTATTTATCCAGATAAGGATAAATCATTTTTAGATTTCGTCGATACGATGAAAGAGTAATCTTTTCATTGCTTTTGATTTTTAATTCCTTCCTTAAAGCTTGATTTTGGTTATAATCTCTAACAAATGATTCAAGATTAAAATACCCAAGTTTGCATCTTGATACTTCTAACTTGAAAATGTTATCGAAAGTCAATACTTCAAGTTGAGGAGTATAACCAATTGAGAACTGAACGTTATTGAAATAAGAATCAATTGAAAGGTTTAGTGCAAAAATATTTCCTAAATATCCCTTAAATGTTTTAAGATTTTGAAAAGCAAGAATTTGGTTTAGGGGGATGACAGTTTCCATGTAGTCCTTACTCTTAACATCTACAGGTCTGATCTTGTAAGGGATACTAATTCTCCTTTTAAGGAAATTTATCTTATCATCGTAAAAGTCAGAAAGCAGCGTTTGAAAAATCGAGACTATGCAACGTTTTACGTTTTTGATTTCTTTTTTGTTCTCTTTAGTATTCTTCAGGAATATGATTTTGAAATTAGAACTTTTGGTAAGAAAGTAATCAGATAAATGGGTCAATGATATTGGTTTTTCAAAAAGATTACTTATGAAATCTGTAAGAAATGACTGATTAGCGGTAATGATACGGATTGTAGGATTATCCTTTTTGTCTTCTAATTTTCTTCCAAATATTTTTTCATATTTTTTCTTACCTTCAACACTTTTCAGGCTTAAAACTATTGCTTTTGCAATTCCTAAAAAGTCACTCAGCTGTAGCAATAAATACTTATAGCCCTTACCAACAATTTTTATCATAGATTATACCTTTTTAGGGTTTGTTTTTAGATTGGCAACTTAAAATGATCTTAATTAGGTATAATCCTTATTATATGCTTTAAAAATTGATTTTAAAATCTATAACATAAATTTTTAATAAAATAGTTTTTTTTAAGAATTATTTGAGAAAAAGAAGAGATCTAAGGAAAAATGGCAAAACCTCATCTCACTTATTTTTCTCCTTATTTCCTCATTCAAAATATATTTAGAATATACTCACTAAAAATCTTTAAATGTTTTGTTGAAATTTTGGTCATTGCCATTGATTATTGACCAAATTCAAAAAAGAGTATACCCGGAGATTCAGTAAAGTGTAGGGATTCTTAAGTGATGATTTTCAATAACTCCTCTGTACTGACCGATTAATTTATCAATAAATGAGAAATCACGCAGTTAAACTGAAAAATCATACTGAGAAATCAATATCATTTAGCTCTCGGCTGCATAAAAATAATTTAAATTTTTTAATATACTTTTGTTACGATTTGCACTACTTTAAAATATTGATTCTCAGTTAAATATAGCTGCCGTTAATTTGCAGCTGTTTTAGCTTTAAAATTGTCCAGCAGACTAAACATTATAGCCCAAAACTAGAAATATTATACATTTTGTTTGAGTTTTAATGGTCAAATAAAATATAAAATAGTCTAAATTGACAATCTAAGCTATAAAAAATTGATATTGTATGTTTATTTTTTTGGAAGTAAGGAACCGACATAAAAACTACCTATCCTCTATTGTTTCAATTGTAAAAAACCAGCTTTCTCTTCGCCGCATTGCTTGTGACCGCTGAGTTCTCTGATCTGAAAGTGTGGCAAGGTAGTATACATAATATATTGAGTTAGGTAAAAGTTAGGACCAGTCTCTGAGGAAGAGCTGGTAAGAAACATCCTGCGCTCCATTTATGGAGTTGTTCGCGGCGGGGTTGAATTAACAAACTTTGCAGGATTATGACAAATATATAGAAGAGCATCCGCGCACTTATAGAATAGCATCTGTGTACTTATAAAATAGCATCCGCGTACTGCACGACAGGATCAGAGGATAAATATAGAACCTGAAAAATACTGTCCAGCAGAAAGCGTCTGTTTTTGGTTTGTCCTACACGTTAAATTATTAGATAGAAGGGCTTTAGATTCACAGAAGCCCATTCATTTTCTAATACTTCTTATTCGTCAGCCGAAGTGATCAACATTACTCGTTACTCGGCATCAACGCGTTTGATGGTTGTAGGACGTTCTTTTACCAGAATTCTGTGTCCGCAGTACGGACATCTTATACCTGTGTACTCGTAGTCGATTTCTACCTTTTGTTTACACCGAGTGCACTTATACCCCATACAACCACAACCTCAAATTTTACTTTGCCTCAGCAACATTCTTCATCGTGCGCAGCAGGGTCTGACCAACACTGGTGCTGGGAATATAGGTTCCGCCAGCGAAGGTATGCCCACACTTACTGCATTTCCAGATGCCGGTTCCGATCCTTTTCACGGTTGGGCGGGCACATTTTGTACATACGTGCGGGGCTCGCATGCGTTCTTCCAGATCCGCCACAAGCTTTCTGTCTTTTCTCCCATATCTGGGACCGAATCTGCCTGCTGATCTGGAAATTCTTCCTTTCTTAGTAAACTTTTTTGCCATCTTATAACTCCTTAATATAAACATTTAATCCGAAGTGAGTAACTCAGAAATGGCTGGCTCACGGATCACGGTTGCGACCCATTTCTCCAGCTCTGCTCATCACCTATTGCCATGTGCTTAGACCGTAATACTGGCATTTAATATTTATATTTAATTCTTCCTGCCTGAATTACTCCTGTTTTGCAAGTCCTTCCAGGTATAATTCCCGGAGTTCGGCTGCTTTTTCGCGCGCCATATCGATTGCTTCCATGACCTCTGCTTCAGTGAAAGGAGCAGGCCCCATCTTTTGCATGCCAGCAACAGATCCGTCCGAACTCGAGACAACTGTCAGTTTTGTATCGCAAACTGCCTCTTCATCCAGTGAAGGGTCAATCATTAGCTTTGATCCGATCTTAGCAAGAGTCACGCCCACTGGGATCTCTGTCATTGCAAGGGGCATATTTTCACCAATTCCCTGCTGCTTGTTCGGGACAATTGTGGTCATAAGGGCCGCAATCGCAGCAAGACAGGACGCATCAATAAGATTCCCGTCATCATTTAGCACGTGCACATCTATGAAGACAATCCATACAGATTCTCCAGCCGCTATGCAGAGCTTTTTTACATCAATTGCGCCCGACTCTCGGATTCCTCTATCCACAACCCTGGCCATTTCGATAGCTTCCTCTTTGGGCGGACCTGGCTCATAGGCAGGAGAAGCAATAGGATTAAGCTCCAGATTGGTAATAATAACGCCTTCATCCTGTGAGTCCGGAAAAGGAGTTCCTGTTTGAAGTTTTACTCCCACAAGGACCTGGGTCTCTCCAAGAGTAACCTTTGCCGAGCCTTCGGCTTTGATAATAACGTTTGTTTCGAGCTTGATATCTCTGAAATCCTTAAACCCACGTCCATCCTGACGCTTTCCTTTGACCATAAGGTTGTAAATATAGTCTTTCTTAAGCGTAGCAATAACTTCAGTCATCATTTTCACCTCTGTTTCCTGATTCAGAGGGGTCTTTTACTACCTTCCAGGGTCCTTCGCATTTCTCTTCCACAGGCTCTTCTTCAGCTTCTACTGCCGCTTCAACAGGAATTTCCTTCTTGACTTTTGTTTCGGACTCAAGTTTAGGTTCGGCTTCAGATGTTTCCTCTGGGGCAACCTCTTCAATTCCGGTTTCCTCTTCAAGCTGAGGCTCTTCGTCAGTAAATTCCTCAGACTCTAATTTCACTTCTTCTGCTTCCCCGGAAACTGTTTGTTCCATGCTGGGCTCAAGCTCTTGAAGCTCTTCAAGTTCCGGACCTGCCTCAAAAGAAGCTTCAAACTCAGCTTCTTCTTCTAAAGCTTCTTCTTCTAAAGCTTCTTCTTCTAAAGCTTCTTCTTCTAAAGCTTCTTCTACGATTTCAGCTTCAATTACTTCTTCTAAAGTGCTTTCCTCTACTACGGCCTCAGCTTCCTTAATAATTTCTTCCAATTCTTCAGGTTCGGGAAACTCTTCAATAACAGCCTCAGCTTCAACGGTTTCTTCTGAGAGCTGTTCTTCTTCTAACTCTTCTGCTTCTTCAATAGCCTCTTCGACGACTACTGCCTCTGAAGCGTAGTCAATGGCTGCTTCTGCTTCAATGACTTTGTTCTCAATATCATCCCCATTATCTGCAAGTTCTTCTGCAGCTTCTTCTACAGCATCTTCTACTGGGGTTTCAAATTTCTTTCTCAGGACCGCCTGCTGGATCTCAAGGATTTCCTTGCAGCCTTTTTTCACAAGTTCCAGGCCTTTCTTAATTTCATCGGGAGTAAGGTGCCCGTCCATCTGAAGCAGAGTAATTTCTCCGTCCTGTGTCATTGCGACAGGAAAGTCAGCCTCACCATAATTATCTTCATCTTTGTTGAGGTCAAGAACTATCTGCCCGTCAACTTTTCCGAAGGCACAGGAAGTAATGAGGCCTTTCATTGGAATGCCTGCATCTGCAAGGGCTACACTTGAAGCATTGAGTGCTGCGGTCC
The DNA here is from genome assembly GCA_963722085.1 of uncultured Methanosarcinaceae archaeon. Taxonomy (GTDB): domain Archaea; phylum Halobacteriota; class Methanosarcinia; order Methanosarcinales; family Methanosarcinaceae; genus Methanosarcina. The sequence continues at coordinate 45,431 of CAVRNH010000057.1, read as the reverse complement.
TTGTTCCTGCATCGGCCTGAAGTACTTCTACGAAAATATCGATTGCCGTTTTAGGGTAAAGCTCGGCCATTATTACCGGTTCGAAAGCTTCCCTGGAAACCTTTGAAATTTCGATGCTCCGCCTGCTGGGCCCAGGGCGGGCGCGATCTTCCACGGAAAAAGAAGCCATATTGTATTTATAACGGATAACTGCAGCATCTGCCCGCTGCATACGACGGGGATGGGCTTCTCTGGGGCCAAATACGCCTACCAAGATTTTGTTCTTGCCCCATTCAAGATAACATGAACCATCGGCTCTGGAAAGCACGCCGATCTCTATTTTCATGGGCCTGATCTCATCCGCTCGCCTCCCGTCTAGGCGCAGCCCATCGTCAGTGATTAATTTCTCAGGTTTATCACTCATACTACTCATACTTTAATCTCCAAAAAACTCTAAAACGAAATACTCTACAGAAGATTCCCTAATATCCCTCGTAGCTCTTACCAGAACTCAATTATTCGGGTCCAGCAATACATCAATCTTCCTGTATATCTCTTCGGAGTGATCTTCTTTTGGTAAATTTGCATCTTTCTTTTCACTTTTAAAATACTTTGCAGGTTTGGACTCTTTCTGTCTAAGCCTTTCGTTTTTCAAAAAGTTGTAGACTCGATCTGTCAATCCAGAACGCTGGGCCTCAGCTTCAATCTTCCGGAGAGCTCTACTTAAAAGCTCTATGTCTTCATCCTTTCCGTCAATCCATATTCTACCATTCTGACCAACGAAAATGCTGCAATTCGTTTCTTTCTTTAGCATTGAGATCATGGAACCGCCGTGTCCTATTACACGGGGGACCTTCACAGGCTCAACCTCAACAATCTGACCTGTTTTGAGCTTATGGAAGTTCGAATCTCTCAGGGCAAGCTCAATTTTCATGGAACTGTCTATATCTTTGACCCTGAGAATTATAGAATCACCTACATCCATAATTTCGGGCATCTCGCGGGATTCAACTCTTTTCGGATATTCGGATACGTGGAACAGGCCATCATAAGGAGCGGCAATGTCCATTATCCAGTTGGATGGAGTAACCACAATAACAATCCCGATCACCACGTCATTAATTGAGGGGATATAGGCTCCCGCGAGAGGGATCACTCCAACTTTATCCTCTTTGAGATTCTCAATACCACAAAACGAAGAATAGATCTTGTTGTTCTTGACATAAGTCCCGTATCCGGCTTTTTTTGTATTCTCGGATAACAGGTCACCAGGGATCACTATTTTTTTATCCATCCAACATCCTCTTATAAAAGTTTAGTTTGAGCCTCTCCTTTAGTAAGATGATTTATAAGAGCGTAAAAATCAGTCTGGACTCCTGCCGGAATCCTTATCACTGCAATCCAAGAGCCGTCACGCTGCCATTCTTCTTTTGAAATGCTTCCGACCTTGGAAATTTCTCCGTAAGCTTTGGGGGCATAGTCAGGGGGAATTTTTACGGCAATACTGATTTCCTCAAAACGTATGGGTATAAGCGGGCGAATGGCTTTCATTGTAATATTGACCAGTTGATCCACGCTTTTTAATGGGTCTATATGCACCTTTGCCTCTTCCATCGCCTTTTCGATCCTTGCGGGTGGATGTGGTGCTCTTGTTTGAGGATTAATTGCATTTCTGGAAATGGTATAGATAACCTTTTTCTTTTTTTCCTCAAGCATACGTTTTCTCTGTTCAGAGGTGAGCTGAAGCTCTCCGTTTTTCAGGATAACGGCAGCAATTTCAAAAGGATCAGTCGTATCGAAAGCATTTATAATATCCGATTCTGCTGCTCTATCTCCTCGATTTGCGTCTTCGAAAATAGTTTCAACTGCCAGAACCTCTTCCAGGTTTACCTCATCTCCTCGCTTGTAGGCCAGAGCCCCTTCTGGCTCGACTAGGACTTCGAAATGTTTGCTGCCTCTTTTAAGCCTTGCAGTCACTGCCTCATCCAGGGACACCATTTTCAGACACCTTCTCCAAAACATAATTTGAGAATCAGAATATTCTCTGATTACTCATTTTCTAAAGATTATATATGTTTTATTCTTTGTGTTCAGTTCCCCTGTGTTTCTGAAGGATCTGCTGAACATAGTCCCCAACTTCTTTAGGAACTAACTTTCTGAATTGCTTATCCACGAGGGATACAACACCCACTTCGAGGGTTGAAGCATCGAACTTGCCTTCAGCGGCTCTATAGAGCGCATCCATCCCCAGGAGAATAGCGGAATCAATATTCATATCTTCTTTGTATTCTGCCTCAAAAACTTCAACGACTGCATTTCTGCCTGCGCCAATGGCTGTTGCCTTGTATTCCAGGAGGGCACCGCTCGGGTCAGTCTCAAAGAGCCTGGGCAAATTGTCGTCCACGCCTGCAATGAGAAGTGCAGTTCCATAGGGACGGACTCCGCCGTACTGAGTGTATGTCTGCTTATGGTCGCAGATTTTCTTGGAGATTACTTCCACGCCTATGGGTTCATCATAAGAAACCCTGTTAACCTGCGCTTCTACGCGAGCTCTGTCAACAAGGGAACGGGCATCTGCAACAAGCCCTGATGTTGCGGCCCCTATGTGGTCATCAATCTGGAAAATTTTTTCGATTGATTCCGCTTCTACAAGCCTGCTCGTAATTCTTTTGTCAACCAGCAGCACTACCCCATTGGATGCCTTGATCCCTACGGCTGTTGTTCCCCTTTTGACCGCTTCACGAGCATATTCTACCTGAAAAAGTCTTCCGTCAGGGCTGAAAACCGTAATTGCCCTGTCGTAACCCATTTGTGGTGCCATTTGCATATTCCATATCTCCCTTAATTTTTAGTTATATTGCTTCAAATCATCCCGGTCAACTACCGGTCTCTTTTCCTTTAAAGATATCTACCCGCAGAGTCATCAGCTAAATCATCGCCTTCCAAAAAAAGGCTTTGGTCAGTATCATGAATCTATGCGGATATCCCGAAAACTCAGGAGCTTAAAGTCCCCAACCCAGCATTCAGGTAAGGAAATCGACTTTTGATTCCCTATAACGTATTTCTTCCTTATTAGAGTTTTTAACCTTTTATTTAGGACTTTCAATCCTAATAGCTTCTTTCGGATGAAACCAGTGGAAAATATCCCGGGCACAGAGAATTCAAAGGCACTTCTACCTGCAAGATGCGTTTTCCAAGCATAATTTGGATTCGCATGCTTGAATGGCCTTTTTAATAGTTTTAAAGGTCCAGTTCAAATGTTAACTAAGTCCGTTAATAAAGTGTATTTACTCAGTTATAATGCTTGTGAGACCCAGATTCTTTTCCGGCACCTAAAACTGACTTTGACATTTCTATGGAAGATACTGCCTTCCACAGTTTTATTGTATCGGATTGAGTTTCCCTTCCGATGGGCCCGCAGTTATCCACAGTTATTCGCACTTAACTTCCAAAAATCCCGAAAAAGCTATCTTACTGTCAATAAGTCCTGCCAATCAATATTATACTTTGTTACACTAATACTCATTCATTATAGTTTATATTAGACAGCTGCCCGAAACCCTATGGATTAAATAGCATTATGGATTGAAAGTTTAATGCAGGAATTATAGTAACGCCGGAAGAAGCTGCTTAATTTGGTTTTCTAAACTCTGTCTATTGAGTCTACTATTGAATCTACTATTGAATCTACTATTGAATCTACTATTGAATCTACTATTATTCCTCAGTCTTTCTGGATTCCGTTCCAACTTTGGGTTCAAAGACCTTATGATCCAGGAGAAATTTCTCAGTGGCCCTTTTAATTGTACCTGAAGTTCCAAGTATATGCAAAGTTGCCCTTTTCCCGCCAATCCGTGTAAGAGTTGCCAGTGAGGCTCTAGTTTCTTTTACCCTGATATGTGAACACTGTATAATACCCTTCCAGTCTTCAAAACCCAGCACTTTAATCTCACATTCACTTGCAGTAACATCGCCAAGCAAAGAGGACGCCGAGAACGCAACTTCCTTTACCAGATCAATCCTGCTTGCTGGCTCCTCAGAGATCAATTCAAAAGCCAGATAGCGCTTTTTAGCACGAAGTGAAGGAAGTAAGCGTTTCAAAAATAATTCCCCTCTTCAAGCACTTCCACGCCTTCCCTGATATATCCAGGTCCAGGACGGTTTCTTGAGATTATTTTTTCGGGCACGGTACTCATAGCATCAATGGCTTCATCTTCTTCAAGCCCGCAAATCTCAGCCAGAGCAAGGGCTTCCATTGGAGAGCGAAGGTCAAAACAGGACATTGCATCGCTTGAAAGGACAACGGAAACCTCATATTTCCTGGCCAGGTCAAGGTTAGCCCTGAGATCCGATAATAGACGGATGCGTCTTGAACCCCTTGTGGAAAGGAGAGGTCTCAATGTCAGACCTATTGCAACTTCGTTATCAGCTGCTGCTTTTGCCATTACCTGGTTTAACCCGCCACTCTTATCAAAAGCCGGATGGTTGAGAATATCCACTCTGGGATTTTCCAGCGCAACCCTATTGACAGTCTCGGAACCTCCATGTACGATCAAAACATCTACTGACTTCCGGAATTTCTCGATCAAGCCATGAAGTTTCGAGGGATTCTCTTCTACAAGTTCGATTCCCTTGAAAATCTCAAATTCGTCTGGATATTCCAGTACAGGCCAGGATTGAGGAGATCTATCCGAATGATTTGCAAGTGTTATCCCGCTATACCCAAAATGCAGGGCAAGAGCGGCCAATTCCGCAGCAGTATTGTCCCCGTCAGGAACTCCATGAACGCAAAAATCGTAAAATTTAGGTTTACCCAAATAACTCCTCCACTATGGCTCCAGCTTTTTCCCGGTTCTTTGGATAAGTCTCTATCTTGACTTTTGCGATAATGGCATCCGAGGAATCAGTCAGCTTCACCTGCTGCAGGTAAGCAGCCTGTTTATCTAAGCGGAGATGGAAGACCTGGTCGTCGTCCAGCCTCTCAGGCATCTCCTCCCTGAGCAATGCTACGTCTTCTTCCGAAAATCTTTCCCGGACAAAGCGGGCAAAACCCAGACAGTCTGCCTTTCTTTTAAGCTGTACGCTCAGGATAGTAATGGGATTTCCGTGGTGCCCTTCAGCCTGAATTTCTTCAATTAACTTGCTTTCTTCCCGAACGCCGGCACCGGATAAAAAAAAGTCCAGAGCCTCCTTGACTCTGGATGTGTCTTCGGTTGCGTGGGCGAGTGCACGCAGTGTTACGTAATGAATCACTTGCCTCGACTCTTGTGTACACGGATGCTTGGCCTGGTTTTCTCAGTCCCCTTACCGCGTGTGGTCATGCCTCTGCCCTTCCGGCCGGCACTGGTCTTGCCTCTTGTTGCTCTGCCCCTGATAGATGGGTCGCAGATCCAGTTCAGGTTCTTGTCGCTCTTTATCACAGGATGACACGGGTCTACAAGGATGACTTCAAACCACTTGTGCTTTCCATCCTCCCCTACCCAGTAAGAGTTAAGAACCTCAAGGTTCGGGTACTTGCGGTCTGCACGGGCCTCAGCGATCCTCTGGATGCTCATTCCACCTGAGATCTTATTCTTCCCCATTCTCTGGGTTCTTCTTCCACGGTTGGGTCTTACTTGACCAAGCCCTCCACGGCGTACCTTTACCCTGGCGACGACAATACCCTGTTTGGCTTTGTATCCAAGAGAGCGTGCCCTGTCAATTCTTGTGGGTCTTTCTATTCTGGTCACAGATCCCTGTTTTCTCCATACCTGCAAGCGCTCCCAGCGGAGCTCATTCACGTAAGTCTCATCAGGGTTTTTCCATGCATCACGTATGTATCCGTAAAAAGATTTTACCAATTTAAACACCAAGTTTCACTTATGTTTCACGGTTCAGTCCTGCCTGCAGGACCACATTCCAACGGGACGTTATCCCGAAAATGAAACATGCGATAAAACTGAATCATCTGATTTAAAGCTTTGCCCATGCAAAGTCCTTTTAAAAGCAAAGAATCCGCAAAAAGAGAAAAGAAAATGCAGGTAAAGTTCAAATAGACTCCGAGAAAACAGCAGATTAAGTATTAAAATACTCCCTGAAGCATCTGTCGTTTTAGTATCAATTGGTACTTTTATATTCACGCATAGATGTGTCATTTCGATGATTCCATACTACTAAATGGCCGATATCTAAAGAATATTATCCTATTTGGCAGGAGATCGGAGTGTATAATATTAAAGACTCAGCTCCTTTTATCTTTGACTTTCTATCTTTTTTTCAATTTAAAACGCTCACTTACTGGCTGCGATATATTTAGATATGGTTTCAGTACTACTGCTCCCTGATTATTTACTGTCAAAATGACAGTATATTGTCCCGTTTTATTGTATATATATACAGGGTTCTTTTCTTTTGAGTTAGTTCCGTCTCCAAAATCCCGTTTCCATGAGGTTTGTGATCTTGTACTCTGGTCAGTAAAACTGACACTATGCGGTACAGTTCCTAAAGTTGGAGTGGCAGAAAAAGTAGCGTTAAGAAAATTTGAAACAGCAATATAGCTGGTTTTTGTTAACGCATTACTGCCGTTTGCATTACTTGCTGTCAATGTAACAGAATACAGCCCTGTTTTATTGAATGTGTGTACAGGACTTTTGTCTGTCGATGTGTTTCTATCTCCAAAATCCCATTTCCATGAGGTTGGCGACCCTATGCTCTGATCCGTGAAATCAATGGTTAGAGGCACGCTTCCTGAAGTTTGAGACGCAGAAAAAGCAGCAACAGGAGCATTTGAAACATTTGAGACAGCAATATAGCTGGTTTTTGTTAATCCATTACTGCCGTTTGCATTGCTTGCTGTCAATGCAACAGAATAAAGTCTCGATTTATTGAATGTGTGAACAGGATTCTGTTCTACTGAAGTTGTACCGTCTCCAAACGTCCATTTCCATGAAGTTGGTGATCCTGTGCTCTGGTCAGTAAAACTTACAGATAGAGGCTCTTTTCCGGAGGTTGGAGATGCGGAGAAAGCAGCAACAGGAGCATTTAATACGTTTGAAACAGCAATATAGCTGGTTTTTGTTAACCCATTACTGCCGTCTGCATTGCTTGCTGTCAATGTAACAGAATAGAGCCCTGTTTTATTGTATTTATGTACAGGATTCTTTTCTGTTGAAGTGTTTCCATCTCCAAACGTCCATTTCCATGAGGTTGGCAACCCTGTGCTCTGATCAGAAAAACTAACAGTAAGAGGCGCGCTTCCTGAAGTTGGAGAAGCAGAGAAAGCAGCAACAGGACCATTTGAAACGCTTGATACAACAATATAGCTGGTTTTTGTTAACGCATTACTGCCGTTTGCATTAGTCGTAGTCAAAGTAACAGAATATTTTCCTGTTTTATTGTATGTGTGTACAGGATTCTTTTCTGTTGAACTTGTACCATCTCCAAACGTCCATTTCCGTGAACTTGGCAATCCTGTGCTCTGATCGGTGAAACTAACAGTTAGAGGCACGCTTCCTGAAGTTGGAGTTGCTGAAAAGACTGTGACAGGAATAATGTAGTCAGGATTCGGCGTAACAATGCCGCTCCCAGAAGTTATATTTATATAGCTAGATTTTTTTACCATGTCACTGCCTCCTGCATTAGTCGTAGTCAAAGTAACAGAATATTTTCCTTCGTTATTATATGTGTGTACAGGATTTTTATCCGTTGAATTGTTTTTATCTCCAAAATCCCATTTCCATGAGGTTGGTGATCCTGTACTCTGGTCAGTAAAACGAACAGTTAAAGGCTCGTTTCCTGAAGTTGGAGCCGCAGAGAAGCTGGTAACAGGATCATTTAACTCGCCAGGGACAGCAATATAGCTGGATTTTGTCAGTGAATTACTGCCACTTGCATTACTTACTGTCAATGTAACAGAATAGAGCCCTGATTTATTGTATGTATGCACAGGATTCTTTTCTGCTGTATTGTTTCCATCTCCAAAACTCCATTTCCATGAAGTTGCTGATCCTGTGCTCTGGTCAGTAAAGCGAACAGGCAAGAGGCACCTTTCCGGAAGTTGGAGATGCAGAGAAAGCGGCAACAGGAGCATTTGAAACGTTTGAGACAACAATATAGCTGGCTTTTGCCAATTCATTTTTGCCATTTACATTACTTGCTGCCAGTGTAACAATATATTTCCCTGTTTTATTGTATGTGTGTACAGGGTTCTTATCTATTGAATTAGTCCCATCTCCAAACGTCCATTTCCATGAGGTTGGCGACCCTGTGCTCTGACCAGTAAAACTAGCAGTTAGAGGCACTTTTCCTGCTGTAGGGGATGCAGAAAAATTAGTAAAAGGAGCTTTTAAAACATTTGAGACAGCAATATAGCTGTTTTTTGTTAACGCATTACTGCCGTTTGCATTACTTGCTGTCAATTTAACAGAGTATAGTTTTGGTTCACTGTATGTATGTACCGGATTCTTTTCTGTCGAAGTATTTCCATCTCCAAAACTCCATTTCCAGGATGTTGGCGACCCTGTGCTCTGGTCAGTAAAACTAACAGTAAGCGGCGCTTTTCCTGAACTTGGAGACTCTGAGAAAGCAGCTACAGGAGCTTCAAAACCGTTTGAAATAACAATGTAGCTGGATTTAGTTACTTTACTACCGCCCCCTCCTGATTTATCTAATGTCAAGGTAACGGAGTATTGTCCAGCTTTGTTGTATATATGTACAGGGTTCTTTTCTGCTGAGTTAGTTCCGTCTCCAAAATCCCATTTCCATGAATTTGGCGATCCTGTACTCTGGTCAGTAAAACTAACAGTAAGCGGCGTTTTTCCTGAAGTTGGGGACGCAGAAAATGCTGGCCGTGCCAGAACAGTTATATTTACTGATTTCAAATCTGTACTATTTGCATTTGCTGCCTTCAACGTAACTTTATAGTTTCCTTTTGCAGAGTAAATATGAATTGGGTTCTGCTCGGTTGAAATAGCTCCGTCTCCAAAGTTCCAGTTCCACCCAGTTGCACTTTTCGAAAGATCTATAAACTGGACAGAAAGAGGGGCATAACCGGATGTAATATTACTGCTGAAGTCTGCAACAGGAAGTACTGGTTGTGCTGGGCGAGGACCTATAAACTGACCAAAAGCAATAGGACTGAATCCTAAAGAAACCCTGGTTGTAACCTTATTTGTAGCTGTGTCGATTACAGAAACACTCGTGCTCTCGGAGTTTGCAACATATGCTTTTGTCCCATCAGGTGTAATTGAAATTCCATATGGAGAACTTCCCACAGGTACTGTGGCTGTAACAGTGTTTGTAGTCGTGTTAATTACTGAGACGTAGTTGTTTTTATTGTTTGTTACATAGACTTTTGTTCCTGCCGGGGAAACTGCGACTCCAAAAGGATAATAACCTACAGGCACTGTGGCTGTAACCATGTCTGTGGCTGTGTCAATTACAGAAACAGAGTTGCTTCCGCCGTTTGTCACATACACCTTTGTCCCTGCCGGGGAAACTGCAACTCCTGTAGGCTGTTTTCCTACAGGCACTGTGGCTGTAACCTTATTTGTGGCCGTGTCAATTACGGAAAGAGTGTTGCTTTCGCGGTTCGCCACATATACCTTTGTTCCATCCGGACCAGCTGCAACTCCCAAAGGATTGGCTCCTACAGGTATCGTGGCTGTAACAGTGCTTGTAGCAGTATCAATTACGGAGACACATTTGATGTCGCGATCCGTCACATATGCTTTTGTTCCATCCGGTGTGACTGCAACTCCACAAGGGCTATATTTGTATCCTACAGGCACTGTGGCTGTAACCTTGTTTGTGGCTGTATCAATTATAGAGACAGTACCAATGGAGCCGTAATGGATATTTGCCACATAGACCCTTGTCCCATCAGGGCTGACTGCAACTCCCTGAGGATCGCTTCCTGCAGGCACTGTGGCTGTAACATTATTATTTGCCGTGTTAATTACAGAAACGATGTTGCTGTTGAGGTTTGTAATATATGCATATGAAGGCGCAGGAGAACCTTTTGGTACAACATTTATTGTGGCAAGTTTTGAATCTGTGCCGTTTGAATTGCTTACTGTCAGGCTAACAGTATAGATTCCCGATTTAGAATAAGTATGCGTGGGGCTCTTCTGTGTTGAATTAGACCCGTCTCCAAAGTCCCAGTTCCATTTGGTTGCATTCTTCGACGAATCCGTAAACTGCACAGGCACAGAAGTGAAAACATAATCTTTAGTGACATTGTTGCTGAAGTTTGCTGAAGGATAAATCGGTTGAACCGGAATAGAACCTATAAACTGCCCGAAAGCACAGGGGCCATTTCCTACAAGCACCGTATCTGAAACAGTGTTTGTTGCAGTGTCAATTACAGAGACAGTATTATAGAAGTGGATCGCTACATACACCTTTTTTCCATCCGGGCTGACTGCAACTCCCTGAGGGTCATTTCCTACAGGCACCGTGGCTGTAACCGTGTTGCTTGCAGTGTCAATTACAGAGACAGTGCTAACATATTCATCCTTATTCGCAATGTATACCTTTTTTCCATCAGGATTGACTGCGACTCCCAAAGGCGCTCTCCCTATCTTCGCCATGCCCGTAACCTTATTTGTAGCAGTGTCAATTACAGAGAGACTTCCGCTATCGTAGTTTACTACGTATACTTTAGTTCCATCTGGTGTGGCTGCCACTTCCTCAGGACCGCTTCCTACAGGCACCGTGGCTGTAACTGTGTTGCTTGCAGTGTCAATTACAGAGAGAGTATTATCCCCCTTGTTTGTCACATATACCTTTTTTCCATCCGAACTAACTGCAACCCCAGAAGGAGATTTTCCTACATTCACCCTGGAGGTAATGGTATTTGTTGCGGTGTCAATTACAGCCAGAGTGTTTTTGAGGTTAATTGCTACATACACCTTTTTTCCATCCGGGGTAATTGCAATTCCCTGAGGAGAGCTACCTAGAGGTACCGTTGCTTTAACAATATTGGTAGCCGTGTCAATTATAGATATATCGTTGCTTCTGGAATTTGCCACATATACCTTTGTTCCATCAGGACTAATTGCAGCACACATAGGACTCGATCCTACAGGTATTGTGGCTGTAACCTTGTTCGTGGCTGTGTCAATTACAGAGACACTGTTGCTATCCCCATTTGTAATATATGCAAACGGCGCTGCGCCTGCGATACCCACCAGCATTAAAAGCGCAAGTGCCGTTATCCCCAAAGCTATTTTGAAGGTCTGTCCTCTACACATTTTACCACATTTCATTTTATTCATTTAGACCCCCGCAGATGAATATTTAAATTTAGAGAGAGTTTTGAAAAATCCTGTAGTTTTATTAGTTTTCGTAAATTATATATAGCAATTCATTGAAGTCAGAGTTTTTTTCGAGTTAGGTTGGTCAGCGAAACCAAGTGAAACTATAAAAACAACTCACTAAAAAATATCCTACAGAGCCATGAATAATAATTGAAATAATATTTAATAATCTCTATTATGGAAGGCTTAACCTGTGTTTTATCCCGAAAATAAAAGCCGGATTGGGCAATTTAAAATATTGCTCCCTGGATGTAAAAGCGGAACACTTCATTACCGGCGGGCAGGCATGGCTGAAATGTCGGAAACACATTGTGACCCTGATGACTTTGGAACATACAGGGATCTCAAGGGCTTATGGTTTATTCGCGATAATATGATCCGTGATTTACTGTGCTTGAATAAAATTGAGGTCTTTCCCTGGGATTATTGGGGTATAATGAGCGGAAAAAGATCTGATCCTTCTAGAGATGAACTGGCTGCTCTTGACCGTATCGCAGAAGTAACACAAGCTGAAGATCCCTCACTCTCAGAAGTCAGGGCACTTTATGAAACAGTTGGAAGTCTTCACATCCCGCCGGAATATTGGTAAAGAAGATGATTGTATGGATACCAAATAAATTATACGTGATTACATACGCGAAATAGCCAACAAAAATTTTGGTAAATCTAAATTTTGTCGAACAAATTCATTAGATAAAGGTTTACCTGATTTCCATTTTTCATGATCAGAAACTTGATTGATTGGAAACTTGATTGATTGGAAACCTGATTGATTGGAAACCTGATTGATTGGAAACTTGATTAATTATTGAAACATGATATTCAGAGCAGCAACTTCAGGTTATTAAATGAGCTCCATAATAAAGACAATGGAGATGAAAATCTGCACAATAAATAAACTATTTTTAACGATAACTCCGAAGAAAGCAATGAAAAATAACAAACCTTGATTGAAGTTCTGCTAATCTTTGGAAATAATAACCGTGAGGAGACATACAAACATTTTTATGTTGTTAACACTGTTTACTTCTTGGGATAATATGAGACTTAACTGGATTGACGCTTTAAAAGGGATGGGAATCATGCTTGTCGTGCTTGCCCATCACAGCTTACCGGTAGCTCTTGACACATACATCTTTTCTTTCCATATGCCGCTCTTCTTTTTCATTTCCGGATTTGTGTTTGATTTTGGGAAATATGCAGAATCAGCTGTAGGTTTTGTAAAGGGAAGAATCAGATCTCTGATCGTACCTTACTTCTGCTTTGCAATGCTTACCTGCCTATTTTATTTTTTACTGGATGCAGTATACCAGCCCGGAATCACAAATATTGAATTCTTCGAAGCCAGTGCTCTTTACGGCATTTATTCCATACTATATGCCCTGGGTCCTATGGTCTCTTATAACCCTCCTCTCTGGTTTCTGACCTGCCTTTTCGTAACAGAGCTGCTTTTTTATGGATTTGCGAAAAAATATTACGGGGAAACGAGAAAACTTGTACTCTGGCTTACTGCTGCCGGAGTGATCGGGTACCTTTATTCAGTTTATCTGCCTTTCAGGTTGCCCTGGAACGCTGACGTAGCTCTCTCTGCCGCGGTTTTTTACGGAGCTGGAAACATCTTTAGGAAACTCACAGAACCACAAGTAAATCCCGGAGCCAGTTCCAGTTTGGAACCTGACTCAAGGTTCAGGAAACGATTTTTCAAAACTGAGAAATTTTTTCCTGGAATTTTTATTACTCTAAATTTGCTGTATTTCGTGTACCTCCTGGACTTTCCAACTGACAAAATCAATATGAACGTACTGAGATATGGGGATTTCTTCTCGTTTTACCTTCTGGCTTTCTCAGGGATTTTTGCATTTGTTTATATTTTCAAAAAAATAAGGACTTCAAAGATACTGGAATATTACGGGAGAAACAGCCTAATTGTGCTTTCACTTCACTTCCCTATGAAGGATTTACTGACAAAACTTTCCATTCTCATGTTTGGGATAGAGCTCGAGTGCTTCTATTGCAAAACCGCTTTTGCCTTGAGTTTAACAGTGCTTAACCTTCTCTGCCTGGTGCCTGTAATTTTCCTTATCAATAACTATTTCTCCTTCCTGGTGGGAAAAAAGAGCTCTTCTACTAAAGTTTGAAAGGTCAAAACTCGTTTCAGGAAGCTTGTAAATTAATGGAGTTATTTTCCTCAATTTATGAGCCGATCTCAATATTTAAAATTTGCTCCTTTCAATCTCGTATTTTGAGTGACTAATCAAGTTTCTGGTGATGAAACAATCCTGAAAATTCCGGTGATTAAGAATAAAATTGGTTTTGGAATTCGGTGTTAAATAAAGATAGCTGGTTCATATTTCTATATCGCTAAACCATATAGTGAACTTTGTTCCTTGATCCCTTTAAGCTCTATACAGCCGTCTATCTGCTCAACAAGATATTTACGAGCTGAACCCGAGAGAATCCACCTTTTCAATATCTATTTCTTTCGGGATCCCTTTTCCGTCATCTTCTACCGTGAGCATATAATGGAAGTCACTTTTTTGCATACAGCCCTTATCTGGATTGGGGATATCGCTTTTGAGGGTAGAAGTCTCAGTTCTACAAAGACTTATTTGAATTTCGCCTCCTCTTCCAGCAGGAAAAGCATGCTTAAAAGAATTTGAAACCAGCTCGTTTACGATGATTCCAAGAGGTATTGCAGTATCCATCAAGATAAATCTGATCAAGGTCCAATTAAAACCAATATCCTTATTTCCAAGATTATATGAACCGAAAAGGTCTGCAGTCAGCTTTCTCAGATAGGCTGCAAAATCAAGGGTATCGATTTTGTCTCCCTTATATAGTTCTTCATGAATGAGACCCATAGAAATTACCCGATTCTGCTTTCCATAAAGGCCTCGAGAACTTCCGGAACCTTACAAACTTTAAGGTGAGAAAATGTATCTGCCTGAAGGTCAAGCAAGGATGAAATTAACTGCAGATTATTCTTAATCTGATGAATTTCCTTTATGCGGATTTTTTCCATCTTTGCTAGAGAGCTTCTTCAGCCTTTTTTCGCTCAGTAATATCTTTAACTGTCCCCTCATTCGAGCAGGGATATTTTTCTTATTAAACGAGCATGATATTCTTTGAACAACGTACACAACTAAATGAAAGTACTCTTCACCGTACCTTTTTTGACCTTGATTCCATTTTTATCCTGGGCAGTAAGGTTGTCCTATTTTTGGTTTCAAACCGTCTGAAAACTAATAAGTGAATTGCCATCAGAGGCTCTAGTGCGGCAATTTTAATTGCTGAAATAGGTAATTTTAAGGATTTTTCTTCTGGCGATAAGCTTGCATCGTGGCTTGGAATAGTTCCGAATGTGTACCAATCAGCAGATAAATACTATAGTGGTAGAATCACAAAGAGAGGATCAAAAGTAGCCAGGTGGATTCTAACACAGGTTGCTCAAGCAGCAGCAAGAAAGAAAAATAGCAAGTTAAAAGAGTTTTTTAACAGAAAAAAGAAATCAATTGGACATTCAAAGGCAATTATTGCTCTATCAAGGAAAATTGCCATAATATTGGCACCTTGCCATGAATGATTAGATGTACGAAGTGAAACGTGAATAAAAAGGAAAAAATCCAAAAGAGGAATATTGTTGAGACTGAGGTATTCTCGGTTGATAAACGTATCAAAATAATTAGTAGAATAATTGCAATTATGGGATAAGAAGATGGAGAGAGTCCATGAGGAAGAGATCCTCATGGACTTTCATGCTAAATAGAGTGCTTGATAAGTAGAATGATGCTCTACTGCACACATTTTAACTTCTGTATAGAGCACGGTGGGTTAGCATACGAAGATGGAAGATGCATTAAATGTAAAAATACACCTGCAAGAGATGCAAAAATTGCAGAGTCAAAGTGGACTTTAAAAGAACTGCTGACATTTAGATGTTTCAAAACATCAACCGGATAAAAATGGACGACCAAAGAGATAGAATCATTGAAGTGTTCTGGTCCATGCAGAGAGGAAGGCTGCAAACCTTACTGCGAGATTCGGAAAATGCGTACGAGACAGGGGACATCTTGGATGCTGGGAATGCAGTGACCGCTGTACTTGTACTAAACTCGATTCGTTGAGGGCCGTCCATTCGAACCTGGATTATCACCTGGACTTGATAGGTAAATACAGCACAAAAAACTGGTTTCCAAAACGTAAAGCTCATTATAGGTGGCAAAGGGAGGGCTCTCAATAATCCACTCTATAGGATGCTTTTGATGGAACTGGGAAACTTCTATTTGGTTGCGCAGGAGACTGATAACGAATTTTAAAAGCCATATACGAAAGAATCAGACAAGTGATAAGTATGAATGAGTACCTTAAATATTTGAAATCCGACCCGATTAAACCACTTCTTGAAAGCAATAATGAAGCACTGGCATTTTTTGCCAGAAGAGATCTGCTTGATGAAAAGGGCTTAGATATTAAGGATCTATGGGAAGCACCTGAAGCGGTAAAAATCTTAAAAAGACAAAGAGAAGACGGGTCGTGGAAATATCCTGGAAAATCAAAATATGTTTATAGTGATCAAAAAGGGTATGATCAACTGGAGACTTTTCGCCAGATAGGCTTTCTTATAGAAAAATATGGCTTTAATAAAGCCCACCCCTCAATTGAAAAAGCTACCGAATACATTTTCTCAATCCAAACAGATAGCGGCGATTTTAGGGGGATATATGGAACGCAATATTCTACAACATATTCGCCAATGATTAGCGAACTCTTGATTAAAGCCGGGTACGAAGATGATATCAGAGTGGTCAAAAGTTTGGACTGGCTCTTAAAAATGCGTCAGGATGACGGCGGTTGGGCAATTCCGTTAAGAACGGTCAATGCTAACTTCCTTGACGTTGTGCACGATAAAGAGGTAATTGAACCGGATAGAACTAAACCATTTTCTCACCTTATTACCGGCTGCGCACTAAGGGCTCTTTCAGCCCATCCGAGATATCAAAAAATGCCCGAAACCAGACTTGCAGGCAAACTTTTAATGAGCCGATTTTTTAAGCGCGACAAATACCCGGATAGAAGCGCAGTCAGTTTCTGGACCGGTTTTTCTTACCCTTACTGGTTTACTGATCTTTTAACCTCGCTTGATAGCTTATCAAAAATTGGTTTTACCAGAGACGAAACTCAAATTGGAACAGCATTAAACTGGTTTAGCAATCATCAATCAAGTGATGGCACGTGGATAAAATTAAAGCTATTAAGAGGACAAGACAAGCAGCAATATTTATGGGTTACTCTCCAAATTTCAAGGGTGTTTAAACGGTATTATAATTAACACAAAATGCTTTTTATAAAAAAGGTTGCAGGCAATAAACCGGTCAAAAATGGTATAAATGGAAGAAAAGTTAAGCTACGAGATCATTAACATTAAGGAGTAACCTTTAATAACTGCTGAAAAACTGTTTTCCCTTAATTGGCTAGTTGTTGCTTTTTCTTAACTCTGACTCCCACTGGTCGCAAACAACGATTGGCTTTTCCAGAAAAAATTAAGAAGACTCGAACCTAATAAATGAGAAGAAGCGAACCTAATAGAACAGCAGGAGTGATATTATGGAATGGCCTGTAACTTCAGGTGACTATATAACTGGAGATATAAATTCGAGAGTAGCTGTAGTAACACTTGCCTCTGACTACAGAGCCTGGAACCTTAAGAACTATGCAATTTGCGGGACCTGTTTTACGGAAAATTTCGGGATTGAAAAAATAATTGTCAACGTGCTTGCAAATCCGAACATAAATTGCCTCATTGTCTGTGGGGAAGAAAGCGACCACCTGGCAGGCCAGTCCCTTATTTCCCTTGCCGAAAACGGAGTTTCCACAATGGCAGGCTTAAGAAAGATAATTGGCTCAAACTCCTCTCTGCCCTACTTAAATGAAATTCCAATGACTGCAATTTCTCGCTTTCTCAGAGAAATAAAAGTCATAGACCTTGTCGGAAATAAGGATCCTGTCGCTATCCAGAAAGCAATCGATTCCTGTACCTCCCTTGCAAGAAACGAAGCTTACATAGCATCCATGCCCGAAACTGATGATAATAGCTGGCGAAAATACGAAAAACTGGTGACCCAAAACGTGATGTCAAAAATAAAGAAAGGATGACAGGAGGTTTGCCTTTGCAGAGGATTACCTCTGATTCTTCAATACTGGCCTTCAATAATGACTTTCGATAAGACCTTAATAAGACCCTTTGATAGAACGCTTCGATAAGACCCCTCAATAAGCCTTTCAATGATGGTCTTGATACGACCCTCAAATAAGACCATTTAATAATGGCTTTGATAAGACCCTTCTAAAGACCTTTCAATAAGGCCCATCCGGGTTGTACTTTAAATCGGTTATGGTTAAATCGATGTATTCAAGGTCACTTTCTTTTAAATTCCATACAGCTGACCCTTTTATAGGGAGTTTGAGCCCTTCAAATTCACCATACTCCCTAATCGGAGTGGACCAGTTTTCCAATTTAAATTTATTATTGCCCATATCTCGATAACGCGGAGCTGTAAAGTTTGTCAATTTCCCTTCGTCATCAAAATACATTGTAGCTGTTACACTTTTCCCCATGTCCTTCAACGTTACTCTCGCTGAATTAGAATCAATGGATTCGAAAGAAACATTCTTTCCCAAAAAAGCCGATGGGAACCACATCATCTCATTGAGATAACGCATCATAGCCCCCTGATCCATATCCTTTCCTGAAGAATTCGCTATTGTGAATAATGAGAGCGCCTTCACCAGAATATTGCCCTTACCCTCCATGTAATAATCTCTCACTCTCACCAGGGGCAAACCAAATACTTTCATATATGCAATCCAAATGAAACATGGCGGGTTTACGGAATAGTATTGTTTAGCCTGAATATTCATCCATGGTTGATTGACATCTTTTCGAATTTTTCCTACCTGCTTAAGCCTCACCGTTTGAACTATCGGTTTGCCAACCACTCCAGTATACAAAAGATATTTTTTTACCGGATCCGGCAGTTTTTGCAACATTTCCTCAGTGACTATGACCTGCTTCTGCGCCTTATGTTGCGCGAATACTTTATCTATCTCCTTGGTAAGCCTCGATGAGGCAATAAAAAATATATTTGAAGCAACGACTTTTTGCATATTTTAGCTCCAACTTGCGTTTTTCCACCCAGTGAATTGATTATTTATGTTACTTAAAGGGTGGGTAATTTTGAAATGAGTCTTTAAAGTTTTAAAAATATTGTTGTTCTCGACAAAAAGACAACTCTACGTAACTATTTTTTAACGCACTCTAAAAAGCGAAGAGCCGATGAACAAATCAGACATTATATAATATAAGAAATATAATATAAAATTAAAATCTCATATTTTTCAAGGACATTTAATATGAGCGCTTATGTGATGCACTTTAATGAAATCGATAGAACGAATTTGCTTGAGGTCGGGGGAAAAGGCGCTAATCTCGGAGAACTGAGTAAGGCGGGATTTCCTGTCCCTCCGGGTTTTTGCATTACAACATCGGGCTACCGTGACTTTATTGCAGCAAGTCGTGACATGGACGAATTGCTGGATTTGCTTGACCGATTGAAACCGGATCAACCGGATGAAATTAGCAAGCTAGGAAAGAGAATCAGGGACCATTTACTAACTGTCCCTATACCCCAAACGATTAAAGCGTCAATCCTTGATGCATGGAAAACAATGGGGGAAGAACAGGCGTATGCTGTTAGGTCCAGCGCCACAGCCGAAGATTTGCCGACTGCTTCCTTTGCAGGCCAGCAGGAAACTTATCTGAACATAAGGGGAGCAGACCAACTGCTGCAGGCTGTGCAGAAATGCTGGAGTTCGCTTTTTACCGACAGGGCAATTATCTACCGTATCAAAAACGGATTTGATCACCGTTCGGTGTATTTGTCCCTCGTGGTGCAGCAAATGGTATTTCCGGATGTCTCCGGGCTTATGTTTACCGCGGATCCTGTCACTGGACACCGGAATATCATTTCCATTGATGCCAGCTTCGGACTGGGTGAAGCCCTGGTTTCAGGAATTGTTTCCGCAGACTCTTATAAGGTCTACAAGGGCCAGATTGTTAAAAAACAAATTGCGGAAAAGAAAAAAGCTGTTTATCCGGTCGCAGAAGGGGGAACAGTAATAAGGGAACTTGCTCCCGAACTGCAAGGCAAACAAGCCCTTTCTGACGACAGGATTTTGGAGCTGGCCCGGATAGGTCAAAGAATAGAAGAGCATTACTGTTCGGAACAGGGTATTGAATGGTGTCCGGAACAGGATATTGAATGGTGTCTGGCAGGTGATAGATTTTATATCTTACAGAGCCGTCCTATTACCTCCCTTTATCCCGTTCCTGAGGTGAGTGATAATAAACTCCACATATTTTTTTCTATTGCCCACGTGCAAATGATGACAGATGCCATGAGACCTATGGGAATTTCTGTTTTTCGTGGAATAATTCCCTATGGGAAGGACTACGGATCCTCACCCGATTCAGTGGTAGTGGAAGTGGGAGGAAGGCTTTATTTCGATGTTACTCTTCTTTTATATAATAAGTTTCTTCGGCGATTTTTTATCTGGAGAACTGCTATTCTGGACGAATTAATGGGAGATGCTCTGGCAAAAATAGTGGCAAGTGAGACTTTTCAACAGGAAGTTGAAGCAAGCCAGGACACAACGAAGCAGGTGTTTAAATTATTCAAACCGTTACTTCCAC
Source organism: uncultured Methanosarcinaceae archaeon (assembly GCA_963722085.1). Taxonomy (GTDB): domain Archaea; phylum Halobacteriota; class Methanosarcinia; order Methanosarcinales; family Methanosarcinaceae; genus Methanosarcina. The sequence goes on along the minus strand of CAVRNH010000057.1, from coordinate 25,406 downwards.
TCTATCTAAAGGGTATCCCGGTTATTGTTAACAATTTATTCTTCCTTGATCCTTCAGGAATTATTAAGAGGGCTACAACTCCCGTGGAACAGATTATTAATAGGCATGGGCACAGCATTATGCAGGTATCCGGGACAGAGCGGATTATAAGGGTCCGGGAAAGTATGGGGAGGTTATTGCAGGAACTAATTAGCAGCATGATGTACATACCCTTATCACTGATTGTCCTGCCCATGGCCAACCGCCTGACCAGACGATGGTTAGGTAAGGACCTGGACATTGACACGCTGAGTAAATCCCCGCCTGGCAACGTAACCGCTGAGATGGGGTTAATGATTGGGGACCTTGCCGATACGGCAAGAAGATATACTGAAGTGGCGGATTATCTGGAAAGAGCGGAAGACAGCACTTTCTATCAGGGGCTCAGCAAAGTAAAAGGTGGAAATGTGTTCAGGACCGAACTGGACAGGTTCATGGAGCTGTACGGCATGCGCTGCCCAGGTGAGATTGATATATCAAACGTTCGATGGCGGGAAGCCCCCAAATTGCTTGTCCCATCTATTATTAACCATATGAAAAGCAATGCTCCGGGTGAACACAGGAAACGGTTCAAACAGGGCAAGGAAGAAGCTCAGGAAGCCAGTGCAAAAGCTTCTGGAGCGTATTAGCAATACCCCTGGAGGAACTCTTAAAGCGAGACTTATGTCCAGGCTTCTTTCCATTTACCGAAACTCCACAGGCTTACGTGAGTTTCCAAAATATGTTATTATTCGCTTTTTCGGCATTTATCGGCTGGCCATCCTTGCAGAGGCACGAGCTTTATATCAAAGAGGAATTTTTGAGAAAGAAGAAGATGTGTTCTATTTATATCTGGATGAGCTGATAAATTTGTTAGAAAATCGTTTCAGTGAAGATGTGAGGCACCTTATAGACTCCCGTAAAAGAGCCCACGAGCAGTATAAAAAGATGACTCCCCCAAGGGTTATGACCAGTGAAGGAGAAGTTATTACGGGCATGAGGAGTGATGTTGAGGCCCCAAAAGGAGCTTTAATCGGTACTCCTGTTTCAGCCGGTGTTGCAGAAGGGTACGTAAAGGTCGTCCTCAAACCTGAAGAAGCAAAGCTGAACAAAGGAGATATCTTAGTGGCACCTTTTACTGACCCTGGCTGGACTCCCCTGTTTTATTCAGTTCAAGCCCTGGTAGTGGAGGTTGGTGGTGTGATGACACATGGCTCGGTCATCGCGCGGGAATATGGTATTCCTGCCGTTGTCGGCATAGAAAACGTCACTAAAATCTTAAAAGAGGGCCAGCATATCCGGGTTGACGGCACCAGAGGTTTTGTACAGGTTCTGGAGTGAGAAAAAAGGTTAATTCTCTCTTTCTAGAATATTCAGGAGATGACAGATTAATTACGTTAAAAGCGTTTTAAAAACGTCTTAAATAGTATTAATAAAGAGGGAAACGCAGAGCTTTGAGAGACAACCAAAGAAAGGGTTGAGATGGTTGATATATATCCTGTTGGAGTTTAGTAATATCCGTAGTTTTTGCCGTAAATATTTACATTTATTCGATTCTGTGAATAAATCTACAGGCTCCATAAAATTAAAGTTTTTCATACTATAAAGGGCATGGAAAGATTCACTCAAAACTCTATATCTCGGAAAACGCGGAAAACGCTGAAGCAGACTACAAGGGCAAAGTTTTTTCCGCGTTTTCCGCGGTTTATCCTTCAGTTTGCATTAGTGAAGGAAATTAGGGAATTGACTATAATTGCATCAGGCAATGAGGTATTGTAAAGCATGAAGCATAGGAAAACCAGACTTTAAAGATTGAGAAACAGAGCTGTTTTAATAAGCCCTGTATAGCGATTCGGTTTCAGTTTTTAGCTTCATTTTTTTCCAGGCAAATTAGCTCTTCTGCGTATGGCAGCGTGTTTTTAATCCAGTTGCAGAAATCCTTCCATTCATCAAGCTTGTGATTGCGGCGCTGGAAGTAAATGTTCCGGAGTTCAGCATAGTTGGTTATAACTGTCCGCTTTTGCATGTAAGCGCTCGGAAGGTCTTGAATAAGTTCCCTGAAAAGGGCTTTTCGGTATGCATTGTCTTCCTCACTATCTCCTTCACGGGATTTGTAGGCTTTAATGAGATCATTGAGGTGCCGGATCTGAGCACTCCTGTAATCTGTCAGTTCACCAAATGAAAAGTCGTGAGGAGCCAGCTCCTTGCTGGTCAGCTTATGCATTGTGGAACATGAGTTCTTTTCTGCGAATTTGTAAGTATCAAACTCCTTCCACCAGTAAAAAGGAGCTGTAAGATCGAAACAGACTGTAATAAACCTCAAAAATTTACCATGTTCAGTTCCTGCAAGTGTCAGCCGTTGGGCCAGACCCAGATCTTTTTCTCCGAGCTTGCAGTTTCCTGCCTGATCCGGCTCACTGCTGTCCATAAGATGCCAGGAGTTCAGGGGGTTTCGCATTCCAAGAATTGCATAATAAATGTTGTATGTACCATGTAATTTTATTTCAATCATGGGAGAGCCTCTTACTATAAACGTCAAATAATCTGTAAAAGTCTTGGATGACTTATAAGCCTGAAGCTAATAACTTTAACCCATTTTAAATATTTGTTGCACAGGATTCTTTCCTTCTTAATTTTACATTTAACCTAATTTGTATTAGGAGATATCTTTCTTGTCTTGAAATTAAGTCTGAGTTTAACGAAGAAGCTTCATTATTAAAGGGAGTTTATTTGAGAGAAGTAATTCCTCTTGATCAATGATTCATACTTTTAATCGGCTTTACCTTCTTAATCGGCAATTATCCTCCGATTCGGTGATTTATTCCCTTAATCGGAGATTATCCTCCGATTTGGTGATTTATCCTCTTAACGATGATTTATCCTTTTAATCTATGCCTTTGCTCTTAATCCATGATTTATCCTCTTGGATGTCTTATCATCATAATTCTGTTTATCCTTTTAATCAATGATTTATCTTTAATCCATTTTTTTCTGGAAGTTCAGGATTTTCCATTTTACCATTAGAGACAGTGCTGTATATTTTGAGTCAGATACTGTTAACTTAAATAAACTTGCATTTCCATGTAGAGTTAAACAAATACCTATTCCTGAATAGGAAAATTAAAAGAAAGCACTGAATTGGAAATGACTCCTACAGATCCTCTTTATCTTGGAATTCTTGTTCTCACAGGCGCTATTACGGGCATTATTTCAGGTCTGCTGGGTGTGGGGGGAGGCTTTATCATGTCCCCCATTCAGTACTGGCTTTTGCAGGAAACCGGAATGCAGCCTGACCTGGCTATGAGAGTAGCTCTCGGAACAAGCCTTTTCGTAGTCTTGCTAAACGCTATGAATATTGTTATAAAATATCAGCAAAAACAAGCAGTGCTCTGGAAACCGGCAATAGTCATGGGCTTTTCAGGGTCATTTGCCAGTTTCGGAGGGGCGGCTGTAGCTGCTCACCTGCCGGCATCTATACTGAGCAAAATTTTTGGAGCCGTTGTTATTATTGGGGCGCTAAGAACTTATATGGCACCTGCAGTAATCAAAATGAACGAAACAAGCTTTAATCCGGCATCTTATATTTTTGCGGGTATCGTTATAGGCTTTTTTTCAGGTCTTCTTGGTATCGGAGGAGGAGTACTGGGAGTTCCAATTATGCTAATTTTTCTGCACTTTGACATGCGGAAAGCTATTGGAACTTCGGCTGCCGTAATAATTTTTACTTCTTTTGGGGGATCAATAGGGTATGTAATCAATGGCTGGGGACAACCAGGACTTCCTTCTTATTCTCTTGGATACATCAATCTTCTTAACTGGATTTTACTCGCATTTCCGGGATTTCTTGCAGCAAGGAAAGGGGCTGAATTTGCCCATCTTGTAAATCCTGAGCATCTGAAGCATCTTTTCGTACTTCTAATGACCTTTGTCGGGCTGGAAATGATAGGAATAATTTGAAAATCAGAAACGTTGAAAGAGATCCGAAAATCATCTAAGATTAAGGAGTTTTTGAGGCTAAGGGGAGGCCCAGTGAACTCTCCCTTGACTGCCAAAAGCTAAGTTTCTCAGTTTATACTCTATAAATCCAAAAACCTAAGAAAAATTAATGTTGCAAATTATATTTTGCAGCTAAATTTTTATTTCTAGCAATATCCATTTTAGTTATATCCAGATACATTGTTTTCACTTATCTTGTTCTTCCATTTTCTTTTTTTGTAAATACATTCTACCATTTACGAAATATTTATATAATTATACGTACTTGTATGTATTAGTAAATCAAATTTACTTGATTTGCTATGAAGTTCCATTTTAAACCTCCAAAAATAGTAAACTGCTGGGATAATTTGCCTTTAAACCTCCATTAAATTTTTTTTCTTTTTTCATTTTTACACTTTACTTTTGTTTTTGATTTTTTTAATTTACTTTCTTGCTGCTTGGGAGAAACTGAAAAGAACTTCAGATTTCCTTCTCCCCAGCTCAAAGTTGTTACAGTTATTCGCGTAAACAATTGAACTTTAAAAATAAAAGAGATATCCAACGTCGCCTAGATATTATATTTTGGATTCTATCTAGAAAATAAGTGTAAATATTTACGACCATACTATAAAATAGGCAAAAATGAGATGAAGATATTGAATCCTCATCCTTTATTTTTGATTCTTATTTATTTTCTTCTTTCACTTTGTTTTTCTTTTATGCAGAAATACAGCAAGCAGCCCAGTTATGCCGCAAACAGTTTCAAACCCAGGCGTGCTCTTGCTTTCTTTTGTAGGAGTGCTGGTATTATCTTTCGTCTGAGGCGTCTGTTCGGCATTAGATACTGTATTTTCAGTGTTATTCTGTGTTTCATTTACATCTGACTGTGGTTTATTCCCGGATGCAGGCTGTATCTCAGTCCCTATTGCAGTACTCTTGCCCATTATCGCAAAGGGAGAAAAACCAGGGGTTTGTGCTGTGAAATACACGTACTTATCATCTTCTGCTGAAAGGTTGGTCGGAAGCTGATTCCATTTAGTATCATTATACCTGTTGAAAGTAATTGAAGACTTATCTATACTATTATTCTGAAGCCAGGCTTTTTCAACTTTGAAACATACAACTGCATTTTCGATATTCTTTGAAGTTGCGAATCCGCCGTTTCCAACCCAGATATTTAAGCACCTGTAGACTTCGCCAGGAGGCAGCCCTGAAACCAGGGTGGATTTTCCTTTTAGCATCTCAACTATGGTTGTTGTCTTCCCTGCTGTCTTTTTTGAATCGAAGCTCAGAGATACGACAGAAGTAGCGTTCCTCGGGAACTCGAACTTTACAGATTTTCCACTATTAACAAATGCCTGTGAAAGTTCTTTGGTCTGTACATTACTTTGAGGTTCAGGGGAGCCCCCAGCACCCCCACCGCCGCCACCACCGCTACTATGGCTGCCGCTACCGCTACTGCCACCATTATCACTGTCACTGCTGTCACTACTACCACACCGTCACTGACATTATCTGAAGCATTCCATTCTGATTTTGACGCATATTTCGTATTTCCATCTGCGCCTATGTTGATCCTGTGTCCATTTGGTTTTGGTTCATTAGAAAAGTCCATTAAAGGATCTCCTGCATCAATGCATGGAGAACTTATATTGTCATATACCCAGGAGGTGCCATCCCACCGGCCTGTTATTGACTTCAGGTGATAGTCGTGTGCATATTTATCTGCGTATTGAGGATCTGCTTTTATATCCGAAGGTGATGCTTCAACATGTATATAGTCAACACCTGTATTGTTATAGAAACAGTTGTTTTGCAAGACAAAAGAATGTGAGTCTGCAAGCAAGTTACAGATTCCAGACCCATTTCCACCGGCTTCTGATTTGCGGGTATTCGTTATTATGTTATTTTTTACTGTAACGACATACTCCGAGCCTACCGGGCTGCCGGCACGATACACATCATTCTGCATAATGCCAGTCCCATATGCGCCATCAATCACGTTGTTTTCAATTAGAGCATCAAATCCACAGGTTATGATTCCGCCTATTGCATTGTTGTCTGAATTGGTTCCGGTATCATAGATCTGGTTATGATGAACATGGATATTAGCGGATGATGTGTTATAAGTATCGTATCCGAAAATAAATATTCCTGCAAGCGCAGTCTCATATATTGTGTTGTTGTACACCTCAATATCATCCATCGGTACGTCATTATCTTCTTTCTGGATTTGTATACCAGCGCCGCCAGAACCCTCTGATCTGATTATATTATCATGGAAGTTCACGTGATTTGTGTTATATGCTCTAAGTCCACTATTAGTTCGACAGGTGATATTGTTGTTATAAGCTTCGACATTGGAGGAATTAATTGCATATATTCCATCATGACCCAGTAAATACAACGTGTTGTCATGATATGTTATATTAGTGCATGAATGTGTTTCCAGTCCATCATCGTGATTATTAGTCAGCGTCATGTGGTTTATATCTAAGTTTTGTACACCGGTGAAGTATAACATTTTGTAGTAGTTTCTTCCGCTTTGTACATTGGTATTTCCTTCTCGGTTTCCATCAATAGTAAAACCGCGAATAGTGATGTCGTGGTCGCCAGAATTATTTTCCTTAATCATTGGCTTCGAGGCTCTCCATCTGGCATTACTGACAAGGTTAATCGTTGCACTTGAGTCCCCTTCGAGAATTGTGTTGCTGCCAATTAGAAGAGTATCGGCTATGACGTATTCGAAGGGGCCCTTGAGATAAACAGTTGTATAACCAGGGTTTTCTGTTACAAATTTAAGAGCCTGGTTAATCTCGCTATGATCACCCGTTCCATCACAATTGAAATCACCACTGCCATCTCCCGCAACATAAACTGTTGGAGGTGCAATGCATAAAGCAACAGGAACGTTTACAAGTATAAGGAAACTTATAAAGAAAAAAAATTTTAACTTTCGATTCAACAATCATCACCCACAAATTATCGACATGTTGAATTTATATCTACTGATCACTCTTTTTAACGGGGTAAATTCTATGTGATCAAATCTGAAAAATAGGCAAAAATGGGATGAAGATATTGAATCCTCATCCATTATTTTTGATTCTTATTTATATTCTTATTTCACTTTGTTTTTCTTCTATACAGGAATACAGTGAGCATGCCAGTAATGCCGCAAACTATTTCAAATCCAGGTGTACTCTGACTTTCTTTTGTAGGAGTGCTGGTATTATCTTTCTTCTCATCTGTCTGATCGGCGTTAGCTACTGTGCTTCCATCAGGTTTATTCTGCGTATCATTCACGGCTGGCTGTGTCTTATTCCCAGTTGCAGGCTGTACTGCAGTCACTGTTGCTGTACTCTTACCCGTTATTGCAAAGGGAGAGAAGCCAGGTGTTTTAGCTGTGAAATACAGGTACTTATTATCTTCACCTGACAGGCTTGCTGGAAGCTGGTTCCATTTCTTGTCACTGTACCTGTTCAGAGTGATAGAAGACTGGTCAATCTTTTTATCCTGTATCCAGGCTTTCTCAACCTTGAAGCATACAACTGAGTTTTCTATATTACTTGGAGTCGCAAATCCACTGTTTCCAACCCAGATATTTAAGTATTTGTAGACTTCATCAGAAGGCAGCCCTGTGACCAGGGTGGATTTTCCTTTTAAACTCTCGACTATGGTCGTTGTCTTGCCTGCTGTCTTCTTTGAATCGAAGCTCAGAGATACGACAGAAGTAGCGTTCCTCGGGAACTCGAACTTAACAGATTTTCCGCTAGCAACAAATGTCTGTGAAAGTTCCTTAACTTCAACATTGCTTTGAGGTTCAGGGGAGCCACCGCCACCGCCACCGCCGCTTCCACCGCTACTGTGGTGGTCATTATCGTCTGGTTCTGGGATGATTTCCCTTTCTTTCTGTACAGTTATTGTAGCAGTTTTTGAGGAATTTCCGACTGCGTTCTCCACTAAAAGGCTAACGTTATAGGTTCCTTCTGCAGAATAGGTATGAGTTGGATTCTGCGCAGTTGAATTATATCCGTCTCCAAAGTCCCAATTCCATGAAGTTGGAGACTCAGTACTCATATCATTAAACTGAACAGTCAATGGGACATTTCCGCTATGATTGGACTGAAAGTCAGCTGATGGTGATTGTGGCAATACTGAGACTATAATTTACTTTTTGAGTATAATTTGATCCTTTGTCATTCGCTCACAGTCAACGTAACAGAGTAAATTCCAGCCTTCGAGTATTCATGTACTGGATTCTGATCTTTTGAGGTAGTTCCATCCCCTAAATCCCACGACCAAGATGTTGGAAGTCCAGTTGATGTATCTGTAAACGCGACAACCAGTGGGCGAGATCCAATTGTATAATTACTGGTGAAACTAGCAACTGGAATTGTCGGTTGAATTACCGTAATTGTTTGAAGCATTGAATTACTAGTAACTTCATTTCTTACCGTTAGATTAGCCGTATAAATTCCTGGTGTTGTATATGTATGAGTGACATTTGCAGTACCACTAGTAGGCGAACCGTCACCAAAATCAAGCAGTTCTGTGTCTTGGTTGGTACTGTAATCCACAAACGTCACATTTTCGCCAACCAATATATTATTTTTAGAAACTGTGAATTTTGCAGTCGGAACAGTAAATCTACTGGGTGGCACCCAGGACGAATTCCCCAAATCTCCCATATGATAAAATACTCCACCATTACGATTGGTATAATCTAGAATTGCCTCCAGTCTCGATGTTGAAGTCATATATCGTCCACTAACACTTGGGGTAATAAAATGCCCATATAACACTAATACAGTCCCGGTTTCTTTTGCACGATCGATTCCAGATTCTATAGACTGTAAGGTCACACCACCAGACTGATCATCTATTTCAACACCGTACAGAAGTTGAGCATCGTCCCAATTGTAATAAGCCAATGTTGTTTCATTTACATTCCCATTTACAACATCAGGGGCTCTCGTTCTAAGTGTCCGGAAATATGGAGCTAATATTGCATCAGTAGTTGGATCTCTACTTGAATAGGGATATGCTAAGGTATAAACTGGATAACCATAACCGATGATTTCTTCGATGTTCGGGAATATTTCCTGGTTTAACCACGTCGTATTAGTGTTATTATTTAGAAATAATCTTGAATCTTGGTGGTTGTACCCATGACAAGCTACTTCCCATCCAGCCTCATGCAGCGCTTTTAGTTGTTCCCTCTCTGTTACATAATTTTGTCTGTTTAACTACATTGTTTACATTTATAGTGCATGTAGCGTTATATTTCTGGAATAATGGCAAATATGGATAACATGATTCAATATGTGCGGAATCGTCCCATGATAGGGCAATGCCCCATCCTCTATTATCTAATTTTTTTATACTGCGGATATCACTCGCATATAAATCAAATATCTCAGATGAACTTAATGTTCTGTCATACAAGTAAAAAGCATATATTGTCCCGTTTAGCCCATACGTACTATCAGGGGATGATCCTATTGTCCAATCAGTAGTTATCGCTGGGGTCTAAAGTAGCCGCCGTATAATTTACACCGTTTCCATCAGGAACTCCATTGATGTATAATTGAGCATGAGAACCATCATATGTCACAATAGCTTCATAATCTTTATTTGGCTGTATGTAACTTTCACTGTAGTTAGAAATAGCATGACCATCTGCATAAAATTCATATGTAATCGTCGAATTCGTATGGTCAATACTGATCTGGAATGAGTTATTGCCTTTAGAAGCTAAATATGTGTAAGTTGGATTGCTAGAATTACAACGGAAAAATACCCCAAATGTTATATGTGGATCCAGTAAATGACAATTGTTCATTGTTAGGTATTGTTATCCTGTTTTCTCCGTTAAAATGTCTTGCTATTTGTCCAGTTGGCAGAATAAAGGCTGTACTGCCGGTATTTATACCGTTATTTCCGTGTCCCGAATTGTCAACTATAGTATTTCCAGTGCTCCTGCCCGTCAAAATCTGTTACTGTTTGTCCAGTTGGTAGGAATATTTTCATACGCCCGAACTGCCATCTGTAGTATTTCCAGAGTCTGTAGACCCGTTAAAACACACAAGTTGATTTGTATCTGCACACGCAGTACCAGCTAGACTAATTATAAGTATGAGAAATAGTCCATATTTTGCATATGGTTTAAAATCTTGAAATTTCATTGTGATCAGACCTCTTTAATGAAGACGAGATTAAGCGTTTTCCTCGTATTCAACGATTCAAAAGCCTCCTTTTTCCCAGTGTAGAGAGTAAATTCCTTTTTTAGTAAATAGAGTAAAGATTTTCCTTTTAATCTCTACAACTTCATTATTACCCTCTGAGTATGTACTTAGTAGAACCTCGTGTTTGCATTCTCATATGTTCAAAAAGCTCCATTAACCAGAATATCAATCTAATAATATACACATAGTCTGGTTTTCATGAATAATCTAAACGAGGGACAGTATTAATTATGTTTAACAGATTTTACTACAACGTTCTAATATTTATAATTAAGTCAGTTACTCTCATAGTTTATTCATGAATAATTACTCTTACAAAAAACCTATAGGGGTTTGAGTATTAAAAATTGACATCTAAGTCTCTTGATAGCGTACATTACTGCTAGTATGAAAAAAGAAAAGCTGTTCCTGCATTACGCGACCACATAAATAAGAAAGAATTGGATTTGTAGAAAACCCATCTCATCTTTTCGAAAAGTTGAAAATATATAGTAAAAGTACATCAGACTACTCAATATAATTATAGTCAACGCAGGAAATATTTACACAAACAAAAGCGATGACTTAAGTAATATCCTGGAAGTGCGGTTACTATTGAGTTAACTACCACCCGAGTTTCGCTTCGGGAGCACGAAGTCCGTTTCACTCGCTTCTCTCGCTCAAGCGGACTAGTCTATAAAATGTGTTATGAACTGCTGGCGGCTCAAAAACGCGGAAGAAAGGAATTACGGGCACGTTTATTTCCGTGTCTTTCCGGGTTTTCCGTGGTTACATAATTATGATTGGATTTTTTCCGTGCCTGGCTATATTTTCCATGGTTACAGTGCTTAAAAATGTACTTAATTTATGTGTTGACTATAATATAAAATCCATATTTCAGATAATTTCTACAGAGCTAAAATTAAAATACCGTGATTCTTTATCTTTCGTACCTGTTTCCAGGTTTTCGAAAATTCTGGTGAAAACTATGGCTGACACAATTCACTGGGCAGATGTTATAGCTGAGAACGCTTTAAAAACAGATGGTAAATGTCTTGTTGCTGCAGGAATCACTCCCTCTTGTCACATCCACACAGGTAATATGAGAGAGGTTGTGATTGCCGACGCTATTTATAGAAATCTTCTTGATAAGGGAGCTGAGGTAGATTTTATTCTTATCGCCAACACTTGTGATGCCCTGGGTAAAGTTTACCCATTTCTTCCAGAGAGTTATGCCGAACATGTTGGAAAACCCATCTCCGAAGTTCCCTGCCCGTGCGGAAACTGCGAAAACTATGCCGAGCACTTTCTGACACCTTTTCTTAAAGCCCTGACCCGCATTGGTATCAATCCAAAGGTTTACAGGACAGATGAGATGTATAGGACAGGCAGATACAGTGAAGCAATAAAAACTGCCCTTTTTAATAGAGATGCAATTGCAAAAATCCTCGAAGAGGTTTCAGGAAAAGCCATAGAACCTGAATGGAGTCCTTTTAGTCCCAGGTGTCACGAATGCGGGAGAATTACAACAACGAAAGTTATAGGTTTTGATCTGGAAGCTGAGACTGTAGATTATGCCTGTGCCTGCGAGCACTCAGGGACAGTGTCTCTGGTAGGAGGAGGAAAACTTGCCAGGTGTGTGGACTGGCCCTCCCGCTGGGCAGTTCTTGGAGTCACAGTTGAGCCCTTCGGAAAGGATAATTCATCGAGGGGTTGTTCTTATGATACCGGAAAACGGATAGTAAGCGAAATTTACGAACAAAAAGCTCCTTATCCTGTTGTCTGTGAGTGGATAAGACTTCGGAAGCAGAGGATAGTATCCTCTTCTACAGAACTTGCTGTTTCGGTTTCTGATATCCTCGAGGTGGTGCCTCCTGAGGTCCTTCGCTACCTGATCATCCGGACAAAGCCTGAGAAAAGTATAATGTTTGACCCTGGACAATCTCTTCTTACCCTTGCGGGTGAATATGAACAGCTTAAGACACATTTCAGAGAAAAAGATTCTCCTCTTGGTATTTTTGAAAAGAGAATTTACGAACTCTCCAGATTAACAGGGATTTACCAGTCTGAAATCCCTTTCAAGCAAATGACCACTATTTATCAGGTTTCCAGGGGAGATTTTGACCAGATCCTTAAAGTCGTAAAACGTTCAGGTTTTTCAACTGAAAATGAAAAATACATAAAAGAGCTTGTAGATAACGTTTCTAAATGGCTTGAACTCTATGCCCCACCTTTTGCAAAGTGTAACGTAAAAGAGAAAGTACCTGTGCAGGCAGCAACCCTTTCAAAGCTCCAGAAAGCTTTTCTTTCAGCCTTTGCAGCCCTTATTGAAACAATAGAGAGGATCAGCGGAGAGGAATACCACATGCTAATATATTCTGCGCAAGAGGATAACTCTGAACTGAATAGAAGGATGATAGAAAAGCTAAATACTCAGGTCGCACCAAAGATAGAACCAAGAGACCTTTTCAAAGCAATTTACATCTCAATACTCGGGCAAAGCTCGGGCCCAAGAGCCGGGTGGTTTCTTTCCTCTTTTGAGAAGGAATTCCTGGTAAAGAGATTTAAAGAAGCTTCAACCTACACTCCTGAGAAACGCTGATATAAATGGATAAATCAGATAGTTATACCCAAATTGATAAGCCATATACTTGCACCCAAATTGAAAGCCAGATACATATACTCAAATGGATAAAACAGATTCTTGCACTCAGATGAATAAATCAGATACTTATATCCAAATTGAAAAGCCAGATACATATACTCAAATGGATAAATCTGATATTCACATCCGTGCAGGCTCACAGGCAAGTTCAGAAAAAAAACACTTTCTAGCCTGGGATAAGGAATACTCCCACCTTAAATGGGGTGGGCCTGCATCTATCAAGAATTTGCAGGCTTATCTTCTTCCCGAATCCAGGATTCTGGATGCAGGCTCAGGAAACGGCAGATACCTGGGAGAACTTACCAGAAACTACACAGCCATTGGAGCGGATATCTCTTTAATTGCCCTACGCAGTTCCCGAGCCCAACTTGCAAGGAGCGGCAGATTTGCCGAACAAATTGGAGCAAGTGTCAATAATCTCCCATTCAAGGCTCAATCTTTTGACGGAATCCTCTGTTACGGTGTACTTCAACACCTTTTCCGAGAAGAAAGGGAATCCACAGTTATGGAATTAAAGCGCGTGCTGAAAGAAGGTGGTTTTGTCTTCTTTGAGGTCTTCGGTTCAGAGGATATGCGCTACGGCGGGGAATTTTCAACTCCTTTTGAGAAAAGCACTTTTGTCAGGCAAAACGGAATAATCTATCACTACTTTACAAAAGAAGAAGTAAGGACACTTTTTAATGGGTTTGAGATTATAAAGCTGGAAAATGTAATAAATGAAAAAACATTCAGGGGAGAAGCTTATAAGAGGCACATGATAAGAGCAATCTTCCGAAAGCCTTGAATCTGTCCATTTCAGAAAATCTCTACAGTTTTATACTTATTATATTTTATATTTTATATACATTGATTTATATGTAATAACTGATATATTTTATACTTATCATATTTTATCTTATGTACGATCCTTTGATTTAGCCACCCTCCGCAGTCTTACTACTTTTCCCTTTAGTTAATTATTTTCATTTTTTATCCGCTTATACAAAAGCTATTTTAAGATAATTCAAAATGATTATGATAAGTGCTCCGAAAATGCCTCCTATTGCACAAACCAGGATTGCTAACCAGGTAATTGCGATTTCAAGTCCGAGTATAAACTTTGCCGCCATCAGGACAAGGATTCCAAGCACCGCATTTATAGCAAGGCTGGTGGCGGTCTTGAGGATTTTATACAATACGACAGCTACTATAATTGCTAGAATAAGTACTGTAATTTCTGCAATTCCAATTACCATAATTTCTAGATAGGAATTCAACTTATTTATAATTATCATTGAGTTTTGAAAATATTGATAAGATTCTTAAAATTAGCTTGTATATTTTGAGGAAGGAAATTAATATTTTTCCTTCGAAATGCAGGTAAATTAGTGTTTTCAGAGAACAAATTCCTTTTTTCTCAAATTGCGGATCTTTATTTTTTCATAGGGCAGAATCTTTATTTATTCACATAGCAGAATCCTTGTTTCTTCAGAGAGCCCTCACAAAGTCGGTAATAATTTGCTTAAGTACTGCTTCGTTTGAATAAGCCCATACCTCAATAAGGGGGTCCGGATTTCCAAGAACCATTGCTGATACTAGTGCTTCCGGTCTGTGCAGGCAGAGAACTGGTATTTCTTGTACAAGAGCCCTGCAAATCTCATAACCGACACCTGTTGAGGGAACCGTAACTTCGGCAACCAGGGCATCGCTTTTTACGAGCAAACTCATATCTCTGGAATAAATCTCTTCTTCAGTCATTCCCATTTCTACATTTCCCAGTTCAGGGTCTGCAACATACCAGCAGAGGACTTCAGCACCTGCTTCCTCCAGGATGCAATACATTAACTGGTATGTCTCTATCAGCTGCCTTCCTCCCCTAATAGAACCCGAAAGAAAAATCTTCGGGCCTCGTTGTTCCGAAACTGGCATTTTCTCCACAACTTCCATATCTTTCACCGTTCTATCTTTTTCTCGACCTTTCTTGACCTTTCCGACGTTTCTTGACCTTTTACTGTACGCCCCTGAAATAGTGCCCCGTGGTAAACCCTTTTCCAAGGGTCTCACATTTTTCTTGCCCCCGCTTTCTGCCCTCAAAATAGGTATCGATTGCTTTCCTGTATGCCCGGGTTATTCTCCTTATCTCTTCAGTGTCTTGCATTCCCAAAGTTTCGATCCTGAGACTTGAGACTCCGCTTTCGAGAAATTCAGGGACATATTCAAGCATACAAAGAGACCTGGAATTGAGAATATGCATTCTGCACTGATAGTCCATGAACAGGGGAAACTCGTAATTTTTCTCATCCACAAGTGCAAAATTTCCTGACCGGCATGGGACACTGCACTTCCCTTTATCCCTTCCGAGCAGCCCGCCTACAAGGCAGTGTTCTGACTCCATTAATTCCAGGCGCCCATGGACAATACACTCCACAGGCCCGTAAGAAACAACACTTTTGAGTTCTTCAAGTGTCAGCTCCGGAGAAATCACAGCCATTTGGGTTCCTTCCTGCAAAAGTAGGGCAAAAGTACGCGTATTAAAAATATTCAAAGGACTGTCTGCAATAAAAGGAATTTTCTCTGCTGTTGCCAGGTTGAAAGTCCCCAAATTTGAAACAACAACCCCATCAGCTTCTAATTTCCTGGTGAGGGATAGAATTCTTTCCACCAATTTGATTTCGGAGTCCTTCACAATCTTTGGGGTACTGAAATAAATCTTCCTGCCTGCAGCCCGGGATTTTAGAACTGCCTTTTCAAAATTAATGTCAAAACCCTCAGCCTGATCTTTTACACAACTCTCTTTTTTTACACAACTTTCTTTTTTCTCTGGTGTTTCCTGTCTTCTGAAAATCCCCTCTCCGAAATAGATGCAATCTGCCCCACCAGCAAGTGCTGCCTCAAGTCCTTCTAAGGAATATACGGAAACTGAAAGCATAGAACGCATCGGAAGATTTTCTGGAATAA
This sequence comes from uncultured Methanosarcinaceae archaeon, assembly GCA_963722085.1. GTDB lineage: Archaea > Halobacteriota > Methanosarcinia > Methanosarcinales > Methanosarcinaceae > Methanosarcina. The sequence goes on along the minus strand of CAVRNH010000057.1, from coordinate 9,581 downwards.
TTTCTCCTTCCTGCATAGTACTCTCAGCAGCTACTTCTTTCGGTATGGAATTTTCGGCGTTTTTTTCTCCCGGCATGGAAATTTCAGCAGTCTGTCTTTTATGTACGATATTATCAGCAGTATCTTTTTTCCCGTCTACTATTTTTTCTTCTGATTCGGAGAGTTTAAGATATTCAAGAGGCTTTCGCTTCCATTTCGATATCCGGAGATTTTCAAGTTGTGAGACTGCTTTTGTTCTGAGGTCGTTCAACTGCCCCACAGGGACAAAAATATCCTTTTCCATATCCACATTCAGCTCAGTTGCCTCAAAGAGCGTATTTCCGAGCTTCGAAAGCTGCTTTTCGATCTGGGCTTTTGAAGTTGGCTGCTTTTCCGCCTTCTCGACAAGATACTCGGATTCAACTGTTACTGTGTTTGAGTCATTGTCCTTAAGCTCAAGTCTGACAGGTTTCCCGGGTGTAACAATTGCAGTGATAGATACGGGTATTTTAGGTCTCAAGCTTCCGGACTCACTTTCTTTTTTGAGGGAATCCATTAGTTTTTTGTCATGTGTTCTGTATACCGTACTTCCTGATGGAGCTCTTGAATCGAAAGGAAGCTCTACCGTATCTCCTTTCCCTGCACCATATACGGAGCCTCTTTCGGTATACATTGAGGATATGATTTTTCCTTTATCTTCGGGCCTGGTTTCGGCATTTTCGATCATTATCCCATCTCCAAGCCGGAGAGGAAGGGAAAGTTTTATCCGAACACGATTTGAATGCCTGTCATATCCGATAACAGTGCCTGCAGGAATCCCACGGTTGTGAGGATTCTCTCTACTCATGAGTTCCTCTCGTGGGTTTTCAAAAAAGTAGCCTTGAGTAAAACCTCGATTAAAGAGTTGGGTGAGTGTTTCCTGTTCTTCTTCGGAGACAGAATATCCTGCAGGATTTTCAAGATACCTGTCAATCAGATGGCGGTAGATCCTGACAACTCCTGCAACATATTCCGGCCTCTTCATTCTACCCTCTATTTTGAAGGAATCGATCCCGGCTTCTATTAGGGCTCCCAGGCCTGAGCTTATATTCAGGTCCCTTGGACTTAAGAGATAGCTATCGCCTGTTTTGATTGGGTTTCCTTCACAGTAAAGCCTGTACTTTTTGCGGCATGGCTGGGCACAGTATCCTCTGTTTCCACTCCTTCCCCCAATAAGGCTGCTCAGGAGGCACTGGCCTGAATAGGAAATGCAGAGAGCTCCATGCATGAAAATTTCGATCTCAATCCCGCTTTTATCTTTAATTAGCTTTATATCTTCAAGGGATAATTCCCGCGAAAGTACAACTCTTTCGAGTCCTAGCTTTTTTACAAACTCAACTCCTTCACTATTATGCAAGGTCATCTGCGTGCTTGCATGCAGTGGAAGGTCAGACAGGTATTTTCTGGCAAGAGAAATGAGCCCAAGATCCTGGATTATAATTGCGTCTGTTCCCATTTCTCTCAGGTAAGAGAGGAGCTCGAGGGCACTTTCTACTTCTCCGTCCTTAAGTAGAGTATTTACAGTTACGTAGACTTTCACACCTCTCAGGTGGGCATAGTCAATAGCTTCTTCCAGCTCTTGTTGTGAGAAATTGGATGCATATCCCCGAGCACTGAAAGCCCTAGCTCCGAGGTACACGGCATCTGCTCCGTTTTCTACAGCTGCAACAAGGGCTTCCATACCACCGGCTGGTGCCAGCAGTTCCGGTTTTTCAAATTTCATTAGGTGGGATTACAGAGCCTGCTCCTAATTAAGTTTTGGTATACCTGAGCTCGTATGCTTCGTCAGGAAAAAATTTCTCATATTAAATTAGCTGAAATTTTCGAGGCTAAGTTTTTGGAACTGCCGAGAAACGGCAACCTTCGTAAATTTTACTTGAGAAGCTTCAAGAAGGCAAAACATTCTGAAGCCCTCCTAGAGACAGAAAACTGGAGGCCAAGTTTTTAGATATTGGAGAAGATAGAAAACATGCAGGTTAAGAAAGCATACAGGTTAAGAAGCGTACAGGTTAAAAAAGCGTACTGGTAATGAATTTCGCAAGCATACGATAATCGGTTTTGAGTCTTAATAATGAGTTTTAATAATAAACAACTATTAACATAATCAAAGTAGATAGGAATACGTATAATACTCCAGGTATGAAATGAGCCCAAAAATCCGGGCGAATTTTACCTAAGCGATCTATTTGTACTAGCTCTTCATCTGCGAAAAAATATTTTGGATATCTATGCAGAAAAGCTTCATATATTCTGAAGTAACCAAACTCAAAAAATGAACAAAGTCCAATCAAAGCAGCATTCGTAATGCCTCTAATCGTCATATCGAATTGAACATCAAATGATCCCAGCAAGATAAATAAGATTGCAAAATGCAATAGTGGCATAATTAGTAAAATAATCCATGCTACCAGCAAACGCTTAATGTTGTGAGAGCTTCCTTTCCAGGCATTATATGTGTCCCAAGGTCTATATGTCTCATGGGAGCGGTCTATTATTAGAGTAAAATAAATTGCAAAAAATAATGAGAACAACTCTTGTGCGTCTGTAAGTGGCATATTCTACCTGATTTTGACCCATTTCAGGCTAAAAGCACCGATAAAAGAATAGATAGAGAATATATTGAATATAAATATAATTTATACTCTTTTATCTGGAGGGATCATCTGCCCAGTCCTATAGGTCGTCGCACTATCGAGCAAGTGTCCCCAGCTAGGTAAATGCTCTCTAAATACCATTGCGTAAGTTCATCCTTTTGCTTCATCTACGTGCCAATTGGCTTGGAGTTCTGCGTCAATCAGCTGAAGTTCTGCACCACTCAAATTTATGACCGCATTAATGCAGTGTTGTCCACCATTAATCTATAGTATGGACTCACATTCTCTGATACTTGCCCATCTCACACCTTTTTCTCTTTTTGTTGTCTTATAAACGTTCCATTTCTGTACTCTTCAAAAGCGATACGTAACTCATCATTTGTGTTCATCACAATAGGACCATACCAGGCGACTGGTTCACCAATAGGCTTTCCGGATATTAACAGGAACCTAACATGATCTCCTTCGGTTGAGACCATAACTTGATCTCCATCATTAAAGAGGACAACATCTCCGTTTTCCAGGAAGGGGTCTCGCTTCATATCGAAATAGTTGAGACCTTCCATCTCGTAGGAAAATGGTTCCTTCTCCTTGCAGAAGTACCCTTTTCCCTCGATGATATAAGCCAACACTGTGTGTCCACGTTTGGTAGGATAAGAAAACTCAGATCCAGCTGGAACGGTTACATCAAGATATTCCGGATCGGTGACTATGTCTCGAACTGGTCCCTGTCTATTTCCTACATTTCCACAAATGACCCTGATCTTTGTGCCATTCTCCAGCGATACCACCGGGATTTGATCACTCTTTACATCCCGATAGCGCGGGTCCATCATTTTATGAGATTTAGGGAGGTTAGCCCACAGCTGAAATCCGTACATCAAACCGTCCGGGTCTCCTTTGGGCATTTCCTGGTGTATAATTCCACTTCCGGCAGTCATCCACTGTACGTCGCCTGATGAAATAATCCCTTTATTTCCCATGCTGTCCCCGTGTTCTACATCACCACGATGAACATAAGTGATCGTCTCTATACCGCGATGAGGGTGCCAGGGAAAACCTTTGATGTAGTGCTCTGGATTATCGGACCTAAAATCATCCAGGAGCAAAAAAGGGTCGAACATAGGAACCTGGCTGAATCCAAATGCCCTTTTGAGATGGACGCCTGCTCCTTCAATCGTGGGTTTGCTCTTCAGGACCTTTGCTATCTTTCTAGTTTCAATCATTATCATTCCCCATTGTCTTGAAGTCAATATTTGATACTTTACTCCCTTCTAGAGAATAATACCTTTCAATAAACCTCTTTTTCACGAGTGGTTGAAGAAGAGCTTGGCCTTTCAAAGCTTTTTATGGCAGAATCACTGTCTTAATTGATGTCAGATCCCTACGTTTCTCCAGTTTCTAGCACAAAACCCTAAATAGGCAATATCTGCAAGGAGTTGTTTGAGCGGCTAATAAATGAGCCGCTCAAGTTGTTTGTTCATTTAGTCTTCTGGAAGCCCAAATGCAACGATATAGCCTCCTGCGTTGGCAGCTTCCAAAAGATTTCCTGTGGGCACTAATAGTATACCGTTTCCTATAGATGGCCCACCTATACCAATTGGGGCTCCTACGTTAAATTCCCATAGCTCTTTACCAGTTTCGGCATCAAACGCCCTGAGAATTCCCGAGGTTATAAGCGGCGTTTCAGTTGGGGCTGCATAGTCGCCAAACGGGTAGGTTACGCCCGTTTCGTTATTGCCTACAGCCGTGATCGTACCTGAGAATACATTTAATAACTTGTAAATATATTCAATTTTAAGGATGTGCCAAGTAAATGAAAGTTAGTGAATTAATTGGAGATAAAATAGTAAAAGATTGGCTGTCTGGAATAAGAGCGACTGAGAACACACGAGGCAGTTATCTACAGGCAATGCAGCAGTTTACAGAACATGTAAATAAAACACCATTAGTGATCTTGGAAGAGGCAGAAGGAGAAATTAAAGCAGGATTGTTAATGCGTGAAAGGAATATAACAACTTACCTGCGAGAATTCAGGGAAAGCCTAGAAGAACAAGAATTAGCACCACTCACCATAAAAAACCGTATAACAGGTGTATACTCTTTTTATAAGCACTATAATATTCAGTTGCCGGTCATCCCTAAAAGCACAAAAAGGGCAAAGGCTGAACTCAAGAGAAAGAAAATCCCAACAAAAGAGGATATTCAGGCTATTCTCAGGATTGCAGACCCGCTTGAACGTGCCATAATACTAATTGGCATCAGTAGTGGATTGAGTGCCATTGATATTGCAAATCTTAGAGTAGGTGATTTTATTGATGGTCACGACAAAAAAACAGGAATAACCACTATACACATCATACGAACTAAGATGAATTACGAGTTCTACACGTTCCTCACTCCCGAAGCTTCTGCAGCTGTGCAGGATTATCTGGATTACAGAGCGCGCGAGGGAAAAAGTGACGAACCACACAGAAGAGACCAACTCGAAAAACAGCGAGTTAGGGGAAAGGATGGATATCTATTTGTGAGTAGATCCGTGCCAGCAGCATATCTGAAAACAAAAAACGAAAAACAAAAAGAGAAAATGAGAGCACTGAATACAGAATCCATCCTTGCAATATATCGTAGGCTCAATGAGGAAGCGCAGACATCATCCACAAAAGGAGAGTACAACATAAATAGAAGTCATAACATGCGCCGTTTCTTCAACACTACCCTATTGAACAATGGTGCACAGCTACACTTTGTTGATTTTTTGGTTGGCCATCAGCTCGATTCAACCCACGAAGCATATTATCGTGCAGATCCTGCGAGTTTGAAAGAAGAATATCAAAAGTATGTGCCTTACTTAACAATCTCAAAATACGCTGTAGTAAGTGATAGTTACGAATTTAAGCTCATAAAAGATGAAAATGAAGACCTCAAAGCTGACTTACACCAGCAAAAACTCATAGATGAGCACGATCTACAGCAATTGGTCGAAGGACTCGTGCAAGAAAGATTAGCACAACAAGAAAAACAGATAAACGATATGATTGAAAAATTGGTGAAAGAAAAATCCCCCGAATGGTGAGAATCTCACCACTAATTTTAATTCTTTTTTACTTTCGTCTGTTCGCGCCACTATATGGGTTTATAAACTCATATAATCTCTTTTTTTCCTGATGCACATATGTGAGCGCCATGTACCTATTGCTGCTGCTGTGGTGTTTAGAGCCATTGCAATGTCGGTGTCTGTTGCACCAGCGTTGTACATATCGAGTGCTAGAGCCTGGTTTGATGGACAAATGATGTAATATCCATGCCTGCACATCCAACTAAGCAAACTCTTATATGGGATTCCTAATTTTTCTGCCATTTGCGCAGGATACACACCATCATAATACATCATCTCGAACTCGTTTTTATCTATCATTGATTTTGATTTTCTTGGTTTTTTATGTACTGGTAACTCATGTTTACATCGCCATGCTGCCACAATAGCATGCTTCACGCTACACTCATCTGAGATCTCTCGGTCACTCTTTCCTTGATTGTATAACTCCCAAAATTTTGATCTGTCTATAGTCATTGGCCTGCTCACATCATCACCTGCTGCGTGTTTTTCGGTAGATTATTTCGCTGCCTCCATGACCACACAGATTGTGATGTCACTCCAACAGCTATCGATATCAAAACATCATTATATCCTAGAGCGTATAATTCGTTATACTTCATAATATGTGAGTTTTTGATTGTTATTTTTCGCTGTGATGGTTGTTTTGATTTTTTCCTATTTGTATAATCACGCCTGGTGATCCCATGATTATCTAGCCATTCCCTCACTTGCGTGATTGTTAGGTTAGTAGCCATTGCAATTTCGATATCTTTCGCGCCTGTTTTGCACATATCACGTATCAGCTGCTCGTTTTTCGCACACACGCGAGGATACCCACGATCACGCATGTATTTTTGTATATTTTGATATTTCACACCCAACAGCTCTGCAATCTGTCGCGGTGAAAGACCATCGTAGTACAGCGCCTCGAATTCCTCTCGATTGATCATGCTCGCACCTCTTTTTTATGTCTTCCTCGCCTCTGCCTGGGATTTTTCCTAAGCCCGTTTCGCTCCCGCCAAAATAGCACAACACTCACCATGCAATTGATCCGCATAGCAATTTCAAGATCGGTCGCGCCTGCTACATGCATTTCCTTCGCAATTTTTTGATTTTCGGGACAAATAACAGGATATCCATGAGTCCGCATCCATACCGTGAGCGATGGTCTTTTCACGCTGAGTTTTTCAGCTATCTCGCTAGGGTTTAGCCCTGCGTGATACAATGGTTCAAACTCCTGCTTATCGATCGCCACTCACGACCCACCCGTAGTTTCTAGATCCTATGATGCTTATTTTCTTGATCTTCCCCGCTCTCTGCAGTTCTGACAGATAGGATAGTGCTGTATTTCTGCAACACCCCAAACGCCGCATTATATCACCCGTTGAGACAAGATCGGTAGACATAACAGACAAAAAGTCCTGACCGTTGAATTTTTGATTATACTTTGCCATATATTATCAATGGCAAACAAAGTATATATATATTACGCAAAAAATAGAGATCAGTAGACGCTAGGGATGTTCTGAGAATAGTATATATATGTATTGTTTTTAGATATGTATTATGTAGATTTAGCGCTGAGTATGTAGTTGTGAGCCGTTTGGAGCGCATTAGAGATTCATGGCTGGACTTTTGAGGATAGTGTGGACATTTAGTCAGTACTTGATAATTTGAGGCTTAAAAAGAGGATGTAAAAGAGTTAATCTCCTTTGTTCAACTTCCATTTTAAAAACCAAAGAGCAAAACTAAGCACAGAAAAAATTAAAATCAGAAATACAAGATCCCATAACAATGACCTAAAGATCATCAGGATGATAATCAACGCAACGAACAACAACCCAACACTAAAACAAAAATACATACAGTTTATCAAAAGGTTATTAAAAGTAGGTTTACTGATAATACGAACTCAATCTCTAGATAAATTACTATCAAACGGAAAAGTGAACCCTATAAGAGATCCAATAAAAGGATCAAAAAGTTGCAAATTTAAATATATCAAAAAACCGAAAAAAATAGATAAGAAAAGGAAGAATACTGATATAAAGAACCCAATTTGTATATAAAATAGAATGTCTGTAAAATCTTCATACTTTACCACACTAAGAGCAAGAACTAAAACACCTAACAACACACCTACAAAATTAACAACAAATACAGCATTTCTTTTATTCGAATCTTCTTCTGTTGCCATGCACTATAATTAAAATCATGATGTAAAAAGTTTTTTGATTTCAGGATTGGACATTTATGTCAGGACTGAATGAAGACAGGCTTAAAAGAGGTTTAAAAGAGTGGGCTTTGAATATTAAAATTAAATTATTTATAAAGATGTTTATATTATATTTATTTAATATTTCTTTTTATTGTTGATTTCACATTTAAATTTGTGAAATTTTTATACATTGTTGCCTTTATTTATTTGTTTTCATAGTGGCCTCTCCTTGTGGTGGTGAAAAAATTATACAAGGAGAAATTATGAAACAAATGACAAAAGAAACAGGCACCGAAGAGGACGCGATAGAGGCTAATGGTAACTTTATTGCGTACCGTGATAGTGACAGTATATATGTATCTGCTTGTGGTACGTTAAAAGCCCCATCAAAGCTTACCATAAACTTCAAGGTGCAATTATGTGTGGGAATTTTTATTGCTTGGCTGTTCCTTAGCAAGGTTAGTGGGTGATAGAATTCCCACACTACCTGTTTCAAGTGACTTTTTTCTTAACCACTTAATCCACATTACTCTAAAAGAGAGAAAATGGGCAGGTGACGAGCCCGCCCGAGGCTTGAGATAAGGGGGGACAGGTATTGCAGGACATACCCATATGTTTTAATTGTTTTGAAAGTATATAAATTTTTTACGAAGTTTCGAACCCTAACAAATCTGAATAAAGTAATCACAATGACAACACAGAAAATCTATTTTCGCTCATATTATCGTGAAATTCTGAAAGACACCTAAGTGTGCAGTAAACAGCTTTCTCTTCTGCGGTGTCCAGGATAATAAATTCGTTTCCGCAAATGGGGCAAATTTTTCTTATATAGTTCATTAGATACCACTGGTCCTTTTATATCGCCTAAATATTTTTATTTTTATTATAAAACGAGGGATCATATAAATATTAATTAAAAATATCAAAATAAATTACAATTTTGTAATTAATCTACCCATAGGTTAATCAATATAACAGGCGGCCAATATATAAATATACGAGTAATATAGTGTCTAATTTTTGTTACTTATCAATATTTAGTAAACCTTGAAAATTCTTTGAAAGTTAACATTGAGATTATAGGATTTTAAAATCCAAAGAAAGAGGATATAAAAGAGAGAGGACGGGAGGACGAATCCCGCCCGAGGCTTAAGGTGCGGAATCCTCCAGTTGATCCGCACTTCTAGTAATTGTTTTGAATATGTATAAAATTATTTACAAAGTTTGCAGAGATTAGCGAAAAATCTAAATCCTTTTCTTCAAATGTTATACTGCAGGCTGACAGTCCGTAATTACCTCAACGCATTAAGCCACGCTATTTTATGTCGGCCTGTGAAAAATGATCAGTATGATTGATACTGAGTAATAATATCAAAACGGTTATATTCTTATCCTCCAATGTATGTAACAACAGGTCGACAATTCTCCTTAGATCTGCATAACCCGTCAATTAAAACTTATAACCACCCGAGTACTGTCGGCTTGTTAAAATTATCCTTTTCTGGAAAAGAAGTTAAATATCCATGAAAAAAGCCTTGGTATTAGTTTTGGTTACTCCATTTTTAATAACCCATGTTTTTTAACCATTCATTTTTTGCGCGATGATCTATAGACATAACCTACGGATTTGAAAAAGAAATAAAAAACAGCA